>NZ_QTYB01000039.1 GCF_003461955.1 Ruminococcus sp. AM36-2AA | reverse complement strand
GTGAACTACTCGGCAACTGAGTTACCAGAGCATCTGAATTAAGGCGGGATACCGCCTTTTCAGGGTGCGTCCATGACACCACTACTGTTTGCTCTTTAGAGCTATACAGCTACTTTTATTATTTCTGGCGTTTTTAGTCCGGTTACGGACAGTTCCTTTTTCTCTCCGGATACGGAGAGATATTTTCTCAGGATGTTATATGCACCTACAGCATCTGCGTTATACTTCCGGTTTCTGTCCCTGTACAGTCCCCTTTGTTTTCGGTTGCATGGCTGTGCATATCTTTTTTCCACCTCTGGTGACAGCGGACTGCACTGGCTGGTATAGCTTTCTTCCTGTCTTACAAAACGGATCCCGTACATCTTAAGCTTATATTCCATCATGCTATAGAGCCTGTTATACGGCAGATTGTGGAACTTCTGGTTTGTTCTGTGTCCCAGGTCTTTTCCTTTCCGGATATTCCGGATATCCCCTGCCACAACACAGGTAATTCCCTGTTCACGGCAGTATTTTGCAAAGTATCTTGTGATCTTGTGTAGATAATCCGTTACCGAGTTCTGCTTTTTCTGATATAATCTGCGAATATGTTTTGATGTGACTGGATGTTTTATTCCCTTCACAGACTGCTGTCCATACCATTGTGCCTGCACCCTTGCAATCTCTTTATGAAAATATCTTTCCAAT
>NZ_QTYB01000038.1 GCF_003461955.1 Ruminococcus sp. AM36-2AA | reverse complement strand
TAATCAATCTGTTCCTGTCGGCTCCATTCTTTCGGAAGTGAGAACTCAAATGACCTGCCGAGTTGTGCATCTGAACTTTTTTCTATCCTCAAGACTTCATTCCATAAACGCTGCTTCTGAAAAGTAAGTTTGAATTTTTCCAGTGCAGCATTTTGGTTATCTGCCCTTTTATATCGGACAGATTTCTGGAACCGTCTGATATTTTCAGCAGGTACATTCTGCCATTCCTGTGGTGCATTTTCACACATCAGCAGGCTGGTATAAACGACTTCTTTTTTTGAAGTATAGTAGCTGATCCTGCCTGTTTCTTCATTTTTCATCACATCGCCATTGAGATAAGCAGACGCCGATATGATGGATTTTCCTTTGCTGCGTCCAACAATCTTTACTGTATAATGAAAAATCGCCATGCTCCGTTTCCCCCATTCTGCCGTATCCGGCTTTGATTTCCGGCAGGTAACGTTTTTCCTAAAAGAAAATGGTATCTGCCGGAGCACCCTCTGCGTAAGAGTGCCCTGTGCATAACAGCCTGCATGGAATGTGCCCCTCTGGCGAAGAGTGCCTCCTGCGGCATGAGCAGGTCTGGCTGAAAGCCCCGCCGACGGAACGAGCCCGGCAAGCGTAAGCGCAGACCGGTTGCCACCTGTGGCAAACTTATACGGACGACCTCTGGTTGTCCATAAGTGCGCCCTTCATAAAAAAGCAATGAAGGGAATGGAAACTCCACTCCCTCCGGCATTACACTTCCTCCGTATTTGCAACTGGCTCTTTCTGCATTGCCTTTGAGAA
>NZ_QTYB01000037.1 GCF_003461955.1 Ruminococcus sp. AM36-2AA | reverse complement strand
CATGAACAGAAACTGCCCGTACCCGTTATCCTGCACACCTTTCCCAAGGTGCAGCCTTCCGGACATTCCCTTCAGATTCAGATCTTCCACACATACTGCATCATATCTTTCCGCAAGCTCCCTGCTGAGCTTATGCTGGAAATCTTTTCTCTGGTTCTTTATCTTTTCATGACATAAAGCTACCCTTTTTTTCTGTTTCTGATAGTTCCGGCTTTCTTTTTCACAGTGGGAGAGCTTTCTCTGTTCTCTTGCAAGTTTTTTCTCTGCTTTTCTGTAAAACATAGGGTACCCGGCTCTTTCTCCTGTAGAAAATACACACATTCCCTGCATGGCAAAATCGATCCCAAGAAATCTCTCTGCCGGTCTTTTTTCCACTGTTTGGTTCTCACAGTAGAACAAAAGACTGGCAAAATATTTCCCGGATGGCTCACGGCTCACAGTTACAGACTTCAGTTTCCAGTCTGATGGAATCTGACGGTGAAGTTTTATCCTTATGACGGACATCTTTGGAAGTTTCAGATGGGTATCCTGCAAAAGGATATTTCCGTTTAGTGCATTGGTCGTATATGAATTTCTTGCATGCTTCTTTGATTTATAACGTGGAAATCCGCAGGCTGGTTCCCGAAAAAACTTCCGGAACGCACTTTCCAGATGCAGCTGCGCATTCGCCAGGGCAAGGGAATCCACCTCCTTCAGCCATGGATATTCCTTTTTATATCCGGCCGGTGTGTTCCGGAGCATCTTTTTTTCTTTCTGGTAATAGCTGATCTTATCTGCAAGCATCTGGTTATAGATAAAGCGGCTGCAGCCGATTGTTTGCTCTATCTGAACTCTCTGCTCTTTATTTGGATAGATCCTTATTTTTACGGCGCGGTTCATTCTTCTCACCCTGGCTTTCTATATACTGCCGTATCGTTTCAATCGTTGCTCC
>NZ_QTYB01000036.1 GCF_003461955.1 Ruminococcus sp. AM36-2AA | reverse complement strand
GGAAATTCCAGTCCTTTCAGTGAAGTACATCCCTCAAATGCACTTCCCCCTATTTTTCTTATTGTCGTAGAAAAAAGAACACTGGAAAGCTGTGTACAGTTTTTAAATGCTTCTGCCCCTATCTCCTCCATTCCTTCCGGCAGAACCACCATTCTGATCCCGTTATTCCCTCGAAATACGTTATTTCCAAGGCTCTGGACTTCATGGCCGTCTATCTCTGCCGGTATCACTACAGTATCTCCGTTCCCCTGATATCCTGTAATCTTTACCAGGTTTGCGTTTATCAGTGCATATGTGAAATCTGTCCCAGCATTTTCATCCGGTATCCCGGAAACAACTGTTACTTTTACTTCCGGTATTTCACTGTTCTCATTTACTGTGATCTCTATGTCATTTTTTTCAAATTTATATCTCGCATTTGAATATCGGATCCGGTACCGATTTCCAGCTTCCGCCTCTCCATATGACCACTCTCCGTTTTCATCGGTATAGTCAGTGTAGATGATTTTTGCACGGTTACAGTTATAAACATCCACACGTATCCCTGAAACACCCACTCCCTGTTCTGTAACCTTTCCTTTTAAGATAAGGTCTGTCTGGCCAACTGGATCTGTCACAAATTTGTACCCTTTTTCCGTACTCCACTGCTGTGCATAAGACCCTTCCTTACCATGAATGACCAGCTTATCCTTATTGCAGCCTTCAAAACTCCTGTCATGTATATTTTTTACATTTTCCCCAATCCAGATATGCTCCAGCTTCCCACAGTTACAGAATGCATAAGCGCCTATAGCAGTCACTTTATCCGGCAATACCAGCCTTTCCAGTCCTATTCCTTCAAAAGCACTGGCTCCAACTATTGTCAGTGTCGATGGAAGATTGATTTTTGTAAATCCTGTACAGCCTTTAAATACATTGTCCGGCAGTTTCTCTATCCCTTCCGGT
>NZ_QTYB01000035.1 GCF_003461955.1 Ruminococcus sp. AM36-2AA | reverse complement strand
GGAAGTGCATTTGAGGGATGTACTTCACTGAAAGGACTGGAATTTCCGGGAAGCCTGACAGAAATCGGGACCTGGAGTTTTAATAACTGTACAGGCCTGACCAGCGTAACGCTGCCGGATAGTGTGACAAGTATAGGAAGAAATGCATTTGCCGGATGTACCAACCTGGAAAGTATCAACTATCCGATGGGACTGACCAGTGCGGGAGAAAGCATCTTTGAGGGAGACAGTAAACTGAAGAGGGTCACTGTGCCTGAGGGAGTGGAGAAACTGCCGGGAAATGTATTTAAAAACTGCGGGAACTTTACAGAGATCATACTGCCGGAGAGCCTGAAGGAGATCGGTGGAAGTTCGCTGGAAGGCTGTACAGGGCTTACTGAGATCAGTCTGCCGTCCGGACTTACGGCGATCGGGAGCTGGGGCCTTTATAATTGTACAGGACTTACACATGTGACTTTGCCGGAAGGTGTAGCGAGCCTGGGAAGGAACGCGTTTGCCGAATGTAAAAACCTGGAAAGCATCAATTACCCGGAAAACCTGTCCAATGCTGGGGAGAGTATTTTTGCAGGGGATATCAAACTGAAGAGGATCACTGTGCCTGAGGGAGTAGAGAAACTGCCGGGAGATGTATTTAAAAACTGTGGAAACTTTACAGAGATCATACTGCCAGAGAGCCTGAAGGAGATCGGGGGAGGATCACTGGAGGGATGTACGGGACTTAAGACGATCAACCTGCCATCAGGGCTTACGACGATCGGAAGTTGGGGCTTTAATAAGTGTACAGGTCTTAAGAACGTGCAGCTGCCGGATACGGTGGAAACGCTTGGAAGATACAGTTTTGCCGACTGTACCAGCCTGGACAGTATCAATTATCCGAAGAGCCTGTCCAGCGCAGGAGAGGGGATCTTCAGTGGGGACAGTAAGCTGAAGAGCATCACAGTACCGGAAGGGATAGAGAAACTGCCGGACAATGTATTTAAAGGCTGTA
>NZ_QTYB01000034.1 GCF_003461955.1 Ruminococcus sp. AM36-2AA | reverse complement strand
TTTAGGAAGATAAGCGGGAATCCTCGGTAATTCAATTGCCGAGATGAAAGCGTAAACTGTGCATATCTGCACATTATAAGTAAAATATATTTATTTTTTTACTAAAAAATGCTGTATCCAGCTTTATTAAAAAAGAAAATATGTTCGGCATTTTATTGTGATATTCTTAATACTATGCTATACTATATGTATGAAGGAGAATCTTATACATTACCGCACTTGTGTGTGCAATATTAATTACCATATGGTATGGTCAGTGAAATACCGGCGGAAGATATTGAATGCGGAGATTGAAGCATATCTTCAGGAGCTGGTGCAGGAGATCGCAGCGGATAAAGGTTTTACCGTCCATTTGTTTGAATGCGGGGAAGGAGACCATGTGCACTGTTTTGTGTCTGCTCCTCCCAAATTATCCATAACTGCGATCGTGAAATATCTGAAAGGGATCACCGGCAGGAAATTATTCGAACGTTTTCCGGAAATAAGAGAACAGCTTTGGAAAGGAGAGCTGTGGAACCATTCCTATTATGTGGAAACGGTCGGGTCTGTGTCGGAAGAAAATATCCGCAGATATATTGAGCATCAGAGTAAAGCTTATTGAGATCATAGAGGTGGGAAATGCTGTTGTCAAAGAAAACATCCATAAAGGTCAGTCAGGAATATGCAAACGTCATCGGACATATGTGTTATGCGGCATCCAAGCTCTGGAATGTCTGTAATTACGAACGTCAGCATTACAAAGAAATGGGAATGGAGAAATACCCGGACTGGTATTATCAGAAAAAATCCCATAGAGAGGATCTGTGGTATAAACAGCTTCCATCTCAGACAGCCCAGGAAGTCTGCAAGCTGCTGGATAAAGCATGGAAATCTTTTTACGCCTTGAAAAGATCCGGAGGGATTGAGAATCCCAGACCACCGCGGTTTAAACAGGAAAGTATCCCCATTACCTATATGCAGATGGGAATTGTACATGAATGGGACACAGAAAAAGTCCGTCTGTCCCTTCCAAAAGCATTAAAAAGATATATGGAAGAAACGTATCAGATCCATGAGAACTTTCTTTATCTTGAAAATAAGATTTTCAGGGGCATGGATCAGATCAAACAGTTGCGGATCTACCCACCGGAAAAAGGTGAATGTAAAGTTATTGTTGTTTATGAGATTTCAGAGAGGGAAGAACTTTCGCAGAATGGACACTATCTGTCAGTTGATCTGGGACTTCATAATCTTATGACATGCTATGATTCCGGGAATGGGAATACATTTATCCTGGGCAGAAGATATCTTGCATTGGAAAGATATTTTCATAAAGAGATTGCAAGGGTGCAGGCACAAT
>NZ_QTYB01000032.1 GCF_003461955.1 Ruminococcus sp. AM36-2AA | reverse complement strand
TGAATATTCTCGTGCGATGAAATCGCACTTCCGGAAATTTGGGAATCAGATGTCCGGAAGTGGAAATCACCTGTGTAATTATGCGAGTTTACTCGCGTAGTGCTTTATCCAAGCCATATACCTCACGCATTGATCTATCATGTTCAGCATCAATGCTCGTGATATTTATTCGATAGCTGTCGTGGGCAATACGATCAATGATCGCATCTGCCAGAGGACTGTCACCACCGCCGAGCTGCTCATACCATTCCTCAAATGCATACTGGGAGCAGAAAATCGTTGAAGATTTCTTACGTCTCCTATGAAGCAGTTCGAAGATATCCCTTTGTTCTGCATTCGTCGGTTTCAAGAGAAGCCACTCATCCAGAATCAGGACAACTGGATTTGCATACTTCGCCATGACTTTTTTGTAGTTACCATCTGTCCGTGCTGTCTCCAGATCAATAAGCAGATCAGGAAGACGGACATACTTGGTATTGAAATACTGCTTACAAGCCTCCATACCAAAGGCGCAGGCCATGTAAGTTTTACCACAGCCTGTAGCGCCGGTGATAAAAAGATTCCGGTGTTCAGATATATATTCGCAAGTTGCAAGTCGGTTAATAAGACCCTTGTTAAGCTTGCGTCCGGAAGTGTAATTGATATCCATGATACTTGCTTCCGGTTGGTCGAATCCAGCATTACGGATCAATCGTTTCTGACGATTATTCTTACGATTACTGTATTCGATGTCCACCAGCATACCAAAACGGTCCTCGAATGGTACGTCTTTAAATTTCGTATCATCCAGCTGGTTGCGGAACGCATCTGCCATAGTAGTAAGGCGCATTTCAATTAATTTATCTATTGTACTCTGATTCGTCATATATGTTTACCTCCGATAGTAATCGGCACCTCTTGTGATGCCGTGTGCTTTATGTGTAGTCTTGGATTCAGTAGTTTCTGATTCCGGTTTTACAGAACCTGTTACAAGGATGTTTTTAATACTCTTATAACTGGGTGAAGCTGTATAAGATAGTGCCTTTTTACAGGCTGCTTCAAACAATGCATCTGAGTATTTCTCTGCAAGCTTCAGAAGCCCCATACAACTTCGGTAGGTCTGTTGTTCCACACGTTTGGAGGTCAGTATCGCATTGACCACAGTGTACGTATTTATGCCAATCCGTTCAGCCCATTTGCGGAACCTGTCGCCGTTCCATTCCAGATATTTCTGGTGGTCTTCCGGCATATGTTCCGTGACAGTGCTGTACTTCCCAGGACGCCCCTTCAGACGGCGGTGGGAAGCAATGCGGTTATGATTGTAAAAAATTTCAATAGTGGTATCTGTTATCTTGACATCAACTTTCTTTTTGATGTATTCATAGGGAACTGAGTATAGCATTCCGTCCACAGATATGTGATAATTGAACTGGACGGTGGCTGTTTTCCAGTCGCTCAGTTCAAAACGGGTAGCAGGTAATGGTGCCAGCAATGGTTTTTCTTCCTCAAGAAATAAGCTTCGCCGACTACCCTCTTTCTTCTGAAAGAGCCTTTGGTTGAACAGTTCTAGCTTATCTTTTATTGCACGGTTTAATTCTGCAAGGGAAAAGAACTGTTCATCCCGAAGTGCTGCTGTTATCCAGGTAGAGATATTTCCTACCGTTCCTTCAGCATTCGGCTTATCCTTGGGAGCTCTGACACGAGCCGGAATAATAGCGGTGCAATAATGTTCAGCTAGTTCCTGATAAGTTTCATTGATCTGCTGGTCTTTCCATCCCCCATTGTGAATAACTGCGGTTTTGCAGTTATCCGGTACGAGGATTCTGGCAACACCGCCAAAGTACTCATACATATGGACATGAGCATTGATCCATGATCTCTGCTTCATATCCAGAAATGCTTCCACATATGCATACTGACTGTAAGTCATTACACCTACAAAGATGTAAGATTTTAAGATTTCACCAGTGTCAGGATCAATAATTGTTGCCGGATCACCAGCCCAGTCAACCTCAACCTGTTCGCCGGGTTTACGGTTGATATGCATGGTAGCACGATGTTTCTGCTCATCCTGTTGGATGTGATAGCAGAATTGTGAATACATGAGTGGTTCTTCACCGTTGGCACGGCAATCCTCTATGTACTCAGTCCATAAGAGCTTTTTGGTGACTCCATTACGGAGCAGTTCCTTACGGATGTAAGCGTAGTCGGGCATCTTCTTACTGGCAGATACCTTGCTCTCTTTCGAGAACATGAGCTTTTGAAGCTCTGTGTCGGTCATTGATTCATCAAGAGGCCAAGAGATATTTAGTTCTCTGGCACGTTTTTGAACTTTGACGACAGTTTTTTGTGAAACACCACAGCTTGCCATGATGTTACGTTGTGAGAATCCCAATCCGGTAAGCCGGATGATTTCTCGATATTTGGTCATAATCGTGACCTCCTCATAATGAATTTACACTAAAAGTGCATAACATCATTATAAGGGTTTAGGAAAAATGTGATTCCATTTTTGCCGGAATCGTGATTCCCTAAAAAACGGAACATTGATTTCCATACGCCGGACAGGTGATGGATTTCACCCCGGATTATTCA
>NZ_QTYB01000031.1 GCF_003461955.1 Ruminococcus sp. AM36-2AA | reverse complement strand
TGATTATTCCGGGACTCTCAGAGCCACCTGTCCGGACTTTGAGAGCCACCATGCCGGAGAATGGGAGCCATATATTCCGGTAATTCAGAGCCACCTTATTGGACTCTATTACATATATTTCCTTTATACTGTAAATACACACCTTTGGTGTGAATACAGATAAAGGAGGTCGTAAATTATGACCAAGTATCGTGAAATCCTACGCTTGAAAAGCTTAGGATTCAGTGAGAGGAACATCGCACAAAGTTGCGGTGTATCCAGAAACACAGTCGCCAAGGTTTTGAAAAAAGCAGCGGAAATCAATCTTTCATGGCCGCTGGATTTTGACATGACCGACAGTGCGCTAGAGGAGCTGATGTTTCCTAAAGATAAGTCGGCAACGAATAAACGTATGCCAAACTTTGACTACATCCGCAAAGAACTTCTGCGGAACGGCGTAAACAAAAAACTTCTCTGGGTAGAATACTGTGAGGAGTGCCGCATGAGCAGCGAAGAGCCTCTAATGTATTCTCAGTTCTGCTACTACATCCAGAAGGATGAAGAAAAACGCAGGGCTACCATGCATATCCCTAGAAAACCAGGTGAACAGATTGAAGTTGACTGGGCCGGTGACCCTGCTCACATCATTGATCCGGACACCGGAGAAATCACAAATGCATGGATATTTGTAGGTGTATTAACTTACAGTCAGTATGCTTTTGTAAAAGCATATATGAATGAGAAAACCGACAACTGGATCAAAGCTCATGTCCAGATGTTTGATTTCTTTGGCGGTGTCACACCTATGCTCGTTTCTGATAACTGCACAACCGCAGTGAATCATAAAAAGAGTGACTGGTACAACACTGCCTTAAACACAACTTATCATGAGATGGCAGAACATTACAATCTTGCCATCCTTCCGGCCAGAGTCCGGAAACCCAAAGATAAACCGAATGTAGAGGGATCGGTAGGAAAGATATCCACATGGATAACAGCAGCCCTTCGCAATGAACAGTTTTTCTCTCTTGCAGAATTGAATGCTTCAATCCGTGAAAAACTGGATGCCTACAACGCCCGTAAATTCCAGAAAAAGGAATGTAGCAGACTCAGTTTATTTCTTGGGGAAGAAATGCCATTACTGGCTCCGTTGCCTGCTACACCTTTTGAACTGGCTGAGTGGAAACAAGCCACCGTCCAGTTTAACTATCACATCGCAGTAGACAGAATGTTCTACTCCGTGCCTTATCAGTATATCAAAAATAAGGTTGATGTGCGTATAACAGATACAACGGTTGAAATATTTTATAATCACAATCGTATTGCCTCTCACAGACGACTCTATGGACGAAGCGGTCAGTATTCTACAGTGACAGAACATATGCCGCAGGAACACCAGAAATATCTGGAATGGAACGGTGACCGATTCCGTAAGTGGGCTGATTCGATTGGAATTAACACAAGTAAGGTTGTCGATGCAATACTTACCTCCGGCAGGATTGAACAGCAATCCTACAGAAGCTGCATGGGATTACTGAAACTGGCAGAAAAATATTCGCCAGAAAAACTGGAACAGGTCTGCGCTAAGGCGCTCTCTTATTCCGGTAAACCCAGCTATAAAAGTATCAAAAATCTATTGGCTGCAACAAAGGATGCACCTGATACCGAATCAGAATCATTTCAAGCAGTAAAACCACATGGCATAACCAGAGGAGCCAGATACTATGGAGGTAAAAAATCATGACAAATCAAAGTACAATCGATAAACTTATTGAAATGCGTCTGACTGCTATGGCAGATGCATTCCGCATCCAGATGGATGATCCTGCAATGAAGGAAGTTCCATTCGAAGATCGGTTCGGCATGCTTGTTGATGTCGAATACAGCAACCGCAAAAACAATCGTCTGAAAAGGCTGATCCGCCAGGCTGAGTTTGAACAGCCAGATGCCAGCATCGCAGCGATTGATTACCATTCTGGACGAAAGCTGAACAAAGCACTGATCAACCGTCTGGCAACCTGTGAATACATTACAGAATACCGAAACATCTTTATTACTGGAGCAACCGGAAGTGGTAAAACTTATATGGCCTGTGCCTTTGGCATGGAAGCATGCAAGCACTATTACTCAGTACGGTATGTACGGCTTCCTGATCTATTATTGGACTTACAGGCTGCCAGGGACAATGGAACTTTCTCAACTGTCCTGAAGAAATACACCAAGCCAATAGTACTGATCATTGATGAGTGGCTGCTTCTTAAACTGACAGAAGCTGAAGCCAGGAATCTTTTTGAACTGATACATAAACGACGAAAAAAATCTTCAACGATCTTTTGTTCTCAGTTCCGTGAAAGTGAATGGTACCAGCAAATCTGTGATGGTGAAAGTACTCTTGCCGATGCCATCATGGATCGTATATCGTATGATTCCTATAAGATCGATATTGAAAGTGTTGACCCATCTAAAGACCTCTCTATGAGAGAAGTATATGGACTGGATCCAGCAATGGCAAAGTAACTTAATAAACAAAATGGGGTGGCTCCGTTAGTCCGGACAGGTGGCTCTCGCCACACCGGACTGGCGGCTCTGCCGCACCGTAATATTCA
>NZ_QTYB01000030.1 GCF_003461955.1 Ruminococcus sp. AM36-2AA | reverse complement strand
CGCCTTAATTCAGATGCTCTGGTAACTCAGTTGCCGAGTAGTTCACATATGATTTATAATATTGTATCTACTTGAAGTGTAGAAACTCTAATGACATGCCACAAGAATGTTATTTATAAAATAATAACTGCACTAAGACAGAAAAGAGGAGTTATCCAATTATAAGAAAAAACGTATAAAGAAGTATTGAATCAATTGATTTTACATATTCAAAAAGAAGACATCATTGTCGTTTGTGGGCTTCAGAGATGTCTGCAGCGGCTGGATTTCGCCATTTTTATGAGATTTAATAGACAATTTTGGTGATTTTGAGAAAAAATATAGATATCGTGATTCGTTTGATGGATTTTATTATCGGTAATAATGTTATGAAAAAGTAAAAACAGGCATGAGTGTGATATTTTTTCAATATGAGAAGCGGGCTCACGCCTGTTTTGGTAAAAAACTTATTTATGATGTATGATTGATAAGTACGGCGAAGAAGTCCTCCGGGAGTTGGAGGAAGAAAAACAGAATAAGGAAGAAAAAGAAGCGGCAGTTTTCTGAAATACAAAATGTAAATCAGACTGTCGCTTTTTTCTTCCTTTTTGACATTAAAGCTAAGATTTCCTGTGGGTTTGTTAACTGACGTCCGGGAAGTGTCTGCTTTGGTGTGCGGTCACGGTCGGCTTCGTCAATCGCTGCGACAAAACGCTTTACGCTGTTTGGATTGGATACGACAAAATTATGAGTAATACTTGAAGTAGCCATACGAACACCTCCTCTTTTTCTGGCTTTTGTGTATTTATAGTATATGCAATGTGTGATAAAAACACAATATCAAAAACAGAAATTATTTCTAAATAATTTTCAAACCGGACATTTATTAGACGCTTCCGGTAAGCGAACAATATTTTCGAACCGATCACTTATAAGTCGCCAACGGTGGGCGGGCAATATTTTGATAACAGATATGCTCTGAATCTATTTTAATTATACGATTGACAGAGAAATGCGTCAATATGGAAAATATGTATTGAAAATAGTTGGGACTATGAAACGGAGTTATATTACGAGGAAAATTATGAAGAATAAAAAGGTTAAATGCGATATATATACCAGAGTGTCTACAACCATGCAGGTAGATGGCTACAGTCTGGACGCTCAAAAAGAAAAACTCAAGAGATATGCGGAATTTCAGAACATGGAAATTGTAAATGAGTATTCCGATGAAGGTAAATCTGGAAAGAGCGTAGAGGGCAGAACGGAATTTCAGAGAATGTTGGATAATATTGAGAATGGCACAGATGAGGTGCAGTTTGTACTGGTGTTCAAGCTTTCCAGATTTGGTCGTAATGCGGCAGATGTTTTAAATTCTTTGCAGCGGATGCAGGATTTTGGAGTGAATCTGATCTGTGTTGAAGATGGAATTGACAGCTCAAAAGATAGTGGAAAGCTGATGATTTCTGTTCTGTCTGCGATGGCAGAGATTGAACGAGAGAATATCCTTGTTCAGACAATGGAGGGATGTAAGCAGAAAGCCAGGGAAGGAAAATGGAACGGCGGATTTGCTCCATATGGCTATGAATTGGTAAATGGAGAATTGCAGATTGCAGAGGATGAAGCAGAAATTATTCGTCTGATCTATGATAAATTTATTCATACCAATATGGGAATCTCTGCGATTGCTGCATGGCTGAACCAGCATGGATATAAAAAGAAAAAACGACAGAATAATACACTGGACGCATTTGCCGCATCATTTATAAAAGGCGTTCTGGATAATCCGGTATACTGTGGAAAGCTGGCTTATGGACGAAGGAAAAACGAGAAAGTTTCTGGTACAAGAAATGAATATCGCATTGTAAAGCAGGAAAATTATATGCTGCACGATGGTATCCATGAAGGGATTATTTCGGAAACAGACTGGGAGCTGGCTCATCAAAAACGGGAAAAAACAGGTGTGAAATATGAAAAGACACATAGCCTCGATCATGAGCATATTTTATCCGGAATATTGAGATGTCCGTTATGTGGAAGCGGTATGTATGGAAACGTGAACCGAAAGAAAAAGAAAGACGGAACCTTATATAAGGATTATTTCTATTATGCCTGCAAACATCGTCGCCTGGTAGATGGTCATAAATGTGGATATCGTAAACAATGGAGCGAGGAGAAGATTAACAATGCAGTGGAAGAAGTTATTCGGAAGCTGGTGAAGAATCCGAAATTTGAAGAAGCAATTCTGAATAAAATCGGTTCAAGAATAGATACAGAAGAAATAGAAAAAGAGATTGAAAGACTGGAAAAACAGCACAGGCAACTGACCGGAGCAAAAGCAAGACTTGGACAGCAGATGGATAGTTTGGATATCATGGATAAATTTTATGAAAAGAAATATCAGGATATGGAGACACGATTATATCGTCTGTATGATGAAATTGAAGGCGTGGAAAACAGTATAGAGGAAGTAAAGAATCGCCTGCTGAATATTCAGCAACAGAAAATATCAGAAGAAAACGTCTATCAATTTCCTTTATATTTTGATAAACTATATGATAAGTTCACTGATCTGGAGAAGAAAGAATTTCTTAACAGCTTTGTAGAACAGGTGGACATTTATGAGCAGGAGCAGCCAGATGGCAGATTCCTAAAGCACATAAAGTTCCGTTTTCCGGTGTATTTCGGAGACAGGGAGACACAGGAACTTTGTTGGGACAAAGAGAGTACCGTTGAGACGATAGCGTTGATTTCGAGAAAAGATAAATATGGAGCGGAGAGATAATAATATATTTGGTTATGAGCAAGTAGCGAAGCGGATTGCGAATATCCGCTTGACACACAAGCATGAGTTCAGAAAATTACACGACAAACGCATGAGTAAATAAATTGTGAACACACCCCTTTTCTA
>NZ_QTYB01000003.1:242318-281263 GCF_003461955.1 Ruminococcus sp. AM36-2AA | reverse complement strand
TCATCTCGGCAATTGAATTACCGAGGATTCCCGCTTATCTTCCTAAACTTATTTTTTATCTGCATTGGATCTTCTCTATGCTTTTTTATCATAACACAAACACCTTCACCTGTCGTCCTGTATGACAAAATGTTTCTTATTTTTCCAAAACCATTGACACAAAATCTCTGCGCGTTATAATGTTAGTTGTAACTAATTTATGTTGGCGGATATCTTTCCGCTTTCACTGTTCACATACAGCTTTTTATGGAGGAATCATGCCACTGAATTTAGCTGATATCAACACCGATTATATCATTCAGAAAATATGCGGGAATGAAGGGGACCGCCATTATCTGGAAACCCTGGGGTTTATCGAAGGCGCAACTGTACGGATCGTATCAATCCTTCTCGGCTCTTACATCGTCCGCATACAGGAAAGCAAAATCGGTATCAGTCAGGATTTTACAAAAATGATCATCGTGCAGGCCTGAAAAAGCCTGCTCAATTTTATTTATCAATAAACAAGGAGATTTATTTTACCCATGAAAAAAGAAAAAAGTGTACTTCATCTTTGCGAAGGCACCCTGCTTGCGCTTGTGATCCTGTTGATTATGGATCTTTATCTTCTGAAATTTCTTCAGGATCCGGAAGTATCCTACTATCCCATACTTCATCTTATGGAAGCAGCTCTGGCACTTCTGGTTGTGACCCTGGCGCTTTCCCTGATCCAGAGAGAACTTCTCTCCCGTCTTATCGTAAAGGCATTTCGGGATATCACCGGTGTCCACAACAAAACATCCCTGGAAAAGCTGGTTCAGGACTTAAGTAACCGCCCAAGCACTTTTGGCGTTGGCGTCATGATGTTTGATCTGAACAATCTGAAATATGTCAATGACACTTACGGACATGAAAAAGGCGATGAATTTATCCAGACCTTCACCTACTGTCTCACCCGGATCCTGGATTCTGACAGTTTTCTGGCCCGCTATGGCGGAGATGAGTTCATCCTGATCCAGCAGAACACCAGCCTCTCCGAGCTTCAGCATATGGCAGAGAAACTGGATTCCCTTGTTCAGGAATACAACACCAGAACTACACTGCCTTTAAGTTATGCCATCGGATATGAAGTCAGTTTCCAGAATCACTATTTTATGATGGAAGATCTGATCAATGCCGCAGACAAAAAAATGTACCAGGACAAAGCCAGCAGGAAAATTGCTGCTATCCGGGAACTTGCCCCTTCCACCCATTCCCGCAATACGGTAATCCCTGCCATCTCTTCGGAAGCCCTTTCTGAAAAGATCCGGCAGATCCAGAAAAGTACCGGAAGTTCCCTCTCCATCGCCCTGATCTCCACAGACATAGAAAATTTTCATTACATCAATGACAAATACGGATATTCCCTTGGAGACGAAATTCTGAATATTGTCTATGAAGAGCTGGCAGGAGCTTCCTTTACCATCCTTACCACCCGCTTTTTCTCCGATGTATTTGTCAGCATTGCAGATATTACGGACCTTACCAGTGAAGCGCTTCTGTCCCAGATCGCAAAACTTGATCAGCAGATCAGCCAGCGCATCCGCAATACCTACCACGTTAATTTCTTCCGCACAAACTCCGGAATCTGCTTTATCCCGGATGCCGAAACCTCACCGGAAACCGTACTGTCCTGTGCAAATGTGGCAAGGCGGCTCTCCAAAAAAATGATTCCGCCCTGCTGCATCTATTCAAGGGAAATTGACCGGCAGGAAAAAATGCAGGCAGAAATTCTCCATTCCTTCCATCAGGCTCTGAAAAATGAAGAATTTCAGATTTATTTTCAGCCCAAAGTATCTCCCACCAACGGAAAAATCTCCAGTGCGGAAGTCCTCGTCCGTTGGCTCCGTGACGAAAAAACGCTCTGGTCCCCGGCTGTGTACATTCCATTATTTGAACAGAATGGTTTTATCATCAGTCTGGATTATTATGTTTATGAAAAAACCTTCCGATGGCTTCAGAAATTTTCCATTCAGCTTCCGGCAGATTTTCGCATTTCCCTGAATGTCTCTCCACTGCACTTTGAGGAACCGGAAAATTTTGTCAAAAAGATCTGCGAACTGATCCGCACCTATCAGGTGGACACTTCACGCCTTACTTTTGAGATCACGGAATCCACCTATGTAAACAATACCGAGGCCGTCAACCGTGTGATCCGTGGCCTGAAGCAGCATAATATTCAGATTTCCATGGATGATTTCGGCTCCGGATATTCTTCCCTGAATACCTTAAAAGATCTGCTGTTCAATGAAGTAAAGATCGATCGGAAATTCCTTGGCGATTCCCTTACGGAAAATGCAAAGATCGTTCTTCAGGAAGTCTTCCATATGCTGAAACGCATGGGAAAATCCATTGTATGCGAAGGTGTGGAAACAGAAGATATTGCCGAATTTCTGAAAAAAGAAGGCTGCGATGAGATCCAGGGATTCCTGTATTACCGTCCTATGTGTGAGGAAGATTTTGAAAAGCTGCTCCTTGCACCGAGGGTATGATGTCAGTCTCTCATTTCTCCGAAGCAATCTGTTATGATAAAAAACCTCCCGGAACAGTACAGCATTTTTAACTGCTGACTGTTTCGGGAGGTTTTTATATTCATATATGTTATTTTTCGGATACTGATTTTGATCTTGCTTAAGGGAAGATCAATACCACCGTGTCATTGGCAGATCGTTGTTGATTCCTTTTGTCATAAGGATCTGATGAAGATCGATAATTCCATTATGGAAAGTTGCCGCACATGCAGACAGGTAGAGATCCCACATACGCAGAAATTCTTCGTCAAACATGGTTTTCTCTTTTTCAATGTTATCACGGAAATTCTTTTCCCAGTGAAGCAGTGTCTTATTGTAATGCAGACGGAGATTCTCGATATCCAGAGTATGGAAATTATCCTCTGCCATATGGTTCAGGATCTCACGTAAACTCGGAACGGTTCCGCCCGGGAAAATATATTTCTTAACCCACGGATCACCCGGGTGCTCCTTCAGGGCACTGATAAAATGAAGCAGGAACAGTCCACCTGGTTTCAGAACTTTCTCCACGCAATCAAGAAACAGCTGATAATTGTCACGGCCAACATGCTCCAGCATACCAACACTGACAACACGGTCAAACTGATACTCTTTCTTGGGAAGATCACGATAATCCATCAGCTCTACGGTAAGGTAATCTTCCAGTCCCTGCTCTTTGATCCTTCTCTGAAATTCCGCATACTGCTCATGGCTTAAAGTGATGCCGGTACCGTGGATCTTATACTTCTTCGCCGCCTCGATCAGCAGAAAACCCCAGCCACAGCCAATATCCAGAAGGCTCATGCCTTCTTCCAGATGTAATTTCTTAAGAATATAATCAACTTTATTTACCTGTGCCTGATACAATGTATCATCTTCATGAATAAAGTATCCACAGGAATAACTCATCGTCTCATCCAACCATAATTTATAAAAATCATTGCCAATATCATAATGGCTGGTTACTTCCTTTTCCTGGTTTTTCTTGGATGTTGAGCTGAACATGATCTTCTTCAGAGCAGACTCATTGGTAGAAAATTTCCCCATCTGTCCCAGAAAATGATCCAGTGCCTCATAAAGATTTCCCTCAATATCCAGATCCCCTCTCATATACGCCTCGCCCAGCGCAAGGGACGTACTTTTCATCAGATCTGCAAGAGGAATCGCTTTCTTAAAATTCACCGTAAATGTAGGTTCACCCTCTCCGATATGATACTCGGAATTCTTGAACTTTACCAGAAATGGATAATCTGTAAAGCGTTCAAGGAACTGCACCATTGCTTTCTCTTCTGTCTTTTCCTGTAATGTCTCAAACATAATAGTCTACCTCCTTTAACACTGCATATGATACACCCGGAGGAAGGCTTTATGTCAAGGTGCGATTTTCACAAAATATTCCCAAAAAAGCGGCCTAATTTCAGACCGCTTAAAAATTTATTCTATCATTCCTTTTTCTTTCAGAAATTCCACAGCTGTTTCTTTCGGAGTTTTTCCCTCTACATCTACCTGGTAATTCATATCCATCATCTCTTCTGTGGTGATAGCTCCTTCCATCATATCCATAACTTCCTGAAGCTGCGGATATTTTTTCAGGGTTTCATTCCTGGTAATGGACACAGCCTGATACGGCGGAAAAAACTCGATATCATCTTCCAGTTTCACAAGATCCATCTTTTTCAGTATGGCATCGGTCTCAAAAGCATCGATCACATCCACTTTTCCAGATGTGAGTGCCTGATAACGGATATTTCCTTCCAGACCATTCACTTCTTTAAAGGATACCTGAAATTCTTTTTTTAGCTTGGGCAGAAGATCCTCACGCTGGGTAAATGCTGTTGTGCAGCCCAGTTTCAGGCTGCCCGCCTGAGCCAGAAGTTCGGAAAGCTTTGTGAGATGACACTGCGCTGCTGTCTCCGAAGTGACTGCAAACACATAGGTATTACTGAATCCCAGAGAATCGGATACCTGCATGCTGTAGTTTTCTTCCATGCCTGTTTTTACTCTGTCATAGACTTCCTTCGAATCTGAAGACATTTCTTCTTTCAGGACGTTGGAAATCAGCACGCCTGTGTAATCGGTAAATGTGTCGATATCTCCCCGCTCCATGGCGGACATAGTGATCATGGTTCCGTTAAGATTAAATTTCTCTTCAACCTTGATATCTGTCTGGTCCTGGATCAGCTGGCTGTAAATATTTCCCAGGATCAGTGCTTCTGTAAAGTTCTCACTGCCAATTACGATTTTCTCTTCTTTTCTCTGGAACACACTGTATACAGAAGCGAAACATGGAACTACCAGGATCAGGACAAGAAGACAGACCGCCATAACTGTTCGTCTTTTCCGTTCTGCTTTTGTACGGTTTGTGATCTGGTCTACCGGTTTCAGGCCTTCCGGAGTCAGTGCATTCTCCACTTTTCCGAGAACAAAATCTACCACCAGGGCCAGAAGACAGGCAGGCAGTGCACCAAGAAGTACCAGATCCGCATCATTGGCATTTAAGCCCAGATTGATCAGCCATCCCAGACCTCCCGCACCTGCAAAAGCAGCAATGGTAACGGTTCCAACAGCTGTTACTGCTGAAATACGCACACCTGCCATAATATAAGGCATTGCGATGGGAATCTGTATTTTGTACAAAATCCTCCATTTTGTCAGGCCGATGCTGCTGGCTGATTCAATGGCCGACTGCTGGATACCGGTGATGCCGATATATGTATTTTTTATGATCGGAAGCAGGGCATAAATGATAACCATGATAATGGCCGGCTTCTGTCCGATTCCCACCACAGGAACCAGAAAAGCCAGAAGGCCGATACTTGGGATAGACTGCATGATATTTGCAATTCCGATCACAATAGACGAAGCCTTTTTGTTTTTTGTTACAAAAATTCCAAGAGGAATACCGATGCATATGGAAATCAGTACTGCTGCCGAAGTCATCTGAATATGTTCCAGAAGAAGCTGGACCAGCTCTTCTCTTCTCTGCATAAAAACTTCAAGAAAAGTATTCACCTGTCACCCCTCCTGTTCTTTTTTGTAACGTTTGCTGAGTGTCGAAAGAAGGATACTCTTGGTCAGTGCCCCCTTCAGTTCCCTGCGCTCGTTCAGTACCGGAATGATTCCGGATTTATAGTAATCGATCTCGTCGATGATCTCCTGAAGAGAGCTTTCTTCATAAACAGATACATAATCGGATGAGATCATATCCCCGATACTTGCGGACATATGCTGCACATCCAGTTTGCTTAAGTCTTCCAGCCAGACGATTCCCAGAAATCCCCTGGATTTTCCCTCTGTGATAAAAATACTGTTGATCGCATTCTGGCGCATAACCTGAAGCGCCTGTATCACAGTTCTGTCTTTGGAAAGTGTGTATGGTTCTTTGCACATAATGTCAGATGCATGTATATATTTCGGATTTCCCCACAAACGGTTCTTTCCTACGAATTTTTCCACATAATCATTGGCCGGATGCCTCAGGATCTCTTCTGTCTTATCGAACTGTATGACAGTTCCGTTCTGTATAAAGCAGATCTTGTCTGCACATTTGATAGCCTCATCCATATCATGGGTGACAAATACAATAGTTTTCTGGTATTCCTTCTGCAGCTTGACGATCTCGTCCTGCAGTTCTTCTCTTGTAAGTGGGTCCAACGCTGAAAAAGGCTCATCCATCAGGATCAGATCAGAATCTGTGGCAAATGCCCTGGCAACTCCCACTCTCTGGCGCTGTCCGCCGGAAAGCTGACATGGATAGCTGTTGCTGTACAGCTTGGGATCAAGATTTACCATATCCAGGAGTTCATTGATCCGCTGTTCCCGTTTTTCCGGTTCCAGTCCCTCAAGCTGGGGAACAATTTCAAGATTCTCTTTTACTGTAAAATGTGGAAACAGTCCGCCTTCCTGTACCACATACCCGATTTCTCTTCTTAATTTGATATCGGGGATCTCGCGGATGGATTTTCCGTCAATGATAATATCTCCCCGGTCCATGGGGAGAAGTTTGTTTATCATTTTCAGAAGGGTTGTTTTTCCACATCCGCTGGAACCAATGATGGCAACAAATTCCCCGGAAGAAAATGTCATATTGATATCCCGCAGGATCAGTTTATCTTTATAGGATTTCGAAACATTTGTAAATTCTATCATAGGCTTCACCTTTCCAATTCTACCTCATTATCCAGGTTGTCTCTCGATAGCTTCTTCTGATACATATCCAGAGTGAAGAAGGGCATTGACTGTGAATGCCCCTCTTCCTGTTCCATAATTATTTTACATGTTTTACGATCAGTGCATCGGCAACGCCTACACCTTCGCCTTCCGGATATACAAACAGTGGATTGATATCCAGCTCTTTCAGAGTATCTTTATTTGCGTTGGCGTATCTGCTGATTCCCGCGATGGTTTTGCACAATGCCGGAATATCGCATTTTGCGTTTCCTCTGTAGCCGTTGAGGAGTTTGTAGGATTTCAGTGATTTCAGCATATCCAGAGCTTCCTCTTCACACAGTGGAGCCGGATATAAAGCCACATCTTTAAATACCTCTACAAACACACCGCCCATTCCTACCATGATCATAGGACCAAACTGTGGATCGTTGTTTACTCCGATGATCATTTCCACGCCAGGTTTCAGCATGGGAACCATAAGGATTCCGTTGATCTTCGCATCCGGTCTCGCGCCCGTTACATTATTCATGATCTCCTCATAAGCTTTTACAGCTGCTTCTTTTCCACGGATATTGAGTTTTACACCGCCAACATCACTCTTATGCAGGATGTCTGCGGATTCTACTTTCATAGCCAGCGAGCAATCAGCACTTTCTGCAAACGCAGCTGCTTCTTCCACTGTTTTTGCAATGACTTCTTTTGGAATATCTACGCCAAAATCTGCAAGTTCCATCTTGCTGTCATGCTCAGACAGTGCAAAGGTCTCCTTGCCAACTGGTGCTCCGGCAGAAAGTTCCAGTGTTTTTCCTTCGGAAGTATAGGAAATAAAATCAGCCAGATGCCGGAGAATCTTAAATGCATATACCGGAGGAGGGAGAATCGGCACTCCGATCTTGAAGAGTTTTTCCTGGTATTCCGGGTTTCTGGTGTTTTCTGCAAACGGTATCATGGCAATCGGTTTGCAGTTCTTGCCTTTTTCCCGTACAACTTTTTCAATTCCCTGATACATATAGTGAATCGCAGGATCTGCCACTTCAAGAAGCAGAGTATAGCCGATCAGTACCATCTCAATATTTGGATCATCCATGACTGTACGCAATGCTTCTGCATACAGATCTGCATCGTAGGAAAGACTGGCTGTCATATCCAGCGGATTATTCGGAGATGCATAGGATGGAAGCTGTTCTTTCAGTTTTGCAAGAGTTTCCGGTGCAAAATCCGGATATTCGATTCCGTTAAGACTTCCTACATCCGCACAGATTCCGGTCTCGCCTCCGGAAAGGTTCATGGATGCAAAAACAGCCTTCTTCGGATAACGATTCAGTGTGGCAAGCATCAGTGAAGTGGCAATCAGTTCTTCCAGATCATCCACACGGATCGCTCCGAATTTTTTCAGAACTGCATCAAAGGATGCATCGGAACCTGAGAGACTTCCTGTATGGGAAGCTGCGATTGCTCCGCCTTTGGCACTTCTTCCTGCTTTGAGAATGACTACAGGTTTCTTTTTCGCAGCTGCTTTTTTCAGAACATCTGCAAATTTTGCCGCATTTTTTACACCCTCGATATAAACACTGACAACTTTTGTATCTTCATCTTCTACAAGGAAGTCCATATAGTCTTCCATCTGGACAATCTTTCCGTTTCCGGCTGAAATACTGTAGGAAAAACGCATTCCGGGATCATCCATCATGGAAAGGCACAGCTGGCCGCTCTGTGAAACAACGCCAACACTTCCTTTTCGGTCTCTCTTCGCAGAAATAAAAGCGAAAGCCTGCACATTATCAATGTAATTTACAAATCCGGCACAATTTGGTCCCATGACTGCAATGTCCAGTTCTTTTGCTGCTGCGATCAGTTCCGCCTCATTTTTCCTGCCTTCATCTGTTCCGATCTCGCCATATCCGCTGGCAAAAACAACGGCTCCGCCAACACCCTTGGCTGCTCCTTCTTTCAGAAGCGGAATGACTGTTTTCTGTGAAGTACAGATCACCATCATATCAATGGTATCCGGTATATCGGAAATACTCTTATAGCAGGGAACTCCAAATACACTTTCTCTTTTCGGATGTACAAAGTATACTCTGCTCATGTCTTCTACATAGCTGAGAGTATTACGGCATACATCTCCACCAAAACCTTCTTTTTCACTTGCGCCGATAACAGCAACTGATTTTGGTTTTAACAACTTGGTAAGATTCATATATCAGTCACCTCCTGATCTTATTTACCGGCTACTCCTCTTCGATAGCAAGCTACATTTTTCTCATTGTATTTACCTTTTCCTTTTTTTTCAAAGAAAGAAACGATAGCGGATTCCATATATTCTACTGAGAACAGGTCGCTGTTGGCAGCCAGTGCTCCAAGCATGACAAGGTTCGCACCTTTTGGATTTCTGACTTCTGCCGCAATGTCTGTTGCAGGAATTTTTATAATTTTAATATCGTCTCTGTATTTACGGTCTTCCGGAACAATAGAGGAATTTACCAGAAGGAGTCCGCCTGGTTTTAATCTCTCTTCAAATTTGTCAATGGCAGGGGTATTCATGGTAAAAAGAATATCCGGATGTTTGGAGATCGGGCTGGCGATCAGCTTTTCGCTAACTTTTACTGTACAGTTTGCGGTACCGCCACGCATCTCGGAACCATAGGAAGGATAAAACAGTACGTTTTTGTCCTGTTCCATTCCTGCATTTATCAGAAGCATACCGGCAGTGAGGACACCCTGTCCGCCGAATCCCGCGCAAATAATTTCTTTTCCCATAATCTATGCCTCCTCTTTCTTATCCTTGAACTCTCCCAGCGGGAAGTATTTGATCATCTCGTTTTTGATACGTTCCACACTCTTTACCGGAGTCATATTCAGGTTTGTCGGACATGGAGAAAGAAGTTCCACAAGGCAGAAGCCTTCTCCTTTCATGTGCTTTTCAAAAGCTTTTCTGATGTATTTCTTGGATTGCATCATTCCTTTGGCATCTGCCATGGAGCCTCTTGCGAGGTATGCAATATCAAATCCTGTAAATGCCTGTTCTACACGGAATGGCATTCCAGCTTTTTTCGGATCTTTTCCTCTCGGAGTGGAGGTTGTGATCTGCCCTGGCAGAGAGGTCGGTGCGCACTGTCCACCTGTCATACCGTAGAGGCTGTTATTGATAACGATGGTTACCACATTGTCATTTCGGATTGCAGTGTGCATGGTCTCAGCCATTCCGATGGAATACGCCGCACCATCACCGATATATGCCATGACCGGATTTTCCGGACGGATCTTTTTTACACCGACAGCCGTTGCGATGGGACGTCCATGTGCTGCCATAATGGTATCAAATCTCCAGGAATCAATATTTAAAGAACCACAGGCAACGTCAACGATTGCCAAGAGTTTTTCACTTAAACCCATCTCTTCCATAACTTCTGCGATCAGGCGGACAGCCAGTCCATGCCCACAGCCCGGACAGAAACCGCTCTGTGTAAATGTAATTGTTTCAGGAGCTACTAATCTCATGTTATGCTTCCCCCTTTTTCAACATTTCTTTTGCTTTTGCAATGATTCCGTCAGATTCCGGAATTTCGAAGATCGATCCATAATGATCTACCGGATATCTACCGCCTGTTGCAAGTTTTACATCGTCTACCATCTGTCCGAGGATATTCATCTCTACGGTAAGAAATGCCTTTGCTTCTTTTGCCTGTTCAAAAGCTTTCACAGGAAACGGCCACAGTGTGATCGGACGGATCAGGCCCAGTTTAAAGCCTTCTTCTCTTGCGATCTCAACCGCCTCTCTGCAGACTCTGGAACTGATTCCATATGCTACCAGAACAACTTCTGCATCCTCAACCTGAATGCATTCGTATCTCTGTTCTCTCTGTTCCATCTCTGCATATTTATTGGAAAGGTAAGTTTCATAATCTGGATGTGTATAGTAAACATTCTGGATCTTTCTCTGCTCATCGCCTTTTTTACAGCCTTTGATCGTCCAGTCATATTTATTGATATCGTGCTCAATAAATTTCGGAATCTCCACTGCTTCGATCATCTGTCCGATCGCAGCGTCAGAAGCGATCAGTACCGGATGACGGTATTTCTCAGCAAGATCAAATGCTTCTGCCATCATATCTGCATTTTCCTGAACGGATGCCGGCGCAAGAACCAGTGTGTGGTAATCGCCGTGGCCGCCGCCTCTGGTAAGCTGCCAGTAGTCTCCCTGCCCCTGTGCGATATCGCCAAGACCGGTTCCGATTCTCATTACATCAACGATAACTGCCGGAAGGTCTGCTGCTACAAGGTATGAAATTCCTTCCTGTTTCAGGGAAAATCCAGGGCCTGATGAAGTTGTCAGTGCACGTGCCCCGGCTGCCGCTGCTCCAAGTACCATGTTGATACCTGCAAGCTCGGATTCAGCCTGAATAAAAGTTCCGCCTACATCTTCCATTCTCCAAGATAAATACTCCAGGATCTCTGTCTGCGGGGTGATCGGATATCCACTGTAAAAACGGCATCCTGCTGCCAGTGCAGCTTCGGCCAGTGCTTCATTTCCTTTTAACAATACCTTAGCCATAACTGACCTCCTTCATCTTATTTCGAATACATAATCCGGACATACACGGTAACACATACCACATGCCACACATTTCGTTTCATCTACCTGAACTGTATTGTAACCTTTTTCATTTACAAAATCGGATACACTGAGTGCATCCTGTGGACATGCGTTGATACAATATCCGCAGCCCTTGCATCTCTTTGGATTCATATATAATTTTTCTTTATTTTCTTTTCCCATAATCGAACCCTCTCTATATAGCCTGTTCTCTGTTTTTCTTTCCAAGACGGTAAATAGTGAAAGCCAGTACCGCACCGATAATACCTGTTATCATCAGGAATGTAAAAATATAGTTATATCCCGCTGCTCCGTGCTGATCCATCCATTTTCCAAAAATAACGGAATAAATGGAATCTGGCAGGTAACCAATGATTGAAGCAATTCCTATTGTAGTTCCCGTCATCATTCTCGGGATTCCCGCCTCACTGACTGTGGAGAATACAACGCCGTACATCATCATTGCAAATGCACCCGGGATCAGTGTGTAAAGGCTTGCTGCCATTGGACTGATATCCGATGGAAGGATCATTACAATACCAAACAGCACTGCTAGGATCAAAAATGCTGTCATCAGCCATTTACAGGTTGATTTGAACACTTTATCCGCAAGGATTCCACCTACCGGTGCAAGCAGAAGCAGAAGATAATTTCTGATAATGGAAATCAGGCCGGAACTTTCCGGGGATACTCCGATCACTTCTGTAAGGAACGGATTAAAATAAGAAGTACTTGTGTAATATCCATATCCACAGAAAATCGTAAGGGCAACCACCCATACAACCGGCATCTTTAAAAGTTTACCCAGATCTGAGAGCTGGAACTTCGGTTCTCCGTCATCTGCTGCGGATGCGTCTTTTTTGTCCTCTTTCATAAGGAAAATAAGAATGATACCTGCAACTGCCGCAACACTTCCACCGCTTATTACGGCGCGTACAAAACCAGATGACATATCATCGCCTGCTGTTTTGTATACATTTAATGCGAGAGTATTGGTCAGGGCACCTGTGATACCATTACATGCATAATACAGTCCGTACATAAATCCCTGTTCTTCTTCTGTTCCGATAATACGGATTGCTTTCATCAGAGAGGACCAGAATACAAATGCAGTACTGAAGGACAGTCCCAGCCAGATCACCATGGCTACTGCAAAATTCATAGAAAACGCATAAATATATGCCAGCGCCGTTGTACTGAGAAGTGAGATTACCAGTGCCTTCTTCGGTGATACCTTATCCGCAATGATACCTCCTGGAATATACAAGATCATATTTCCGATTGTATACATTGTCAGCATAAGTCCTGACTGTGTATTGGTGATTCCCATAGTTGAAATCTGTGCATCATAAAATACATACTTTATATATGGTAAAAAGTAGATCGAGCCGCCTGCAAGCCCCAGCGCAATAATGGTAAGATACTTTCTTAATTTCGAATTCATACAACCCCCCCTGACCCTGTCTTCTTTGAAAAAAGGATGCCCCATCACGGGGCATCCCCTTAATCGGTTCTCAATACTGGTACTTTATCAGTTATTCATCCATCACATATCCGGTGTGTCGGATTTGTCAGGAGTAAACAGTCTTCTTGCTACATCTCTTGTGAACTCGCCTGTCTTCGCGGATTCTTCAAATACAACTTTTGTCTGTTTGCGGATCAGATCTACGGTATCTTTTACGATCGCTGCAGCTGCATCTTCATCGCTCATGTTCTCAATCTTAACAATACGGAAGATAACTGCCTCGTAAATACGGATTCCACCAAGGTTGGAGATGAAGTCTACGGCTACGTCGATGCCTTTCCTGCGAAGGATCTCATCTGCTTCCGGTGTTGTCGGAATATTGGCTGCCTCTACGATAAGAGATGCTTTGATCTTATCTGCGTTATCTTTATTGATAACATCTTCCAGAGCTGCCGGAATGAGGATATCACATTCTTGGCTGAGCCATTCGGAGTTCGGAAGTACTTCATAATTATCTTCAAAAGCTTCTTTATTTAATTCACCCTTCGGAAGTCTGGTTGCTACCAGTTTCGGAATATCAAGGCCATCTTTGCAATAAACAAGTCCATTTACATCTGCGATACCAACAACTTTATATCCCATCTTATTCAGAGAGTTTACACAGCTGGCACCAACACATCCAAATCCCTGGATAACAACGGAGGCGCCTTCCTTTCCGCCTTTAAGCTTCCAGGCTTCATCTGCTGCTGCCGCAACACCGTAACCGGTGATCATGTCATACATCTTGAATCCATCGTAGGTAAGCTCTTTCTCTGCTCTGTCATGGTTTAAGATGCCCTGATGAATATCCGGATCTTCTTTCATAGCCTTTGTCTGAGGAATTCCGATTCCCAGATCATCAAGAATACGAAGAACTACAGAATAATCAACACCAAGGTCGCCGCCAATGGAAACACCAGCTTTAATATAAGGAGCTGTAGCTGTGAGGAATCTGCGAAGAACATCCTCAGCATCCGGAGCCTTGTAATCATAAGCGATACCGGCTTTACATCCGCCAGTTGTCAGAGATTCACAGGCTTTATATTTATATCCCATGGTTGTTGCAAGACGGATAACTTCTTCCTTGGTTACTGTAGGATGCATTCTTGTACCGCCGCCACAGTAATGCCCTACAAAGTTATATGCACACATCCATCCTTTTGCATCTGTCTCTGTGTCGTTCCATTCCACTACTACATAAGGTTTGTTTGTCATTTGAAAATCCTCCTTTAGCTTTACGTTCGTTCTTTATTATGGAACGTTGTTCTCAATATATTTTATTTTTTAACCCGGTCTGAGTACCGGGTTTCATTTCTATTGTTCTTTATTAGAGAACCGCGTTCTTTATTTCGTGATTTAACTATAGCACTGTTGGTATATTTTTTCAATAACAAACTTTCATTTTTTTATTTTTTGTGCAATTTTCATATATATTACAAAAGTTTTTGTATCTTTCGCGCACTGGTCTTCAGAATTTCCGCATATTTCTGAATATTTTCTTTATTCATCCTCAGAGACGGAGCGCTGATACTTAAAGCACCCTCCGCTTCCCCTTCATGATTAAGAAGAGCCACGCCTACACATTTCACACCAAACATAACTTCCATATCATCCACTGCATATCCACGCTCCCGAACCAGCCGGATCTCCTCATCCAGTTCTCTCCGGTCTGTGATCGTGTACTCTGTAAAAGCTTCCAGTTCCTCCGGAATATGCTTCTCCCTGTCCTCTTCGGACATAGTCGCCAGAACTGCTTTTCCAACACTTGTACAGTACATCTTTGAGCACTCACCGGTTACAGATTTTGTTACAAGCCTCTGGTTCTCCGGAGAAACCGCCTCCAGATACAGCATATCCTCACCCTTCGGCACAGCCAGATAAACCAGTTCCTGCACCTCATTTGCGATCTCACGCATAACCGGCACAGCAATCTTCGTAATATCAAGATTTTCACGAAATGCCCGGCTCAGCATCATAACCTCCGGACCCAGCCGGAATTTCCCAGACTCCGGATCCTGCACCAGATACTCCATAGCAGTAAACGTAACCAGGATATTATGAACATTACTCTTATACAGACCCAGCTTCTCACTGATCTCCGTTACACCCAGGGGCTGCTTCACAGCAAAACAGTTCAGGATTTCCAATGCCTTCTGTAAGCTCTTAACTTTAATCTCTCCATTGTTCTCCATTTATCAATTCCCCATTTCTCTGCCCGACAGCCAAGCCCGGACCCAACCGGAATCCGGTCCCGCGCACTCCTGGCCGCTGCAGTTTTTATAATAAAATTATCTCTTAAATTCATAAAACCTGTCAATAGATTTCATAAAAAAAGAACATAAATATCCTAAAATGACGTGAAAAACGTAAAAAAACGTCTGATATTTTCTGCACATATTCGTTAATCATATATCTTTTTCCATAAATTGCCTTTGTATTTTACGGTTTTTTATTGATTTATGCACAATTCAGACTTATAATAAAAGATACAAAAAAGAGCGAAAACAATATAAAAATACAATTCTGGAGGGAACCTTATGAACGAAGAACTTTTTAATGAAGCATCAAAATCCAACATCCTGTCAAAACAGCTGGTCGATCAACTTCAGGAAAGCATGACCTACAGCAGCATCTCCTTCATCAATTGGACCATCGAAGTCCTCAAGCTCCTGAAAGCCCGCATCGAACGCGGCGACAAGATCAAAGATGAGACCACCGGCGTGATCTACGATCTCTACACCTTCCGCCAATTTGTAGAAACCAACTTCTCCACCTACATCACTGGCCAGGTCTTCAACACCTCCATCCGGTCCCAGAAAGTCTACTTCACCCTGGAAGCCTGCCCAGGCGGCTACAACCTCCTCATGGCAGACTCCGGCAACGAAAAAACCTACCGCTGGATCTCCAGCTTAAGCAAACGCTTCTCCCTGGTAGAAATGATCGCCACCGGAATCGTCTACGTCAAAGACAACCGGACCGACACCTACCAGCCATTTATCTCCGAAAACGGCAAATACTGCAAATACAACAAAGACCTGGGAAAACTCACAGAGCTCTGATCAAAACGGGGAATCCGCAACCGCAGATTCCCCGTTTCCCCCAACCATCCAGCGCAGCGCCGATGACCCATTCCCCTCTTCAAGCCACAGGGAATCTCAGCCTTTCCTCCCAGCCATCCAGCGCAGCGCCGATGGCTCATCCAACTCCCGTCATACCACCCCACTAGCAACACTCCCCACGAGATTTAACACGTCTCACGGCCAATGCACAGCCAGTGAGGGGCTTCTTTCCAGGCTGACTCTGCAGGAGGGGAGCTGATTCTTAGGTGGCGGAAATCTGCGTTGCTTCAAAAAATCTCGCTGTTTGAGCGGCTTCAGACGCGAGTTCGAGATTTTTTGAAGCGCTTTTAGCAGAATTCCGGCACCTTAGAAGCCAGCCCCCGACGAAGCCCCAGCCTGGAAAGAAGCCCCTCACTGGCGTCCCCTTCCGCCATATAACTACCTCCGTTTAAATCTCCCCAAGAAATCCAAACACCTCCTCATCCTCAAGAAAATGCATCAGCATATAAGCACACATGATCGCAACCCTCTCCTCCTTCAAGATCCTCCTGACCTCATCCCGGTCCGCGATCACAACCTCGATCTCCTCACTATCCTCCTGAGCAGCCTTACTAACCTCACCACTGGCATACCCATAAACCGTAGCACAGGATTCATCCGTCATCCCTATCGTCGTAAAATAAGGCTTCTCAAAAGCCTCCGCAACCTTGATCGGCTCCAGCTTCAACCCGGTCTCCTCAAACATCTCACGCACAGCACCCTCATGGAAATCCTCCCCAGGCTCCACAAGCCCCGCCGGAAACTCATAAATATATCCGCCGATCGTATACCGATACTGACGGATCAGCACAACCTTATCCCGCTTCTCTCCATAAACACTGTAAATGATCACCCCATCCGGATGATTCTCCCCCGTAGAAAGCTTCAAATCCTCCACACACTTCGCCCTGGAGGCCACAAAATAAGAAACCGGCGTATCATGTACACTGGTCGCATCCACCCCATAAAGATTCACAAACTTATTATCTGTAAGTTTTTTCACACTGTTGATCTTACCCATCTGAAAAGCTCCTTCCCGAAAATTTTTTCTAAAAACATTTTATCCCATCCAAAACCAAAGGTCAATTTTTTATACTTACACTCACTTCACAATAGTGCTATAATAAATACCCTGCTATAAAATTTAAAATTTACTTATTACATTACCAAACAGCTACTGTAGACAAGAAAGAAGGAAAAAACATTGAAAAACCAGACCAATGCTGCCCAGGCCGAAAACCCTCTGGGAACCGCCCCTGTAGGCAGCCTGATCACCAAATTCGCCATTCCCGCCATCATCAGCATGCTAGTCAGCGCTCTGTACAATATCGTTGACCAGATCTTTATCGGACAGGGCGTAGGAATGCTTGGAAACGCCGCCACAAACATCGCATTTCCCGTAACCATTATCTCTACTGCTGCTGCATTGCTCCTGGGAATCGGCAGCGCCTCCAATTACAACCTGGAAATGGGCGCAGGAAACGAAAAAAAAGCCAGCTCCATTGCAGGAACCGGACTCTCCACGCTGATAATCTCCGGTACGATACTCTCTGTCATTGTCCTTCTGTTCCTGAAGCCACTTCTTCATTTTTTCGGCGGAACACCGGACGTCATGCCCTATGCCATTGATTACATAGGGATCACCGCCATTGGACTTCCCTTTTATGTTTTAAGCACAGGCGGCAACCACCTGATCCGAGCAGACAGGAGTCCTACCTATTCCATGGCCTGCATCCTGGCCGGTGCCGCCATCAACACCATCCTGGACCCGCTTTTCATCTTTGGATTCGGCTGGGGCATCAAAGGTGCAGCCTGGGCAACCGTGATCGGCCAGATCGTATCCGGACTTCTGATCATCTTTTATTTTTCCAGACTCCGGAAAATGTACCTGGACCACTCCATGCTGATTCCTAAGGCACGCAATCTGTCTGCCATTTTTTCTCTGGGAATGGCATCCTGTATCAATCAGGTTGCCATTGCTGCAGTGCAGATCGTCATGAACAATACACTTCGCCATTACGGAGCACTCTCCGCCTACGGGAGTGATATTCCAATCGCCTGTGCAGGGATCATTTCCAAAGTCAATCAGGTATTTATGGCCATCTGCATCGGAATCTCCCAGGGTTCCCAGCCCATCTGGGGCTTTAACTACGGTGCCGAAAAATACAGCCGTGTACGTCAGACATACCGTTATTCCGTGGCCTTATGTACTGTGATCGCAACCGTATTTTTTATCTGTTTCCAGTTCTTCCCTCACCAGATCGTAAGCATCTTCGGAAACGGAAGCGACCTGTACTTTCAGTTTGCGGAAAAATATCTCCGGATCTTCATGCTGATGACCTTTGCCAACGGGATCCAGCCTATGTCTGCCGGATTTTTTACCTCCATGGGAAAGGCCAGACTCGGTGTGATCATGTCACTCACAAGGCAGGTCTTCTTCCTGCTGCCACTGATCGTCATCTTTCCGTTCTTCTTCGGAATCGATGGTGTCATGTATGCGGGACCGATTGCAGATACCTCCGCCTTCGTATTGGCTGTTGTCTTTGCCAGACGTGAACTCGGGATCATGAAAGCCGCAGAACAGACCGCCTGATGTTCTGCAACACCATAAATCCGGACATATAAAACAGACATCACAACCTGCATACATCTGTAATATATAAAAAATGCCATGTAACCTTACTGCCCATCAGCAGTTAAATTACATGGCATTTTTCACATCCTCAGATATTCATCCGAAGACATTATTTCCTGATCTTCTCTGTCATCTTCCGATAACTGCTTACGATCAGTCACCCTTCAGTACAACACGGATCTTCTTATAAATTACAAATACGATCAGAGATGTCAGTGCATATTTAAAAATATTAAACGGAGCAATGATCAGCAGTGCAAAGGTAAGCAGTCCGTTTACGGAGCTGTGTACTGCACTTCCCATCTGGATAAAGGTCTCGATTGGCATTCCAAACGCCTTACCGTAAGCCGGAAGCAATACAAAGGCATTGACAAAGCATGCAAGGATCGCTGTCAGGACTGTTCCTGCTGCCATACCTGCAACTGCATGTACTCTGCTCTTTTTGTGACGGAAACGGTAGATCAGGCCGGCCGGTACCACATAGGCACATCCAAACAGGAAGTTGGCAACATCACCAACACCGGCAGTCATGGTTCCCTTGGTCACAAGATGTACGAGAATCTTCACAAGCTCGATCAGAATACCTGCCACAGGTCCCATGGCAAAAGTTCCTACCATAACCGGTACCTCGGAAAAATCAAGCTGATAAAAAGACGGTGCAAGAAACGGAATCGGAAACTCCAGATTCATCAGTACTCCTGCCACAGCACCCAGCATGGCTACCTGTGCGATCGTCCTTGTTCTGCTCCTTTCCACGGCATTTCCTCTCTGCAATACCTGTTCACTCATAATTCTCTCTCCTTCTTTAGAAATATTCAAAGAAAATTTCTACAAGAAATCTTTATACGAAAAAATATTTCCTCACATAAAAAGCCCCGGGAACTTCTTCCCGGGGCACTGAGCACGTTCATGAAATACTGCGCGTTCTTCTCTCATCCAGACTTTACTGTCGGTTCCGGAATTTCACCAGATCAGCCGCCGAAGCGGGTCGCGGACTATACCGCCGGTAGGGAATTGCACCCTGCCCCGAAGAAATTTTCTTTTATGAGTTCATTATAACTCACTCTTTTTTCAATTACAAGCCTTAATTTTTCGCTTTTCCTTACAGGATATCGATATGCTCTCCGGCAAGTGCTTTGTTCATGCTTCGTACTGCACAGAATTTACCACACATGGAGCAGGTATCTTCATGTTCCGGCTTACGTTCGTTCCAGATACGTTTCGCTGTTTCCGGATCCATGGCACACTCCCACTGTGCCTCCCAGTCGAGCTTTCTTCTGGCATCTGCCATCTTGTCATCGATCTCACGGGCCCCACGGACACCCTTGGCAATATCTGCCGCATGAGCAGCGATCTTGGATGCCATGATTCCCTGTTTTACATCCTCAAGGTTCGGAAGTGCAAGATGCTCTGCCGGTGTCACATAGCAGAGGAATGCAGCTCCGGACATGGCAGCTACCGCGCCGCCAATTGCAGATGTGATGTGATCATATCCCGGTGCAACATCTGTTACGATCGGTCCTAATACATAGAACGGTGCACCCTGACAGATAGACTGCTGCACTTTCATATTAGCCTCAACCTGATCGAGCGGCACATGTCCCGGTCCCTCAACCATAACCTGGACATCTTTTTCCCAGGCACGTTTGGTCAGCTCACCAAGACGTACAAGTTCCTCGATCTGGCATACATCTGTAGCATCCGCAAGACATCCCGGACGGCAGGCATCTCCAAGAGAAATCGTCACATCGTACTCACGGCAGATATCCAGGATCTCGTCATAGTATTCGTAGAACGGATTCTCCTCACCGGTCATGCACATCCATGCAAATACAAGGGAACCTCCTCTGGAAACGATATTCATTTTTCTCTTATGGTTACGGATCTGATCGATCGTCTTTCTTGTGATTCCGCAGTGAAGAGTTACGAAATCAACACCATCCTGTGCGTGAAGTCTTACCACATCGATAAAATCTTTGGCTGTCAGTGTGTCAAGATCTCTCTGATAATGGATAACAGAGTCATAAACCGGAACGGTTCCGATCATTGCCGGACACTCGCTTGTCAGCTTGCGGCGAAATGGAATGGTATTTCCGTGGGAAGAAAGATCCATGATCGCATGTGCTCCCATGTTGACAGCTTCCATAACTTTCTGCATCTCTACATCGTAATCCTTGCAGTCTCTGGATACACCAAGGTTTACATTGATCTTGGTGCGGAGCATGGAACCTACGCCCTCCGGATCGATACATTTGTGATTTTTATTTGCACAGATCGCCACCTTACCGGAGGCTACCAGAGGAAGCAGTTCCTCTGTTGTCATGCGTTCCTTCTTAGCTACGATTTCAAGCTCAGGTGTGATGATGCCTTTACGGGCTGCCTCCATCTGTGTACTGTAATTTCTCATGTAAAAAAATCTCCTTTCGTTTCGTATCTGGATCTGGAAAATCTGTCACTGCCGCCGGATTCCTGACTGCTATACAAGCTCGGTTCCTGGCAGATATTCGCAGGATCTTTCCGTAAACTCTTTATGTTTTATGCAGCAAAAAACCGGTTGCTGCAACGCATACGCATCACAACAACCGGCCCTTAATCTTTCGTACTTAATGAAAATCTTCTGTACTTCTGATATCTTCTGTACTCTCTGATCTTCTGTGCCTTTAAGACTCCTTCGTGCATATGTCCCTACGTTGGCATTATCCAAATCAGGTTATGGGTCAAGACATTCACAGTCTACTCTCAGCTCGCTTCAGCGGGCCCCCCTGTTTTCATATGTATGGGACGTCTCCGCCCATGTGGTTATTATAGTATACATGCCCTGATTTGTAAACTACAATTCCACATTTTATGACTTTTTCTTTCGACAAAACCTGTCATATTATCCCTGAAAATCCCCGGAATATTTTACATAAGCGTCAGGATAAACGCTCTGCGCTCCTCTCTTTATACACATTCAGCCCATTGCGGAAAACATTTATCCACAATGAGCTGAGTTTATTTTTCTATTTTGTTTTTATTTCTTTACTACTGCGCTCTTTACATAAGAAGTTGCTCCCCAGGCGTGTTCTCCATCCGTATATACCGTATATGGAGTCACTCTTACGTAATATCTTTTTCCTTTTGAGAGTTTCGTCAGAGTTTTAATTCTTACCGGTGAATAGATGGTCTTTACACCTTTACGGAAACGATAATCTGTGGAATACTGGATACGGTATCCGATGGCATATGGAACACTCTTGCAGGATACGGTCAGCTGACCGGATTTATTGCTTTTCAGAGATGTGATGCTGCCACGTGCAAGGGTAATTGATTTATCTGCGTTGAGGGTGAAATAATATTCTTTATTGTATCCGTAGATTTCCAGATAATATGTTCCGGCAGATAATGTACGGGAAGCAGTTCCTTTATATACATCTGTAGTGATGTTTTTCGTATATTTTACATTATCGCTATCCAGAAACTTTTTACCATTGCTATTATAAATGTAAAAATCAACCGTGCCTGAATATGTTGTCGCTCTTAAAGAAATGTGGGTTCTTTCTTTCAGAGTAAAACTGTAATATTTACTATACCAATGCTGGCCCCGGTATGTCTCTCCCATGGTATAATCCATCGCCTCATCTGCCATAGATGCATATACCGGCACTACACTGCTCCAGAATGTTCCCACGCAGACCATCAGGGTTAAAAGCAGCGGCATCCAACGTTTCATAAATTTTTTCATTTTCATTTCTCCTTCCCGTTTTATGATGTTTCACGCCTGTATGATACTTTATATTATAGGCTTTTCCGCTTTACCCTGTCAATTCTGTTTCACGATTTGCGGCTATATTTTACAACTCCCCTGATACTTTTTTCTTTTCTTATTTCATCTGTATGCATTCCTCTGCCGTTTCGCTGCTCCCCTTAAGCTCTGCAAGGTTTTCTGCACCTGCACGGCGGATCCCCGCAAAAATGGAACCCGCAATATTGTGCCATACACTGAAGATCGCGCCCGGAAGTGTTGCAAGCGGATTGGCTGCAAAATTAGCTGCTACCAGTGAGACAGCAAGGCCACTGTTCTGCATGCCTACCTCTATAGCTATAGCAGTTGTTCTGGAATACTCCACATGGAAGATTTTTGCAGCCAGAAATCCCAGCATCATACCACAGAAATTGTGGATCGCCACTACTCCAAGCACCAGAACTCCGCAGCTTACGATCTTTTCTGCATTTACTGCCACGATCCCTCCAATGATCATGACAATAGCCACAACCGATACCAGCGGCATAACATCCGATACCTTATCCACATGTTCTCCCGCAAGACTTCGGAGAAAGACTCCCAGAAGGACCGGGACCAGAATTACTTTTACCACAGAAAGTACCATCGCCCAGAAAGAGACTTCTACCCAGGCGCCTGCCAGAACATACACAAGAAACGGCGTCATCAGTGGCGCTGCCAGTGTGGAAACAATGGTCATTCCCACAGAAAGTGCCACATCTCCTCCTGCGATATAAGTAATTACGTTGCTGGCCGTTCCTCCCGGGCAGCAACCTACCAGGATCACTCCCAGGGCCAGATCTGCCGGAAGGTTCATCACTTTGCACAGCAGCCAGGCGATCACCGGCATAATGGTATACTGAGCCACCGCACCGATCACCACTTCCTTGGGTCTGGAAAAAATAGCCCGGAAGTCTTCCATCCGTATTGTAAGTCCCATTCCAAACATGATCACGCCCAGAAATACCGACGTATAATTCGTCATCCAGGCAAATCCATCCCGCCAGAAAAATGCCAGGCAGGAGAAAACGATGATAATGATCCCTATATATCTGGATGCAAAGCTGCTGATGGTTCCGATTTTTTTAAAGATTTTTTCCATATATTATACCTCGTAGCTGAAGTTATCGATCAGTCTTGTTTTTCCGATGTAAACAGCCATTGCTACGAGAACATCCCGGTCTGCTTTTTCAACCGGCTGCATGGTAAGTGCGTCTACCATGGAAACGTAATCAATTTTTGCAAGAGGCTCTGCTTCGATTACTGCTCTCATTTTTCCCAGAAGTTCTTCTGCGGCGATTCCTGTGTGAATGGTTTCCTGTCCCAGTTTTACTGCTTTTGACAGGCAGAGTGCTGCTTTTCTTTCCTCCTGGCTTAAATATGTATTTCTGGAGGATTTTGCAAGTCCGTCCTCCTCACGGATGATCGGGCAACCTACGATCTCAATGTCGAAGTTTAAGTCACGCACCATCTTGCGGATGATCGCCAGCTGCTGCGCGTCTTTTTGTCCGAAATATGCTCTGTCCGGTGCCACAATGTGGAACAGTTTGGTCACAACCGTGCATACACCTTTGAAATGGATCGGGCGTGTTTTTCCACAGAGTGTTTCAGACAGGGTGTCTATGCTTACAAATGCGTGGGGATCGTGATACATCTCGGAAGGTTCCGGGCAGAAGATCAGGTCTGCTCCCAGGCTTTCGCAGAGTTTGCTGTCACGCTCAAAGTCTCTCGGATAGGCTTCCAGATCTTCCGTCGGTCCAAACTGTGTTGGATTGACAAAATCCGATACTACTACGATATCGTTCTGCTCTCTGCACTTTCTGATCAGGCTTGCATGTCCTTCATGGAGAAATCCCATGGTTGGCACAAGACCTACTGTTTTTCCTTCTTTTTTCCACGCTTTAATCTGTTTTCTTGTTTCTTCTACTGTTTTTGTTACCTGCATTGTTCTCTCCTCTTTCTCGGTTCTGAACCGGTTTTCCTTATAGATTTCGAGATAGCCTCTTTTCTGAATTCACCTTCGTCTTACTTCTGTATGTGTCTTGATTTCTTCTGTTACAAAATTCTGTCAGGCCATATCTTTCAGCAGTCCGTGTTTTTCATAATTGGTCACTCTGCTGATCTTATTCTCTTCATCTACAAATACAACTGCAGGCTTGTGGGTACGTGCTTCCTCCGGATCGTACCCTGCATAAGCCATGATGATGATCTTGTCACCGGTGCTTACGCATCTTGCTGCTGCTCCGTTCAGGCAGATCATACCGCTTCCGCGTTCTCCGCAGATGGTGTATGTCTCGAAACGGCTGCCGTTGTTCACATCTACGATCTGAACTTTTTCATATTCCAGTATTCCGGCAGCTTCCAGCAATTCTTCATCCACAGTGATACTTCCCACATAATCCAGTTCCGCCTGGACAACGGTTGCTCTGTGGATCTTTCCTTTTAACATCTCTATTGTCATCTTATATAAGTCCTTTCCTGCAGGGAATGATTTTCTGTGACACAAAAAAGGCGCTCCAGGGTACACTTCGACCCTGAAACGCTTCTGATTGATTCCCTGTATATTGAGTCCTGTTTTTTGTACACGAAAAGCATGATCTTCAACAGTTTCTCAAAATTCCATAACTGTTGTAACACCTTCGTTATCATCGATACAGGCTCATATCTTTTATAATTTTATATATATCCGTCCGTTCCCGTTTCCGGATTCCGGCAGACTATTTTATATAAGATTCCAGTGATTTCAGCCAGAGTATAGTTTTGAGTCCAAATACTATCTCTGTGGGGTATTATGGCATTGTGGCACTGGTTTGTCAATAAAAACTGCTGCTATGATCTGCCACAAAGCCATTCTTCCACCGCACTGTGTACCGGAATGGAAGGTGCCGCACCTTTGGCCGAAACTGCCATCGCGGAAGCTGCCGATGCTTCTCTCAACGCTGTTTCCACTGATTTTTCCGCACAGAGTGCTGCCAGGAAATATCCGCAGAAAGTGTCTCCTGCCGCAGTTGTATCTACAGCATTTACTTTAAATATCGGATGGGAATAAAATTCTTCTTTATATCCGTAGAAAACCCCTTCTTTTCCAAGTGTCATAACAATGGCTGCCTTTGGATACTTCTTTTGAAGTGCTTTCAGAATATCCCGGAAATCCCCTTCTGTGGAAGTCCCTGCCAGAGCTGCTGCCTCCAGTTCATTTACCATAAAGATATCCACCAGTTCCAGAGGAAGTTCCTCCGGCTTCCCGGGAATCGGCGATGCATTAAAAACAACTCTGCAGCCTTTTTCATGACTGAGTCGGATAATTTCCCCAACCATATTGATCTCATTCTGCAAAAGCACAAAATCTCCGGCTTCTGCCTTTTCCAGCACATTTTTGATATATTCTTCTGTATACATACGGTTTGTTCCCGCACTGACAATAATACGGTTCTGTCCCTTACTGTTTACTTCAATAAAAGCACAGCCGCTTTCTGTATCCATGACCCGCAGACAGGAAACATCCGCACCAGCATCTGCAAGGATTTCTTTCAGAAAAAGTCCGTCACTGCCAACAGCTCCCGCATGCAGTACCTGCGCGCCCGCACGGGCAGCTGCTACTGACTGGTTCAGTCCTTTTCCGCCGGCATTGACACTATATCCCGTTGCCATAATGGTTTCTCCTGGCTGAACAAACTCTTCCACACTGCAGACTTTATCAATATTTAAAGAACCAAAATTAATAATCTTCATAATATTTGCCATCCCCCTGTTTTTTCTTATATTCTATTTTCACACAAAAAAGTCCGCAATACAAGCCACAAAAAGCCCCTTCATACAGCAGTTTTCCTACCATATAAAAGAGCTTTTTCTTCAAAAATAATTTCGTTCTTATTTATGCAGATGCACATCCAGCTGATTATAAGGAATCTCAATTCCGTAATAATCAAAATCTTCCTTAATCCGCTGGTTGAGTCTCCATCTGGTATCCCAGTAGCGGTCGGTGTCTACCCAGACACGAAAGCCCATGATCACGGAGCTTTCTGCCAGTTCGTCTACGAATACTACCATCTCTTCGTCCTCTCTGGTGTCCGGATCATCGGTGAGGATGTCTTCCAGGATTTCCTTGGCTTTCTGGATATCTGCATTGTAGGAAATTCCTACCTTGATCTCCAGTCTTCGCTGGTCTCTGGCTGTTACATTGGTAATGGTCGTATTGGAAAGCGTACCGTTGGGGATTACGATGTGCTTATTATCGATGGATAAAAGCGTTGTGTAACAGATCTCGATCTTGGATACGGTTCCCTCACTTCCATCCTGTCCGTTGACGATGATGTAATCACCTACCTGGAAAGGTTTGAACAGAAGGAGCATCATACCTCCTGCCAGGTTGGAAAGTCCGCCCTGCAGTGCAAGACCCAAAGTAACACCGGCAGTTCCAAGAAGTGCTGCCAGGGATGATTCCTTTACGCCAAAGCTTATGGATATGTTAAAGAGCAGAAGTATGTAAAGCACGATCTTGACCAGAGATGACATGAACTGTGCCACTCCTGTATCCAGTCTGGATTTTGTCAGTGATTTTCTGACAAACTTTACGATCCATTTGATCACCGTGCTTCCTACCCAAAAAGCAACGATAGCCAGGACAACCTTGATTCCAAATTTTGTGATGTCCGGAAGATAATTCTCAAACATCTGCTTATACTGGCTTACCTGACTTCCTACCTCCTGCACTGTCTGTACAGTACTGTCCAAATAAAATCCCTCCTGTCTGATCGATCACTCAATATGTACGGATCAAAATATGGTTTTCAGGGTGCATCACGTTCTCATCATCTCTTCATTGTTTATCCTGATATAAATCTTCTCTATAATCCGCATCTGGTAATATAATAATACAGCAGCGGTTTTTCCCTGTAAAACCGATTTCTCCGGTTCCATAAAGTATAGGGTATAAACCACTGCTGCATCTGTATCGCAATTCTGTTATATTTTGTCTCGTAATGCAATGCGAAGCATTCCTGTCCGCTGCGCCTTACTGAATGTTTCTCTTTATTTATTAATTCCCTTCATGGAAAGACTGATACGCTTCTTCTTCAGATCCACGCCAAGAACACGGACATCCACAATATCTCCCACGCTGACTGCTTCCAGCGGATGTTTGATAAATTTCTCACTCATCTCGGAAATATGGACCAGACCGTCCTGATGAACTCCGATATCTACAAAAGCACCGAAGTCAATAACATTGCGGACAGTTCCCTTCAGTACCATACCCTCTTTCAGGTCTTTCATATCCAGGACATCGGTACGGAGGATCGGTTTCGGCATCTCATCTCGTGGATCTCTGGCCGGTTTTTCCAGCTCTTTTACGATATCACGAAGAGTCGGCTCACCGATCTCCAACTCTTTTGCCAGTTTTCCGTAATCGCGGATCTGTCTGGAAATGCCAGTAAGTTTACGCTCTGCCACATCTTCCGGTGTGTAGCCAAGTTTTTCCAGGAGTTTTTTGGCTGCGTCGTAGCTCTCCGGATGGACACTGGTTGCATCCAGAGGATTTTTGCCCCCTGTGATCCGTGTGAAACCTGCACACTGCTCAAAAGCTTTCGGTCCCAGCTTGGCAACTTTCAGAAGTTCTCTTCTTGTCTGGAAACGGCCGTTTTCTTCACGGTAAGTAACGATATTTTTTGCGATGGTTTTGCTGATTCCGGAAATGTATTCCAAAAGGGATGCGGATGCGGTATTCAGATCCACGCCGACTTTATTAACACAGTCTTCTACAACGCCGTTCAATGCTTCGCCAAGCTTCTTTTGGTTCATGTCATGCTGATACTGGCCCACACCGATGGATTTCGGGTCGATCTTTACAAGCTCTGCCAGCGGGTCCTGAACACGTCTTGCGATGGATGCGGCACTTCTCTGTCCCACATCGAAATTCGGGAACTCTTCTGTTGCAAGCTTGCTTGCAGAATATACGGAAGCTCCTGCCTCGTTGGTGATCACATACTGAACTTTTTCCGGGATTTCCTTAAGAAGTTCCACGATGATCTGCTCGGACTCTCTGGATGCGGTTCCGTTTCCTACGGAAATCAGGGTCACGTGATATTTGCTGATGAGTTTTTTGAGGGTTTCCTTGGCTGCACGGATCTTGGTCTCGTTGGTAGGCGCTGTTGGATAGATCACTGTAGTATCCAGAACTTTTCCGGTTGGATCTACCACTGCAAGCTTACATCCCGTACGGAACGCCGGATCCCATCCAAGAACTACCTGCCCCGCAATTGGAGGCTGCATGAGAAGCTGCTCCAGGTTTTTGCCAAAGACATGGATAGCACCGTCTTCTGCTGCCTCTGTAAGGGCACTTCGGATTTCACGCTCAATGGCCGGTCCGATGAGACGTTTGTAGCTGTCCTCAATGGCTTCTTTCAGCACCGGTGTGGTATTGGGATTGTCGCGGACGATCACCTGTTTCTCCAGATAGCGGATGATCTCTTCCTCAGGTGCAAGGATCTTTACAGTGAGGAATTTCTCTTTCTCACCACGGTTCAGGGCAAGGACACGATGGCCGGCAAGCTTCTTCACCGGCTCCTCGAAATCATAATACATCTCGTATACGGACTGCTCTTTCTCATCTCTCGCAACGGAACAGATCGTTCCTTTATCCATGGTTCTTTTACGGATGCTGATACGGTAGTCTGCCTCATCAGAAATATGTTCCGCAAGGATATCCCTGGCGCCGCTGATGGCTTCTTCCACAGTTTTGACTTCTTTCTCTTCTGAAAGAAATGCTTTCGCCTCTTCCTCAAGAGGTTTCTTCGTCATCTGAAGAAGAATGATATCCGCCAGCGGTCCCAGGCCTTTTTCCCTGGCAATGATAGCTCTTGTACGGCGTTTCGGCCGATATGGGCGGTAAAGATCTTCTACCACTACAAGTGTCTGCGCTGCCTCGATCTGTTTCTTCAGTTCCGGAGTCAGCTTGCCCTGTTCCTCGATGCTTCCGAGAACCTGGGCTTTTTTGTCCTCAAGGTTTCTTAAATAGGCAAGTCTTTCGTTAAGGTTACGAAGCTGTTCGTCATTGAGTGTACCGGTTGCTTCTTTGCGGTATCTGGAAATAAAAGGAATGGTGCAGCCTTCGTCGATCAGTTTGACTGCTGCCTCGACCTGCCATTTCTCAACGTTCAATTCTCTGGTAATTACCTGAATAATATCCATTTTTATCTTTCTCCCGTTGTTTCAAATTTGCCTGAGGCTGCATTTCCCTCTTTACACAGCTTCTGACATTTATCAAAGATCAATCTGTGCGATCACGTCTTTCAGAGCATTAGCGCTTGCGTGAAGCTTCTCTGTCTCCTCCTCGGTCAGAGGAACGCGGACAATTCGTTTCACACCATTCGGTCCGATGGAAGCCATAGTGCTAAGACATACGTCTTCAATGCCATACTCTCCGTGAAGCATGGTTGATACACTGACTATTGTATCAGATGCTGCAAGAAGAAGCGAGCAAAGTCTGCAGACAGATACGGCTACCGCATAAAATGTGGCACCTTTCTTGGCAATAACAGTTGATCCTGAAGTATGAACATACTCCAGAACTTCCTCTCTGTCAAGTGGCGGCAGATCTTTCTGATCCTCATGAACGATCTTGTCAAATTCATCAAGGGTCGCACCTGCAACAAAGGCTCTTGACCACGGTACAAAGGAAGTATCTCCATGCTCTCCGAATACATAGGCATGAATATTCTTCTCCGATACGCCATAGTGCTGGGAAAGTCTGCAGCGGAGACGGGCAGTGTCCAGTGCAGTTCCGGAACCAAGGATCTGGCGCTCCGGAAGACCGGAAATTTTTGCAAATGCATACGTCATAATGTCACATGGATTACTTACAATAATATAAAGCGCCTTAGGAGCCACCTTTACGATCTCCGGAGTGATACTTTTCATGATGTTGACATTAGTCTGTGTCAGCTCGATACGTGTCTGTCCTGGCTTTCTGGCAATACCGGAAGTGATGATGACAATATCAGAATCAGCTGCATCCGGATAATCTCCTGCCACGATGGAGATCGGTTCACGGAAACTGGTTCCCTGGTCAATGTCCATGACCTCGCCCTCTGCCTTCTGTTTGTTGATGTCGATCAGGACGATTTCTGAGGCAATGCTCTTCTGTGATAAGGTGTAGGCGATGGTTGCACCTACGCTTCCTGCTCCGATGATCGTAATTTTACTGCTCATGTTTGTTCTCCTTTCAGCGTTGTTTGTCACATAAATAACAATTTTAATTACACATATTCAAACATAACATAAAATATAGTTGTATGCAATAAAATTATGGCTGTATTTTCCAGGATGTTTTGCGTTAATTATTGATGTAATTCAAATTTCTTTTTATATATTCTGTCTTTTTTTTTATTATTCTGTGTATTGATCTGTTATTTTTTTGTCGATATAAGGGTAAAAAGGTAGAATATCTCCTTATACATGAACATAAAAACCCCGGGAACTTCCTGGATTTTGTGAAGTTCCCGGGGACTTTGACTTAGATCAAGAGTGTTGGTTATAGTCAAGCAGATATTCGCAATCCGCATTCGCTACTTGCTCATAACCGAATAACTGCTTTGCAGTTAATTCGGTTATTTTTTTGCCTGTGCAAGTGCTTTCTGCGCTGCTCCGAGAATGCCCTCGGATGAGAGTGTCGCACCACTGACAGTATCAATGCCATCTGCAGTCTGGTTTGCCATAATCTGCGGATAAATGGTATTCCATGCCTCATTAAAGAATTCCGGAGTATCATTATTCGTCTGTGTAATCTCAACAATCTGACCTCCTGAGATGGTTACGGTCAGTCTTGTTTTGCCACCATATCCAAAAGCTGAGCCCTGATAAGTTCCGTCATTATACATTCCTGCAGGGGTCGGTTCCGGATCTTCGGTAGGCTCCGGTGTTACATCAGGATTCTCCGGATCTGGAGTCGGTGTTACATTTGGGTCATCCGGATCGGTTGTAGGTTCCGGTGTTGCCGTTGGAACCGGAGTTGCGGTCGGCTTCGGCGTTGCCGTTGGTTTCGGTGTTGCCGTTGGCTTTGGTGTCGGTTTCTTTGTCGGAGTTGGAGTTACTTTCTTTCCATATTCTGGATTAAGCGCAGACTTCAGAGCCTTTTTCACAGCATTCAGAATTCCGTTGGAGGAGTAGGTTGCTCCGCTGACGGTATCAATATCGTCTACATAATTCGTTCCCACAATCTGCTCTTCCAGCACACTCCACGCTTTTTCAAAAAACATCGGAGTATCTGAGTTTTCCTGTTTTACCGCTGTGATGATTCCATCCTTGATGGTTACGGTCACTTTTACATCTCCGCTGTAACCTTTTGCGGATGCTTTGTATGTACCATCCAGATATTTTTTCGGACTGTCAGGATCTGGATTTGCAGTTGGCTTTGGTTTCTTTGAAGGGGCTTTTGTTGGCGTTGGTGTGGAGGTTGCCACAGGTGCAGGGGTGACCTGCTGGCTGCTTCCATCTGCCGCTGCCTGGGATAATGCATTCTGGACTGCCTGGATAATTCCGTTGGAAGAATAGGTTGCTCCGCTGACTGCATCTACATTTGGTGTATTTCCCGCGATCATTTTGCTGATCACTCCCTGGGCAGATGCAAAATAAGAAGCAGTCTCCCCGGATGCATCCAGAATATCGATCGCCGCGATCCTTCCTCCGCTGATTGTTACACGCACACGAATGGTTCCTCCGAATCCGGTTCCGGTTCCTTCGTAAACTCCGTCTTTATATCCATTGGCCGGAACATCTGCCACCGGTGTCTGAGTAGATCCTTGGCCGGCTGCACCGCCACTGTTTTTTGCAGATTCTGATACAGTTCTTTTTCCTGAACTTTTTTTTGCTGCTGTTTTTTTCGTACTTTTTTTTGATGTGGTTTTCTTTGGCGTACTGCTCTTTTTGTTGTCTGCCGTGCTGGCGCCGGAAACAGAAGTTTCCTCTTCATATCCGAAATATTTTTCCAGTTCGGACGCAGACATTACCGTCGAATCTGCCTTCGGGACAGATTCCGTACTTTCATCAGAGCCCTGTGCTTTTATACCTGAAAATACAAGTGCCGCAATGACAGCAGCTGCAGGGATCAGTTTTGGCCAGGGTACTTTGGGTGTGCCATTTTCAGCTGGCTTTTTGTCTTTTAAATCTTTTTCCATAATTCTTTTTCTCCCCTCTTTTTGTGCGGCTTCTGTCAGGTATATGCTCTTTACGGCGTTTCCGGTCATTTTCCGAACCGCCACAGAAAATGAGCAGACCTCTGCCGCAGATATTTCCGTATACCTGCGGCAGAGGTTCCTACTCTTTGATGAACCGTTGTATTATTTAACAGTTACCACAAATTTCTTTGTAATTCCGTTGCATTTAACTGTGATGGTTGCTTTACCTTTGCTGATTCCTTTTACAACACCTTTGCCTGTTACGGTTGCAACTTTCTTGTTGCTGCTTGTGTATGTAACAGTGGATACTGGTGTTGCTTTGGATCTGATGGTTGTTGTTTTTCCTTTTGCAATTGTTGCAGAGGATTTTGTAAGTGTAAAGGTCGGGTTCTTAACTGTCAGCTTGTAGGTTGCTTTCAGTTTTCCGCTTGTTGCTGTGATCGTTACAGTTCCGGCTTTGATTCCCTTTACGGTACCTGTCTTGCTGTTTACTGTTGCGATCTTTGTATTGCTGCTCTTATATGTTACAGAGGATACTCCGGCCAGTGTTGCTTTTACAGTGGCTGTTTTTCCTTTGTAAACAACTGCAGATTTCTTTGCGAATTTTACAGATGGAGCTTTTACAGTTACCTTGCAGGTTGTCTTAAGACCTGTGCTTGTTGTTGCAGTGATTGTCACTGTTCCGGCTTTGATTCCTTTTACAACACCTGTGCTTGCGTTTACTGTAGCAATCTTTGTATTGCTGCTTGTATATTTTACAGTCGCGGATGGAGTTGCTGTTGCCTTTACTGTAACAGTTTTTCCTGTGTATACAGTTGTGGATGTTTTTGTAAATTTAACAGTGGATGTTTTTACAGTTACTTTGCAGGTTGCTGTTGCGTTTCCGCAGTTTGCAGTGATCACTGCAGTTCCGGCTTTCACACCTTTTACAACACCTGTGCTTGATACTGTTGCTACTGCTTTGTTGCTGGTTGTATATGTTACTGTCTTAGCTGTATCATTTGAAGTTGCCTTCAGAGTAACTGTTTTTCCTGTGTAAATGGTTGCAGATGTTTTGTCAAGAGTAACTGTCACTTTTACAAGAGCTGCTTCTGCTGCCTTAAGATGCTCAAGTGCCTCATCAACCTCTGCCTGTGTTGCATCTTCTCTTGCAAGAAGCTCTTCTGCCTCCTGAAGCTCTGTCTGCATTGCTGCCCAGGTCGCTTTTGTATAATCGTTCTCAGCAAGTGCTTTTGCTGTTTCAACCTCTTTTGTAAGAGCAGTTGTATCTGCCGGCTCTTCAGATGGTTTTACAATATTTGCGTCTGTAGCCTGTACCACAAAACTGTAGTCTGCATAGCCAAGTGCGTATACTGTCAGTCTCCAGTATCCGGTTCCGTCTGTTCCTTCCGGAAGCTGGCATCTTAAAGAATCGGTAAGTCCAAGCTGGATTCCCATGGCTTTATGCATCCAGTTATCTGCCGCAAACTTGGTTCCGAAAGATCTCAGCACCTTTGTTCCTGTAGCGTCATCTCCACAGTAATCCCAACGTACTGCCTGCATGTTTGCTCCAAGATCTCCGTATCCGTCTCCTGTAATATCTACACGGAGGAATTCTCCGTAGCTTCCGCTTGCATCTTTTACAGTCGGTGTTACATTTGTCGCTGTTTTCTGAGCCTGATCCTTGATTCCGGAATCTGCTCCTGTTTTTCTTGCCTCAAATGTAAAGCTGTCGCCGTTTTTCACTGCATATTTCAGACCGTTGGTATCTGCTGTTACTGCTGCTGTTGCTGTATAGGCGCTCAGCTGTACCTCACCATATCCACCTTCCAGTACACCATCATTGGTAACTACGTTGTATTTCTGGCAAAATGCTGCATAATCTTCTGTTCTTACAGCAACCGGAACGTATTTCAGGCCATATACTTCATAATGATCCATATCTACGGTTGTTCCGTCTGCTTTTGTAATGGTTCCTTTTTTAAATCCTACAGTTTTTCCGTCTGTCAGCTTGATAGTATTCTGATCCACCCATGTTGCGATCGGATATCTGCTTCCGTCCTCTGCCACGATAGTTGTCTCTGTCTGGAAGCTTCCTCTGTGAAGTCCATGGTTTGTAGTTGCTCTTGTTACCGTATCAAAAGCACCTTTGTCAAGTTCCTTATGGCCGTCCAATTCCTCAGAAGAAGTTGTATCTCCTGCTGCATACACACCTTCAGATGCCCAGTACTCTGCCCAGGTCAGGCCTGCATACACATACTGATACTCTCCCTGAAGTTCATCAGAATCCGCAAATGCCTCTGTCTCATCTTCTGCTGCTGTAAATTCGTCTGCACCGGAAGTTTCTTCCTCCGTATTCTCTGCTGCGCTTTCCTCTGTGATCTCATCAGCGCTCTGGTCCTCTGCCGCAATTTCTTCTGCATCAGCAGCCTCTCCCGCAGCTGCCTCGTAATCGGAAACCTCAGCAATCTCTTCCTCATCGCTCTGCTCGGTTTCGTCTGCTACAATGCTGCTGTCCAGGTCTGTTGCCATTACAGCTGTAGGAAAACTTGTTGCTGCCACTGCAAGACTTAAGATGCAGGGAGCTGTTTTTTTCAGTAGATTCCACTTATGCATTACTTATTCCTCCTAAAAATGTGAAATATTTATAGAAACCTTTCCAGGGGTTACTACCGTAAATACCGTCAAACTGCTTTGAAACTTACGTTTATTCGATGATATCCTCCACGCTGTAGGAATCCGCAAGCAGGCTGAACCGCTCTTTCATCCCCTCAGTGAGATACACATGGTGATCTTCATCCACAAAGAGTCCGTCCGCACCGTAAGTTTTCAACAGTTCGGCACCTTTTTCCACCCCCAGCACAAAACATGCGGTGGAAAGTGCGTCTGCCTCAAGGCCTGTGTCGCAGACTACCGTAACTCCGGTCACTCCGCTTTTTGCCGGATAACCGGTGGACGGATCCATAATGTGATGATACCTTACACCATCTTCGATAAAATATTTCTCGTAATCTCCGGATGTGGAAAGAAATTCTGTGCCATTTAAGGCAACCACACCAAGATAATCGTCGTCATTTTCAGCACGGGGATCTGTCACTGCCACGTTCCAGGAAGAACCGTCCGGTTTGCTCCCATAAGTCATGACACTGCTTCCCCCAAGGTTCATAAGTGCCGCAGAAACATCCTTCTGTGTTTCCAGATATTCCAGAATGGAGTCACAGCCAATTCCTTTTCCGGCTGCGCCAAGATCCAGTGAGCATCCCTCGTCCATATGGATCGTAGTTCCGTCAAGAGAAACTTTCTGATATCCGGAATCTTTCAGAACATTTTTGATTTCCACTTTTTCTGGAATTTTCTGGTTTTCCCCGCCAATATCCCACAGGCGGATCAGTTTTCCGATGGTCGGATCAAAAGCCCCCTCAGAATCTTTCGCAATCTTCAGAAGGCGTTCCAGATATCCGGAAAGTTCATCGGAAATCTCCTTATCTTTTCCGCTGTCTGCGTTCACCTTGTAAATCTGGGAACTTTCATTGGTCCATGAAAGAAGGTTTGTTTCCACATCTGTCAGTACAGATGTCAGTTTACTGTTTATATCGTCTCCTGTGGTATAAAGTGTTTCTGATACCACAGTATCCATGGCAAAATCTGTATTGGTATATGTCTGTATGTCATTTTCCGAAGCTACGCATAATACAGGAAAAACCATGGTAATTCCTGCAGCTGCAGCCGTTGCCAGAAAAGCTTTCTTTTTCAGAGCATGAGATCTCATAGATTAATTTCCCTCATTTGTTCCAATGTGAATATTTTTTCTCGGACAGGTTGCCGCACATGCGTGGCAGCAAAGACATTCGCCGGACCTGGCCGTGTCGCCGTCAATATCCAGATGAGCCGGACATCTTTTTTTACAGAGACCGCATTTCGGCGGACATTTTTCACGGTTTCTCTGAAAAAGTGCTCCCGGAAGGATCGGCATTAATGCAAAAACCGCTCCCATAGGGCAGAGAAACTGGCAGAAAAAACGTTCCTGTGTACACATTCCCACCATGATCAGAACCAGAATCACGATTCCCGCCAGATATTTACTGTTAGGGAAACGTCCTGCTGTAATCATGGAAAAAACATCCCACGGGCTGGTTCCTGTAAGCTTTCCGTATACTCCTGTAAGGCAGGAAAGTAAAATCAGGGCCAGTACGATATATTTGACTTTCTGAAGTCTGTGTACCATTCTTTCAGAAAGAGCTGGTTTCTTTTTTTTATGAAAACATTTCATACATATCAGAGAAAAACCTTCATACACGGCATCTCCAAAAGATCCGAATGCACATGCATATCCGCAGAAATGTCTTCCGAAAAAACACGTAAAGATCAGAAGCACTGCTGTTACAGTCAGAAAGGAGTTCCACTCTACCGGCTGACCGGCCGCAATGGCGAGAAAAATTGATTTGATTCCCGCAAAAGCTGTGGAAAACAGAGACGGGGCAGCAATAAAAAATGCCAGCTGTATCCCCGCACGCATCAGCCTTACTTCCCGCTGTCTTTTTTTCATGAGTTTTCCGCCTTTCCAAGTGCATCATCCACCGCATTCAGGATTCCTGTAGAACTGAAAGTTGCTCCTGATACAGTATCCACATCTGTACTCTGCGCACTTAAGATGGAATCGATCACACTCTCTGCCTGTGAAAGATATGCGCTGTCCTCACCTGGTGCACTGACCACATTAATGGATGTAATTTCATCACTGGCAAGTGTCATTTCCACCTGAATGGTTCCGCCGTATCCATCAGCTTCTCCTGTGTAAGTTCCATCTTTATATACGTTATCGGAATCTGGCGCTGCTGTGTCCTCCGCGTTTGCATCGGATGTCTTGCCGTCCGAAGTGTCTGCTGCCTTGTCACCGTCTGTTGAATCTGCATTACTGCTGTCAGTTCCTGTGGATGCTGCCTGATTCTGCATACGGTTTGCATAGCTTGTCTCCAGTGCACTGAGAAGTTCATTCTGCTGCTCCTGAAGCGTGTCTACCTTATCTGTCAGAGCCGAAATTTCTTTTTCGTTTGCCTGGGCTTTCATACTGCTGTTATAAAAAAGCACAGCCAGAACTACCAGCAGTAAAGAAATCACTCTCATATAAAAATTCTGGTTTTTCATCTCTTTTCTCCCCTGTATTTAGTCAGTCAGATATTCACAGTCCGTTCCTATCATCTGCACATAACCGTTTTTTGAATAAGTTATATATCTTTTACTCATATTTATAGATTAGTTCTAATTAATCATTTTTCTTTAATTAGATATTGCTAACTTACAGCTAGGTATTATATCACCTGATTTTTTTCTTGTCTATACTTTTTGTTAGTACGCGGTAACTTTTTTCTCCGTATCTTTAATTTTTGCTGTAACTTTTCCAGATATTGGTTAGATATCCTTAACTTATATTTGCCTTTTGAATGGGAGTATGATATGATTTTTTCTGAATCTGTGACAGAAACGGAGTTTTTATTTTGAAGAAAAAAGAAGTGATTTTTATTGCCGGGATCCTGATTCTGGCCGGGGTTCTCTGGCTTGGTTTTCAGATCACAGGGAAACGTTCCCACAATACGATCCGTATTACCGTTGACGGAAAAGAATTCGGAACTTATTCTCTTTCCCAGGATCAGGTCATACATATCGGAGACACCAATGTCTGCGAGATCAAAAACGGAAAAGTTACCATGATCGAAGCAACCTGTCCGGATCATTACTGTATGAAACAGAAAGCTGTGGATGAACATGGCGGTTCTATTATCTGTCTTCCTAACAAAGTGGTGATAGAAGGAGAAAATACCACGGAGGATTCGGATTCGAAGAGTTCACCGAAGATTGATGCGGTGACGTAAGATGAAGATGTTACGGAATATATGCGTAATGTGCGTTCGCCATGCAGCTCTCCTCCGACAGATGACATTTGGTCCGGGACACATCTGTAACAAATGAAAGGGTTTATTTATGAAACGAAAAACAGCTTATCTTGGATTATTTTCCGCAGTAGCGATCATTTTGGGATATATGGAGTCCCTGATTCCTGTGTTTGCAGGAATTCCGGGAATCAAGCTCGGACTTGCAAACCTGGCAGTGCTTTTTATCCTGGATCGGTATTCTGCGAAAGAGGCGGCTCTTGTGTCCGTTGTCAGGATACTTGTGATTGGGTTTATGTTTGGAAATCTGTTCAGTATTTTATATAGTATGGCTGGCGCCGCGCTTAGTTTGACTGTGATGAATCTGCTGAAAAAACATTCCGGGTTTAGTCTGATCGGGATCAGTGTGGCTGGTGGGGTTACGCACAATATTGGGCAATTGATCGTTGCCATGATCGTGGTGAGTAATACGAGTCTGATGGTTTATGCACCGGCACTGCTGGTGGCCGGGGTTCTGGCGGGGATTCTCATAGGTGTTTTGACAAAGGAAGTTGTGGGACGACTTCCTTTGAATCTGTAATGTTTGTGTGTTTTTCTTTTTTGGATTGTGA
>NZ_QTYB01000003.1:0-242308 GCF_003461955.1 Ruminococcus sp. AM36-2AA | reverse complement strand
AGTTGTGGGACGACTTCCTTTGAATCTGTAATGTTTGTGTGTTTTTCTTTTTTGGATTGTGATTTTTACTTTGTGAAGTGGATTTTTGAAGTGTGTGTGTTTCTTTTTGGGATTATGGTTTTTACTTTGTGAAGTGGATTTTTGAAGTGTGTGTGTTTCTTTTTGGGATTATAGTTTTTACTTTATGAAAGTAGGAAATTTGCGAGAAGGGGAAGCACTCATAGTTGCGAAGGCCGTCTCCCCTTCTCGCGCTCTTCCCCTCCTGGCCACGCCGCTGTGATGCGTTATGGAATGTGTAACTTTATCGGCTCAGTCCTGTATTCTGCTGTACTGGCAGTGTCAGGCTGAGCCGATTGTTGGTTCAGGGCGGACGGGAAAGCGGCCTGCGTAGCAGGCCTGTTCCCTGAATTACAGCGTATAACTTGTATGGCTGTTATTTCACTGTTATTCAGAAACAGGTCTGCTTCGCAGACCGCTTTTTGTACGGAGCGAATAAAAAACACTTCGTCAATATATTTACGTCAGCATAAATCGGCTCAACTTTCCGCAGCCGACACAGTAGAATCCATCGCCCCGCCAATACTTTCACACATTCTCACAGCCTACAACAACTGCGTGCCCGGAAAGGGGGAGCTCGAGGGGGAAAAGCGGGCTTCGCAACTTTGAGTGCTTTCCCCCTCGTACCTGCCCATGCCAAAATGGTCCCCCTGAAAGGAAAAAATGCCTACGCTTCTAGTATCCTCCCTGGAAAGGAAAAAGCCTACGCCTCTAGTATCCTCCCCGGAAAGGAAAAAGCCTACGCCTCTAGTATCCTCCCTGGAAAGGAAAAAGTCTACGCCTCTAGTATCCTCCCTGGAAAGGAAAAGTCTACGCCTCTAGTATCCCCTCCGGAAAGAAGATGCCCGCCGCATCCAGGCGCCCTCGCCGGGAGGCATCAGGCTTCGGTTTCATCATGAAACTGAGGAACCGGTGTCACCGGGGGATACGGCTCCGCCGGTGGCTCATCAAATTCTCCGGAAATATTCCGATAGAAAACTGCCATGCAGGTTTCTATATAAGGCACCAGCCAGATCAGTGCCAGATAAAGCGTAAACATGGAAAAAATAATCCACGGTATAAAACTTAAGAGCATTTTCAAATACTCCCAGTAGTGCCCCTTCATAAGTTTCGCACTTGCTTTCAGTGCCTGTGTTCCTTTCATGTCCGGATTATCGGACAGAATATAATAACTCATGGTGAAAGGCATGGCTATCAGCAGGTTCAGCCCAAACCCGAGAAGTGTCAGCAGCATATAAGTCACTGCCCAGTTCATCTGCTCTTCCACTGTATTTCCCATATCGCTTGTGAACGAAAACCACGCCAGTGGAAGTGATGTCACCAGATTGATCAGTGCCAGCACAAAGGATGCCACGATCACATGGTCTGGCTGGTGGCTGAAAAAGTACAGAAGATCTCCAAAAGAATATGCTTCCCTTCTGGAAATATTCAGGTAGATCCGGTAAAGTCCTGCGGAAAAAACGCAGATCACCAGCGAAAGGATAAAGCTGAATACTTCTCCTCCGATGATCGCGTACGCGGAATCTCCCGGAAAAAGTGCTGTGGAAATGTAGCTTGAAACCACACTCATCGCCGCAACCGCAATACTGCCGATCACCGGAACCGTAAAATTACCAGTCAGCGTTTCCCTTGCAAGCTTCTTACAGCCCTTCAGATTTTTTCTCATAAAAATTCTCTCCTTATGAACGGCCACATCTTTCCGGCGGACAGCCCGAATGCACGCACCGTTCCGTTATAGAAGGCGGAGACTTATACCAAGCCTCCGCCCCGTCATTTCTCATTTTCGCTCTGGCATATCCTGCTGCTTATGCTGCATAACTGCACGCCAGATCATTTTTCTGCAATGTCAAACGGATATTCGCAATTCGCAATCCGCATTCACTACGCAGCTCTACACCGATTAACTGCTTCGCAGTTTATCCGGTTAATCTGCAAGATTAAACGCATCATGTACCGCATTCATGGCACGTACGCCATCTTTCTCATTGATGAGAACAGTCACACGGATCTCAGATGTCGCGATCATATTGATGTTCACGCCCTCATTATAAAGGCTCTCGAACATTTTTGCGGCAACACCCGGATTACTCATCATACCAGCTCCCACGATGGAAAGTTTGGCGATGTTTTTCTCCGCATGAAGCTCATCATAGCCGATGCGTGCCTGGTTGGATTCCAGGACTGCCATTGCATCGTCCAGATCATTTTTATCAACAGTAAAGGAAATATCCTTGGTTCCGGCACGGCCGATAGACTGAAGGATCATATCCACATTGATATTTTTCTTGGCCAGGGTATCAAAAAGCTTAAATGCTACTCCTGGTGAATCTTTAAGTCCGATCACAGCAATACGTACTGCATCTGTATCCAGAGCAACACCGCTGATCAGCATTCTCTCCACTGTTACTTCCTCCTTTACCACAGTTCCTTCGCTGTTGTTGAGACTGGAACGTACCACCAGCGGTACACCGTATTTCTTCGCCATCTCCACAGAACGGTTATGAAGCACTCCCGCACCCAGAGTTGCCAGATCCAGCATCTCATCGTAAGTGATCTCCTTAAGCTTGCGGGCTTTCGGAACCTTACGGGGGTCAGCAGTATAAACGCCATCCACATCGGTATAGATCTCACAGGCATCTGCATGAAGCGCTGCTGCAAGAGCTACGGCTGTGGTATCCGAACCTCCACGGCCAAGTGTGGTGTAATCATTATATTTATCAATGCCCTGGAATCCTGTAACCACAACAATTCTGCGGTTATCCAGTTCTCTGCGGATACGTGCGGCATCGATCTTTTTCAGACGGGCACTGCTGTGTGCGCTTGTTGTGTGCATAGCCACCTGAAATGCATTCAGGGAAACTGACGGTACTCCCAGGCTGTCCATAGCCATGGCCATCAGTGCTACCGACATCTGTTCTCCGATGGTAAAAAGCATATCCATCTCACGTTTCGGAGGTTTGTCGTTGATATCTTTCGCCATGGTGATCAGCTCATCGGTATATTTACCCATTGCGGAAAGCACGACCACCACGTCGTTTCCTTTTTTATAATCTTCGATACATCTTCTGGCAACATTAAAGATACGCTCTTTGTTTGCCACAGAAGTACCGCCGAATTTTTTTACGATTAACATGTTCTTATTTCTCCTCAGGCATCAATCCTTCACGCGGATCATTGCCAGTACTTTTCCGGTAAGCTTACTGATCTTCTCTTTATATTCAGCCTGCTTCATCACCGGTGTGATAAATCCGAATTCGTCCGGAAGGTCATCCGGCTCGATAGTCTGTACATCACCGAAAGCTTTTTCTACTTCGTCCATAGTAGTATCAGACACACGTACAAAGAAGCGTCCCTCTACGTCATCCACATCCATAAGCTCCAGGGCATGGCTGTTCCAGTTTGTCATGATATTTCTGTGGAGATGTTTTGCCTCATCCACAACATCCGCAACAACAGCACTTGCGGTCGGAAGTTTACCTGCTCCGCTTCCGTAGAACATGGCGTCTCCGAGAACATTTCCGTGTACAAATACTGCGTTGAATACATCATTTACACTGTAGAGCGGGCTCTCCTGTCCTACCAGGAACGGCGCTACCATCGCATAGAAGGAATCTCCAACTCTGCGGCTTGTGGCAAGAAGTTTAATGGTCATGCCAAGTTCTTTCGCATATTCCATGTCTGCCGGTGTGATCTTTGTGATTCCTTCTGTATAAATATTCTCGTAATTCAGGAATTTTCCGTATGCAAGTGAGGAAAGGATCGCGATCTTGCGGCATGCGTCAGCGCCCTCTACATCTGCAGTCGGATCTGCCTCAGCGTAACCCTTCGCCTGGGCTTCTTTCAGAACTGTGTCAAAATCACAATTCTCCGTGCTCATCTTATAAAGCATGTAGTTGGTTGTTCCGTTAAGGATTCCTGTGATCTCATCGATCTCATCTGCTGTCAGTGAGGAATTCAGTGCGCGGATGATCGGGATACCGCCGCCACAGCTTGCCTCAAAAAGGAAGTTGATATTTTTTTCTCTGGCGATCTCCATAAGCTCGGAACCATGTTTGGCTACCAGGGCCTTATTGGATGTGCTTACACTCTTTCCTGCCTGAAGAGCTCTTTTTACAAAGGTATAAGCAGGCTCGATCCCGCCCATAACCTCAACGACAATATCCACTTCTGGATCGTTTACGATCACTTCATAATCATGAACCAGAACTTTCTCAACCGGATCTCCCGGAAAATCTCTTAAATCGAGAACGTATTTGATGTTGATCTCATCTCCGGCTCTTTTGTTAATGCTCTCATGATTGGTGTTGATTACTTCAACAACTCCGCTTCCTACTGTACCGTAGCCTAATACTGCTATGTTTATCATATGCTTACTCCCTGCCTAAAATTTTCAAATAGTGTATACCGTCTCTCTGTTCAATATCCTCCACCATAGCTTCTGCGTCGCCTTCTCCCGGAAGGATGTCAACGCTCAGCGTCAGTGTTGCAACTCCGTTAATGGGAATACTCTGATGTATGGTCAGGATATTACCGTGAAAACGGGCAATCGTCTGCAGCACCATTGATAAAAGTCCCGGCTCGTCGTCCATCTGAATGATAAAGGTGATGGTCTTTCCCCTGGTCTCCTCGTGGAAAGGAAAAATATCGTCCTTATATTTGTAAAAAGAGCTACGGCTGATCCCGGTCTTTTCAGCAGCTTCCTGAACAGTAGCCACACGGTTGGATTCCAGCAGCCTCTTGGCCTCAACAACCTTAAGAAGTACTTCCGGCACTGCCCTCTCTCTTACTACATAGTATTTTTTCTTCTCAACCTGTTTCTGCATAGCAACCTCTCTAGTTGCTGTTCACATTGTGTGCAGCAACCTTTCTGTCCGTTTCATAAAGACAAGTGTTTTTGTACAAAAGATATATTATCATAATAAAAGAAACTCCACAAGCGATTTTTTGCCTGCGGAGTCCTTTTCTCTGTCTTTATGGGGTTCCGTGACAGTAATGTTATTCTTTCTTTTTCGCCAGCGCGATCCATTTCAGGTATGCATTGATAAAGATGTCAATACCACCGTCCAGAACTGCGTCAACATTACCGGTTTCTTCATTGGTTCTATGGTCTTTTACCATGGTGTATGGCTGCAGGACATAGGAACGGATCTGGTTTCCCCAGCCGATATCTGTCACTTCGCCTCGAATGCCGGAAAGTTTCTCCTCAGCTTCCTGCTGTTTCAGAAGATACAGTTTGGCTTTCAGCATCTGCATGGCCTTGTCCTTGTTCATGTGCTGAGAACGTTCATTCTGGCACTGTACCACGATTCCTGTAGGGAAATGGGTGATACGGATCGCAGAGGATGTCTTGTTGATGTGCTGTCCACCGGCACCGCTGCTTCGGTAGGTATCAATACGGATATCATCATCATTGATCTCAACGTCCAGATCTTTCTTGATATCCGGCATAACATCACAGGATACAAAAGATGTCTGTCTCTTTCCTGCCGCATTAAACGGGGAAATACGTACAAGACGGTGAACACCTTTCTCGGATTTCAGATAACCGTAGGCGTTCTCTCCGTTTACCTGGAAGGTTACGGATTTCACACCGGCCTCATCACCGTCAAGGTAATCCAGTACTTCCAGTGCAAATCCTTTTTTCTCCGCCCATCTGCTGTACATACGGTAAAGCATTCCACACCAGTCGCATGCCTCTGTACCACCGGCTCCTGCGTTCAGCTTAATGATGGCATTCTCTCCGTCATACTCTCCGGAAAGAAGTGTCTTCACACGGATGCTGTCAAAGCTTGCCTGGAATTCGTCCAGCATTTCCTGGATCTCAGGGATGATCTCCGGATCATTCTCCTCATATCCCATCTCGATCATGGTTTCCATATCTTCCATCTGTGTTTCCAGATTATGGTATGTCTCAATATCATCCTTGAGACTCTTTAACTGTTTCATCTTCATCTGAGATACTTCTGCGTTATCCCAGAAATCAGGCGCTTCCATCTCGCGCTCTAATTCTTCGACCTTCTGCTCTTTGTTAGCGAGGTCAAAGTGAATCCCTCACTTCCACTAATGGCTCTGTGTATGTTGCAAGAATACTCTTGAACTGATCTAACTCAACCACAGCTTCACCTTCTTTCTATATATTGATGCAGGAACTCCTGCCTGTCTTATACAATACCATATGGGCCTGAAAATTACAACGAAAACGTGGTTCAGGCATTTCTATTTTATCTGCGACAATTCATAGATATCCCCTCTCCGGTGCTTCAGAAGAGGCAGCTGTTCCCGGACTTTTTTTACCTCCTCCAGGTCCAGTTCCGCAACTTTTACGTCCGGCTTTTCTTCCATTTCCATGAGGACTTTTCCCCAGGGATCCACGGCAATGGAATGGCCCCAGGAATGGTATCCGGCATTCAGGTCTCTGGCAGGTGCGGCCCCGAGGGTGTATACCTGATTGTCCACGGCTCTCTGGCGGAACATCAGCTCCCAATGGAGAGGACCTGTTGTCATATTAAAAGCCGCCGGCACAATGATCACCTCTGCCCCCTGATCCACCATCAGCCTGGCAAGTTCCGGAAAGCGGAAATCATAACAGATGCAAACGCCCATCTTTCCAAATTCTGTGTCAAAAACTGTCACCTGATCTCCCGGTGTCAGGGTATCTGATTCTTTAAAATACTGGCCACCTTTTACATCAATGTCAAAAAGATGCATCTTCCGGTGTTTCCCGATCTGATGCCCGTTTCTGTCAAAAACATAGGATGTGTTGTAAATACGACCGGTTGCGTCTCTCTCCGGCATACTTCCAGCTATGAGATAAATCCCACGTTCTGCTGCCAGCCTGGAACATTTTTCCCAGGTGTCCCCGCCTTCGGATTCCGCATATTCCGGGAAGTATTTGTTCTCGTAGGGACAGCAGAACATTTCGGGCAGAACTGCCAGGTCGATTCCCTGAAGTTCCGGACTTGCAAGAATTTCTGCTGCCTGAATGATGTTACGGGATTTTTCTGTATATACATGTGTCTGAAGAATTGCTGTTTTTATAACGGCCATATTATCATATCCTTTCTCTGCTCTTATACAAAAATAGCCCCACCATATCATCAGGTGAGACTATTTTTATCTTCATTCTCAGATCTTCGCTGCCTTACGTCCACAGCACTGTTTATATTTCTTGCCGCTTCCGCATGGGCACGGATCGTTCGGATATACTTTATCTTCTTTTCGCTGAACCGGTTTCTTCGGGCCGGCGCTGTCATCTTTGTTTGTACCGGTTACTTTTGCAACCTGCTCACGCTCGATCTTCTGCTCTACATGAACATGATACAGCATACGTACGGTATCTTCCTGAATGGAAGTGATCATGTTGTTGAACATCTCAAATGCGTTCATCTTGTACTCAACAACCGGATCTCTCTGGCCGTATGCCATCAGGCCGATACCCTGACGGAGCATTTCCATGTCGTCGATGTGATCCATCCACTTGCTGTCGATACATTTCAGAAGAACTACTCGCTCAAGCTCACGAAGCTGCTCCGGTTCCGGGAACTCAGCCTCTTTCGCTTCATAAAGCTTCACAGCCTCTTCCTTCACGATATGCTTGATCTCATCTTTCTTATGACCTTTTACCTTCTCTGCAGTCAGAGGGTGGATTGGGATAATCGGAGTGATCGCGGTATTGAACTCATCAAGATCCCACTCAGAAGAATCCATATCATCGGAGAAACACATGTCTGTCATGCTGTCTACGATATCTGTGATCATCTTGTAGATGGCATCACGCATGTTCTCACCGTCAAGTACCTGACGACGCTCCTCGTAGATGATCTCTCTCTGCTCATTGTTAACCTGGTCATAGTCGAGAAGATTTTTACGGATTCCGAAGTTGTTGAACTCAATCTTCTCCTGCGCTTTCTCGATGGCGTTGGAGAGCATCTTATGCTCGATCTGCTCATTCTCCTCAACACCAAGAGATGTGAACACTTTCATCAGTCTCTCGGAACCGAACAGACGCATCAGGTCATCCTCAAGGGAAATGTAGAAACGGGATTCACCCGGATCTCCCTGTCGTCCGGAACGTCCACGGAGCTGGTTATCAATACGTCTTGACTCATGACGCTCAGTACCGATAATCTTCAGACCGCCGGCCTCTCTTGCCACATCGTCAAGCTTGATATCGGTACCACGGCCTGCCATGTTGGTTGCGATGGTAACGGCATCTGCCTGTCCTGCCTGTGCTACGATCTCAGCCTCAAGCTCATGGAACTTGGCATTCAGTACGTTATGCGGGATTCCCTCTCTCTTCAGCATTCTGCTGAGAAGTTCGGAAGTTTCGATGGTAATCGTACCAACCAGTACCGGTTGATGTTTTGCGTGAGCTTCCTTAACTGCCTCTACAACGGCATTGAATTTCTCTTTCTTTGTCATGTAAACGGCATCATCAAGGTCTTTACGCTGTACCACACGGTTGGTCGGAATCTCTACAACGTCCATGCCGTAGATATCACGGAACTCTTTCTCCTCGGTAAGGGCCGTACCGGTCATACCGCCTTTTTTGTCATATTTGTTGAAGAAGTTCTGGAAGGTGATGGTTGCAAGAGTCTTACTCTCTCTTTTAACCTTAACATGCTCTTTCGCCTCAATCGCCTGATGAAGACCATCGGAATAACGACGGCCCGGCATGATACGTCCGGTAAATTCATCGACGATCAGGATCTCGTCATCTTTTACAACGTAATCCTGATCTTTGTGCATCAGGTTATGTGCACGAAGCGCAAGGATAATGTTGTGCTGGATCTCCAGATTCTCCGGATCTGCCAGGTTCTCGATATTAAAGAATTTCTCAACCTTCTTAATACCCTGCTCGGTAAGGTTGACGATCTTATCTTTCTCATTTACAACGAAGTCACCGGTCTCGATAACTTCCTCGCCCATGATGGCTGCCATCTTGGTCATCTCATGGCTGGCCTCACCACGCTCCAGCTGCTGTGCAAGGATATCGCACACCTCATAAAGCTTGGTGGACTTGCCGCTCTGTCCGGAAATGATCAGAGGTGTACGTGCCTCATCGATCAGGACGGAGTCGATCTCATCGATGATACAGTAGTGAAGATCTCTCTGAACAAGCTGTTCTTTATAGATAACCATGTTATCACGAAGGTAATCGAATCCAAGTTCGTTGTTGGTAACGTATGTGATGTCACATCCATATGCCGCACGGCGTTCTTCCGGCTTCATGTCGTTAAGTACCACGCCTACAGTCAGGCCAAGGAACTCATGGACTTTACCCATCCACTCGGCATCTCGTTTAGCCAGGTAGTCGTTGACAGTTACGATGTGGACACCTTTTCCCTCAAGGGCATTCAGGTATGCAGGAAGTGTGGAAACAAGAGTTTTACCTTCACCTGTTTTCATCTCGGCGATACGGCCCTGGTGAAGGATGATACCACCGATGATCTGTACACGGTAATGCTCCATTCCAAGCACACGCTTGGCAGCCTCACGTACGGTGGCAAATGCCTCAGGAAGAAGATCATCCAGTGTTTCGCCTTCTGCAAGACGTTTCTTATATTCTCTGGTTTTGTCCCGTAACTGCTCGTCTGTGAGCTGCTGCATCTGGGACTGATAGCTCTCGGTTTTCTCAACCAGCGGCATGATACGCTTTACTTCACGCTGGCTGCGGGTTCCAAATACTTTTGAAAAAACATTCATGTTTCTGCTCCAATCATTTTATTCGAAATAGGACATTTAAGTCTCTTATCTATCCGATTCAGGATCATTCCAGGACACTGTTCGTTCCAATCATCATAATCATTCCAGTTCTCTGTTGATATCCAGATCACATATGGTATATATTCTACCACTTTCCAGTTATAAAAACAATGAACAATTAATTAACAAATCGTGTCCGGAGCTGTTCTTCTGCCCTGAAAAAAAGCTCCGGGAATCTGCAGATTTTCCACGCAGATTCCCGGAGCTTTTCTCAGTCGTTCAATATTCAGTTTTTATAAAAGATCATTCACCCATGATCTCCTACAGAGACTTCTGCCTAAAACTCCGGCTCGATCAGTCCGTAAGTATTACCTTTACGTTTGTAAACTACGTTCACCTGCTCTGTCTCAGCATTGAAGAATACAAAGAAATTATGTCCAAGAAGCTCCATCTGTACGCATGCATCTTCCGGATACATTGGTTTGATTCCGAATTTCTTGGTACGGATGATCTTAACTTCCTCATCCTCTTCATAATCCTTATCAAGGTATGCTTTCTGGAAGTTTGTGGATTCCTGCTGCTTGTCAACGATCTTGTTCTTGTATTTACGAAGCTGACGCTCAATTACCTCTTCAACCAGATCGATGGATACATACATATCATTGCTTACCTGCTCGGAACGGATAATGTTACCTTTCACAGGGATTGTTACCTCGATCTTCTGGCGATCCTTCTCAACGCTTAAGGTTACTGAAATCTCAGTTTCAGGAGTAAAATACCTTTCAAGTTTACCAAGCTTGTCCTCAACAGCTGTTTTAAGTCCTTCTGTTACTGCTATATTCTTTCCACTAATAATAAATTTCATGACTTCCATCCCCTTTGCTGTTTTATGTTGCTATTATAACACATTAAGTTGAATTTTAACATCACTTTTCAAAAATTTTACAAATTTTTTCTAAATTTATTCAATATATTCCTGCAAAAGGATTTTTTTGTCATGAATATGCAACTATTCTACTTCATCTCTGCCAGAACTTCAAACGGTATGCTTCCGCCAAAAATATCCAGTGCACTGCCAACAGTCACGTCCAGTCTTCCCTGTCCTGCCCTTCGAAGTTCCTCAATATCTGCCATGGAGCCGACACCGCCTGCATAAGTTACCGGATGAGCTGTATACTGTCCCAGAAGTTCCGCAAGTTCTGTCTCAACACCATGAGCCTTTCCCTCCACATCCACTGCATGGACCAGAAATTCATCACAGTAACTTCCAAGCTTTTCCATCAGTTCCAGTGTCACGATCTCTTCTGTAAATTTCTGCCAGCGGTCTGTGACAATATAATAGTTACCGTCTTTTTTGCGGCAGCTTAAGTCCAGCACAAGATGTTCTTTTCCTGCTGTATTCCGGATCTTCTCCAGATTTTCCCAGGAGATCACTCCGTTTTTAAACACATAGGAGGTTACGATCACATGGCTGGCACCAGCCTCCAGATACTCTGACGCATTCTCCGGGCAGATACCGCCTCCGATCTGAAGTCCTCTGGGATATCTTTTCAGGGCAAGAAGCGCCTGGGCTTTCGTCGCTTCATAGTTGGGAGAATCTTTTCCGTTCAAAAGGATCACATGACCGCCCTTTAATCCCGCCTTCTTATAAAGCTCTGCATAAAAAGCCGCATCCTGCTCTGACACAAAATTTTCTGCCGCCTGATCACCCTGATCTTTCAGGCTTCCTCCTACGATCTGTTTTACTTTTCCGTTATGTATATCAATGCATGGTCTGAATTTCATAATCCTGTCCTCCGTTTTCTTTCCATGCACTGATAATAGCATCAGAAGCAGTTTTATGCAATGCTGTGGTAAAATATCTGTAGCACCAGGTTACCTTACAGTTGCTGACCACGAAATAAACAGCAACTCTATCTGCCCTCTACCGCATTTCCTACTGCATTGCCAATATCATCCACCGCATTTCCTACGCCGTCGCCCAGGTCCTTCACACTGTCACCCAGCTCACCGGATACCGTTCCGTCATTTCCGGTTCCGTTGGCATCTGTAGTTCCAGGCGCTGCTGTTGTATTATTTCCATTTCCCGCAGGAGTCACGGTAATATTTCCACCGGCCATCTCATTGTTATCTGTGCCAGAATCTTCAATGATCCCGCCGTTGTCCATCACACCGTCATTATCTGTTTCATCTTCCATAATTCCATTTTCTGTGGCAGTATTTTCGTTTGTATTTTTTTTCTTATTTCTCTCATCATTATTTTTCTCGTCCACAGTTTCATCCGCATTATTTACCTCTGTACCACAGGCTGTAAATGTACACAGAGACAGAGTGAGCAAAGTGCCAAAAAGAATCGCCTTCCATTTTTTCATATGATCTTCTCCTTTTTCTGAAAAATTCTGTATTCCTAATATGGCACTTTTTCCAGTATTCTATCCTGGCAAAAATTTCAAAAATATTCTTTGCTATAAGGCCATATAGCGGACATTCGCATTCCGTTCCACTACATGCTCATGAATGAAATCGCTTCGCAATTTCATTCAAAAAAACGGGCTCCGCTTTTACACGAAACCCGTTTTTATTACCTGTATCATTCTGTTACGGATTAAACTGTCAACCTGTCAGGATCAGCCGATCACGTCACTCATATCGTAACGTCCTGCCGGTTTACCTGCAAGGAATTTGGCTGCTTCTACAGCACCTTTTCCAAAAATAGCCTTGGAATATGCAGTATGCTTGAACTCGATCACTTCGTCCTGACCTGCAAAAATGATCTCATGCTCACCTACGATGGTTCCGCCACGAACTGCGGAGATTCCGATCTCCTTATCGTCACGTTTCTCACGTTTCTGGCTGCGGTCATATACATAATGATACTTGTTATCCATAACTTCATTAATGCTGTCTGCCAGTGCAAGTGCAGTACCACTTGGTGCGTCTACTTTCAGGCGGTGATGTTTCTCAACGATCTCCATGTCAAATCCTGCAGTTGCAAGAACCTTGGCAGCGTCCTGAACCAGTTTCAGAAGTGTGTTGATACCAAGAGACATGTTCGCAGATTTCAGCACTGCAACCTTTTTGGATGTTTCTTCTACTTTCGCAAGCTGCTCCTCGCTTAAGCCTGTGCTGCAGAGAACAACCGGGATCTGGCGTGCGGCACTGTACTCAAGAAGCTTGTCTGTTGCTTTTGCAGAAGAAAAATCAACGATCGCGTCTGCCTCTACCTGGCATGCGTCAATATCGGTGAATACCGGATAGCTGTTTTTTCCCTGATCTGCAATGTCGATACCTGCCACGATCTCTGCATCCGGATCTTTCTCCACGATGCCACTGATCACCTGACCCATATGTCCGTTGCAGCCGTGCATGATGATTTTTACCATAGTATATTCTCCTTTACCTTCCGCTTACAGTCGGATTATTTTGCAAGCTTAAGGCCGAATTTCTCGATCTCTTTTGCAAGAGCAGCCTTTGTGTCTTCTTCCATCTCGCAAAGCGGCATACGAAGCGGTCCTACATTCATTCCCATAAGGTTCATAGCTGTTTTTACAGGAATCGGGTTTACTTCGCTGAACAGTGCATTAATGAGTGGAAGAGCTTTCAGCTGATCCTCTGTTGCTCCCTTTGTATCACCGTCGAAATATTTCATGACCATGTCATGTGTAAACTTCGGTGCAACGTTGGAAAGTACGGAAATAACTCCAAGTCCGCCAAGAGAAAGAATCGGAAGTACCTGATCATCATTTCCGGAGTAAAGCTCAAGCTGTCCGTCTGCCAGAGACATCATCTTGGCGATCTGGGAAAGATCTCCTGTTGCTTCCTTGATTCCGACAATGTTCTTTACATTCTTTGCAAGGTAAGCTGCTGTAGCCGGCTGGATGTTGCAGCCTGTACGGCTCGGTACATTGTACATGATAAGCGGAGTTTCCGGAACTGCATTGGCAATTGCTGTGTAATGAGCGATAAGTCCCTTCTGTGTAGCCTTGTTATAATAAGGTGTTACAATAAGAAGAGCGTCTGCACCATAGGAAGCTGCTTCCTTGGACATCATGATTGCTGTCTCTGTACAATTGGAACCTGTTCCTGCGATTACAGGCACACGTTTGTTAACTTTGTCAATTGTGAACTTGATTGTCTGAAGGTGCTCTCCGTGTGTCAGAGTAGAAGATTCTCCTGTTGTTCCGCAGATAACGATGGCGTCTGTGCTGTTCGCGATCTGATCCTCAAGGATCTCCTCAAGTTTCTCATAATTTACCTTACCGTCTTCGTGCATAGGTGTTACGATTGCAACGCCTGTTCCTTTAAAAATTGCCATTTGTCTTCCTCCTTCTTTCTTCTGTGAACTGTTGCTTATTTCCGTTCCTGTCCGGTCAGCTCTGTTGTCATTGTGGTAACACTGTCCACATATGGCTTCAGTGCTTCCGGAAGCCAGCGTCCGGTCATAACTATGTGCATACTTTCATCCTTCTGCTTAAGCATATCGATGATCGTCTCAACTGGAGCGATTCCTTTATCCATAAGCCCGAGGATTTCATCCAGCAGCAGAAAATCACACTCTCCGGTAGCAATTACCTTCCGTGCAAAATTAAGGCCGTTGAGAATATTGGTTCTCTCTTCTGTCTTTTCCTGCTCACTCAGGTCATTATAGCAGGTGTCCATTTTTTCGAAACGGAAAATCTTGAAATCAAGATTATCCAGATCCTCAAGAAAATCCAGTTCTCTGCGTTCCCTGCCCTTGAGAAACTGTATGATGATCACACTTTTTCCCTGCGCGGCAAAGCGCAAAGCCTGGCCGATAGCCAGTGTCGTCTTTCCTTTCCCGTTCCCGCAATAAACCTCTGTTATTTCTTTTTCCATGATTCTTCCTCTTACTGTTTAGTGAAACCGGTAATTCCCCATTTTTTTAATTTTTCTTATATTACCGCAGATTGGCTGGAAATGCAAGTGTTACCTTAATGTTCCCACCAATATTCCATAACCTGTCCAATGTTACTCAACATATTCCAATTTGCTCACCGAAACTTCATAGGCTATCCTTTTTTCTGTCTCATTTTCACTGATTCGTTTCATATATTCCCTGCTCTGAATTCTGCCCCAGATCAGCACATGTCCGCCTACTTCAAAAGCCGAAGCATATCTGGCATTTCTTCCCCAGCATATACATGGTATGTAATCGGATTTTCCGTAAGGACGGTTGACTGCCATCAGAAGATCCGCAATCTCTCTTCCAAGCGGAGTTTTTCTGTATACAGGCGGTTTGCAGATATACCCGTCCAGAAAAATCTGATTGACCGGTATGGATTCCTCTCCCTCTTCCACAAATTTCACTTCCCTGGCAAATACCGAAAGCACAAGTCTATTTCTCTTTTCCTCATGACGGTTATAGGACCGGAACTGTCCGTGGATTTCAATATACTCCCCAACATAGTCCTGGGTGATATCAATCAGACGCTCGGACACCATCACCGGAATCCTGTCCTCAGAATCGCTGAGACGTTTTACCAGAATATCCATCATATAAAACCCTTCTCCAAAAACCTGATGGCTGAAGGTAAATCCGGTGGCAATACGCCCCATAACCGATACCTGATTGTTTTCAATAATTTTATCTGCCATAATAAGTAGCTCTCCTTCCTCTTCGTGTATTTCGTCTATATCAATCTATGTACAGATGCGCTATAATATGCCTGAAAACTGAAAAACCAAAAATATTTTTTTATGTCTTGTAATCTTCCAAAAATGTGATAGACTATAAATTTGGACATCATTTTTAACAAAAAGATTACTTATATATGGAAAGAAAGGATTTGGATTATATGAAGACCAAGCGTGAAGATGTTCGTAACGTGGCCATTATCGCCCATGTCGATCACGGTAAAACAACACTTGTTGACGAGCTTTTGAAACAGAGCGGTGTTTTCCGTGAGAACCAGGAAGTCCAGGAACGTGTCATGGACTCCAACGATATTGAGCGTGAGCGCGGCATTACGATTCTCTCCAAAAACACCGCAGTTCATTACAAGGGTGTAAAAATCAATATCATCGACACTCCAGGCCATGCGGACTTCGGCGGCGAGGTAGAGCGTGTGCTGAAGATGGTAGACGGCGTTATTCTTCTTGTGGACGCCTTCGAGGGTGCCATGCCTCAGACTAAATTTGTACTTCGTAAAGCTCTCGAACTGAACCTGCATGTTATTGTCTGCATCAACAAGATCGACCGTCCGGAAGCACGTCCGGAGGAAGTTGTTGACGAAGTTCTGGAACTTCTCATGGATCTGGACGCATCTGACGAGCAGCTGGACTGCCCGTTCCTGTATGCCTCCGCAAAAGCCGGCTATGCAGTTCGTAACCTTGAGGACAAGCCTGAGAATATGGCTCCGCTTTTTGAGACCATCCTTGATGCAATTCCTGCTCCGGAGGGAGATCCGGACGGAGATACACAGGTTCTTATCAGCACCATCGACTACAATGAATATGTAGGCCGTATCGGTGTCGGTAAAGTTGAGCGCGGAACCATTTCCGTGAACCAGGAGCTGATGCTTCTGAACCATCATGACCCGGACAAACACGAGCGCGTAAAGATCAGCAAGCTCTACGAATTTGACGGCCTGAACAAGGTTGAAGTCAAGAGTGCTACCATCGGAGCCATCGTTGCGATCTCCGGTATTGCAGATATCCACATTGGAGATACACTCTGTGCAGGAGATAACCCGGAGTCCATTCCGTTCCAGAAGATTTCCGAGCCTACCATCTCCATGAACTTCCTTGTAAACGACAGCCCGCTTGCAGGACAGGAAGGTAAATTTATCACTTCCCGTCACCTTCGTGACCGCCTCTACCGTGAGCTGAATACAGACGTCAGCCTTCGTGTGGAAGACACAGATACAACTGAGTGCTTCAAGGTTTCCGGCCGTGGTGAGCTTCACCTTTCCGTTCTTATTGAGAACATGCGCCGTGAAGGATATGAATTTGCAGTCAGCAAACCGGAGGTTCTCTATCATACAGACGAGCGCGGACGCAAACTGGAGCCGATCGAGATCGCATATGTTGATGTTCCGGAGGAATTTTCCGGTACCATCATCCAGAAACTCAGCGAGCGTAAAGGTGAACTTCAGGGTATGAGCACAGCAAGCGACGGAACTGTACGTCTTGAGTTCTCCATCCCTTCCCGTGGACTGATCGGATTCCGTAACGAATTCCTTACCTCCACCAAGGGTACCGGTATCCTGAACACCATGTTTGACGGATATGCACCATACAAGGGAGACTTCCCGTATCGTAAACAGGGTTCCCTCATCGCTTTCGAGGCAGGCGAGACTGTAACTTACGGTCTTTTCTCCGCTCAGGAGCGTGGTACTCTCTTCGTCGGACCTGGCGAGAAGGTTTACAGCGGTATGGTTATCGGACAGAATGGTAAGGCTGAGGATATCGAGCTGAATGTCTGCAAGACCAAGCACCTCACCAACACCCGTTCTTCTTCGGCAGACGATGCGCTGAAGCTTGTTCCGCCTAAGGTATTAAGCCTTGAGCAGGCAATCGAGTTCATCGACCAGGATGAGCTTCTTGAGGTAACTCCTAAGAGCCTTCGTATCCGTAAACGTATCCTGGATTCCAGAGATCGAAAACGTGCTGCATTCCGCAAGAGCTGATAGAATTTTGACGATTATTTATTGTTTACTGGATTCTGGCAGTGTTTTGCAGTTATAAAGGATTCGGATATATCTTTAACACGATTTACACAACTGTCATACGGGAATCATTTCCTGTATGGCAGTTTTTTTCTGGAATCATTTCCTGCATGACCGTTTCTTTCTGCAGGAAGAATCCAGGCTGCAGGATTCTCTGCCTGTGGCGAATTTCCCTGAACAACATCGGGCTTTCCTGCTCGCAGGATTCTGGCAGTTATCTCCTGCCCTGTTTTTCATTTTCAGACAAATCTATCCATTTCTTTCTGCATTCCTGAAAAAAGTCTCCATATATTTTGCTTAATTGTTCTGAAAACTCAAATAATTTCAAGTTTTTTTATCAATTATGGTTTGACGCTTTACCGTGACATGATATTTTTGTGAATTATTTATCAAAATTCTTCGTTATTTTCATTAATTATTTATCACATTCGCTATTGACGTCTGAAATCTGTTAAATTATAATGTGTTCATGATTGATTGACAAAAGTTTAACGTTAATGTTTTAACTGCATGATACGTTTTGTCTTTTGCCAGCCCCTCATATGTGTGCATGTTTTTTGTCAGTGCTGACAAATATTTAACATGTTTTTTGTGCACAGTGCTGAATTTAAAGATTTTTTTTAAAGGATTTTTCAATAATTCAGCGTTCTGCGGAGTGAAATTTACAGTATTTTCCCCTGATTTTCTGTTCGTCATTTTGCACATAGCGGCAAAATTCAGAATTTGCGTTTTTTTCTGAATTTTGGTACTATATAATCATTGAAACAGAAAATTCAATCAGATTGAATCAACCAAGCAACGCAGCGCGGGGACTTACAAAAACTCTGCAGCATCTGCCGGCATAAAAAAACAGGCCCGCAGAACCACAGATCATTATCATATGAAAACAGGAGGATTCCACATGGCAAAGAAAGAAACTATCCCTACCATCATCGACACTCCAGAAGCCCTGACCGCGAAAATGGCTGCAATGAAAGAAGCACAGAAGATCTTCGCTACCTACACACAGGAGCAGGTTGACAAGATCTTTAAGGCAGCTGCTACTGCCGCCGACAAAATGCGTATCCCACTTGCCAAAATGGCCGTTGAAGAAACAGGCATGGGTATCATGGAAGATAAGGTTATCAAGAACCATTACGCAGCAGAGTATGTTTATAATGCATACAAGAACACACAGACATGTGGTGTTGTAGAAGAAGACAAGGCATACGGAATCAAGAAGATCCTGGAGCCTGTAGGACTGGTTGCCGCAGTTATCCCGACTACCAACCCGACTTCCACAGCAATCTTTAAATCTCTTATTTCTCTGAAAACACGTAACGCAATCATCATCAGCCCGCATCCGCGTGCCAAGAAGTCTACCATTGAAGCAGCGAAAGTTGTTCTGGATGCAGCTGTTGCCGCTGGTGCACCGGAAGGAATCATCGGATGGATCGATATCCCGAGCCTTGAGCTGACCAACATGGTTATGCAGAACGCAGATATCATCCTCGCAACCGGTGGTCCTGGAATGGTTAAGGCAGCTTACTCCTCCGGTAAACCTGCTGTTGGTGTTGGACCTGGAAATACACCTGCCATCATTGATGACAGTGCAGATATCCGTCTTGCAGTTAACTCCATTATCCACTCCAAGACATTTGACAATGGTATGATCTGTGCTTCCGAACAGTCCGTAACTGTTCTGGAGAGCATTTATAAAGAAGTAAAAGAAGAGTTCCTTTACAGAGGATGCTACTTCCTTAAAAAAGACGAGATCGAGAAAGTCAGAAAGACAATCCTCATCAACGGCGCTCTGAATGCCAAGATCGTAGGCCAGAAGGCAGCTACCATCGCCGAGATGGCAGGCGTTACCGTACCGGCTGAGACCAAGATCCTTATCGGTGAGGTTGAGTCCGTTGATATCAGCGAGGAATTCGCACACGAGAAACTTTCCCCTGTACTTGCCATGTACAAGGCTAAGAATTTTGACGATGCTATCGCAAAAGCTGAGCGTCTTGTTGCTGACGGCGGCTACGGCCATACATCTTCCCTCTACATCAACGTGAATGAGACAGAGAAGATGGATAAATTCGAGGCAGCTATGAAGACCTGCCGTATCCTTATCAATACGCCTTCTTCTCAGGGTGGTATCGGTGACCTTTACAACTTCAAACTTGCTCCATCCCTCACTCTTGGCTGCGGTTCCTGGGGCGGTAACTCCGTATCCGAGAACGTTGGTGTCAAGCACCTTCTGAATATCAAGACCGTTGCTGAAAGGAGAGAGAATATGCTCTGGATGAGAACACCGGAAAAGGTTTACTTTAAGAAAGGCTGTATGCCGGTTGCTCTTGACGAGCTCGGTACTGTTATGGGCAAGAAACGCTGCTTCATCGTAACAGACTCCTTCCTCTACAAGAACGGTTACACCAAACCGATCGAAGATAAACTGGATCAGATGGGCATCGTTCATACATGCTTCTCTGATGTAGCACCAGATCCATCTCTCGCTTCCGCAAAAGCCGGAGCCAAGGCTATGACAGCATTTGAGCCTGACTGCATCATCGCTCTTGGTGGTGGTTCCGCAATGGATGCCGGCAAGGTTATGTGGATGCTTTATGAGAATCCGGACGCTGACTTCTCCGATATGTCCATGGACTTCCTGGATATCCGTAAGAGAGTTTACACCTTCCCGAAGATGGGTAAAAAAGCTTACTTCGTAGCAATCCCGACATCTTCCGGTACAGGTTCCGAGGTTACACCTTTCGCCATCATCACAGATCAGGATACCGGCGTTAAATGGCCGCTGGCTGACTATGAGCTTCTTCCGGATATGGCGATCGTAGATACCAACAACATGATGAGCGCACCGAAGGGACTGACCCGTGCTTCCGGTATCGACGTTATGACACATGCAATCGAGGCTTATGTTTCCATGATGGCTTCCGATTACACAGACGGTCTTGCACTGAAAGCGATCAAACTGGTATTTGAGTATCTGCCACGTGCATATAAAGACGGCAACGATGTAGAGGCAAGAGACCATATGGCTAACGCTTCCTGCATGGCAGGTCTTGCATTCGCCAATGCATTCCTCGGTGTTAACCACTCTCTCGCTCACAAACTTGGTGCTTTCCATCACCTGCCACACGGTATCGCAAACGCAGTTGTTCTTCTGGATGTTATGCGTTACAACAGTGCTGAGGTTCCGACCAAGATGGGTACCTTCCCACAGTACCAGTATCCAAAGACACTTGCCCGCTATGCTGAGATCGGCCGTTCTGTAGGTCTTACAGGCAAGAACGATGCAGAAGTATTCGAAAAACTTCTCGCCAAACTGGATGACCTGATGAGAACAATCGAGATCATGCCTACAATCCGTGACTACGGCGTAGATGAGAAATACTTCCTGGAGACTCTGGATGAGATGTCCGAGCAGGCCTTCAATGACCAGTGCACCGGCGCTAACCCGAGATATCCACTTGTATCCGAGCTGAAAGATATCTATCTGAAGGCATACTACGGAGAAATGCCAAAGAAAGAAGAGAAAAAAGCCAAATAAATGTGGAACACCCTTCTAAGGGAAACACGGCCGGGAGTTTATTCGCTCCCGGCTGCGTTTCCTTTGCTTATTTCCCTCTTGCAAAAGATCCCCGATACAGTTCTGTATGAACAGGCTGTACCGGGGATCTCTTATATAATCGCTTTATAATTATCGTTTATTCTCGTTAATTTATTTCAGGCCATACTCTGCTGCAAGTTTCTTAAACTCCGGAAGAGAATTTACAATGGTATCATAAGATACACAGTATGCCAGTCTCACATAACCAGGGCATGCGAAGGAGCTTCCCGGTACCATGAGGATGTTATATTTCTTGCCGGCCTCGCAGAAGGCTTTTTCATCAGCTACCGGAGATTTTACGAAGAGATAGAACGCACCCTGTGGTTTGATGCACTCAAAGCCGCATTCTTTCAGGCCATTGTAAAGTGCCTGACGGTTTTTATCGTAAGCTGCAAGATCTGTCTTTGCATCTACACATTTCGCAACTACTTTCTGGATCAGGGATGGTGCATTTACGCAGCCAAGTGTACGGTTTGCGATGGTTGCAGCTGAGATCAGTTCTTCACTTCCGTCCGCCTCATCCGGGATCACCAGATATCCGATACGCTCTCCCGGAAGGGAAAGAGATTTGCTGTAAGAATATCCCACAACTGTATTGTCATAATATTTCGTCAGGTACGGAACTTCCACGCCATCGTAAGCCAGTTCACGGTATGGCTCATCGGAGATCAGGTAGATCACGGTTCCGAACTCTTTTTGTTTTGCTTCCAAAATTGCGGAAAGTTTCCTGATTGTTTCTTCTGAATATACAACTCCGGTCGGATTGTGCGGAGTATTTACGATAACTGCTTTTGTCTTCGGTGTGATCTTCTGCTCAAATTCAGCGAGATTTGGCTGGAAGGTTGTGGTATCCGGAGAGATTTCCACAAGGACACCGTCATAATTGCGGACATATGCACCGTATTCCAGAAAATATGGTGCAAAAACGATCACCTCTTCTCCCGGGTTCAGGATCGTCTTCAGAATTACGTTCAGGCCGCTTGCAGCGCCTACTGTCATGATCAGGTTCTTTGCAGAAAATTTTGTATCAAAACGTCTGTTTAAAGATTCTGCGATAGTCTGGCGTACATCTTCAAAACCTGCGTTGCTCATATATCCGTGAAGGACGGTCGGGTCCGTATTATTTACAAGATCGATAATGGCTTCACGAACACTGTCCGGCGCCGGTACACTTGGATTTCCAAGGCTGAAATCAAAAACCTTATCTGCGCCGTATTTTGCACGGAGGCGGTTTCCTTCCTCAAACATCATACGGATGGCAGAATTGTTTTTTACGTAGGGTTTCATTTTTTCTGATATCATTTCGTGTTCTCTCCTTTTATTCTGAGCAGGCTTGCTCCTCCTGATACAAGCAAGTCCCCACCCATTGCTTATTGCTTTTCACAACCCCACAGGGCTCTTCCCTGATCTGGTTTAATTTCTACATCATCATTTTCACCGTTTCCTGACAATCTTGTTTATAATTGTACCCCGTTTCCGTCTGGCGTGTCAATACTTTATCAAATTAAAGTGTATATAAAAAAATCCCTGGGAAAGTGACACACATTCCCAGGGAACTTCCTTTATTTGGTTAAACCCACATTATATACTTCTATTTCTCAACATCTGTTATCAAACTTATTGATTTCCCAGCTTCGTCCTCACACCCCACACAGCCAGCGAGCTTCCCACCAGCGCAACAACGAACCCGGCAAGGACATCTGTAGGATAATGGACACCAAGATATAATCTGGAAAATGCCACCAGCGCTGCCAGGACTACTGCCGGGATTCCAATTTTCTTCGGGAGCATCCGAAGCATTACCAGGGCAACGGCAAAGGATGCTGTTGTGTGGCCTGACGGAAAGGAGAAATCCGTTGGTTTGGCGATCAGCGGGATCAGAGCTTCGATTTCCGCAAAAGGCCTTGGCCTTGCTACTATGTTTTTGAGAAGCAGATTCGTAACGATCACTCCGAAAATCAGGGACAAAACTGCCGCATAGCCTGTTTTTCTTGTCTTTGGAACAGCAAGAAGAACAACTGCACAGAGGATCCAGAACCATCCTCCGTTTCCCAGAAATGTAACGATTTTCATAAATGGTGTCAGCATATCCGTTCTTAAATGCTGCTGGATCTGGAGAAGGATTTCTCCGTCCAGATTCTGTACTGACTGTAAAAAAGTATTCATAATGTATTCCCTTCTCTTTCTGCTGCGACAGACAGATAAAATACCAGGACTCATCTTCCGCCGCGCATTCTTTACTGTTGATTATTATACCGTACATCTCTTGATTTTCTGCGAACGAAAACTAAATATTTTATAAATAAAACGCCCCTACACTGTCCAAAACATCGCACAGCACAGAGGCGTCTCCTTCCCGTTACGTAAAACTTTCTATATCAATTTTTCTTTTTCTTACAAGATGCCTGCGCTTTGTGTTTTATGCTTTACGCACCGCGCTCGGCTTCCCGCTCCTTGTAATGATGTGCTTCCTCCAGCATCATATCTTTCACCTTCATCAGTCGGATCTGGGTACTTCTCTCGTTCTCATCCAGCTTCATGGTGATGTATTTGATGTTTGCCTGTGCTTCCGGTATGATAACATGCTCCAGGGCGTTTACACGGCGCCTTGTTTTTTCAATCTCAGAAGCCATCAGCTGACAGGCTTTTTCCACTTCTGCCAGGCGGAGCATGTCCGGAAGGATATCCGCCAGGGATTTTACCGCTCCGTCCAGATCACTGGAGGTAAAAGCAAAACCATAGGAATAGATATCGTTGGCGTCCGGTGTTCTTGTTTTGTATTCAAAAACAGGAATATCCACACTCATGACATTCTTTTTGCCGGTTTCCAGATAGACTTCCTGCTTGGGAGCCATCAGAGCAGTGTTCAGAGTCTCCTCCGACATTCCGGCTTTTGCAATGACAAAATTGGTGTTGGCACTTCGGATACCAGCCTCTACTTTTTTACGCAGCTCCATGTTCTCGCGCACCAGATCCAGGAACTGTCGCATCAGCTCGTCCCGCTTATCCTTCAGAAGCTTATGGCCACGGACTGCAGTCACCAGCTTCTTTTTCTGCTTCGTAAGCTCCATACGGGTAGGATTCACCTGTGTTGATGCCACAAATCATCCCCCCTTTATACTTTTCCGTAATACTGGTCAAGGAATTTGTCATCGATACGTTTCAGCTCGCTTCTCGGAAGAATGGAAAGCAGCTTCCAGCCGATGGCCAGGGTTTCCTCGATATCACGGTTTGCCTGATAGCCCTGGGAAACATATTCCTTCTCAAAAGCATCCGCAAATTTCGCATAGATCAGGTCAATGTCAGAGAGGGCAGCCTCACCAAGAATGGTCATCAGCTCTTTGGCCTCTTTACCACGGGCATATGCGGCAAACAGCTGGTTCATGGTGTTGGCATGGTCTGCTCTTGTCTTACCCTCACCGATACCTTTATCTTTCAGTCGTGACAGAGACGGAAGAACATCAATGGGCGGTGTGATTCCTTTACGGTAAAGCTCACGGCTCAGAATGATCTGTCCCTCTGTGATGTAACCGGTAAGGTCAGGGATCGGATGGGTCTTGTCATCCTCAGGCATGGTCAGGATCGGAACCATGGTGATACTTCCTGCTTTTCCTTTCTGACGGCCTGCACGCTCGTAGAGAGAAGCAAGGTCTGTATACATGTATCCGGGATATCCACGACGGCCCGGAACCTCTTTACGTGCTGCAGAAACCTCACGGAGAGCATCCGCATAGTTTGTGATATCTGTAAGGATTACAAGAACGTGCATGTCTTTTTCGAAGGCAAGATACTCTGCTGCTGTCAGTGCCATTCGCGGAGTAGCGATACGCTCAACAGCCGGGTCATTTGCCAGGTTTACAAAAAGAACAGTACGGTCTATAGCCCCAGTTTCCTTAAAGCTCTCTACGAAGAAGTTTGACTCCTCAAAAGTGATACCCATGGCAGCAAATACAACGGCGAACTGCTCGTCTTTTCCGCGAACCTTCGCCTGTCTCGCGATCTGTGCCGCAAGCTGTGCATGAGGAAGACCGGATGCGGAGAAGATCGGAAGTTTCTGCCCACGTACCAGGGTGTTCAGTCCGTCAATAGCGGATACACCGGTCTGGATAAACTCCTCCGGATAACTTCTGGCTGCCGGATTCATCGGCAGGCCATTGATATCTCTTCTCTCTTCCGGAAGGATCTCCGGACCGTCATCAATGGGACGGCCCAGTCCGTCAAAGACACGGCCCAGCATATCGCCGGATACACCAAGCTCCATGCTTCGTCCCAGAAAACGTACTTTACTGTTGGAAAGGTTGATACCTGTGGAACTCTCAAACAACTGTACCAGCGCATTGCTTCCGTCAATCTCCAGAACACGGCATCTTCTTGTTTCGCCATCGGCAAGCTCAATCTCACCCAGCTCGTCAAATGCCACATCTTCAACGCCTCGTACCAGCATCAAAGGGCCGGCAACTTCCTGTATGGTCCTATATTCTTTTGGCATTTTACAGGCCCTCCTTTCCCAGAAGTTCCGCAGTCTCTGCTGCAAGCTGGCGGGTTACCTTCTCATATTCCGCTGCCAGCTGATCTTCTTTTGTATATTTGTAACGGCCGATCTGCTCACGTACCGGCAGTTTTACGATATCATTGATATCTGCACCCTGTTTCAGCGCATCCAGGCCTGCATCATAGAATGCAAGTACCAGGCGCATCATGTTGTGCTGTTTTTCCAGAGATGTATAGGTATCGATCTCATGGAAAGAGTTCTGATGAAGGAAGTCCTCGCGGATGGAACGGGCTGCTTCCATTTTCAGGCGGTCGCCCGGAGAAAGTGCATCCATACCTACCATCTTTACGATCTCCTCCAGCTCTGCCTCTTCCTGGAGAAGGGTCATCATTCTCTGACGGAGCTCCATCCAGTCCGGCGCCACATTTTCATCAAACCATCCACCTACACTGTCCAGATACAGGGAATAACTGGTCAGCCAGTTGATTGCCGGGAAGTGACGTTTGTATGCAAGGTTTGCATCCAGTCCCCAGAATACCTTCACGATTCGAAGTGTTGCCTGGGAAACAGGCTCGGAAATATCACCACCTGGAGGAGATACCGCACCGATAGCTGTCAGGGCACCTTCTCTTCCGTCTTTTCCATTACAGATCACGTGTCCGGCACGCTCGTAGAACTGTGCAAGACGGGAACCCAGATACGCCGGGTAACCTTCCTCACCTGGCATCTCCTCCAGTCGTCCGGACATCTCACGGAGAGCCTCGGCCCATCTGGAAGTGGAATCTGCCATCAGTGCTACAGAGTAACCCATATCACGGAAATACTCCGCAATAGTAATACCTGTATAAATAGAAGCCTCACGTGCCGCAACCGGCATATCTGAGGTGTTTGCGATCAGAACAGTTCTCTCCATCAGAGACTGTCCGGTTTTCGGGTCTTTCAACTCCGGAAACTCGTTCAGAACGTCTGTCATCTCGTTTCCACGCTCACCGCAGCCGATATAAACTACGATATCTGCCTCTGCCCATTTTGCAAGCTGATGCTGGATAACGGTCTTGCCGCTTCCGAACGGGCCAGGAACTGCTGCCACACCACCCTTGGCGATTGGGAACATGGTATCAATAACACGCTGGCCTGTTACCAGAGGTTTTGCCGGCGGAAGTTTTTTCTTGTATGGACGGCCACGTCGTACCGGCCAGTGCTGCATCAGTGTCAGTTCTTTATCTCCGTCTGCCGTGGAAAGAACTGCAACGGTCTCATCTACGGTAAACTCACCGGATCTGATTTCTTTCAGAGTACCTTTCATATTGGGTGGTACCATGATCTTCTGTGTAACAACGATGGTCTCCTGAACGGTTCCGAGAACATCGCCGCCTTCCAGCTCATCTCCCACTTTTGCGACCGGGACGAAATTCCATTTTTTATCCCGCTTCAGTGCAGGTACCTCAACACCTCGTTTCAGGTTGTTGCTGCCTGCTACTTTCATAATGTCATCCAGCGGACGTTGGATTCCATCGTAAATACTTGTGATAAGGCCAGGTCCCAGTTCCACGGAAAGGGGAACTTCCATAGACTCTACCGGTTCTCCCGGGCGAAGTCCTGAAGTCTCCTCATATACCTGTATGGAAGCCTCATCTTCATGCATCTCAATAATCTCACCGATCAGACGCTGGCTGCTTACACGAACCACGTCATACATATTCGCATCTCGCATACCTTTGGCAATTACCAGCGGTCCTGCTACCTTCTTAATGGTCCCTCTGCTCATCTGAACCAATCACCTGCTTTCTTGTCACTCATTGCTGAAAAGAATATCGGAGCCAACTGCCGTCTCCACAGATTTCTTTACATTTTCAATTCCTGCGCCTGTATTTCCGGCAATTCCCGGTATCTGAATGATCGCCGGCATCAGCGCTTCACTGTATTTACTGATCTCAGCGGAAAGCTGGGCTGCCAGCTGTTCCGTAATATAAATAACCGCATATTCACCGGCTGCCAGACGGTTTAGCTTCTCTTTTCCCTCTGCGGGATCTTCCACCGGAAAGGTATCAAGGCCAAGCGCCGCAAACCCGTAAATGCTGTTATAATCACCCAAAACCGCGATCTTATACATACATTTCCCTTGCCCTTTCCCGGATAAACTCTTCCGGAAGGCCGCTGCGCTTTCCGGTGAGAATGATCCGCACCGTCTTGATCTCATTCTCACGGGCGAGCACATAGGCTACCAGCGGTCCCAGTGAAAATGAATTGTACAGCTGAGGTCGGATAGTCTCCATGATCTGGTTGTCACACCATCTCTCAAAAGCGGAAGCCGATTCCGCCAGTGCCAGAGCTCCGTCCCCGTATTTCGTTTCTGCCAGATAACTCATGATCTGATCCATTCCGCTGACTGCAGCGTGGATCAGTCTTTCCTTATCCAGTGTGTCACATTCTGCCATAGCTTTTTTCATGAAGTCCGAACTTTTTCCTGTTTTGCAGGCACGGACTGCGATCCGGATATCTGCTACCGCAACTGTAGATTCCGCATACTGCCGGACGATCTCTTCTTTCGATCTCTCCCCGGCCGCTCTTATGGCATCCAGTGCCGCCCGGTCTACGATAATATCCGCAAGCTGTCCATCTCTTGTGTGCAAAAAGGTCTCATAGGCTTCTCTTGCCGCTTCTCGCATATCTTCCGGAAAACGGTCGTATTCTTTATCCTTCAGGAATTTCACCATATCCTCGCCGTCAATGGCACAGTCGCTGAAAAAAATATTCGGCGTTGTCCCATCCAGGATGCTGGCCTTCACAGCCGCTTTCAGGTTATGGAAAAGATCCTGATAAGAGAGAACGGAAAAAACAGATCGGTCCGCTACCAGCGAATCCATGATCTCCCAGATCTTTTCTCGCTCCCTGGAAAGAATGGCGTCCGCACCGGCTGCAGGATCACCGTTTCCCCAGCCCTTCTCTGTAAGGATCTGAAGGCACTGCTGCTCATCCTGACATGCCAGAAGCTGTTCGATCGCCGCCTGATTCAGAAGTCCGGTCTCCAGAACACGTATCCGCGCCACCGCATAGGCATAATCTTCACCAAACATATTTCACGCCCTCCTTTTTGCGATGGTGTTTTACGCAAACAAAATCTTTCTTACCTGATCCAGAAGTTCATCCCGTTTCTCTGCAAACATGGCATCAATGGAACAGTTTTCCTCAATGCCGCCGTATACCAGGATAAAACCTCCGTCTATATTTCTGGCTTCACCGGAAATCTCCAGTGTGCCGCCTTTTTTCTGTGCCAGGCCTTTAATCTCCTCACGGAAATTCGCCGGCATACGTTCCAGATCCTTCTTTGAAAAACAGATCTCTCCTTCTCTTGGAAGCAGATATTTCTCTGCCATACTCTTAAGGATCTCAAAATATTTTCCTTCATCCAGATTCTTCACACGGTCACAGGCATCCGCAATCACCTTCCCGATCAGCTCCTGCTTGGCTGCAAGAACTGCGGTACGTTTCTTCATATCTGCGGCGGAAGCTGTCCGCTCTTCATAGCTTTTCACCTTTGCCCTGGACTGTTCTTCCCTCTGCTGCCGAATCTTATCAGCTTTTTCTCCGGCTTCCCCGAGGATCTCCGCGGCTTTTTTCTCCGCGTCACTGATCATAACGGCTGCAGAAGCATCGGCTTCTTCAAGAATCTGGCTTACCATCTTCTCTAATCCTGTCATGATCTGCCCCTCCTGATGAATCAAACCTGAATTCCGCTGACTGCAAGAATAGAGATCAGAAGAGCCAGAATCGCATATGTCTCAACCATTGCCGGGAAAAGCATAGCTTTACCGAACTGCTCCGGCTTCTTGGCTACGATGCCGATGGAAGCTACGGAAGTTTTTCCCTGATGGATCGCGGAAAGAAGGCCTGCAATGGCGATCGGGAGACATGCCACAAAGATCATAAGTCCGGTTTCCAGAGAAATATCGGCAACACCGCCGCCCAGGATCCCGACCTTGGAAAGTGCAAGGAATGCTACCAGCAGTCCGTAAATACCCTGGGTACCAGGAAGAAGCTGAAGAAGCAGAACCTTGGCAAATTTGTCCGGATCTTCCGTTACAACGCCTGCTGCTGCACGGCCGGCTGTACCAACGCCGATAGCGGAACCAATACCTGCAAGAGCTACGGAAATTGCTGCTCCCAATAATGCCCAAACGATACCACTCATAATATTAATCCTCCTTAATATCTACATATTTTGTATTTTCGCGGAAGGGGTGGAACTCTTTTCCTCCGCCCTCAAAGAATTTGCCGAAGAACTCTACGTACTGTAATCGGCAGGTGTGCACGTATGCACCCAGAAGATTGATCAGAAGGTTAAACGTATGACCAATCACAAATACAAGAATAAATACGATCCATCCAAAAATACTGTCTCCCAGCATACTGCCCATCTGGTTCATAACCGACGCAATAACACCGGTAGCCAGTCCCAGAGCAAGAAGTCTGGAATAGGAAAGGATATCACTGACCCATCCTGTGATGTTATAAAGGTCGTAAGCTCCAAGCGCCAGCCGGAGGAACGGATTCTTCTTATCTCTTCCTGACATGAAGAGAATTCCCACTGCTCCGATGATGGCCATCCATTTGCCCACCTGTATCACTGCGGGCGGAAGGTTCAAGTTCATCTGAGAAATAGAACGGAACATGCTGCTCGGGATAAAGATAAGGATCAGTCCCATAAGGAGCATGAACCAGAGTACTACATCGCAGAAAAAGTCGAGATATTTTCTGTCACGGATCAGCATGTAGCCCTTAAGTCCCATTCCAAGGAACATATGGATCAGGCCAAACAGCATGGAGAACACTAGAAGTCTCATAGGCTCATTCAACGGTGCAAACCATACCGGCTTCACAGTGACCGGTTTATGCAGATATACTCTTGAGAATACATCGATAAAATCTCCGAAATATCCGCCAAACATTACGCCCCAGAACAAAGTGGACAGTCCACAGTACATGAACAGCCGGATGGATTTCTGCATTCCGCTTTCCATTCTGGGGAATTTCAGAAGCACTCCCAGACAGACCGCAAACACGATCAGTCCGTAGGCTGCATCTGATAGCATCAGTCCGAAAAGGAATACATAGCAGGCTGTCATAATGGTGGACGGATCGATCTCTCCCTTTCCGGGAAGACCAAACGCTGCAAGAACTCCTTCTCCTGCCGCTCCGAATCTGCTGTTCTGAAGGGCAACCGGAACATTTTCTCCATCAGCATCTTCTGCTTCAAAAACAATATCGTACTTCTCCGTAAGCCGTTTCTCCATTGCGGGAACCTGTTTCTTCGGAAGATATCCTGTCACAAAAAAAGTGCTCTCTGACTGGCGGAGCTGACCTAAAACTTCATATTTCTGTGCACGGATCCGGAAGTAATCGGATACAAGCTGAAGGGAATTCTTCCTGTCATGAAGATCACGGATCTGCTCCCGGATCTGTTCGGATTCTTCCTGGATGCGCACCACTTCATTCTTAAGGTTCTCCAGTTCCTGTGCCGGAACCTCTGATACCAGCTGTGCCGGTCTTGCGAATCCCTGCATGCGGAGTGCTTCTTCCATCTCCTGTGCCTGTGTCTTCAGACAGACAACCACCAGGCTCAGCTTACCGGCATCATTTGAGATTTCCTGGATGTCAAAAGCTTCAAGCTGTGGTGCGTCCACTGCCAGCTGACTGTATACCTGGTCCAGAGTTACATTCCCGTCAATACTTCCCACAAGTACTGCCGTTTTCGCTGTTCCCTGCGAATTCATGGGGATATCCAGATCCAGCCATGGAGCAAGTGCCGCTTCCTGCTGTTCGATCTTAACTACCGCTGCGCTGTTCTCTGTGAGTTTCTTCCGGTACCCCTGGATCTCTCTGGCTGTCCTCAGGATCTCTTCCTGATCCCGGATGGCTTCTTCCTCCTGCTTTCTTCCGATCAGAGGCTTTCCTGCCAGGGATGCCAGCATAGATCCCTTCTCCTTCGAAAATTCATCCAGAATCTCGATTGCCTGATCGCACAGGGATGCGTTCTTTTCGAAGATCAGTCTGGCATTCATGGTATCCATGGTCTTAAGTTCCGGGTCCAGTTCCGCCGCATCGATCTCCAATACTCCAAGTGACTGCAGTTCTTCCAATATGGCCTTACGGTTCTTCTTCATTGCGCAGATACTGATTCGCTGCATCTGCAATACTGCCATTTTCGCATTCCCCCTCTCAGAACAAACTGTCCATTACTGTCTGGATGGCCTGCTCATGCCTCGACTCCGCTTTCTTTTTCAAAGCTGCAAGCTCCTCCTCTGCCTGTCCAACGACAGTGTTCTCTGTACTGTGTGCACGTTCTTCGGCTGCTTTCATATCAGATGCCGCCTGTTCACCTGCGGTTATTTCCGCTTTTCTGATAATCTCCTCCGCCTCTTTCTCAGCTTCGCTGATGATGTTCTGTGCACGGACGGATGCGTCTTTTATTTTCTGCTGTGCTTTTGCCTCCGCCTCTTTCACTGCCTTGATCGTTTCCTGGATCATCTGATCACCGCCTCTCTGCATATCCAAATTGTACCACAACTTTTTATCTAAAACAATGTTTATTATGCAATTTAACGAAAAATATATTCTTTTTGCGTCAAAAAATCGTCAAATTCGTTATATTTTTACCATTTTTTCGCAAACTTTTTATTTGTTTATTCTGTTCATATTTTTTGTTTTTATTCACAAAAAATGTTCCACACAGCACAAAAAAGCCATCTGCCAGATGAAATCACTTTTTACGTTTTCATCTGGTAAATGGCTTTTGATCTTCTGGCTTTTGATTCTCTTTACATTTGCTGCCTGTCAGTTATATATATAATTTGCGTAATCTTCGCTTCCAAGGTTTTCTGCGTCGATCCATGCAGGGTCAAGTAAAACTTTTTTCTCAATTTTTGTTTCTTTCTTCGGTGCGGTGGACTGAATGGCTGCCCACATGGTCTGATATCCCATTGCATACGGATTCTGTGAAAGAACTCCAAGCTCCTGTCCGTTTTTGATTGCTTCCTGCTGTTTGCTGGTGGCATCCACACCTATCATGGCAACTTTATTCTCACCGTTGTCTTTATTTACTTCCAGAAACATCTCGGAAACATTGGCATTGGTGCAGAAAACTCCATCCAGTGCAGGATATTTATCCAGAACTTCTTTCATCGCTTCTTTCATATCATCAACCTGATCAGAATATACAGTTTCTACAACTTTAATGTCTGTATAATTTGCGATATTATCCAGAAATCCCTTTACACGCTCCTGTGAACTCTGGGTCTTCTCCTGTGCGGAAAAAATTGCTACATTTCCCATTTTTCCAATGGCGCTTCCAAGCTTATATGCAGCGTACTTACCAATCTGTGTATTGTCTGTTCCCCGAAAAGCTCTGACCAGTTTCGTATCGCTGACATTAGAATCAAATGCGATCACAGGAATGCCGTTTTCTTTGGCAGCTTCCAGCTGTGCCTGGCAGGAATCCATGTCTCCGGCAGAAAGGCATACTACAGATGGATTCTCGGCAATTACCGCATCAAGAGTATTGATCTGACTTTCTACATCTTCCTCGTTATCCGGTCCTTCGAAAGTCATTGTGATCTGCTTGTCTTTCTTGAAGCCGTATGCCTCATTCACATCTTTGACAGCAGCTTCCATTCCTTCTTTCACTTTATCCCAGAATTCGCCTTTTTTGCATTTGCTGACAACAGCTATTCTGGCACCTTCTTCAATAGAAAGGTTATCGTCGATCTCCGGGATGAGTGGACTCTTTTTCTCTTCTGCTTTCTTGGCTTCCGGGGTTTCCTGGGCATCTGCTACAAGCGGTGCAACAAGCTTCTCTGCTTCTTCTTTCTGGCATCCTGTCAGCAGGGTTACCGTAGCCAACAAGGCTACCGACGCTACTGCAGCTCTTCTCATTTTAATCTCCTCTTCCTCGCTGGTTACTGTTCTTCATCGTCTGCATTATCCGTCTACAGTAACTTATACTTTACAAAACTCTTACATTTGGTTACTCGCTTTTTACATTATACACTTTTTCGCTTTTCCGTCCAGAGTTTTTACAGTTTTTTCACAAAATCCAGAAATGCAGTTCCCTGCGGCTCTGTTTCAAATTTCATTATTTTTCCTGTTTTCGGGTGTTTAAATTCCAGACCGCAGGAACATAAGCCAAGAGAAGTACCTTTTTCCCCTGAAGGGTTGTATTTTCGGTCTCCAAGAAGAGGAATTCCCGCATGTGAAAGCTGTACACGGATCTGGTGATGACGTCCTGTTTCCAGTTTGATTTTAAGAAGAGCACGGGATTTTCCATTCATTTCTTTTTGATCAAGGACTCTATAATGGAGAATTGCTTTTTTTGCTCCAGGTGTATTTTCCGGTACTGCCTGAGACATGTTGGCTTTTCCGTTTTTTTTCAGATAGTCAATAAAAATTCCTTCCTGCTTTCCTGGCACACCTTCAGTTACTGCCAGATAATATTTACCTGCGCCGCCTGCCATTATCTGTTTGCTTAGATTCCCTGCTGCTCCCTGAGTTTTTGCAAATACAAGGACACCTTCCACCGGTTGATCCAGGCGATGGACCACTGCCAGATATGGAATCTTTCCAGGTGTTTTCTGTGCCAGATAGTTCTTCAGGGCACTTTCCATATCCATGGTTCCGATTCTCGCTGCCTGTACCGGCATTCCCGACGGTTTCCTGCATACAAGAATTTCTTTATCTTCATATAAAATATTTTCGTTGATCTGATTGTTCCACATATGTTTTCACCACTGCTGTTATTTTTGGGTTTCCTTTCTTCATGAAGTATAACGGAAGATATCGATACTGGCAACTGGTAAATATAACAATTAACATAACAGAAAATGAGACGGTCATCACTTTTTACTTTAATAATTTCAAAAATGATGACCGTCTCAACACTCTTCGTTATTCAATTTTTCTTCCTCTTTGTTTTTTGAATAATGTTTTCTGGTTATATGATTTTCTGTCAACCGAAATTTCTGATTTTATATGATTATAAAATAATTTCGATTCTCTTTATTCAATTTTATACACTTTTCTTTTTCTACGTTCTCTCTTCTTTTTTATTTCCTGCTCATAAGCGATTGATATATGTAAGTATATCTTTTCGATTATTTAGAAAGTTGTATAGGATTGAAATCGTTTTTTCCGAAGTTCGATTTCCTTTTTTGAAGAATTTCGGTGGTTATACTTCTTTCTGTTTCCTCAACAATTCTGGACTTAACTTCTTAAATTCAAAACCGTTTGTCATCTCTGTACTTCGTGATCTGCTGATTCAAATCGACCTATTGGGATTTTCTCCTCTGCAGTTCTTTAAAGTATCCTGAAAAAAGTTCCTGCCCGTTTCTTCGATCTTAATATCCTATCAGATATTCTTCTGATGCAAAGCTTCAATCCATATCCTGATGAATCTGATATGCATTTCAAAGTATCGTTCTCATCTTCACTTCTGTTCCTGGAATCTCTTCTTTCCAACGAACCGGTGAGCTGAGGGTTTTACTCTTTCGGGAAATATTTCTTTACATATTTCCTGAAATCTTTGTCTCAGGTGTGTGACAGTTGTTCAATATGAGTTACCGATTCTATATTACCTGAAATACTGATTTCCTTAACTTTCTTATTTCTCTCATCTTAACTTCAGTTAAAATATAAGTAAGATTTAAGAGGTTCTTATTTATATCTTATGAGAGAAATGATTGTGTTCTTAAGGGTTATCATTATGTGATATGTATCAGGTCTTTCTTGCAGGAAATCCGGTTCCTGTCACTCTCATATTGATGGATGTGATTGTTATGTTCCCACTGGAATCACCTTTTCCTTTCTTCATCCTTTCATGTGCATCTATGCTATGAATTGAATGAATTTCTGATTTTTTAATTTCTTTGTTTTGTTTTTTCTCTTGTTCTTTTTGATGGTCTTATAATACCATCGTTAGTTCGTTTTGTCAATACATTTTTAAATTTTTTCTTTAATATTTTTGTCATTCTTCGTTTTATGTGTATATATTTTATTATTTATTTATATTTTTTATTATTTTCTGTAAATTCTTTTTTTATCAGCCTACAGACGGTTTTTTGTGGTCTGTAACTTCCCAGTAGCCATTTTGTGTTATCTGTCATTATCCTCCCCTCTGATCCTGTCGTAAATTTCCTGGTTTGATTTAACAGAGTGCTTACCGGTAGTCTGTTTATAGGATAGCACATGTCCGATAACTGGCTTTAACTTAATCTTTTCGATAAAAATCCCCAGGCAGGTTATTGTCTGAATGACATTTCTCCTGACTGGGGATTTGTTTTTTATTTTCTACATTTATTACATTAACTTTAAGTCAAATTGCCTGAAGCAACTTACTTCCATCAAGAACAGCCACCGGTGATAATAAAAGTACCGGAAAACACCGTCCCTATTGAAGTTTAATCAGAAACGTATACTTCTCGCCTGCCTGGAGCTGGAAAGAATCTTCTGCGCAGGTCAGATCACCGTCATCTGAAACATAGTAAATCTTCTCAATTCCTTTATCGCAGTTCATAGCATAACGACCGGAAACATCCGGAACAGACTGAACCATCATCCACTTTTTTCTGCCCTCCAGCATTACGGTAGTCATATCCTCCGTCTTTATCTCAACCGGATCCTTTCTTCCGATTTCGACACTTTCCGTATCTTCAAACACCGCTCCGGTTGCCAGTTCTTTTACCACAACATGATAAGTTCTTCGAACGGTCCCTTCTGCATCCTCTTCATCCGCATGCTCTGCAGAGCATTCATAGCGCCCATCCTCTTTATCCAGCATTTTTTCCGAACCATCCGCATAGACAAGCGTCACAGAGCAGACATCCAGATCACTTAAATACTCCAAAAATGCGACCGGTACAGTCTCCAGCTCCGAATCTGGCTTCAAAATCACAGAAGTAAGAGCAACTTCTGTTGCTGCTTTGTTTTCCGTCTCTTCTTCCCCGGTCTCAGATGGTTCAGTCTGCTGCTGTGCAGCAGCAATCGACGCAGTATACCCCAGTTCCTTATATTTCTCCGCATTTGAAATCACAAGAACATAATCTGAGGAATCCTTTGTATTCAGTACAAGAGTCCTATTATTTTCATCAAAGCTCATTACATCCTGTACCGAATCAGCATCCACTACTTTATTTTCTTCTGAATCAAAACGATATAAGCACACATCCTTCTGTTCCAGGGCCTGATTAAAAAAAATGGAATATTGCATTTCTGAATCGTCCCTGATATGAACAAGATAAACCTCATCATGAGAAATGAGCGAAAGCAATTCTTCCCGCTCCTGAACAGGAAGAAATTCTGAAACCGGTATAAAAACGTTTTTCTGCGGAAGAACAATTTCTACCTGAGGATTCGATGTATCCGATGCATCTGCACTGTCCGGCTGTTCCACGCTGGTCTCCCCATCATTCAGAATCTCCTCTGCTTCCTGACTGCCCACATCTTCTCCATCACTTATGTCTTCCGGTGCGATCTCGCTTACTTCTCCTACGGCACCTGCTGCCATACGGACTTTCGTTGTATGGCGGCCTGTGTTATATACATACCACGCATACGTTGCGGAAACGACCGCAAGAAGAGCGATCAGAAGGGCAAACGTACCTGTGGTGAGTCTGTTTTTTAATTTTTTTCTGCTGGAAATCTCTGACTTGTTATTCTCATCAGAAATAATAATCGGCACCTCCATTTCATTCACCTGATAATTGTGTATATTTTACAGAATTTTACACTTTTATATATTATCATACCATATTCCCGTATTTTCAGCAATTTTTCCATGACACAGTTTTTTAATTTTTTATTACATTTTGTCGAAAAAGGCCGACGATCTTCGCATCGTCGGCCTTTCGAAAAATATTCTGTATTTTATTTACGGTTATAATTGATCAGACAGCCTTTGAGAATGATCTCTCTCTCATCGTCCGTAAGCTCGCCAAGTGTTACCTCGAACTCTTTCAGGTTGTCTCCGTCAACGGTGTAGCCTTTGATCACGTCTGCTTTTTCCTCAACTGCTTTACGGATTCCCGGGAAGAACAGGAAGTCTCCGTTCTTAAACGGAAGGTCTCCGGCAGGGATCAAAAATGGAAGCATACCCCAGTTGATCAGGTTGGAACGATATCTCTTGGTTGCATACTCATTGGCAATGTTTGCCCAGCCGCCAAGTACCTTCTGGCAGGATGCTGCCTGCTCTCTGGCAGAACCGTCGCCAGGTTTCACTGCAAAAATAGTGCTTCCTACACCAAGGTTGGTCTTGTCTACATCCGGATATGTCTTGTTGATGGTCTGGATCACCGGTTTCAGTTCCGGAACAGCTTCTGCCGGACAGTTGCCTGCCTGGATCGCCTTCTGTGCTGCCTGGATCGCCTTCGCACGGCCAACGTACTCCGGATCTTTTCTGGAGAGTGTGAACTCTGCAAGTCCGAGCGGATTGGAACGGTAAGAAGATGTCTCACCAGATGGGATCAGCTCGTCGGTTGTGGTAACCGGATCATGGATCTCGGAAACAACTTTCAGGATCAGATTGTCTGCAAGTGCAGCCATTTCCGGCCAGTCTTTGATGTTCGGTCCAAACTGGATCTCTACGCTCGGATCTGCTACGCCCTTGCTGTCAAATACACGGTTCTCATAAATAGATTTGTCAAAGTAATATTTATGCTCGGAATAGCTTCCGTCAAACTCCTCTGCAGATGTAAGGAATCCCTTGTTTGCTGCTGTAGCTGCAATGGAACGTGCATCCATAAGTGCAACAGAGGAAATCTGGCCGTTCTGGATCTTGGAGCCTTCACGGTTCGGGAAGTTTCTGGTTGTGTGACGGATACTGAACGCATTGTTTGCAGGTGTATCGCCGGCACCGAAGCATGGTCCGCAGAATGCGGTTTTGACAACTGCACCTGTTCCGATAAGTTCTGCAAGGACACCATTCTTAGCCAGCTCCATGTAGATCGGGGTACTTGCCGGATATACACTTAAGGTAAAGGCATCGTGGCCGATGTTTTTGCCTTTGAGGATGTCTGCTGCTGCACAGATGTTCTCGAATCCACCACCGGCACAGCCGGCGATGATTCCCTGCTCAACATAAAGCTTGCCATCAACTACCTTGTCTCTTAATGTGAACGGAACTTTTCCATCCAGGCTTACCTGTGCTCTCTTCTCCACGTCTGCGAGAATGTCGTCCAGGTTCGCTTTCAGTTCGTCGATGGTGTAGGTGTTGCTCGGGTGGAACGGCATTGCGATCATTGGTTTGATCTCACTGAGGTCGATCTCCACGCAGCCGTCATAGTATGCAACATTGCCTGGTTTCAGTTCTTTGTAATCTTCCGGTCTTCCGTGGATCGCATAGAACTCCTCGATCTTCGCGTCTGTCTGCCAGATGGAGGAAAGGCAGGTGGTCTCTGTTGTCATAACGTCGATTCCGATACGGAAATCTGCGCTTAAGTTGGCAACGCCTGGTCCTACGAACTCCATAACTTTGTTCTTCACATAACCATTGGCAAAAACTTCTCCAATGATGGCCAGTGCAACGTCCTGCGGTCCTACGCCCGGGCGTGGTGTGCCTTTCAGGTAGATAGCTACAACGCCTGGCATATTGATGTCATAAGTCTGACAGAGAAGCTGTTTAACAAGCTCCGGTCCGCCCTCGCCCATAGCCATGGTTCCAAGTGCTCCGTATCTTGTATGGCTGTCGGAACCGAGGATCATCTTTCCGCCGCCTGCAAGCATTTCTCTTGCAAACTGATGGATAACTGCCTGATGAGGCGGTACGTAAACTCCGCCGTACTTCTTGGCACAGGTGAGTCCAAACATATGGTCATCTTCATTGATGGTTCCGCCTACTGCACAGAGAGAGTTGTGGCAGTTGGTCAGTACATATGGTACCGGGAATTTCTCAAGTCCTGAAGCTCTTGCAGTCTGGATAATTCCTACAAATGTGATATCATGGGAAGTCAGTTTGTCGAATTTGATCTGAAGTTTCTCCATGTTATCCGATTTATTGTGAGCCTTGAGAATAGAATATGCGATGGTATTCCTGGCAGCCTCTTCTTTCGCTACAGGCAGGTTCGCCTGGTTCTCAGGAATGATTTCCTGGCCGTTCTGAAGATAGACACCGGTATCGTAAAGTTTCATTTCGGTTCCTCCAATCTATAATAATTCTTTTTTCACAATTTTGTTTATTATAGAGGATTTTTACACATTAGTCAATAAAAGTGAAGCGGCCCGGTGCATTGTTTTATGTACAAAACAGGAATCCGCCCTGAACTTTACTTTCCCTGCAAAATCCGCTATACTGAAGGGCATGTCAGACGATCGATCCAAAAACTTCTGCCGGCCTGGGCAGTTACGATACGGAGGTAATATTTATGTTTCGTTTATGGGGAAAAATATGGAAAGATAATCATATGCTGCAGGACACGGTAGTCTGTGATGACAGCGATGATACCAGAACACACAAGATTTTTCACGGACTTGAGGAAATCTGCTATCAGATGGATCTGGGAAACCCGATCTGGCTGGATGCCACGGTGCGGGATTTCAAGAAACATGACAAGGCACGTTTTTATCAGGATAATTTCATTGAACATATTGAATTTGATTATCTGGAGATCCAGGTGATCGAGGAAGATTGAAGCAAACGCAGGAAAGCTACAAATGCTTATCCTGCGTTTTCTTTTTTCAGAAGTTTCCGATCTGGGAAGTATATTCATCAATGCGCTCCAGAAGCTCCTGATTGGAGTAATTCGTTTCCCTGCATATATAGGCGCAGAGCATTTCTGCGGCAAACATTCCTGCAACATAGGAATTATAGAATTCACTGCTGTCACCTCTGGCAGTCAGTACCACATCCGCGAACTTGGCTGCTTCGCAGGTAGGTTTGTCTGTCAGAAGGATAATGGAAGCCCCCTGCTTATGTACCATCTCCGCAGTGAGATACATCAGCCTGGAATACCGGGAATAGGTGATAAAAACCGCCGCATCGCCTTTCCCCAGGTCGCTGGCAAAGTCAAACATGTTCTGCCCGTGGCTTCCGTAATTGTATACGTGGGGAAGCGTCTGCCGCAGGATCGTATTCAGAAATTCCCCCACACAGGTAGATCCTCTTGAAGAAAAAATGTATTTCACCCCACTGTTGATGAGAATACTGCTGGCCTTACGGTACTGTTCTTCGGTATTACTGGCAATGGTGCTCTGTATATTGCTGAGGGTATAGGCGCATACCGTATCCTGGACTGTTGCCTTGTGCTCTTTTTTCTTGATCGCCTCAATGCGCTCCGCGGGGATGAGAATTCCGGTGTCCACATCTCTGGACTGTTCTGCATAAGTTTCCCGCAAAAAATTCTGAAAATCCGGATATCCGGTAAATCCCAGCGTCTTGGTAAGCCGGATCACGGAGGAATAACTCACATTCAATTCTCCGGCCAGCTCTGTTGATGTCATAAAACAGCATTTCTGCAGATTCTCAAGGACGTAATCCGCAACCTCTTTTTCCTTTGGTGTCAGCTGTGCTGAAATGATCAGATTCTGTAACCGATTCTCCATGAAATATCCTCCCCGTCATAATTATCACTGGTCACAGCAGTTTGGGAAACCTGCATGTTTCAGTTTTTTTATTTTATCACAGGCTTATGTGAAAACGCCAAAAAAGATATAAATATTTTTGTATATATTTTTATGAATAAAATTATTTACTTTTCAGATATAGCATGATATACTCACCCCATCAGATGAATAATATTATTCTTAAATCAAAGAGAAAAAATATTTATTTTCAAAGGAGTGGTAACAATGGCAGATAAAAAGTATAATCCTTATGACAATATGCTCTCTGTCCTGAAGCAGTCTGCAGAGGCTCTTGGTCTCAGCTACGAAGATTACGCAACACTTTGCTACCCGGAACGTGAACTTAAGGTTTCTATCCCGATCCGTATGGATGACGGCTCCATTAAGGTATTCGAGGGATACCGTGTTCAGCATTCCAGCGCACGTGGTCCGTGCAAGGGCGGCATCCGTTACCATCAGAATTCCGATATGGACGAAGTAAAAGCGCTTGCAGCCTGGATGTCCTTTAAATGTGCGGTTGTAAATATTCCTTACGGCGGTGCCAAGGGTGGAATCAAAGTTGATCCGTCCAAGCTTTCCAGAGCGGAGCTTATACGTCTTACCCGTCGTTATACCACACGTATCCTTCCGATCATCGGACCAGATAAGGATATTCCTGCACCGGATGTTAATACAAATGGTGAGGTTATGGCATGGATCATGGACACTTACAGCATGTTTACCGGCCATACGGTTCCAGGTGTTGTTACCGGAAAACCCATCGAGATCGGCGGCTCCGTAGGCCGTGTGGAAGCTACCGGACGTGGCGTTACCATCATCGCCTACCAGTGCATGGAAAAAAACCACATTGATCCGGCAAAAGCATCCATCGCTGTTCAGGGTATGGGAAATGTCGGCGGAACTGCCGCTGAGATCTTTTATAAGAATGGACAGAAAGTTGTTGCGGTCAGTGATTACACCGGCGGTCTTTACTGTGAGGACGGACTTGATATTCCGGCGATCCGTAAATTTATTTCCGAAGGAAATACTCTCGATAAATACGAGGCAGAGGGCGTTTCCCATATTACCAACGACGGCCTGATCACATGCAAATGCGACGTTCTGATCCCGGCCGCCCTTGAGAACCAGATCACAGAAGATAACGCAGGACGCATCCAGGCTAAACTTATCATCGAGGCAGCCAACGGACCGACTTCTGTTGAGGCAGATGAGATCCTGAATTCCAGAGGAATCATCGTATGCCCGGATATCCTTTCCAATGCAGGCGGTGTTGTTGTCTCCTACTTCGAGTGGGTTCAGAACATCCAGAACCTTACCTGGGATCTTGATGAAGTTAACAAGATGCTTCAGAAGATCATGCTTACCGCATTTAACGAAGTTTATGCTCTCAGCCAGGAGAAGAACGTAACGCTCCGTATGGCTGCATACATGGTTGCCATCAAGAGAATCACCACTGCAGGCAAACTCCGCGGCGGCCCGATCTCCATGGGCTGATAACCAGTCCGCAGAGTCAGACAGCCAAAGAATCCTTATCTTACACAAATACACAAAAAAATCTCCGGCAGGATACCAGGAACCGTATCTGCCGGAGATTTTTTCATCATATTATATATCACACCGTAATTCCGGTATCGCCGTGTGTCATTCTCTGAACTTCCGGCGTCCACTTCTACTCCTTCATAAATTCTCTTATGATCTCCCTCATGATCTCTTCCTCCTCCGGAGAAAGCATCTTGCTGAAATGGCTTCCTGTTGCCGCAGTCTGACGGATGCTCCTTGTGATCCGATCCACGATCTCTTCCTGCAAAACGGGATCTGTCTTCTGGGGAACTGGAATTTCTTCCACCCAGGTCCGTACCTGTTCCACGTAATCTGCAAGGGAAGCCATCACAAGTTCTTCTTTGTAGGAAAAATCCAGTCCCTGTCTCAGAAGCAGCAATGTCACAGGCACAGCTGCACCAATATACAGATAAAGCATAGGCAGACCTTTCCCAGGTTCCAGCCTGCTGTTAAGGATCACAGAAAGGACCAGAAGAAACGTACATAGCAGAGACGGATACCACACAAAACGGTTCATTCTGTGCCAGAGCCTGTCTCTTGACTTCCACAGGTTCAGCCATTTTTCTTTGAGATTCTGTAATCGCTGTGTATTTCGGATCATTCTTCTGTAGGTAAGGTTTGTTGCCAGCATCCCAAGGCCACCGATACATCCCATGGATGTCATGACGTAAAGCGGAATGTTCAGCTTCATGATCATCTCCAGCATAAGCCCCTCCCTTTTCACTGCCCGCAGTACCCACACGTCATTCTGTTTTGCTTTACAACGCACCGGATACCGGTTCCGGACGCACTGCTCATTGCTTTAGGAATATTATACTTCTATATCGCCTGGCTGGAAAGAATTTTCGTTCGTCAAATGATCGCCTGGTTTTCGGTCTTTTTACATTTCCTGCAGTGCTTTGACTACATTTTCAAATTTCATGAAATGAGAAGCTTTCACAAGGATAGTATCTCCCTGTTTCACATAGGTGTTCAGATTTTTAAGAAGGCTTTTCAGATCGTTTTCCTGGATAACTGTCAGGTCCGGATTGGTCTCGGATGCCTTTTTCGCAATGTGTGCCGCAAGCGGTCCAACACAGATGCAGGCGTCGATCTTACAGTGACCTGCATGAACGCCAACGCCTTCATGAAGTGCAACTTCGTCGGTTCCAAGCTCGCCCATATCTCCAAGAATGGCAACTCTTCTTCCAAGTCCGTCCTGCAGAACATCCAGAGATGCCTTCATGGACATGGGGTTTGCGTTGTAGCAGTCATCTACGATCAGGAACTTGTCGGTCTCGATCATATTGAATCTTCCGCTGACCGGCTCCAGGCTTTCGATACCCTTTTTGATCTGCTCTGCATTCAGTCCGTAAAGTCTGCCGATGGCTGCTGCTGCCAGCGCATTGGAAACCATATGGCGTCCTGGCATTGGGATATCTACATGGAATTTCTGGAACTCTCCGTTCTCTGCCATTTTTCCCTTCAGACAGATGTCACAGCTCATTCCTTTCAGTCCACGGCTCTCCACATTTTCACAGGTGACAGAAGCATTTTCTCCGTTTCCAAAAAATACCGGCCGGATACCATTGTATTCTTTTACTGTGGAAAGCTTATCGTCATCACCATTGAGTACGATATTTTTCTTCACATATTTAAAGATCTCTGTTTTTGCTTTCAGGACACCGTCTCTGTCTCCAAGATTTTCCAGATGGCAGGTTCCGATGTTTGTGATCACGCAGGTGTCCGGTTTCGCGATCTTTGCAAGGCGGGTCATCTCGCCGAAGTCACTGATTCCCATTTCCAGGACCGCAATCTCATCCTCGTCACGGAGACGGAATACAGTCAGCGGAAGTCCCAGTTCATTGTTGAAATTCCCCTGGGTTTTCAGGGTGCGGTATTTCTCTTTCAGTACAGAGGCGATCACCTCTTTTGTGCTGGTTTTTCCAACACTTCCTGTGATTCCCACAACCGGAATATCAAGCTGCTCCAGATAAAACTCCGCAATGTCCTTCACTGCCTGAAGGGAAGATTCTACCTGAATGTACGGATAGTCAGCACCTTCAAGGACCCTCTCGGATAAGGTTGCAAGTGCACCTGCTTCCATCACCTGGGGAATAAAGCGGTGGGCATCCACACGCTCTCCTACTACCGGAACAAAAAGACCGCCTTTTTCTACTTTACGGCTGTCTGTTGTGATGGCAGTCACTTCTTCCTGAAGTTTTTCCTGCGGGCCATGGTAAGTACCATTGCAGACTTTTGTGATATTTTCCAATGTAAGATTTTTCATGAATAAAATCCTTTCTTTTGCCAGAAACTCCTCCTGTTGTATTTACAGCATTTCAGAGATCAACATGTTCTGAAACTGCTTCGGTCAACAGGAGGAGTTATGGTCAGATATTTTATTTGCTGTATTTTTTAAGAGAAATGCGGATCAGCTCTTCACAGAGATCCGGGTAATCAATTCCCAGAACTTTTGCTTCCTGCGGGATCAGGCTGGTCGGTGTCATTCCCGGAAGTGTGTTTGCTTCCAGGCAGTACATGTCGCCGTTTTCCTTCATCATGAAGTCAAAACGTGCGTAGCCTTCGATGCAGAGAGCTTTTGCACCGGCCTCCGCATAGTGCTGCATCTTCTCTGTCAGTTCCGGAGAAATCTCAGCCGGACAGGTCTCTACTGTGGAACCTGCCTGATATTTGTTCTTATAATCGTAGAAGCCCTGCTTCGGTGCGATCTCGATAATTGGATAAGCTTTGCCATCTACAACTGCAACAGAAAACTCCCGGCCTTTGATGTATTCCTCAACAACGACTTCATCCTCATAAGAATAGGCACCGTCAATGGCATCCTCATATTCTTTCTGGTTGTTTACAATATAAACACCTACACTGGAACCACCGCAGCATGTTTTTACAACAACAGGAAATTCCATGCCAAGATCCTGGATGTTTCTTGTACAGTTTTCTTTCAGCATGGAAACACCCTTGGGTGTCGGTACCTGGTCCATAAGAAAGATCTTCTTGGTGAGGCCTTTATCCATGGCAAGGGCACTGCTTAAGTATCCGGTTCCTGTGTAGCGGATTCCCAGAAGATCGAAAGTTGCCTGAACCTTTCCGTCTTCTCCGTTAGAGCCATGAAGACCCATGAATACAATGTCAGCAGCCTGACACAGTTCCAGGACATTCGGTCCGAAAAAGCTTCTTCTTGTTCGTTTGATCTTTTCGATATCATCGTCAAAGCTTCTCATATATTCCGCTGCGGAATCTACTTCATAATCTTTATCTCCGAAAGGTTCATCCCAGTCTACCGGCTCCAGGCCACAGAAAATATCTACGAGAATGGCATTGTGTCCTTTCTGACGAAGTGCCTTGCATACACCGGTTCCGGTTACGATGGAGATTTCTCTCTCTGTACTGGTTCCACCTGCCAATACAACGATATTCATACTTTCATCTCCCTTGATAATTTTATGTTTTCTTTCTTCGTATTCTTTTAATATTTCTTTTAGTCTCTTATTCATAAACTACGATCGGTACTCCTACGCTAATATTATTGTAAATGATTGCAGCCTGATCCTTCGGGGTATTTACGCACCCATGAGAACCATTGGTTATATAGATCTGTCCGCCATACTGTGAACGCCAGCTTGCATCATGGATTCCAACTCCCCCGGAAAACGGCATCCAGTATGTAACCGGCGACGCATATCCAGGTCCTTTGAGGACCGCCGGTGAACGCATGGCATCCAGCGCAAAGCATCCGGTTGGTGTGGCATGTCCCTTTCGCACACAGCCGGTAACTACCGGTGTGTCTACCAGAAGCTGTCCATCTTTATAAAATACCATTCTCTGGTTGGTCAGGTCAATTTCTACATAGGTATTTCCAATATCATTGGTATCTCTGCAAAGGCCACTGTAAGCATAAGCAGGCTGTCTTACTTCTGTAGTTCCCGCAAGGATTGCATTATAAAGCCATTCCGTCTCTGTTGTCTGGTCGATAGCCCAACCATAATCACCGCCCTGGATGGTCTTCTGACGGCCATCGTAAGTAGTAAATGTCCTGGTGCATCCAAACGTATCATATTTATAACCCAGGCTGTTTACATATGCCGCAACCTGATTTTTATCTACAGAATAATCTCCGTTTGCGTCTTTAACAAGCCAGTCCTTAATAGTATTCCGGTCAAGCTGCTCGGAACGGTCTGAAAAATCATATGTGATCACACAGCTGGTAAGCTTGTTCATCTGGTCACATTCTTTTTTCAGGGTTTTGTCGTCTTTATATACGGATGGTTTTTTATAGCAGTTGTTTTTTTCCAGGCTGACTGTTACATCTCCGGCAGAAACTGCTTTTCGGATCACTTTCTGCACTTTCTTGGTGTCCAGTGTGGTTCCTTCTTTTTCCGGCTGGATCTCATAAGACTCACCAGTGTCTTTAATGCATGCATCTACAGGTTTCTCCATCTTGTCTTTCTGCATACATTTCAGTTTTTTTACGGTTTCTGTCAGCTTGTTCTGATCTTCATAAGTGGTATCTGTTGCCAGTGTATATTTTTTCTTCTGATTAAATGCAAGGAACCATTTATAACGGTCCTGCTTTTTGATCAGTTTCCTGGCTCCGCCATCCGGTTTGTAGACCAAACCTGCTTCTTTTGCGGTAATGCTCTCTTTTCCGTTGTTTCTTGTTTCCACAGTAAGGACATATGCCTGCACTTCTTTTGCAAGAAGTTTCTCAGTTTCGTCTGCAGTTTTATAGGAGCAGTTAAAACCGTTTACCTGTGATCCCGGTAAGAAATGATCTGTAAAATAATGCACACCGTATCCATAAGCTGCTGCTGTAAAGATCAGCAGGATTATGATCAGTGCAATGATCACCTTTTTGCCGGTTTTCATTTTTTCTTTTTCCTCACCCATGATCTCTCTCCGATAGTTATGACTGCCCGGTATTACGTACGCTGAAATACCGGGCAGTCTGATGTGATCGATTTATTTCTCCAGAAGTTTTTCCACACTTACAAGCTTCACACAGAGAACAAATACCTCTGCTGCCTTGCCAAGTTCCTCAACGCTTGGATAGCTTGGTGCAATACGGATGTTGCTGTCTTTCGGATCCTTTCCATATGGATAGGTTGCTCCGGCGCCAGTCATGACAACACCTGCTTCTTTTGCTTTGGCAACAATGGCTTTCGCACAGCCTTCCATTGCATCAAAGGAAATGAAATATCCACCGTGAGGTTTCGTCCACTCACCGATTCCAAGTCCGTTAAGTTCTTTATCCAGTGTTGCAAGAACAAGCTCGAATTTCGGACGGAGAATATCTGCGTGTTTTCTCATATGCTCATGCAGTCCGTTGATATCTTTGAAGAAGCGAACGTGACGGAGCTGGTTCAGCTTGTCGTGTCCGATAGTCTGTACAGTCATATATTTGCGGAAGTCATCCAGGTTCGCTTTGGATGCAGCAACTGCTGCGATACCGGAACCAGGGAAGCTTACCTTGGAGGTAGAAGTAAATTTATAAACAATATCCGGATTGCCTGCTTTCGCACACTCATCAAGGATCTCAAGAAGGAAATCCTGATTGTCATCATAGAGATGATGAATGCTGTAAGCGTTATCCCAGTAAATACGGAAGTCCGGTGCTGCTGGTTTCAGATGTGCAAAACGCTTAACTGTTTCCTCTGAATAGGTATAACCCTGTGGATTGGAGTATTTCGGAACACACCAGATACCTTTTACTGCCGGATCTTCATTGACGTATTTCTCAACCATATCCATATCCGGGCCTTCCGGAGTCATCGGAATGTTGATCATCTCAATACCGAAGAATTCTGTAATACGGAAATGACGGTCATATCCAGGTACAGGACAGAGGAATTTCACTTTATCAAGTTTACACCACGGTGTATTTCCCATAACTCCGTGAGAATAGGAACGTGCAATGGTATCGAACATTACGTTCAGGCTGGAGTTACCATAAATGATGATGTTCTCAGGCTCTACCTCAGACATCTCGCCGAGAAGTCTCTTGGCTTCCGGGATTCCGTCGATGACACCATAGTTACGGCAGTCCACACCGGTCTCACATTTCAGATCTGCATCGCCCGCAAGTACTTCCATCATTTTCATGGAAAGATCAAGCTGATCCGGTGCCGGTTTACCACGGGACATATCCAGTGCCAGACCTTCGGCTTTGATCTCGGCGAACTCACGGTCGAGTTCTTTCTTTAAATCGAGTAGCTCTTCCCTGCTCATCTCACAATATTTTTTCATAAGTTTGCTTCTCCTCTTTTTGTGCACAGTTTCATATCTGCGGTTGCTGTGTTTCTTCTGTTAACGATTTCTGTCTGTCAGGAATTCTCTGCAAAATCTCTTCCGCAAAAAACAGCCACAGTTTCACGGAAGCGGGAAGCCTCTGCCCCGGCAGAAAATCTCTGCGTACATTTTAGTATGTAAAAGCGCTGTTGTCAAATCTTTCGTGGAAAATTCTGCACTTCTCTTGCACAGCATCCATTTTTCCTCTATACTGGAAAAAACATTATTATGGTGTTTTATGGATTCATGTCCCGATCAGCCGGATCTGGTACAGTAATCTCCGGAAATGCTATATAAAAATGCTATATATATCTTATAAATTTACTATTATGAAAGAGGTATTGATCATCATGTGGATTGCAGATGGATGGAAAGAATATGAAGTTATTGATACATCAAAAGGAGAAAAGCTGGAGCGCTGGGGGGATTATCTTCTGGTTCGTCCGGACCCGCAGGTAATCTGGGATACTCCCCGCAAAAACCGTGGCTGGAAGCATATGAACGGACATTATCACAGAAGCAGCCGTGGCGGCGGTGAGTGGGAGTTCTTTGATCTGCCTCATCAGTGGGAGCTTCATTACAAGGACCTTACTTTTAATCTGAAGCCTTTCAGCTTCAAACATACGGGACTTTTTCCGGAGCAGGCAGTGAACTGGGACTGGTTTGGTGAAAAGATCCGTAATGCCGGCCGGCCGATCAAGGTCCTGAATCTTTTTGCCTACACAGGTGGTGCCACTTTGGCTGCCGCAGCTGCCGGTGCTTCTGTTACTCATGTGGATGCATCCAAGGGTATGGTCACCTGGGCAAAAGAGAATGCAGCTGCTTCCGGTCTTTCCGGCGCGCCGATCCGCTGGCTGGTGGATGACTGTGTGAAGTTTGTGGAGCGTGAGATCCGCAGAGGCAATCATTACGATGCGATCATCATGGACCCGCCTTCTTATGGCCGTGGACCGAAAGGGGAAATCTGGAAGATCGAGGATGCTATTCATCCGCTGATCAAACTTTGTACTAAGATTTTAAGTGATGATCCGTTATTCTTCCTTGTGAATTCTTATACTACGGGTCTTGCTCCGGCGGTGCTGACTTATATGCTGGCTACAGAACTGAAACCGTGGAAAGGTAGTGTGGAGTCACAGGAGATTGGACTTCCTGTAACAGAAAGTGGTCTGGTTCTTCCTTGCGGAGCTTCCGGACGGTGGAGCTCCTCCCGGTAGGATAAGGATGTTGTGGCATCCTTATTAGCTGGCACTTTTTTCGCTGTTGCGAACTGCTGTGAGTTGGGGTTTTTCCTTTCGAGAGGACACTTTGGCGTTGGCAGGTTTTTATCAGGTATTTCTTTGTATTTTCTGATTATTTGTATTGAAACGCTTTTTTGATAGGTCTATAATATAGAAAAAAGGAGCGTGATCTTTATGAGTACGGAAACTACGAAGGATACTCTTCCTTTTACCTGCACGCCGGCTTATGACCGGGATGCCTGTAAGGGATGTGTCTGTTCTACCTGCTATGAACAGGAATTTTGTGACCGGTGCAGCTCCTGTGTAGAGCAGGGACATCGGAAAGAACGATGCAATGCTTATGAGGGAGCCTACAATTACTAACAAAAAAAGGATCTGAAAAAGGCAGAACTATTTGTAAAATCTCGCCTTTTACAGATCCTTTTTATTATTATCCACCACCCAACAGAGCGGCACAGCCTCCCCTCCTCGACACCCCCGAATCCCGCACCCTGTCAGAACATTCACGCCCACCACAACGCCGAACAGCGGCGTGGCCAGGAGGGGAAGAGCGCGAGAAGGGGAGACGGCCTTCGCAACTCCGAGTGCTTCCCCTTCTCGCAAATTACCGCCTTCCAAAAGGCCGAACCTTTATCCTAAAAATAAAAAAATAAAAACATATAAAAAAAGAGACCGTCAGACCAATAAAGTCCAACAGTCTCAAAAAAGAAAAAAACTCTTTTTATTCTTACACTTTCTTATTTATTCTTAACTTTCTCCAGCATCTCCTCAGCTCTCTCAATCTCACTCTTCTCATCCTTCGGAAGAACAATATTAAGAATAATCGCAAATACCGCTGCCGGAACAATACCGGAACCGCCGAAGATCAGGCTGATCGCCTGTGGCAGATGCACCAGGATCGCTGTATTGGAGCCAAGTCCATAACCAAGACCAAGTGCTACGGAAACGATCGTAACATTTCTCGGTCCGATCGGCCACTTGGTGATTAACTGGATACCGCTGACAACAATAGATGAGAACATCATAACAGCAGCGCCGCCCAGAACACTCTGCGGCATGATAGAGATCAGCGCAGCCAGTTTCGGGAACAGTCCACATGCGATCAGGAAGATTCCACCAGTAGCGATACAGAAACGGTTTACAACCTTATTCATGGCAACCAGACCAACGTTCTGGCTGAAGGAAGTATTCGGCAGTACACCGAACAGTGCTGCAAAGGAAGAACCAAGACCGTCACACATAACACCACCGGAAAGCTCTTTATCAGTAGCTTCTCTTCCAAGACCACCCTCTGTGATTCCGGAAATATCACCAACAGTCTCCACTGCAGTTACAATAAACATGATCAGGATCGGCACGATGGCACGTGCGTCAAATACCCATTTTACAGGCATAAGTGCAGGTACTGCAAACCATTTTGCCTGTGCAACCTTATCCCAGTTCAGAACCCAGGCTTTTGTAGCTTCTACAGTGGCACCTGTATCATCTACATATGTAAATGTTGTTGGAAGTACCAGTGCCATGATACTTACCAGAATATATCCCACGATAATACCGATGAGGATCGAAGAAAAGCTTGTGAAACCTTTTGTTCCGTGCTTCAGTGCAATAATCACGATCAGAACCACAAAACCTACGAAAAGGTTTTCCAGAGAACCGTAATCCTTTGCGGAGCTTCCGCCTCCAAAGGAGCTGATTCCCACACCGATCAGTGAAAGACCAATTGAAAGTACAACGGTACCGGTTACAACAGACGGGAAAAATTTTCTCAAAGGTTTCAGAAAGCTTCCCAGAACCGTCTCAAAAAGACCGCCGATAAAACATGCTGCCATGATCGCGCCATAGGCTACGACACCATTTCCCATAACTCCGGCAACACTCTGACATACGCCGATGAAGCCTGAACTTGTTCCCATAACGATAGGAAGCTTGCCACCGACCGGTCCGATCGTAAAGACCTGTACAAGTGTAACAATTCCTGCGATCAGCATTGCATTCTGAAGTAATGCAACCTGAAGATCCCCTCCTGCTTCGATCCCGCAGGCTGCCGTAATGATCAGAAGCGGGGTAAGGTTACCCACAAACATGGCAAGCACGTGCTGCAGTCCAAGGGGAATTGCCACCTTAAGAGGTGGGCGTCCGTCCAGCTCATAAGGGCTGGCTGTGTTTTTCTCCTGTTTTTCCATAATGAATCCATCCTTTCTTTCCCTATGTCCTGACGATAACATAAAAAAGAAGGCAGTTATACCCACTGCTGAATATAACCGCCCTGTTATCTGTCAGTACACGTATCGTGTCTCTTCTGTTTCGACACTCTTATCTGAACTGTTATTTCAGACTCCTGAAAAACGGGTTCATTATACAGTATCCCACCATCTATATCAAGTATTAATTAACAAGTTGTTGATTTTTTTGCAGCTTTTTTCGCCTGGCTCTCATCCCAGAGCTCATCTGCCTGTTTTTTCCATACTTGTGCATAGTGGTCACATTTTGCACAGAGATGCTCCGCTGTCTCAGGAGACTGAAGGTCTGTAGATTTCGCTCCTGCACGCTCAACCATCTTGCGGAGAAGCTCCGGATTCTCAAGCATCGGACATGGACGAAGCATGTTCTTGTTGAATGGCTGTCCTTTATGATACTCCATAAAGATCGGGCTCTTCAGCGCCTCAAGAAGTGTACATTCTTTAATGTTCGCATTGGAGAAATGAATGAATACACAAGGATCCACATCTCCGTTTGCATTGATATGAAGGTAACGGCGGCCACCTGCGATACATCCGCCTACATACTCTGCATCATTCTGGAAGTCCATAGTGAAGAGAGATTTTGTGGCACGGAATCTGCGGACGCTGTCGTACATTTTGATTCTCTGCTCCGGTGTGGGAAGAAGATCTGCTGCCGCATCATTTCCAACCGGCATATAGTGGAAGAACCATGCAAAATAAGCTCCGCACTCGATCAGATGATCGAAGTACTCCTCGCTGCTTACTGCATCTACGTTTGCAGATGTGTAGCATGTGGAAACACCGAACGGAAGTCCGTGGCTCTTCAAAAGCTCCATGGCATGCATAACCTTCTGGTATACGCCATCTCCACGTCGTCCGTCTGTAGTTGCCTCTGTTCCCTCAAGGCTGATAGCCGGAACAAAGTTTTTCACACGGAGCATTTCCTGACAGAATTCTTCGTCAATAAGAGTTCCGTTTGTGAAGGAAAGGAACTCGCAGTCCGGATGCATCTCACAGATCTTAATAAGGTCTTTTTTGCGGACAAGAGGCTCACCGCCTGTGTAGATGTACATATAAGTTCCCAGCTCTTTACCCTGTTTAACAATAGAATCGATGGTCTCAAGATCCAGGTTCAGTTTGTGGCCATACTCTGCTGCCCAGCATCCTGTGCAGTGAAGGTTACATGCGCTGGTTGGGTCAAGAAGGATTGCCCACGGTACATTGCAGTCATTCTCTTCGGATACTTTTTCCTGTGTTGCGCTTCCCTTAAGGCTGGCATTTACAATAAAGTTACGGAAGAATGTCTGGCGTACTCCCGCATCCAGCTGATACATACGAAGGATCAGCTGATACCAGTTGTCCTTTGCCTCGATGGAGTGACGGATCGCATTTCTCTGTCCTGCATACCAGCCATCCGGTGTTACTTTATCAACCATTTCCATAATCTTCGGTATATTTGTCTCCGGATCCTTCTCAAGATAATCCAGTGCTTTTGTTACGGTAGCTGCGATCGCTGCCTGTTTTGCTTTGTCTACGATTCCCATACTCTATTTCCTCCTATGTTATTATCTAAAGTGATTGGTTATTTTTATATTTATGTTTAAAGCCGACTCTTGATGATCTTGATCGTCAGGATCCCGACCCATAGATTGAGGATCCCTTCCAGTAAAATGGAAAATCCTACCAACACCATCATCATAGCTGCTGCTTCAAATGGTCTGATAAAAACCAGAACTCCGATCACTCCGGTGACCAGTGCGATCAGCAGGATCTGCCACCACAACGCCAGACCGAATCTCTTCGCATCTACAGACATCTGGATCTTAAACAGGGCATCTGCCAGGATCAGGATTCCGAACACGGAAAAAATAAGATCCACTGCGAAATTTTTTCTGGCTATCAGGATCACTCCCACTGCCATCAGCAGGATCCCGAAAGCCAGATCAAACTGAAATGCCAGACAGAAAACATCTCTCGTGAAATATCCGCTGATCTTAATAGCTCCGTACAGGATCAGCATGATTCCCATAAGCACGCACAGCATTTTTACAGAGCTTTTGGGCCTTGCCATCAGAAAAATACCCAGCACACAGAACAGTAATGACATGACGATGTAGATGTTTTTTACAAGCTTCAGCTGTTTCAGGTCATCCATACGTTCCCTCCTTGATAATTTTTTCTCATTTATTGTACTGAATTATACATCCCTGTGTCGTTTAAAAAAACAGACAAAAAAGAGCCAGTGCCTAAATTTCAGACACCAGCTCAAAATTAACCGTTTCTATACCTTAATAAAATTCGAGGACATTCCTGTTCTACACTAAATGGATATTTTTAATCTTCATTTAGTTGAAATCATAGCTTTTATTTCAGATTTTTGTACTGACTCTCAAGGCTCTTCTCGTAAATATACTCCAGCTTATGCATATCTGACAGGATATCATAATCCATATCATGCCGTAGCCAGTCCAGGATCACTCCCACAAATACACATTTATAATACCGGCTTATAAGATGCCTATCTTCCTGATCCATTTCAAAGTCTCCGACCGCCCTGTTGATCAGCTCCTCCACCACACGCTCTGCGGCATGATCCAGATAATCGGCAAATACATCCCTCTGGATCGAGCGGTACAGATGTATCATGGCTTTTTTGTTCTTCTGAACTGCGTTGACAAGGATTTCCATACAGTCGCTGACTGATTCCGGTACTTTCTGATCCTTCAGAATGTCATTCAGCTCTTCCTTTACCATTGCTTCCACTGCATCCGGAATATCTCTGAAATGGTAGTAAAATGTATTCCTGTTTACTCCACAGCGTTCCACGATGTCCTTTACCGTGATCTTGGACAATGGTTTTTCGTTCATAAGTTCCGTCAGTGTATGCAGTATGATCTGTCTTGTAAAACCTGGCATTTTCTCTCCCCCATCACAAGCTTTCCTCGGGTTATTTCCTTATTATGTCATAAAAATAACATACTTTCAAGCAACAACATGTTCGAAAATGTCCATAAATCCCCGGAGATCTTTCTCCCGATAACTGTCTCATGACCTGGCTGAACAAGGTTTTGTCAGATCTCTTCTTTCTGTTCCTGCACTTTTTTCTCTGGCTGAACATGAACGATTCCCTCCACAACGGTATGGTTTCTGACCTGATTTACCACAATATCCAGGTTTTTCCAGCTGCATCGGAACTGTTCTCCGTCCTCCGGTACACGTTCCAGAACTCCGCAGACAAAGCCGCTGAAAGTATCATATTTTTCTACAGGAAGCTCCACATTTATGACCTCTGCCACATCATCCAGGATCGCTCCTCCCTGTATTTTCCAGATATGTTCTCCTGTCTTCTCAATATCATCCGGCTTCGGCAGATCTGTCCTGTCGTCAATATCTCCTACCAGCGTCTCCACAAGATCATGCAGAGTGACAATTCCCACAAAGCAGCCGTATTCATCCAGCACTACTGCAAAATAATCCCGTTTTTCCCTCATTTCCCGGAAGATCAGGTTGGCACGCATGGATTCCGGTACAAAAAACGGTGAATAACAGGCATGCTGCAGAACAGCTTCTCTGGATCTGTCATCCAGGCGGAAATAATCTCTGGTGTCCAGAATATGGATAATATCATCTTGGTCTTCCCCGCATACCGGATAAAAGGTGTGACGGTTCTCTCTGATAATCCGTTCCCATTCCTCATCTGAATCCTCCATATAGAGGACAACCACATCTCTTCTGTGTGTACAGATCTCATCTGCCGCAGTATCATCCAGGTCAAAAACATTCTGGATCATCTCGCTTTCTTCCTGCTGGATGCTGCCCTGTTCATTTCCCTCTGTAAGCAGCATACGGATCTCTTCCTCTGTGGCCTGCTCCTCTTTTTCTTCCGGTTTGATCCCCATCAGATACAGCACACCATTGGCAGTTACTGTCAGAAGTGCAGTAGCCGGCCAGACTGCGATCATCGCGATCTTAAGAAGTCCTGCCAGACGCAGAGACAGCTCATCCGGATTTTTCATTCCCAGACGTCTTGGCACCAGTTCTCCGAACAGAAGACTTACATAGGAAAGCAGTATGGTCACAATGATCATACATACGATTTTCAGAATGTTCTGTGGTACATCTGCTCCTGCCTTTATCAGTGCCGCAGTCATAGGCTGTGCAAAATATTCCGCTGCAAAAGCACTCTGCAGAAAGCCGGCCGTAGTTACCGTTACACGGATCGCTGTCATAAAATGTGCCGGCTGTTCTGTAAGCTTTATCAAAATCTGCGCCCGGTGATCTCCCTCTTCTGCCAGCTCCTTCATCTTCGCTTCATTCATGGACAGAATCGCCATTTCCGCACCTGCGAAAACAGAATTCAGAAAGATCAGGAACACCAATAAAACAATTGCCTGTATCATATTTTTATTCCCCTCAGTATAGTCGTCCGGAAGTATTCCGAACCGGTTATAATACAGAAAGCGGACTACTAATCCGCTTTCCCGTCTTGTATTTCGAATTATTACTACTTAAGATAGCATAAGCCATCCGGTCTGTCAAACTGGGAAGCCGGTTCTCCAGCCTGATACAAAAAGAAGCAGCATTTTTACTCTGCTGCCTCTTTATTTTCCATATGATGTTTCGGAAATTCCATAATGATCTCGGTTCCCTGTCCCGGCTCACTGTTCAGCCACAGCCTGCCGTTCAGAGTTTTTACCCCGTGCTTCACAATGGAAAGGCCAAGACCGGTTCCTCCGATTTCCTTGGAGTGACTTTTATCCACCCGGTAAAAACGCTCAAAGATGCGTTCCTGATCTTCTTTCGGAATACCGATTCCCGTATCCCGCACATTTACACGAACTACGTCTCCTTCATCCTTCAGCCGTACAAAAACTTCTCCACTCTGATGGTTATATTTGATAGCATTATCACAGACATTGTAGAGAACTTCTTCCATAATCGTCGGCACGGTTTCCAGCACGGTACTTCCACCTTCCATATACATATGCACTTCCTGCTTCCCGGCAGCTTCATGTAAGGTGGAAAAAATATCGTGAACCATACTGTAAAGATCCAGTTTTTCCCACTGATACGGCAATCCGCCCTCATCCAGACGGGAGATCCGGATCACATCCCCAACCAGACGGATCAGCCTCTGTGCTTCCTTGTAGATGCGCCCTGCAAAAACCTTCACATCTTCATCCTTCACAAATCCGTCCTGCATGATCTCTGCAAAGCCGGAAATAGAAGTCAGCGGTGTTTTCAGCTCGTGGGAAACATTGGCGGAAAATTCTCTGCGCAGCTGTTCCCGTTCTACTTTTTCGGTTACGTCCACCAGAAGAATCACCGCACCTTCTGTCTTGTTTTCTCTTGTGACCGGATTGGCGATCACCTGGATGTCGCTGCCATCCAGACGGAGAATTTTGTCCTCATGATTTCCTTCAAGAACCTGCTCCACAACACCTCTGAAGTCCTCGGAACGGTTCAGAAGATATACGCTTTCCCCGGTTCTGATCTCGTTTACCTTAAGAAGCTTCCCGACACTGGAGTTTCCGGAAAGTACCATGGTATAACGGTCGATCACAAGAAGACCCTCCTGCATGTTCTCCGTAATAATGGAGAATTCTTTCTGCTGTCTTCTGGCCGCCTCAAGCTGCAGACGGATCTGACGGTTCTGACGGTAAATTTTGCTGATAAGAGGTTCCACCTCTTCATACACATTAATTTCTTCAGGATGTTCCAGATCCAGATTGTTAAGAGGTTCCACCACCCTGCCGGAAAGTCTGGAAGCAAATACCGCAGAAAGAACAAGAATCAGAAACAATACGCCCAAAAGCGGCGGTACCAGCTGCCACACAAGCGCAAAAGCTGATTTCTGGGTGCTGGAGACACGAAGAACATTGCCATTGTCCAGGCGCAGCGCATAGTACATGGTCTTTTCGGAAAGCGTGGAAGACATTCTCTCATCTTCTCCTTCTCCGTTAAGCTCTGCCTCACGGATTTCTTTTCTGTGACCGTGATTCTCCATATTTTCCACATCTGCTTCATTATCATAGAGGACTTTTCCACTTTCATCCACATAGGTAATCCTGGAATCTGTGTTACTCAGCTGATCCAGATAATCTGTCCCTGCTGCTTCTACTCCTCTGGAAATGAAAACAGCTTCTTTTTTCAGCTCATTCATCAGCTGACGCTGGAATGAATGAGAAAGGATACCAATGACAAATGCCAGTCCCAGCACGGTAACCATGGATGAGACCAGCATAATATACTTAAATATTTTTTTACTCAAAATAATCATTCTCCGGTAAGATAATTGTCCGTGTGACTGGCGCTGCTTCTGTGGACTCCGGTAATGGAGTATTCTACCCACTCCGCAATGTTTACTGCGTGATCACCGATACGTTCAAAATACTTCGCAGCCATGAGAATGTCAAGCCCCAATCTGGCATCCGGGCTTCCGCTGCTTAAGATTTCAACCAGTTTTTCCTTGATCTCATTAAACGCATTATCTACCTTGTCATCATCATTGATCACCTGTCTGCAGAGTTCCAGATCGCCCTTTACAAAAGCATCAATGCTTTCTGTCACCATGCGGACTGTATCCTCAGCCATCTTCCGGATGTTGATGCTGTTTCCGGTAAATGCTTTGTCCTCGATATGCTTGGACAGATCCGCAATATCTGCTGCCTGATCACCGATGCGTTCCATATCGGAGATCATCTTCAGCGCTGCGGAAATGGATCGCAGATCTCCGGCTACCGGATGCTCATGAAGAAGAAGCTTCATGCAGAGATTTTCAATCTCTTTTTCCTGTGCATCGATCTCTTTTTCCGTCTCAAAGATCTTTCCAATGAGAGTCATCCCGCCTTCACCCTGAATAGCTTTGGCAGAAAGTGAAATTGCTTTTTCGCAGAGACTTCCCATGGTGATCAGTTCCACGTGAAGCTCTTCCAGCTGTCTTACAAAACGTTCTGACATAATCTCAACCAAACCTTCCTGTAATATAATCCTCTGTACGCTTATCTGCCGGCATGGAGAACAGCTTGTCTGTATCCGCAAATTCCACAACCTCACCAAGAAGGAAAAATGCTGTCTTGTCGGAGATACGGGTTGCCTGCTGCATGTTATGTGTGACCATGACAATGGTGTAATCCTTTTTAAGCTCTACTGCCAGATCCTCGATCTTGGAAGTGGAGATCGGGTCCAGGGCAGATGTAGGCTCATCCATAAGAAGCACCTCCGGCTGTACTGCCAGGGCACGGGCAATGCAGAGACGCTGCTGCTGTCCGCCTGACATTCCAAGAGCACTTTTTTTCAGGCGATCCTTGACCTCATCCCAGATTGCCGCATCACGGAGAGATTTTTCCACGATCTCATCCAGCTTTGCCTTGGAACGGATACCGTGTGTTCTCGGACCGTATGCAATATTATCATAAATGCTCATCGGGAACGGATTGGGCTTCTGGAATACCATTCCCACACGTTTACGCAGAAGATTCACGTCCATATCTCCGTAAATATCTTCCCCGTCAAGCTCTACCTTTCCTGTGATGGAACAGCCTTCCACAAGGTCGTTCATACGGTTTAAGGATTTCAGAAGTGTGGATTTACCACAGCCGCTTGGTCCGATAAATGCTGTGATCTCTTTTTCCGGGATCTCCATATTGATTCCCTTCAGGGCATGAAAGTTTCCGTAATGGAGATTCATATTGTCAATTGAAATTTTTGTATTTTCACTCATGATCGATCATTATCCTTTCGCAATTTTTCTGGCTACCAGACCGGACAGTCCGTTGATAACAAGTACAAATGCCAGAATGACTACTGCTGTTGCAGATGCCTGGTTTACATGAAGTCCCTCGCTGGAAAGCACATACATGTGAAGTGCCAGGGTACGTCCGGAACCCATCAGGCTGTTTGGAACTGCCGCAACAGTACCGGAGGTATAAAGAAGTGCTGCTGTCTCGCCTACCACACGTCCGATGGCCAGGATCACACCTGCCAGGATTCCGGGAACTGCGGAGGGAAGTACGATAGTAAAAATAGTACGGAGCTTGCCTGCTCCAAGTCCGAAGCTTGCCTCACGGTAAGAATCCGGAACGGATTTCAGCGCTTCCTCAGCGGTACGCATGATCAGGGGAAGTACCATGATCACCATGGTCAGGGCACCGGAAAGAAGAGACATGCCCCAGTGCAGCGCAGTTACAAAGAACAGCATACCGAACAGACCATATACGATGGATGGAATGCCGGAAAGTGTTTCTGCGGTGATACGGATCAGTTTTACAAAACGGCTGCCTTTTTTTGCATATTCTACAAGGAAGATCGCTGCAAAAATTCCAATCGGTGCCGCAATGGCCAGAGATACCAGTGTCATGATCAAAGTGTTGATCAAAGAAGGGAGAAGGGAAACGTTCTCTGAGGTATAGGTAAAACTGAACAGGCTTGCGTTCAGGTAAGGGATACCTTTTACCAACACATAGCCAATCAGGAAAAACAGCAATGCAAAGGTAAGTACTGCACCAAGTAATGTAAGGAATGCCAAGATTCCCGCGCCAGGATGTCTGGTGTAGGATTTCAGCTGGTCTCCCAGAGAAATTGTATTTCTTTTCTTCATAGTAGTTTCCGCCGCAGGATCTGCGGCTACAGATACGTTAGTTTGCATGTTCCGCCCTCCTGTTCAGCAGTGAAAGACTTAAGTTGATGATGAGGATAAATACAAAGAGCACAACTCCTGTTGCGATCAGTGCTTCTCTGTGAAGTCCTGATGCATATCCCATCTCTGTTACGATGTTTGCAGTCATGGTACGGACACCCTGAAGAAGTCCCTTGGGCATACGTGGCTGGTTTCCGGCTACCATGATCACGGCCATGGTCTCACCGATGGCACGTCCGATCCCAAGGACAACGCCTGCCAGGATTCCGGACTTTGCTGCCGGAAGCATAACAAAGAAAATGCTTCTTTCTTTTGTTGCGCCAAGTGCAAGTGAACCTTCATAGTAGCTTTCCGGAACGCTTCGTACTGCGGATTCCGTAACTCCGATGATGGTTGGAAGGATCATGATTCCCAGAAGGATACATGCTGCCAGCATACTGCTTCCGGTTCCTCCGAACAGCTGGCGGATCAGCGGTACCAGGAGAACCAGACCAAAATAGCCATATACGATGGATGGAACGCCTGCCATAAGCTCAATACCGGATTTCAGTGGTTTATAGATTTTTTTCGGGCAATATCTTGCCATAAATACGGATGTAAAAAGTGCGATCGGAACTCCGATAAGGATTGCTCCTGCAGTTACATAAATACTTGCCACGATCATTGGCAGGATTCCGAATTTATCGTTTGTTGGTCTCCATTCTGTTCCGAAGAGGAATTTTAAGGGACCGATCTTTCCCATTGCAGGAAGGCCGTTTGCAAAAAGGAACACACAAATAAGAAATACTGCAAGAACCGATGCACAGGCCGCAATGAGAAAAACGACCTTCATGGCCTTTTCTCCTAAATGATTCATAAGACACCTTTCTCTCTGTCCCAGTGGATATCCACTGTGCTGATATATAACGGAGCGGCTTTCCTGACCTTGTCATGATCGCCGCTCTTTGTAAGATACTTCAATCGTTTTTTATCCGGAAATTTATTTGGTCACGTCTTCCCAGTCTGTGATGTCACCTGTGAAGATGGATTTTACCTGGTCACTTGAAAGCTCCTCAAGATCATTGTCGTTGTTTACGATGACTGCGATACCATCTTTTGCGATCTCTGTAGCTTTAACACCTTTCTCTGTTTCCTCGTCCTTCAGCTCACGGGATGCCATTCCGATATCACATACACCCTCTGTTGCGCTATTGATTCCTGTTGTGGAGTCGCTGACCTGAACTTCTACTGTGATGTTTTTGTTTGTTTTCTGATATGCCTCTGCAAGCTTCTCCATTACAGGTCCTACGGAAGAAGATCCCATAACTACGACTTTGCCTTTTGCATCTCCGGCTTTGTATGCCTCTGCTTTTTCATCTACTTTGATGTAGCCTTCTTTTTCGATGATGTCCTGTCCGTCAGAGCTCATGATGTAGTTGATGAAATCCTGTGCTGCATCGCTGAGCTTGTCGCCTGTTACGATGTTGAACGGACGTGCTACCTTGTATGTATCGTCTGCAACGTTCTCTGCTGTTGCCTCTGCTCCGTCGATCTTTACTGCCTTTACTGTATCGTTAAGAGAACCAAGGGATACATATCCGATAGAGTTCTCATCGCCTGCTACTGTGGTAAGCATTACATCTGTGTTGTTTGTGATGCTTGCTTCCTGTGTTGTCATATCTACTTTCTCGCCGTCTTTTTCTTCTTCGATCCCAAACAGCTCCACGAATGCTCCACGTGTTCCGGATCCGTCCTCACGGGAAATTACGTCGATCGCTCCGGATGGTGCTGCCATTGCAACAGTTCCCATTACTGTAGTTCCGATAAGTGCTGCTGTTAAAATACCTGCGATTCTTTTTTTCATGATTTTTTTCTCCTCGTTTCTATGATCATTTTTACTTGCTCACTGCTTAAGTACAGGTGTTATTATAGAAATGGAAGGTAAAATATAAAATCGCGGTTTTGTAAAATGTTAGTAAAAAAATGTGATATAAAAAAAAGCTGCTTGCGCAGCTTTTTTTTATATGATGTATTCGTCTGCCTTGACAGATTGCCAGTTCATCAGGTCTTCCAGTGTTATATGATCCACCACACCTTTGATAGCATCGTCCAGCTTTTTCCAGAGGATCTGGGTGACACAGTTCTCCTCACGTTCACAGAAGGCTCCGTTGTCGTCCAGACATTCCACAGGGGAAAGGCTTCCTTCTGTGAGGCGAAGGATCATTCCGACGGTGTATTTATCCGGGGTCTGCTGCAGTGCATAGCCTCCCTGAGGACCACGGACACTGCGGACAAAGCCTGCTTTGTTCAGGATGGAGATGATCTGCTCCAGATATTTATCGGAAATCCCCTGACGCTTCGCCACATCCTTCAGGCGGATCGGTTTTCCTGTATAATTTGTAGCAAGATCCAACATCAGTCTCAGCGCATATCTTCCTCTTGTAGAAATCCTCATGTAATATTTACCTCCAATATTTCAGTATTCTTCTTATTTATAGTCTTTTGCTCTTTCTGTTATTGTGCAGCTGTTCAGCCGGAAATATTCCTCTGTATTCCATGACCGGCACCCTTCTCTGTGATGCACAGGCAGCTTCCTGTATCTTCTTTCATAGGAAGCAGAATCTGCTTTGCAGACTTTATTCTTTATATTGTTAATAGGTTTTGTTTGTTTTCTCTATTATACCCTAAAAAACTATCTGATACAATGTAAATAAGAATAAAACCGGCGCTCCGGCAGCCTGCTTGGACAGGCATTCAGGAGCGCCGTAAATAATCCCGCAGGATCACGCTTCGGGGCAAAAGAAGCGGTCTTCGGATCGATTATTTTGTAAACAGTGGTGTGGAGTAGTAACGGTCTCCACTGTCCGGAAGAAGCGCTACGATCACTTTTCCCTTGTTCTCCGGGCGTTTTGCAAGCTGGATCGCAGCATAGAGAGCTGCACCGGAGGAAATTCCTGTAAGGATTCCCTCTTTCTTGGTAAGGAGTTTGGATGTTTCAAATGCATCCTCATTCTCTACCGGAATGATCTCGTCATAAACCTTGGTGTCAAGTGTATCCGGAACAAAACCTGCGCCGATACCCTGGATCTTATGCGGGCCTGCTTTTCCCTCGGAAAGTACAGGAGAAGTTGCAGGCTCAACAGCTACAACCTTCACATTCGGGTTCTGGCTCTTCAGGTACTCACCTGTACCTGTGATCGTTCCGCCTGTGCCGACACCAGCTACAAAGATATCTACCTTTCCGTCTGTGTCATTCCAGATCTCAGGGCCTGTTGTTGCTGCATGTGCCTTCGGGTTAGCCGGGTTCTCAAACTGTCCGGGGATGAAGCTTCCCGGAATCTCCTTAGCAAGCTCCTCTGCCTTGGCAATGGCACCTTTCATTCCCTTGGCTCCGTCTGTCAGAACTACCTCTGCACCATATGCTTTCAGGATGTTTCTTCTCTCAACACTCATGGTTTCCGGCATGGTGAGGATTGTCTTATATCCCTTGGCAGCTGCGATAGCTGCAAGTCCGATTCCTGTGTTACCGGATGTTGGCTCGATGATGGTTGCGCCCGGTTTCAGAACGCCTCTCTGCTCTGCATCCTCGATCATTGCCTTACCGATTCTGTCCTTAACACTTCCTGCCGGGTTAAAATACTCAAGCTTGGCAAGAATGGTAGCCTCAAGTCCCTCTGACTTCTCTACATTCTTGATCTCTACAAGTGGTGTGTTTCCGATCAGTTCCAGTGCGCTTCCGTAAATTTTCCCCATGGTGATATCCTCCTTAATTCCTTATCTCTATTTCCTTATTTCCTAGTAACTATATATGTTTTCTGTGATTTGATTGAATTATATCATAGTACAGGGATTTGTCAATACATTTCCGCCAAAAAAACGCAGGAATTTTTCTCCAGAAAAATCCTGCGTTTTGTGCTGTTTCATTTATTCTGTTTTTATAATTTGGGCCAGCAGACGCATCATCTCATCCACGTCCAGTGGCTTCGCCAGAAAACCATCCATTCCCGCTTCCTGTGCCTTCCGTCTGTCCTCATCATAAGCATTGGCTGTCATGGCAATGATCGGAATCTCAGCTCTCGAATCGTCCAAATCCCGGATCCTCTGTGTTGCCGTGTAACCATCCATATTTGGCATCTGGACATCCATCAGGATCACATCATAATATTTCTCCGGCATCTTTTTCAGTTCCTCAATACACTGGATGCCATCTTCCACATGTTTCACTTTTATTCCGGTTTCTTCAAGAACTGTCTCCGCAATTTCCGCGTTCAGTTCATTATCTTCCGCAAGAAGAATCCGTTTTCCTTCAAGCTTCTCTGTAATATCCGGAATATTCTGTTTCTCTTTTTCCCGAACCTGGTTTTCTAAACTGACAGGAAAAGAAAATTTCATAATAAAGCGGGTGCCTTTTCCCTCTTCACTTTCTACTTCGATGGTTCCACCCATCCGGTCAACCAGAGATTTTACGATTGGAAGTCCAAGTCCTGTGCCTGCAACTCTGGTTTCCGTAGAAGTATGTTCCCTGGAAAATTCCTCAAAGATATGTGGAAGATAATCCTGGCTCATTCCAATCCCGTTATCTTCTACAACAACTTTATAGTTTGCGTTTTTCTCATCCTCAGAATCCAGCTCATCAATGGATACTGTGATCTTTCCATGAGGATTGGTATACTTGATGGAATTGCTGACAACATTCAGAATAATTTCCTCCATCTTTGTTTTATCACACAGGATCTGATCGTGGACCACATTCAGGCTGCACTGATATTCCAGAGATTTTTTTGTAAGGGATGATTCAAAAACGGTGTTCATGGCATCCACCATCTCACGGATATTTACACTTTCCGAACTTAGAGTGATCTTTCCACTTTCGATACGGGCCATTTCCAGAACCTGATTGATGATCGTCAGCAGAATATCGCTGGAAACCCTGATCTTTTTTATATAATCAAGAGATTTCTTTTCGTCATGAATGCTTTTTTCAAGGAGTCCGGAAAATCCTACGATGGCATTCATTGGTGTCCGGATGTCATGACTCATGTTAAAGAGAAATCTCGTCTTTGCCTCATTTGCTTTTCTGGCTTTTTCCGCGGACTTCCGGATTTCTTCTGTATACAGTTTTTCTCTCTGTTTTCTGTGAAGCATCAGATAACAGATCGCAGTGGCCAGAACAGCTATGCTTACAGCAACCAGAAAAACCAGTGCCTGCTGTTTCACAGTAACCCATCCGGTATGTGGAATAATCTCAAAATACCAGGTGTCATTTGGAACCTTACAGCTGATCTGTACAGCCCCTTTGTGAATCGCATCTCCCCCCTGGGCGATGATGGTTTTCTTTCCGGAATTTCCGTCTTTTTTCCACATCTGATAACAGTAGGAAGCATCGGTAAGCTTATCCAGTTCCAGTTCTTCCAGAAATCGGTTCCAGTCAAGTACCAGGATTGAGAATCCCCAGAAGGATTTTTCCCCGGATTTATCTGTAATATAAATCGGTTCAAACAACAGTGAGCCAAGGCCTCCCTGATTCAGCTCATAGGGACCGGCTATGGTATACTGGCCGCTTTTCATTGCCAGATTCGCTTCATGTTTACGGGCCGGACTATTTAGCATATCAATTCCAAAAGCTGCCTCATTTCCTTTCAGAGGATAAATATCCTTAACTACTCCGTCCGGTGCCAGTTCAATAGCCTTTATAATTTGAGAATCGTCGGAGATCATCTGCGACAGAGCTTGAAATTCTTTACTGTCCATCTGATGTCCGGATTCAATGATATTCTGAAAGAATTCTGAGACATCAAGATATCGGTTAAGCTGTGATCTTATCCGGTTCACGGTTGTTTCCGCTGTAAAAGCAGCTCGCATTTTCTCTTCATTTACAGTATTCCTGTTGAGCAGCTGTCCGCAGACGGATACTATAAAGAAGGAAATGATCCCTACGACCAGACAGTAGATCCTGATCTGTTTTGAAGTATTATCTTTTTTTATCATTTGATTTTTTTTACCTTCTCCTGCTCGGTATAACGTTACGTCAGATGTATATTTTACCATCCTCATATTTTGTTTACAACAAAAAGAATCTTCCAAACGGCAGTGTTTTTGTCTGCTGCTGTTCAGAAGATTTCTTTTATTGGATCATTCTTTATTATCTGGCGGATTCAGGGTCAGATGACTGTTCAGGCAGATATCTGCTATCCGCATTATCTACTTTGCAGATTCGGTTAACATAATATCTCCGTCGCTACATTTCACACTTAAAGTCGGTGCGGAAGTGCCTACTTGGTTCTCATAAACAGAGAAGTCTTCCTCATTGCTGGATTTTCCACGGGAAAGATCTCCTGTATCTACATCCCCGTCTGTGGTTTTCAGATAAATGTTGGTTTTATCCACGCTGCTCTTTTTCATTTGGATGGAAACATCTCCGTTGGAGCTGGTGATTTCCATATCTCCGTTAAAACTGCTGTTGCCCATCTGAAGCTCACCATCATCAAGAGAAATCTGGCCGTCTGTAAGATCTGCTCTTTTTATGCTCACATCTCCGCTTTCGGATTTCAGCTGCATGTTCTCCGTACACTGAAGCTCTTTTACATCCAGATCTCCGTCGCCAAGCTTTGCTTCAAATTTTTCAAACACACCTTTATCCAGCATCAGATCTCCATCGGAAAGTTTCGCTGTCATTTTTTCACATAAAAGCTGATCGGCAGTAAGATCTCCGTCCGAAAGCTGAATCTCAGCTTCCAGAAGCTGCGCTTTCTCCGGCACATAGAGAATCACTGTATTTACCGCATCTTCTTTCTGGGTCTGCTCTATATGTGTCCGAAAGACTCCCAGATCATATGTTATAAAATAACCTCCCGTTCCTCCTTCGGACTCCTTAAGTGTAAGTTCTCCGTCTTTATCCTCCCAGGTCAGGGGATCTTTCTTTCCGTTTTTCTCAAGTTTATATTCCATATAATAATGGTCATCATCCGAAGTCCGGATATCCAGGTCAAGATCCTCAAAATCTACATTCAGTTTTGTAAAATCATCGATCTGTTCTTTTTTCATAACTGCAAGGTTTTTATGAGCAGAAGAATTTCCTCCGGATACATACACATGATCTGAAGCATATGTGAAATCTTTTCCCCCGGCAAAATATCCTGCTGTAGAAAGAACGACTCCCGCCACACAGAGCGCTGTGCCTGTCATCAATGCTGTTTTTGCGATCTTATTCATTTCTTTGCACCTTCTTTCTTACAAATCGGTTTACCAGACGTCCGATTCCTGTTGCACACCATTTACAGATATATATGGTAAGCACACCGACCAGGATTCCGGCTCCTGCCATAAGAAATCCGCCGCCAACCATCATGCAGGCTGCTGCCACAGATTTCAGGATCAGTGTGGCTCCAAAACCGGCTACCATGATTCCTCCGGCTATGGTTGCGATGCTGACCACACCCAGGGAAAAAATCACGGCTGCGATCACAACTACTACGGCAAACAATACTGCCAGCGCACTGAACATAAGTGCCAGACTTACCGGTGACGCACAGAGGACAAGAATTGCAAGGAGGATGATCTTACCCGGAGAACGTTTCTTCTTTGTAGAATCACTGGTTGAAGCAGCTGCATTTTGTCCTGCTGCACTCCGTCGGTTGCCGGAACCTTCTGCCGGCAGTTCCGTCTCTTTTTCTCCGGTACTGTCTTTCCCGTCTCCCACACTCTCCTGCAGAAGATTCAGAAGCAGTTCCCTGGCTGCTTCCTTCGGCTCGCCAAGTTCCTCCATTACCTGCTGCTCATTCTCCGGACCTGCCTCATCGAAATATTCCGAAAAATATTCAATGGCATTCTCATAATCTTCTTTCGGAAGCCGCTTCAGATATTTCCTGAGCTGCTCCATATACTCTTTCCTCGTCATTTTCGAAGTCTCCCTTCCACAATATCATCTATGGTATCGCGGTATTCTCTCCACTCTTTCCTCAGATATTCCAGATGACTGCGTCCTTCCTCTGTGATGGAATAATACTTGCGCTTCCTTCCCTGGAACTCCTCGGAATAAGTTGTCAGATATCCGCCTGTCTCCAGCTTCCTCAAAATAGGATACAGAGTTGATTCCTTAATCGATGCTACCATCTTCACAGTCTGACTAATCTCATATCCGTAGGAATCCTGCTGTTCCACAACAGAGAGGATCAGGCATTCCGTCAGCACAGCTGACACCGGATAGTAATACATATGCTCACCCCTTTATGTAATTATTTTATATATAAAATTTTTATATATAATTATTTTACATATATAGTATCATACTTTTCTCTTTTGTCAAGGAGAATTTCGCAATTGCTTTTTTCGAAGTCCTTCTTTATAATGTTTTACAAATACAAACTATTTTCCCAGAAAGGACATGATCTTATGGAAAAAAAGCCCCATCTGATGGCGATCGTCCTGTTTCTGACGGGTCTTATCTGTATTGGACTGCTTTTTGGCTTAAGTTACAAAACCTATCAGAAAATTGATGCCGCAGACCAGAAAATGACTTCCGTCATCGAACCGGTCAAAACGAAGCAGAAAGCCATGAAAGAAGATATTGACCTTTATACAGCCAAGATCGAAAAGAAACAGGCAGCCGACAAATATCTGCAGCAACGCTCCCAGACTGAACAGGCAGTAAAGAACAACACCGGCGAACACGAACGCGCACCGGAATCCGAAAACAGCCAGAAAAGTTCCAAACCTTCTGTTTTCAGTGAAGCCGGTGGTGAGGGATTCTCTGACGGAGACAGCGATACCACTGCTTCTGCTGCAAATGGTCACATCGTAGGAATTGATCCCGGACATCAGGGTGAAAACGTGGATATGAGCGCCACAGAGCCCAACGGACCTGGTTCCTCCACCATGAAAGCAAAAGCTTCTACCGGAACCAGTGGTTCTTTCAGCGGCCTTCCGGAATATCAGCTGAATCTGAATGTCTCTCTTCTTCTGAAAGATATCCTGGAGCAACATGGCTATCAGGTTGTAATGACAAGAACTGACAATGATACTGCGATCAGCAACAAGGAACGTGCGGAGCTGGTAGCATCCCAGGGTGCAGAAATCTGTGTACGTGTCCATGCAAACGGCGATGATTCTTCTTCTGTTTCCGGCGCACTGACCATGTGCCCATCACAGCAGAATCCTTATGTTTCCAGTCTCTATGACAGTTCCAACCGTCTTTCCCAGTGCATCATTGATTCCTACTGTGCAGCTACCGGTTTTCAGAACCGCGGTATTATCTATACAGATACCATGACAGGAATCAACTGGAGTACCATACCGGTTACTATTGTGGAAATGGGATTTATGACCAATCAGAATGATGATCTGAAGATGGCAGATTCTTCCTTCCAGCAGACAATGGCCGAAGGGATCGCCAATGGAATTGATGCTTATTTTCAGCAGTAAAAGGAGTATTTCTTATGAAAAAAAATGTATTTTTATATGTTGTGATCGCAGTGCTTGCCGTTGCCCTGGTGGGTTTGGGTGCACTGAATGTCCGTTCACTGAACAAGCTTGAATCTCTTCAGTCCAAGGTTTCCGACCTTCAGAAAAATGTTCAGGAAGTTTCTGATTCTGCTGCTGAGCTGAGCAGCAAGGCAGATCAGCTGGATGCTCTTTATGCGGATGATCCTACCGTTGAAAGTGCAGCAGCTGCCGCTTCCCCGGATTCTCAGGATTCCAGCTCTCAGGAGCAGAATTCTGATTCTTCCACAGATTCTTCCGCAAGCCAGGAAAGCGCAGCAGCTTCACAGGAAGAGGGCACTCTGTCTCCTTCCAGTGGAAGCAGCACTTTTACCGATAATTCCGACTCCAGCATGGACAACGTACTGAGTCAGGTACAGTCACTTCTTCCGACTGATAACGGTACCTGGTCCGTATATGTATGTAATCTTGCAAAAAATACCGAAGGTGCCATCAATGATCAGAAGATGCAGGCTGCCAGTCTGATCAAGCTGTATATCATGGGTGCTGTATATGAAGATTATGACAGTCTTTCCACAACTTACGGAAAAGAAACCCTGGATAACAACCTGAATTCCATGATCACAGTCAGTGATAATGACGCGGCAAACAAGCTTGTCAACTGTCTCGGAGGCGGTGATGACGCAGCCGGAATGGCGCGTGTCAATAAATTCTGCCAGGATCATGGATACACCAACACTTCCATGGGACGTCTCCTTCTTGCAGATAATTCCAATGGAGATAATTACACCTCTGTAAAAGATTGCGGAAAATTCCTGAAGACCATCTATCAGATGGACAAGGGCAGCGCGGCAGAAGATACTCTTGCAGGTGCGGAATACATGTACCACCTCCTGAAAATGCAGACAAGAACCAACAAAATCCCCGCTCAGCTGCCAGAAGGTGTAAAAGTCGCCAACAAGACCGGAGAGCTTGACACTGTGGAGAATGATGCCGGTATCATCTACGATACTGCAAAGGGAATCGACCTTGTGATCTGCTTCATGTCACAGGATCTTAACGATACCGCCGCGGCACAGAATACCATTGCTCAGGACAGCCGTTCCATTTACGGTTATTACAACGAATAAAGCACAGACAAAAAAGGATGACGCGCCAGATACGCATCATCCTTTTTTATTCTTCTTTTCAGTTCTTCTCTTCCCCTTCTTCATAGGATTTCTCCCAGATCTCGGAAAAAACTGCCAACGGACAGTCTGTCAGCAGACACATGAGGATGAAACACTCATATGGATTTACTATGTAGATCTCACCCATGCCGCATCGTGCCAGGATTTCCTGGATCTCATCCAGAAAATAGCGGTATCTTGTATATGGATCATCATCTGCCATCTCCTGAGAGATCACAAAAAATTCCAGCGTGATCAGATCAAATCGTTCTACCGGAAACTTATGGTTCAGAATGTTATTGATCCTCTGGCGGCTGAACCGCTTCTGGCTGAAATGTTTTGCCAGAATAGAAGCGGACATTTTTTTCAGATTTCCCATCTTGTTGATAGGGATACCGCTGCAGATGACCTTCTCCAGATCTGAAGCGCTGATATTCTCAGGCTTCCAGATCTTTTTGCCACCGTTTTCCTCTTCATCCTGCTGGTACATGGCTGCAATGATCTTACGGGCACGTTCCAGAAGGATCATAAATTCCTGAAAAGCCTGACTCTTTTCCGATTTCGGATCGTCGCATCTGCCTTTCAGAAATGCCAGATATTCCAGAAGTTTCTCTTCACTGTCCAGACAGAGACCTGTTCCGTATACAACCTCACCGGTCTTTTTTTCCGTGGGTGTCAGTTCTTTATAGATTTTTTTATATTCTTCTGCCTTATAATAGCCAAGATGGTTATGATAGCAATACCAGTAAATTACTTCCTCCGGATTATGAAAATCAAAATCCTGTTCCCGAAGCACCCTGGTCAGAAAATCCGATACATCCTCCGTACTCATGCGGAGCCCGAACCCAAGAAGAAAAACAGTCTCACGTTTCACAGAAGCCTGGGTCAGCCAGTTGTTCACCAGAGAACTCAGCTTGGCAGAAGTCGGGGACATGGATTTCGGTGTGTAAGTCTCTTTAAAAGATTCCACCACAATATCCCTGTAAACCTCCTGGGGTACCTGGGAAAAAGGTTCTTCCAATTCTGCACGCTCATAAACATATCTTTTCAGATAATCGCCAAAAGAAACCAGTTCCATTTCTTTATAAAGATAATGAAAAATAACATCTGCATCCTCATCCTCAAAGGAATCCAGACTGACAACCTGGCGGAACTTCTGTGCCGCCTTTCTGGTAAATTCAAAATCCTTCACAGAATCGAAGGCAACTGTCTGTTCAAAATCAAGATCCTGCATTCGATTTCTCATCGCAAATTCTCCTTATCCCTTATATTCCTCACCGGCAGACTGAGCCGGTTGGAAGCAATGCCGCTCTTTATTACCGGCAGAGTTTCTACCGCCCGGTGCTGTGCCGTTCTGCCCATCGTTTGAGAGGATTTTTTTCTTCATAGCCGTTGATCTGGGCAAGGATCATCGTTACATTATCTCTTCCACCTCTGGACAGCGCCATTTCAAGAAGCTCTTCTACTTTTTCTTCCGCGGTACCGGTTTTGCTCAGGATTTCCTGTATTTCTTCATCTGACAGCATATCCGTTACGCCATCTGAACAAATCAGATAACTGCTTCCCGTCTGATAGCCGATCTCCACAATGGATGGTTCCAGAGCCATGTTTTCCTCCTGAAAACCCAGGTACTGTGTCAAAGGAGCTTTTCCAAGCATTTTTCCACTGATCACATGATCCGTAGATATCTGCTGCAGTTTTCCCTGAAAATGGCGGTAAATACGACTGTCCCCAAGATTACAGGCATAGATCGCTTTTTCACTGAAAGACAAAAGTGCCATCGTAGTTCCCATGCTGCTGATACGATTTTCCCTGCTGTATCTGCATACTGCTTCATTCATATTTGCACAGGCTCCTGTGAGAAAAACCACCGGCTCTTTTTTGAGGCTTTTTTTATTTTCTTCATAAAAACCACCCAGTGCTTCCACGGCTGCAGAGGCTGCCATCTCACCACAGCTTTCCCCTCCCATGCCATCAAAAACTGCCAGTACGGGAAGCTGCCAATGCTGCGTATGACCTGCCAGGATTCCGTCAACTCCCTGGTTGTGCACTGGCAGCCGCACTCCGCAGCACCAGAAATTATCCTCATTATTCGTCCTCACCTTTCCGGTGTGACATGTATATGCATAATCAATCTGATAGGCCATTCTTTTTCCTTTCGTAAAAACCCCTTCGACATTATTGCTGAAGCTCCATTACAGAATTACTCCAGTATTTGTCTCCCAGTTCTACATATTTGTCGTTATCACTCTCTTTATCATGAACCTTACCATCTGCATCGATCCATCGGATCAGAAGGCCGTCCTGATAATAAAAATACTGTTTTTCATCTCCGTCCCATACATAAGTATAAAACATCTGCTCGCCCCAGTAAAAATATTCCTCATAAACGCCATCTGCGGAACTGCCGGGATATACAAGTACTTTGGCGATCTCTCCTGATCCGTTATAAAAGCGCAGGCGATCCCCCTCTGTGCCTTCACGTCTATAAATGTCCAGAGCATTTTCTATGGTTGTCGCATGGTCACGTATCGTTTCCATTGCCTGTGCGAAGCTTTTATCTGCATCGTCTGCAGTGCCGAAATTTCCTTTGTTCAGAGCATCAGAATCATCGGAATCTGTATACGAAGGTTCCCCGTTGTCCGAAGGTTTCCGTATCGTTCGTACCGCAATGATCCCGCCGATCAGCACAACAATGATCCCGGCTGCTATGAGCATTCTGAAAATGCCTTTCCGCCTCTTTCCGTCATCGGTATTTCCACCATTCTCTGACACGGATCCTTCCCACTCCTGGAGATTCTGGTCACGGTCGTCTTCCAGATCTGTGATAGAAGTAACTCTGGGCTTTACAGCTCCGGTTTTTCTTATACCGGGTTCTGGCTGACGGGAAAATCCTGACTGATAACCGGACAGACTATCTCTTTCGGATACTGTTTTTCCGGATGCAGATTTTTGAGGATTCTGTATTGTACTCTGAGCCTTTGGCCTATTCCGGGCTGCATTTTTTGCTATTTCTCCGGCTGTCGGTTTCTCCGGCTGTACAGATACCGGCGCAGGATTTCTACGTGCCTGACGGATTGCCTCCGTATTCAGTTGACTTGTTCTTGCCAGCTGTCTGGATGCACCCTCCTGGAGAAACTTCGGCATGGACTCCGGAACAGGTCTTTCCTCCACTGGTTTCGGTTTCTCATGAACTCCCTGTTCTCTGTTTGCCGTTCCATACCGGATTTCTTCCAGTGCTTCCCGAAACTTATCAGGAGTCTGATACCGTTCTTTTGCATCATAAGCACAGGCTTTTAAGATAACGGAGCCGAAAGCCTCTCCCGCATCCACAGGTGCAGGCGGTGTTTCGCCTGACATCCTCCTCGTGAGCGCGTTTTCCTTATCTCTGTATGTGATCAGCTGTTTTTCAAGATTCAGAAACGGAAGCCTGTTATGATTCATCAGTTTATATAACACCAGGCCAAGTGCATAAATGTCCACTCTGCTGTCGTACTGTTCTCCCCTGTACATCTCCGGCGCCATATAGGAATAAGTTCCCTTTTTGGAAAGGGTACTCATGGTTTTTTCCAGTTCTCTGGCGATTCCAAAGTCTCCCAGCTTGAAATCCCCGAATCTGGATACAAAAATATTCTCAGGTTTGATGTCCCTGTGAATAATGTGAAGCTGCCCGCAGTATTCCAGTGATTTACAAAGGTCTATGCCAAGCTTCATCACTTCTTTTTCTGTGAGATTTTTTCCCGCATAATATTCCATGAAGCTTGTGAGATATTCCATGCGGATAAAAATATCCCATCCGATCTCGTCCAGATATTCCATTACCTTGTAATCTTCTACAGATACAATATGGGAATTTCCCCGGAAATACTCCATGGTGCTTACTTCCTGAATGCACTCCTCCACCAGATTTTCGAAATAACCGCGGACGGATCTTTCATCGCCGGATTCTGAGCGCACACTGTCCAGTTCCCCTTTACTGGCGGGGATTGTGATTATCTTAATTGCCGAGTAAAAAGAACGTCCCTTCTCTGTTCTCTGAGCTTTATACACTCTTCCAAAAGAACCTTCCCCGATCTTACTTATGATCTTCCATTCCGGCCACGGGGAAATTGGCAGTTCCTTGTCCATCGCAATCCCTCCTCTCTCAGAAAATCCCTGCTTATAAACAGAAATCTCCCTCCGGATTTCCGGGGGGAGATTTATTTATATTAGCAAGGTATATTGACTTATTCTTCTACCGGTGCAGTTTCCTCTGCTGTCTCTTCAACAGCAGCGGTCTCTTCCTCCGGAGCAGTCTCAGTCTTCTCTTCCTCTACGGAAATTTCCTCTGTATCCTCAGGCTCCTCGGAAGCTGTTTTTACTTCCGGCATTCCTGTGTCAAGACTGATCTCACTGTAACGCTTCATACCTGTACCTGCAGGAATCAGCTTACCAATGATAACGTTCTCTTTCAGACCGATCAGCGGATCGACCTTACCTTTGATAGCAGCCTCTGTCAGGACTTTTGTTGTCTCCTGGAAGGATGCTGCTGACAGGAAGGAGTTTGTAGCAAGGGATGCCTTGGTAATACCAAGCATAACCTGTTTGCCCTCTGCCGGCTGTTTGCCCTCTGCCTCAAGTTTCTCGTTAACTTCCTCAACATCAAGGACATCAACAAGTGTTCCTGGCAGGAACTCTGTATCTCCGTTATCCTCGATACGGATCTTCTTCAGCATCTGATGAACGATAACCTCGATATGCTTATCGTTGATCTCAACACCCTGCAGACGATATACACGCTGAACCTCGCGGATCATGTAATCCTGAACTGCACGAACACCCTTAATTCTCAGGATATCATGCGGATTTACACTACCTTCTGTCAGCTCATCGCCGGCCTCAAGAACCTGTCCGTCAAGGACTTTGATACGGGAACCGTATGGGATCAGGTAAGTCTTGGAATCACCTGTCTCCGGATCATTTACGATGATCTCACGTTTCTTCTTAGTGTCGTTGATTGTGGCAACACCTGGGATCTCTGTGATGATCGCAAGACCCTTCGGCTTTCTTGCCTCAAAAAGCTCCTCGACACGAGGAAGACCCTGTGTGATATCTCCACCGGCAACACCACCGGTATGGAACGTACGCATGGTCAGCTGTGTACCTGGCTCACCGATAGACTGTGCTGCGATGATACCAACGGACTCACCAACCTGTACCGGCTCACCGGTAGCCATGTTCGCACCATAGCATTTCGCGCAGACACCAACCTTGCACTTACAGGAAAGGATGGTACGGATCTTCAGTCTGTCGATCGGTCCGCCTGTCACGTTGCTTACGCCCTCTTTCATGATACGGGCTGCACGCTTCGGTGTGATCATGTGGTTTGCTTTAACAAGGATTTCTCCGTCTTTATTCTTAACTGTCTCACAGGAGAAACGTCCTGTGATACGCTCCTGAAGGCTCTCGATCTCTTCTTTTCCGTCCATGAATCCACGAACTTCCATTCCGGAGATCTCTGCTCTGTTCTCACAGCAGTCTGCCTCACGAACGATCAGATCCTGGGATACGTCAACAAGTCGTCTTGTCAGGTATCCGGAATCGGCTGTACGAAGAGCGGTATCGGAAAGACCTTTACGTGCTCCATGAGCGGACATGAAGTACTCCAGTACGTCAAGACCTTCACGGAAGTTTGACTTGATCGGGAGCTCGATTGTATGACCGGTTGTATCAGCCATCAGTCCTCGCATTCCGGCAAGCTGTTTGATCTGCTTATCGGAACCACGGGCTCCGGAGTCAGCCATCATGAAGATGTTGTTGTACTTATCAAGACCGGTAAGAAGTGCTTTTGTAAGCTCATCATCCGTCTTCTTCCAGGTATCAACAACCTCTTTGTAACGCTCTTCCTCTGTGATAAGACCACGTTTGTAGTTCTTTGTAATACGGTCAACAGTATCCTGAGCCTGCTTGATCATCTCCGGCTTCTGCGGCGGCACGGTCATATCGGAAATAGATACGGTCATGGCTGCACGTGTGGAGTATTTGTAACCCATAGCCTTAACGGAGTCAAGTACCTCAGCTGTTCTTGTTGCACCGTGAGTATTGATAACTTTTTCAAGGATCTGCTTCAGCTGTTTCTTACCTACAAGGAAGTCAACCTCAAGAAGCAGTTCGTTTCCAGGTACGCTTCTGTCTACAAATCCAAGGTCCTGTGGAAGGATCTCGTTGAACAGGAAACGTCCAAGTGTGGAATGAACATTGCCGCTTAACACAGTGCCATCCGGCATTGTCTTATGGCAACGTACAATGATCTTGGTCTGAAGTGTGATGACTTTGTTCTCGTATGCAAGAATTGCCTCGTTGACACTCTTGAAGAACTTGCCTTCACCCTTGTTTCCAGGTCTCTCCTGAGTCAGGTAGTAGATACCAAGGACCATATCCTGTGAAGGAACGGCTACAGGACCACCATCTGACGGTTTCAGAAGGTTGTTCGGTGATAACAGAAGGAAACGGCACTCTGCCTGTGCTTCCTGAGAAAGCGGAAGATGTACGGCCATCTGGTCACCATCGAAGTCAGCGTTGAACGCGGTACAAACAAGTGGATGAAGCTTGATTGCCTTACCTTCTACAAGGATCGGCTCGAACGCCTGGATACCCAGACGATGCAGTGTAGGTGCACGGTTAAGCATAACCGGATGCTCTTTAATGACGTCCTCAAGGACATCCCATACTGCAGGCTCAAGTTTCTCTACCATCTTCTTGGCATTTTTGATATTGTGAGATGTTCCGTTAGCAACAAGCTCTTTCATAACGAAAGGTTTGAACAGCTCGATGGCCATCTCTTTCGGAAGACCACACTGATAGATCTTAAGCTCCGGTCCTACAACGATTACAGAACGTCCGGAATAGTCAACTCGTTTACCCAGAAGGTTCTGACGGAAACGTCCGGATTTACCTTTCAGCATGTCGGAAAGGGATTTCAGGGCTCTGTTTCCAGGTCCTGTTACAGGACGTCCACGGCGTCCGTTATCGATCAGGGCATCTACAGCCTCCTGCAGCATACGCTTCTCGTTGCGGACAATGATATCCGGAGCGCCAAGCTCCAGAAGTCTTTTCAGACGGTTATTTCTGTTGATGATTCTTCTGTAAAGATCATTCAGGTCAGATGTTGCAAAACGTCCTCCATCCAGCTGTACCATAGGACGAAGATCCGGTGGGATAACCGGGATCACAGTCATGATCATCCACTCAGGACGGTTGCCGGACTCACGGAAGGACTCTACAACCTCAAGACGTTTAATGATTCTTGCACGTTTCTGGCCTGTTGCATCAACAAGCTCTGCTTTCAGCTCTGCGGAATCTTTCTCAAGATCAATAGCTTTCAAGAGCTCCATGATGGACTCAGCACCCATACCTACGCGGAAGCCTTCGCCGTAAGACTCTCTTGCTTCCTGGTACTCACGCTCGGTGAGTACCTGTTTGTACATAAGGCCTGAATCAGCAGGATCCAGAACGATATAGTTTGCAAAGTAAAGCACTTTCTCCAGTGTTCTTGGAGAAATATCAAGGATCAGACCCATACGGGACGGAATTCCTTTGAAATACCAGATATGAGATACAGGAGCTGCAAGCTCAATGTGTCCCATACGTTCTCTACGAACGGCAGATTTGGTTACTTCAACACCACACCTGTCGCAGACAACGCCTTTATAGCGAATTTTTTTATACTTTCCACAGTGACACTCCCAGTCCTTGCTCGGTCCGAAAATTCTTTCGCAGAAAAGACCGTCCTTCTCAGGCTTCAAGGTTCTGTAGTTGATTGTTTCAGGTTTTAAAACCTCACCGTGTGACCACTCTCTGATCTTCTCAGGGGACGCCAGTCCGATCTTGATGGCATCGAAAGTCATTGGCTGATATGTTTCATTGGCGTTGGTTGTTTCTGCCATGTATTCTTTCCCCTTTCTTATTCCTCATCATCAAAGGACTCTTCAAACTCGATCATGTCCTCATCTTCTTCCAGGTCTTCATCTTCTTCTACATTGACAAGCTCTTCTCCGCTAAACTCCTGCTTGGTATAGCCGTGTTTACCGAAGGACTCCTCATCTCTGCGTCCTCTGGAATCGCCCTCAATGACATGACGAAGATCTGTATCTCCGTAATCAGAAGTCTCCATAATGTGTACCTCTGATCCGTCCTCGCTGAGCACACGTACATCCAGACCAAGAGACTGAAGCTCTTTAAGAAGTACCTTAAAGGACTCAGGAATACCTGGCTCAGGAATGTTATCGCCTTTGATGATCGCTTCATAGGTCTTAACACGTCCGATCACATCATCAGACTTCACTGTCAGGATCTCCTGCAGTGTATAGGAAGCACCATATGCCTCCAGTGCCCAAACCTCCATCTCTCCGAAACGCTGTCCACCGAACTGAGCTTTACCACCCAGAGGCTGCTGTGTTACCAGGGAGTATGGACCTGTGGAACGTGCATGGATCTTATCGTCTACCAGATGATGCAGTTTCAAGTAGTGCATGTGACCGATAGTTACAGGGCTGTCAAAGTACTCTCCTGTACGTCCGTCACGAAGTCTTACCTTACCGTCTCTGGAGATCGGAACGCCCTTCCAGAGTGCTCTGTGAGCTTTATTCTCATCCAGATACTGCATAACATCCGGTGCAAGAATGTCTTTATATTTCTCACGGAATTCCTCAAAGTCTTCCGTATTTACGTAATCGTTGGCAAGTTCCAGAGTATCCTGGATATCAACCTCGTTAGCGCCATCGAATACAGGTGTTGCGATATTGAAGCCAAGTGCTTTGGCAGCAAGGCTTAAGTGGATCTCCAGGACCTGTCCGATATTCATTCGGGAAGGTACACCCAGAGGATTCAGCACGATATCAAGGGGACGTCCGTTCGGAAGGAATGGCATATCCTCAACTGGAAGTACACGGGAAACGACACCCTTGTTACCATGACGACCAGCCATCTTATCACCAACGGAGATCTTTCTCTTCTGTGCAATATAAATACGTACTGCCTGATTTACTCCAGGGCTCAGCTCATCGCCGTTCTCTCTTGTAAATACCTTGGCATCTACGATAATACCATATTCACCGTGGGGTACTTTAAGGGAAGTATCACGTACCTCTCTTGCCTTCTCACCAAAGATGGCACGAAGGAGACGCTCCTCAGCAGTAAGCTCTGTCTCTCCCTTAGGAGTAACCTTACCAACAAGGATATCACCGGCACGTACCTCAGCACCGATACGGATGATACCACGCTCATCCAGATCTTTCAGAGCGTCATCGCCGACACCCGGAACATCACGTGTGATCTCTTCCGGTCCCAGCTTGGTATCACGGGATTCTGCCTCATATTCCTCGATATGGACAGATGTATAAACATCGTTCTGTACAAGTCTCTCGCTGAGCAGAACGGCATCCTCGTAGTTATAACCTTCCCAGGTCATAAATCCGATCAGCGGGTTCTTACCAAGCGCAAGCTCACCATTGGATGTAGACGGACCATCTGCGATAACCTGTCCGGCCTCAACATGCTCTCCCTGGAACACGATCGGTCTCTGGTTGTAGCAGTTGCTCTGGTTGCTTCGCATGAATTTTGTCAGATGATAATCATCCTTTGTTCCGTCATCATTCTTAATGGAGATATCTGTAGATGTGGAACGAAGTACGGTACCTGCTTTTCTTGCAACAACGCATACACCGGAGTCAACGGCTGTCTTGGTCTCCATACCTGTACCAACAACCGGAGCCTCTGTTGTAAGAAGCGGAACGGCCTGACGCTGCATGTTGGATCCCATCAGCGCACGGTTCGCATCATCGTTCTGCAGGAACGGAATCAGGGCTGTAGCAACGGAGAATACCATTCTAGGAGATACGTCCATGTAATCAAACATGTGCTGCTCGTACTCCTGTGTCTCTTCACGGTAACGACCGGATACATTCTTATGAATGAAGTGGCCTTCCTCATCCAGAGGCTCATTCGCCTGTGCTACATGGTAATTATCTTCCTCATCCGCTGTCATGTATACAACCTCATCGGTTACACGCGGGTTGGAAGGATCTGTTTTGTCGATCTTTCTGTACGGTGCCTCTACGAAACCGTACTGATTGATTCTTGCATAGGATGCAAGGGAGTTGATAAGACCGATGTTCGGTCCCTCAGGAGTCTCGATCGGGCACATTCTTCCGTAATGGGAGTAATGTACGTCTCGAACCTCGAATCCGGCTCTGTCTCGTGACAGACCGCCAGGTCCCAGTGCGGAAAGTCTTCTCTTATGAGTCAGCTCTCCAAGCGGGTTGTTCTGGTCCATGAACTGTGACAGCTGGGAAGATCCGAAGAATTCTTTCACTGCTGCAGTTACCGGTTTGATATTGATCAGGGACTGCGGAGAAATGCTCTCTGTGTCCTGTGTTGTCATTCTCTCACGTACCACACGCTCAAGTCTGGAAAGACCGATGCGGTACTGGTTCTGAAGCAGCTCACCGACAGCACGGATACGACGGTTACCCAGGTGGTCGATATCATCATCGTTACCAAGGCCATACTCCAGATGCATATTGTAGTTGATGGACGCAAGGATATCTTCCTTGGTGATGTGTTTCGGGATCAGGTCGTGGATATCACGTTTGATTGCCTCACATCTGTCCTCAAATGTGTCATTTTCTTCCAGAATTTTTTCGAGTACCGGGTAGTATACTAATTCTGTAACACCCAGGGACTTCGGATCCTCAAGCTCCGGCAGATAGTGACGGATGTCAACCATAAGGCTGGAAAGGACTTTGATCTCTCTCTCCTCACCCTGGATCCACACATACGGAACTGCGGAATTCTGTAAAGTATCAGCAAGCTCTTTTGTAACAAGTGTCTCAGCCTCTGCAAGGATCTCACCTGTTGTTGTATCTACAACATCCTGGGAGAGCTTGTGGCCTACGATACGTTTGTTGAAATGAAGCTTCTTATTAAATTTATAACGTCCGACTTTGGCAAGGTCATATCTTCTCGGATCGAAGAACATTGCCATGATCAGGCTCTCTGCGCTCTCTACTGCAAGCGGCTCGCCCGGACGGATCTTCTTATACAGCTCAAGGAGACCTTCCTGATAGTTTGTGGAAGTATCCTTGGTAAAGCTGGCAAGGATCTTTGGCTCTTCACCAAACAGATCAATGATCTCAGCATTGGTTCCAATGCCCAGTGCACGGATCAGAACAGTGATCGGAACCTTTCTTGTTCTGTCTACACGTACATAAAATACATCATTTGAATCTGTCTCGTACTCCAGCCATGCACCTCTGTTCGGAATTACAGTACTGGAAAACAGTCTCTTACCAAGTTTATCATGAGCGATTGCGTAGTAGATTCCAGGGGAACGTACTAACTGGCTGACAATAACACGCTCAGCACCATTGATAACAAAGGTACCTGTAGCAGTCATCAGCGGTAAATCTCCCATGAAAATCTCGTGTTCGTTGATCTCTTCTGTTTCCTTATTGATCAGCCTTACTCGAACCTTCAAAGGTGCGGCATAAGTCACGTCACGTTCTTTACACTGCTCGATGGAATATTTCGCATCTTTTTCATCATATGTGAAATCGATGAATTCCAGACTGAGCTTTCCGCCGTAATCTGCGATCGGAGAAATATCATCGAATACTTCTTTTAAACCTTCGTCAAGAAACCACTGGTAGGAATCTTTCTGAACTTCGATCAGGTTTGGCATTTCCAGGACTTCTTTTTGTCTCTGGTAGCTCATACGCATGCTTTTTCCAGTTTTTACAGAACGAATTCTGTTTTTTTCCATTGACGTTTCACCCCTGTTTTTTTATTATTTATTACAACATGATCCCGCCTGACCTTTAGGCAGGCATATCTAGCCATAATATAGCATCCTCCACTTTAACATAAGAAAAAAAGCGTGTCAAGCACTTTTTTTGAATTTTTTCACATTTTTTCAAAAAAAGCTTCTGTTCCTTTTATACATACGATGTGTGGAACAGAAGCTCTTATTTATTTCACGGTATAATTCACTGATACCGCATTTCCATATCTGTCTTTGGATACGATCTTCAGTACGGTGTTCTTTTTCTGTTTTTTAATTTTAACAGTAAACTGTTTTTTTGTATTTACTCTGGCAGTTCCAAGTTTTTGGCTCTTTCCGGATATCCAGGCATAAACGGTTACCGTATATCCTCCATCTGCGGTTCCGGCTACGTCTGTGCTTTTTGTTGTTATCTTTTTACATACCGGGCGTCTGATGCTGCACAGTTTTTTGCAGTTATTGGCATATACTTCCTGGGCATCCCCGTTTTCAGTCACTGTATTATCCCTTACTTCCCAGATATCTGTTCCATTTATGTACATACCCTTCTTGCTGTTTTTATAGATCGTGTTCCCGGCAACCTGAGAAACTTTTCCCTTTCCAAGCATAATGCCACAGTTTTTGTTGGATACGACCTGATTACCTCTGATCCAGATCCCTCCTGTTGTATATTCAATCCGGATTCCGTGATTTTTGTTGGATGATACCGTATTACTGTAGATGCCTGCCATCTTTCCATCCTTTACATGGATTCCCGAACCACCGACAGATTTTACTGTATTTTTTTCTATCCTGGAAGCAGCTGACATCCTCTGCAGATAAATCCCGTCTCCTCCCGTTAAAGAAACCACATTGGTCTGGATATAATTTTTCTGCTGTGAATTTTTACTATACGCCGCATCATAGAAATAAATTCCCGTATTTGCGGTTCCGGAAACAGTATTTTTCTTAATCGATGTTCCCCTGGAATCTTCTGCATAAATTCCAATATTGGAATATACAGAAGGCTTTTTCATTTTCATCTGATTATCAAAAACCGTTGCGGTATTTGTAAGCTTCATAATGATTCCGTTTCCGTAACCGGAAATCTGGTTGTTTTTTACGGTAACTCCCTTTACCGGATAAACTTTTCTCGGAACCACGCCACCGTTTTCTTCCATATTAAAGCCAAAAACTTTAATTCCGCTGCACACCCAGCCAACACCGGCAATGCTGCTGACTCCCGAAAGGCTGATCTTGTTCCCGTATATCCTGATCTTTCGGTCTGTATTTACATCGGGATCACCTGTATAACCTTTCGTCAGATGTGTATTCTTCTTGTTTACAGATGAAACATCCACACCAACGCCAACGTTGATCATGGTATTGTTTTCCGCAACAGAATCTGTATAATTCAGAAATTCTATGCAGCGTTTCCTTATATTCCGGAATGTGTTATTTTTCACCGTGATTCGTTTGTATGTTTTTCCGGCCATCATGCTGTGAGTTCCCACACCGGCAAAAACATCTTCAAATGTATTTCCCTCAATGAGAAAATCTTCGCAGGTACTTCCATCGTAGGGCATATACTGCGGAAAAACATTTCCTTCATCTGTACAGCAGTCGATCTGAATGCACTCCTGACCGCCCTTTTCGTAATTTTTATAATAGCCACGGAATTTACAGTTTCTGATCGTTGCGTTTTTCACGCCTCCAAATTCCAGAAAATGTGATTTCAGATTATTGAGAAAAGTCGCATTTTTAATGGTTACGTTGTTTGCATGGCCAATGCAGAATCCTACAAAACCGCCTGGCTCATCTTTGCCTTTTACGCACTGATAATTATAGTTCCAGGTTCCACCATCAATAACGATATTCTGATATCCTGAATAACCGCCTGCTGATTCTTTCGTATTTCCAAGTCTCAGGATTAGATGCTTGGTCGTCGAAGTTTTGGTGATCGTTGCTCCCTGTGCGTACAGATACATATTGCTGTACATACAGAGCGTCCCGGTAAGTTTATAATGTCCCGGTGGAATGATGATCTTATACGGTGTCTGACCCGTTGCCCGATTTTTCAGTTTCAGGAACAGCGTATTTAATGGTGCTGTAATATCCTGCCCTTCCCGAATCTGCAGCGTTTCCACCTGATATGTGCCTGTACCCCCTGCCAGGGCTTCCCCATCTGAAAATTCTTCTTCTGATCCGTCGGAGATGGTTTCTTCTGATGAATCAGAAGGCTTCTCTGACGGGTCTTCTTCGAGTTCATCCGGTTCCTGCGGTTCTTCTGTAAGTTCTTCCGGTTTCTCGGATAATTCTCCGGCCGATGGATTATCCGAAAGATCCTCCGAAGGCTGATTTTCTTCTCCGGTCAGATCATCTTCCGGCAAATCATTCTGCGTTGTTTTCTGATCCGGCTCTTCCGGTATTTCCGAAACAGCAGAACTTTCTTCCTGAATATCGTTATCGGAGCCGTCAGTCATATCTTCCTGTGTATCATCAGCAGCACTCTCTGCTGTCACGCTATCTCCGTCTGAAAAATCTGCCTGATCTTTTTCCTGTGTTTTCTGCCCACTCACTGTCTCATCCATTTTGTCATGGATCTGCATATCTTCTCCAGCATATTCCCCGCTTTCTTCCGAGTCTGAGCCATCTGCAGATACCTCGTCTTCTACCCATGCGGCAGCGGATGCCGGAACTACACTTCCATCATCATCCAGAACCAGCGGATCCGGTTCCTCAGCAGGCATATTCTCTTCTTCTTCAATCTCTTCCTGCTGTTCCATGGCATAATCCTGGACATGGATTTCTTCCAGCGGACTTCGTACAGCATCTGTACTTTTTGTACCTGACTCTGAAAAAATCTGCTGTGCTGATGCAGGAACCGGAATTCCTGCTATGCCAACCGTCACTGCCAGAATACAGGCTGCTATCTTTTTTTTCATGTTACCATCCTTTCCTGTACTTTTTATTATCATTCTTTTGTCGAAAAAAAGCAAGATACAGCCGATGCATCCCATTGTCAAAAAATGTCGCAGAATCTGCCTCTCACACAAAAAAGGCTGCTGTGCCACCGGTAAACCGGCAGACACAACAGCCTCTGAAACTTCAGTTCTGATTGGATTATTTAAGTGTAACCTTAGCTCCCTCAGCCTCAAGTTTAGTTTTGATGTCCTCAGACTCAGCTTTGGATGCGCCCTCTTTAACAACCTTCGGAGCACCATCAACGATAGCTTTAGCCTCTTTAAGTCCAAGACCTGTAACCTCACGAACAACTTTGATAACTTTAACTTTGTTCGGGCCTACCTCTGTAAGCTCTACGTCAAACTCATCTTTCTCCTCAGCTGCCTCGCCTGCTGCACCTGCTGCTGCTACAACAACACCTGCTGCTGCGGAAACACCGAACTCTTCCTCACAAGCTTTTACAAGGTCATTTAACTCTAATACAGATAATTCTTTGATTGCTGCAATAAATTCTTCTGTTGTTAATTTTGCCATTTTAATTTCCCTCCATTTAAAAATTTTAATTAAATATCATGCGGCCATTATGCCGCCAATTGCACGTTGCTGTAATTACTCAGCAGCTGCTGCGTCAGCTCCGCCATTCTGCTCTGCGATCTGATTAAGCACACGAGCGAAGTTGGTGATCGGAGACTGGATGCTTCCAAGCAGTTTTCCAAGAAGTTCCTCTCTTGAAGGAATTGTGGACAGTGCCTGAATTCCGGCCTGATCATTGTAGTTACCCTCAACTACACCTGCGATCAGCTCCAGTGCCGGGAACTGTTTTGCATATTTAGCAAGAATTCTTGCCGGAGCAGTTGCGTCTGTCTCGGAGATAGCGATCGCATTTGTGCCATGTAAATGCTCACTGAGGCTCTCAAATGCTGTACCCTCGAATGCACGACGCATCATGGTATTTTTGTATACCTTGTACTGAACACCAGCTTCTCTTAACTCTTTACGAAGAATTGTATCCTGCTCAACAGTAAGACCGCTGTAGTTTACAAGTACAACAGACTGTGCGTCTTTAATGCTGTTAGAGATCTCTTCTACGATTGGTTGTTTCAGTTCTACTTTTGCCATGAAATGGTACACCTCCTTATAGATTTTGTATACCGCCGTCGCAATAAGTCAATCCGTTAAAAAAAGACCTTACTGCTTCGCAATAAGGCCTTGTGTAATCTTAACTCAGAATACTTGGACCTCGGTAGGCGTTTTGATCCTTATGCCTTACGGCACCTACTGTCTTCGGCAGCGTTCTTAGGTACAATACCATAACAGTGCCGGGTGTGTCAAGTATTTTTTTGAAGTTTTTTCAGATACCACGGATTGTTCCGCAGCAAGCTGGTATCATTTTATTTCGTACCGAAGATTCTGTCACCGGCATCGCCAAGTCCCGGGCAGATGTAGGCATTCTCGTTGAGTTCTCTGTCAAGGGAGCCACAGTAGATCTGTACATCCGGATGTGCCTCGTGGAGACGTTTCAGACCTTCCGGAGCTGCGATGATGCACATGAACTTGATATTTTTTCCGCCCTGTTTTTTAACGAAGTCGATCGCAGCCTCTGCAGAACCGCCGGTTGCAAGCATTGGATCAACGATCACGGAGATACGCTCGTCAATGGACTCCGGAAGCTTGCAATAGTACTCATGTGGCTCATGTGTGACCGGATCACGGTAAAGTCCTACATGTCCCACCTTTGCAGATGGCACCAGTGTCAGGATACTGTTTACCATTCCAAGGCCTGCACGGAGTACCGGGATCACTGCCAGTTTCTTGCCTGAGATCATGGGTGTTTTGCAGGTTTCGATGGGCGTCTCGATTTCCACTTCCTCTGTAGGAAGATCACGAAGTGCCTCGTATCCCATCAGGATTCCGATTTCCTCTACCAGTTTACGGAACTCGTTTGTTCCGGTATTTTTGTCACGGAGCATTGAGATTTTGTGTTTGATCAGCGGGTGATCCATAATAAAAACATTTTCCATTTTTTCCATCGTGATTTCCTCTCTTTATCTGTGTTTTTTTGTAAAGCGAACTTTCATCTTGCTACATTATAATATATATGGCGCTTTTCCAAAAGGGGAACAACATATTTTCAGGCACAGGAATTCTTATTTGCGATCAAAACCTGATCAATAGCATAGGCCACGCCAAACTCATTGTTACTCTTTGTGATATATTTTGCCGCCTCTTTGATCTCCGGAACTGCATTTCCCATTGCAACCGTTGCGCCGAAGTCCATGGAGATCATGGAATAATCATTCAGGCTGTCTCCAAGAACCATCACCTCATCCATGGTATATCCCAGAGATTCTATATATTCTTTCAAAACAGGACCTTTCTGCGCTTCCACTGCTGTAATTTCCTGATTATATATGAAAGAAGAGGCTACAGCAATGGCCGGATTTTCCCGCAGCTCATCGCTGAGTTTTCCCAGGAGTTCCACATCCTCCGCAAAAATGAAGATCTTGTACACCGGCGCACCGCTGCTTTCCAGGGAACGGATATCGGAAATCCCTTTTGTGTTTCCGGCGATCCTGCGGTACTGCGGGGACTCCCGGACAATTTCCTCACTGGTATTTCTGTCCATGCTGAAAAGGCGGATCTGCTGGATGATTCCATCTTCAATTTCTTTTTTTGTTCCAATGCGATAATCATATCGGTCTGTAAAAAATGCCACAGATACCGGATATTTTTTTGCCGTATTATAAACTTCCTCACACAGATCAATAGAAATGGGCGTACTCTTTACAACCTCCTGCTGGGGATTCCGTACCTCCGCCCCACTGCTCACCACATAATCGCAGGTCAGATCTGTTCCCTTCAGTTCCTCCATGGCACCTGGAAAATTCCGGCCGGTAGCGACCATAAAACGGATTCCCGCATCACAGGCACGCTTTACTGCAGCAAGTGTTTCCGGCGCAATCCTGTGGTCATCACCAAGAAGTGTACCATCCATATCGCTGGCAATTACTTTTATCATGAAAATCTCCTTTTTATCTGCAAAAATTCTGGTCAGTTATTTGGGTCCATATCGAATATGTTTTTTTCGGAGAAATTATATCTTATATTATTGCAAAATACAATGATTTTTGCGGATGGCGTAAGCCTTTCTGGTTTTAAGAATGCATGGTATAATAAAGCAACTATACTACCACTTATTCAGGAGAATGTATTATGTCAACTATATATCTTTATTTAAAAAAGCATCTCTTTCAACGGCGTTTCTTCTATTTAATACTATGCACAGCTCTCGTCTGTCCCATGCTCCTTCTCACAGGCTGCCAGAATGCCACTGGCTCCGACACTGCCACAGGAAAGAAGCCAATCAGCATCAACAGTATCAAATTAAATACAGCCGTGCAGATCACCATCTATGATTCCCAGGATAAATCTCTCCTGGATGATTGCCTTGCTCTGTGCGATAAATATGAGCTGATCTTCAGCCGGACTAATGAGAAGAGTGAACTTTATAAATTAAATCACAGAATATCGGACTCCAATGGCTCTGACACTGACCGTTCTTCTGTATCCTCCGATTCCAGCTTAAAAGATAAGCCTTCAGAAAACCAAAACACTGAAGCTCAGCACACTCCTTATCAGGTCAATAACACCACAGACACCTGGCACATATCCGAAGACCTTGCCGCATTATTATCGAAAGGACTTGCTGTCACCCGGGAATCCAACGGCGCTTTTGACATTGCCATTGCCCCTTTAACCTCTCTCTGGGATTTCACGGCAGAAGATCCGAAAGTGCCGGATGATTCAGATATCCAGAACGCTCTTCCTCTGTGCAGCTCCGATGGCATTACCATTGACGGTCAGGATATCTCTCTTCCCTCTGATGGCATTCAGTTCGATGTAGGTGCCATCGCCAAGGGTTATATTGCAGACCGCCTGAAAGATTTTCTGGTAAAAAAAGGCGTAAACAGTGCCATCATCAACCTTGGAGGCAATGTCCTCTGCATCGGCTCAAAGCCTGACGGCACACCTTTCAAAGTAGGCATCCAGAAGCCCTTTGCAGACCGCAATGAAACCGAAGCCGTTATGGATATCACCGGAAAATCCGTTGTATCTTCCGGAATTTACGAACGGTGTTTTAAACAGGACGGAAAATTATACCATCACATCCTGAACCCCAAAACCGGCTACCCCTACGACAATGGCCTGATCTCTGTGACGATCATCTCTGACCAGTCTGTAGACGGAGATGCCTTAAGCACCACCTGTTTCGCCCTTGGCCTGGATGAGGGACTGAAATTTGCGGAGAAAAAAGGTGTGCAGGCTGTTTTTATCACTGAGGATTATGAACTGCATTATACGAACGGATTTCAGGATGAGATCAAGGTCACTGATGTGGAATCATAAACAAAAAACAGCTGTACTGAATATAACCGGCTCCCACATACGCATGATTTCTGCTATGCAGCCTTCGGTTATATTCAGCCACAGCTGTTTTATTTTACAATATTAATAATTATGGTAATGTTCAGTTATTGATCATATCCGGCCAGGAAAGGATCTCTGCGGAAATCTTCTCTTCATAATCTCCGTCAATGTCCTCACTTCTTCCAGCCGCATAAATATTGGTCTCGGCGCCCCAGCCATTGTCCTCGTATTCCCATACATGGAATTTCAGTCCACGGAACATGAAATCCAGACTTCCGCAGCCGTCCTCCTCTGTGTATTCAAATTTGATATTTTTCTTATTCAGGGCATCCTGCACTTTCTCTAACCGCATAATCCACGATCCTTTCCGGAAAAATCCTCCGCGTATTTTCTGGCGGATATGCTGGTCCGCCTGTCTGTGTTTCAGTATACCACGAAGAGGGGTTTTCCACAAGGAAAGTACGGTCGGGCTCATGGACATTCGCAATCCGCTTCACTTCTTGCTCATGAATAAATAAGTTGCTTTTCGCAACTTATCGGGCTCATGGACATTCGCAATCCGCTTCGCTTCTTGCTCATGAATAAATAAGTTGCTTTTCGCAACTTATCGGGCTCATGGACATTCGCAATCCGCTTCGCTTCTTGCTCATGAATAAATAAGTTGCTTTTCGCAACTTATCGGGCTCATGGACATTCGCAATCCGCTTCGCTTCTTGCTCATGAATAAATAAGTTGCTTTTCGCAACTTATTTATTCAAACTGGTATCTTCGAAGTTCGCAGTTTTTTATTCCAAATGATGCAAATTCCTCATTTGTCATATCACGAAAATAAGATTCTATGGCTCTGGAAATTCCGTTATGGGCTACCAGGAGATAGGTTTTTCCACTGGGGTCGTTCTTTATGTCGTCGAGAAGATTGTAGATCCTCTGGCAAAGCTGCAGCATGGATTCGCCGCCTTCATATCTGCAGACAAAATTCTCCTTATCTTTACGGAAGACATCACCGTTTCTTGGTGTGGATTCATATTTTCCAAAGTTCTGTTCCTTCAGTCTTGGCTCCATTCTTGCGGGAATGCCGGTCATCTGGGAAATGTGTTTCGCGGTATCTGCCGCGCGCATCAGGGGAGAATAAAGGATCTCATCGATTCCTAGGTCTTCCTGCGCGATCTTGCTTCCCAGATCGATCGCCTGCTGGTGTCCCAGATCTGTCAGCGCAATGTCTGTGGCTCCGCAGATCTTATTTTCTACATTCCAGATGGTCTGCCCGTGTCTTGTAAAATAGAAATATCTGTTGCTCATAATAATCCTCCCCTGCTCTCATCCTAAAAAAATACATCTGCGCCCGAAGCCTGTATCACTGTATTATCTGCCTGCTGTCATTTTACAGATACACACCTGGGCCGTTTTTCTATGTTCTGCTAAAGCGCAACGGTTCAACGCTTTATCTCATCACAGTATTCTTTTGATAATACCACACTTTTCAGGCAAAATGCAAGTTCTTTTTATTGTGCAACATTCCGAAATATGCTAAAATAAACTTCGTGACTTTAGCATATTACTGAGAAAAAACCAAGCGACAGATGCGGGAGGAGAAAATCGGTATCCCGACTGCCACGAAACAGGATTTTACCGGCAGATCCGGTATGTCAGACTCCTTGAAATTACCGACTGCAAATCTATACATATTTACATGAGGTGAATTATGAAAGAGAGAGAAAAACTGGGATCCCGTCTGGGATTCATTCTGATTTCCGCAGGCTGCGCCATCGGAATCGGAAATGTCTGGAAGTTCCCTTACATGGCCGGACAGGGCGGCGGAGGTGCATTCGTACTGTTTTACCTGATCTTCCTGGCTATCCTTGGACTTCCTGTTATGACTATGGAGTTTTCGGTTGGACGTGCCAGCCAGAAAAGCCCTGTCAAAGCTTACTACGCTCTGGAGAAACCGGGCCAGAAATGGCATATCCACGGATATATCACTCTGATCGGATGCTATCTTCTGATGATGTTCTACACAACCGTTACCGGCTGGATGCTGAATTATTTTTATATGACAGCTACCGGTAAATTCCAGGGACTTGATTCTGACGGTGTTGCAGGACAGTTTACAGACATGCTTGGCCAGCCTGTTACTATGGGATTCTGGATGATCGTTGTTGTTATCGCAGGTGTTTTTGTCTGCTCCCGCGGTCTTCAGAATGGCCTTGAGAAAGTTACCAAGATCATGATGATCTCCCTTCTGGTGATCATGGTTGTCCTGGCAATCAACAGCTTTACCATGGACGGTGCAAAAGAAGGTCTGAAATTCTACCTGATCCCGGATTTTGCACGTATGAAAGAGATCGGTATCATTTCCACCATCACTGGTGCCATGAATCAGGCATTCTTTACACTTAGCCTTGGTATCGGCGCCATGGCTATCTTTGGAAGCTACATTGGAAAAGATCACGCACTCCTTGGAGAATCCGTAAACATTGCGATCCTGGATACATTTGTTGCGATCACATCCGGACTTATTATTTTCCCGGCATGTTTCACATTCAATGTTGACCAGACTTCCGGACCGAGCCTGATCTTCATTACACTGCCAAATATTTTCAACCACATTCCGCTTGGAAGACTCTGGGGAAGCCTGTTCTTCATCTTTATGTCATTTGCGGCATTCTCCACCATCCTGGCTGTATTTGAAAATATTATTTCCTGTGGTATGGAACTTACCGGCTGGAGCCGAAAAAAATCCAGTCTTATAAATGCCATTGCCATCATCCTTCTTTCCCTGCCATGCGTTCTCGGTTACAACGTATGGAGCTGGAGCGGATTCGAGGTATTCGGCGGTGCAGTTCTCGACTTCGAGGATTTCCTGGTAAGTAACCTTCTGCTTCCACTTGGTTCTCTTGTGTACCTGCTTTTCTGCGTTTCCAAACGTGGATGGGGCTGGAAAAACTTCACAGAAGAAGCCAACACCGGAAAAGGCCTGAAGATCCAGAAATGGATGCGCGGATACATCACTTATATCCTTCCGCTGATCATTCTGTTTATCTTCTTCTTTGGTCTGTACGATAAGTTTTTTGCATAAAAGATTCCCCCGTACAAATGCATGATGTAAAATATTTATATTCTGCATTTGTATGGGGGATTTTTATATGTAAAACTGATATTCTCATTTCTGTTTCTAAGCATCTGAACCTGGAGAATGTTTACTTATGCTCATCATAATCGGACAATATCGCTTTTTTCTGAGCATAATCAATGGTAAGCGTATACTCCATTCCCGGTTCCAGGATTTCGATCTCTCCCAGGTTTGAATCATGTCCCTCTATCATCATGGAAATCACCCGAAAAACTCCCGGAAGCAACCCAATATCCGGCTCACCCACATCCATGGAACCTTCAACCACATTATCATTCCGCAGAAATATAATCATATCCTGTTGGTATTGTTCCGCATTTTTATAAACCATGTGAAGAGTTACGCGGTATTTAGAGCGCTCCTCTTCATCCATATCGTCACCGGGCTCCGTAACATATTTCTCATAATAGTCTGCACGGTCATTAATATCTGTCGTTTCCGAATCCAATTTTTCAGGATCCAGTTTTTTAATTTTCTGATTATCCTGACCTGGCATATTACATCCGCTGATAAATACTATACAACATAAAAGCAAAACACTAATTCTTTTTTTCATGGGATTTCCTCCTGCGCTCTTCCACTCTTTTGTAAAATGATTCCGCTTCCTCCAGATAACTTCCTACTTCGTTCTTTTCTATCTGCTTCAGCTTCTTTTTGCAGGTTCGTATGCCGGAACCATTTTTGATCAGAAGCTGAGCCTCGGCTACAAGTACCGGGCAGAAAATCATTATGCTGTACGCAGCCTTCCCAACTATCTCGCGGTCCGCTCCCATGATCTGCGCCAGAGTCGGCGGCCCAAACATTAATATGATCGTTATGGCCGTCATGATCCATAATCTTCTGCGTTTATATTGAAAAAAAATCTCATGAACTTCATAAATATCTATCATTTTTCTCCTGGCCTCACTTTCTGTAGCCGGAAATTCCTGAAACATGTCATCGTATTTTTCATGCCACTCTTTTTGTTTTTCCTTCCAATTTGTCATCTTTTCTCCCTCCCATTATTATTCCATTATTCTTCTTACCTTCCAAGCAGCTCCAGCACTTCCTCACGGCTTATCAGAGCCTGGCCGATTCCCTCTCCGCTTAAGATCTCGTCAGCGAGTTCGCGCTTCTTTTCCTGTAGGGCACGGATGCGCTCTTCTATGGTATCTTTCATGAAGAGGCGGTAGACACTGACCACGTTCTGCTGGCCGATGCGGTGGGCGCGGTCTGTGGCCTGATTCTGCACTGCCAGATTCCACCATGGATCGTAATGGATCACGATATCCGCCGCTGTGAGATTCAAACCTGTTCCTCCTGCTTTCAGTGAAATACAGAAAACAGAGGTATCGTCCTCATTAAATGCCTGTACCATCCGCGCCCGTTTTTCTTTGGAAGTGGCTCCTGTCAGCATGTAAAAGGAAATTCCGGCCCTGGAAAGACGGGTGACCAGCACATCCAGCATGGTAGTAAACTGGGAAAACAGCAGGATCTTATGTCCGCCATTCACTGCATTTCGCACCAGTTCCATGCACATCTCAAGTTTGGAAGAATTCCCCTCATACCCTTCATACACAAGCCCCGGATAACAGCAGATCTGCCGAAGCCTTGTGATCTCTGCAAGAATCTGCAGTTTTGAAGTACGAAATTCCGCATCGGACTGCATTCCAAGCATCAGGCGGAGCCGTTCCGTATGGGCCTCATACAGCTCTTTCTGCTCACTTTCCAACGGGGAAAACATATCTTTTTCCAGCTTATCCGGAAGGTCATTCAGCACATCCTTCTTCAGTCTCCGCAGCACAAAAGGCCGGATCATCTTCTGCAGACGTTCCATGGCATTGGAACTGCTGTACTGCACAGCCGGAAGTTCGATCTCCTTGCGGAATTTCTCATAAGAATACAAAAATCCAGGCATCAGGAAATCAAAAATACTCCACAGCTCACTGAGCCGGTTCTCCACCGGTGTACCAGTTAACGCCAGTCGGAATTCTGACCGGATCTCCTTCACAGCCTTTGCCACCTGGGTTCCATGATTTTTGATATACTGTGCCTCGTCAATGATCTGCACCGCAAAATCCAGTTTCTGATAGGTTTTCCGATCCCGTTTCAGAAGGTCATAGGAAGTGATCAGAACTTCCCGTTCTCCCGCATTTTTTATCAGTGCTTTTCTCTGCCGCACATCCCCTGTCACAACAGTAGCCGGAAGCCCCGGAGCAAAACGTTCGATCTCGCTCATCCAGTTAAACACCAGAGATGCAGGAGTTACCACAAGCGCACGCCGGTTTTCCCCAGGCGCAGATTCCAGGAATTCCGACCAGAGAAATGTGATCACCTGAAGCGTTTTTCCAAGTCCCATGTCGTCTGCAAGAATTCCACCAAACCGATTATGTTTCAGAGTTTTGATCCAGCAAAATCCCTCTTTCTGATAACCACGGAGAATTTTTTCCTGCTCTGGAGGAACCTGAAATTTGTGATCTTCCATTGTCTCCATGTTTCGGATCAGTGCACGGAACCCCCTGTCTTTCTCCACCCTGATCAGATCGCCGCCTTTCAGCTGGCTGTCCAGATACATGGCACGGTAAGCAGGTACCTGGGTCCTGCCTTTTTTCAGTTCACTGTCACTGATCTGCAGGCTGTCTTTTAAAGCAGAAAGCTCCCGGAGCTGGCCATGGGAAACATCCAGAAAACTGCCATCTTTCAGACGGAAATATTTTTTCCTGCGGTCGTATCTGGAGAGGACGTCAAAAAGCTGTGTCTGATCCATGCCCTCCACATCCATATCCAGATTCAAAAGCCCGGCTGACAGAGAAACACCAAGACGGATGTTTGGCAGTTTTGTTACCCTCATCTGTTTGATGGACTGGGAAATATAGACGGTTGCGATTTTCTGCATGGCGGGGATGCCTTCGGTAAGAAGCTGATAGAGTTTTTCTTCGGAATCTGTCGCACTTTCCCGTCCCTGAATATGCAGTACTGAATTAATATCTGCGCTGTTCATATCCACAGATACCTCTTCTACAAACGGCTTCTCCGTCTTCCCGGCCCGGCAGTCCAGGGCCAGCTCCAGCCGCTGTGCGTCATACCCGTTAAAATACCTCGACAGCAGTGCAAACACCCTCATCTCTCCTGGAATATCCCTGGTGCGGGCGGACACATTCCTGTCAAAAACCGAAAATTTGTCTTCCCCGTAAATTGAAAATGCCTTACAGGTGATCCAGTCCCGTTCCGGTGCATCCAGATAAATCTCATAGAAAGCATTATAACATGCAAGATCCGTTCCTTCCGGAAAATCCCTGAGATCGCAATGAAAAAAATTTTCCAGGGAAGGAAGCATCTCCCGCACGAAAGCAGGCACATCCGGTTCGTCAATAAAGGCCCTGCCTGCCGGAAGCCGCTCCAGACAGGTGACAAACTCCTCCACAGCACCCAGCTCCTTTCTGGACACCAGATATACCTTTGTTCCATCAAAATACATATGATAGCGAACGCCTGTCACACTGTATACAGGCACAAGTTCCAGCGATAAGCCCTGTTCTTTTCTTCGGATCACCAGAGTTCGCTCCGGAACTGCTTTTACTGTCTGCCAGGTGATCTCCGGATCCTGATTCATCTGCATCTTAAAGCTGCCATCTCCCAGCGAGAGAAAAAGCTCCTCCAGCTCTTTTCCATTCAGGGAAAGATCGCGCACCTTCACTTTATCATTCATATGCAGATGGCTTTCATAGCGGCTCATATAAGTACCGTAATGGTCCTCCACCCAGTTCCGGATAAAAGAAAGTACGCCTTTATATCCTTCTGCAAAAGCCTCCTCGGCATGGATAAATTCGAGATTTTTTCCATAAGAAATTTTCTCATTATGATCCAGGTTCCACACAAAGGCCAGTACGTCTTTCAGGATATACTTTTTCTCACAGCCGACACGGAATTCCACGGAAAAACAATTTCCAGCCGAATTAAACTTCAGACAGGTTTCCAGCTCTATACGGCCAAAATACGGATCTCCGGAAAAAGGCAGCATCCGGCTGTACATCTGTCGGTTGAGAAGACTTTTCAGTTCCACAGTTGTCTTAGTAGCCGGAGCGCCTGCACCTGATGCAGCTGCCAGTAATGCAGGATTCCCTGTATTTTTGGCCGCCTTTTTTGCCTGATCCTGCTGCCGCCGGGCTTCCACTCGCTCATAGGCTTTTCGGTCCCCATATTCCAGAAGTACTGCCACACAGTGTTTACAGATCCCGGAATAGCTTCGAAAAGCCGGACAGTCACAGTACACTTCTTTTACCCGATCAGCCTCTGTATCATACTGAAAACCTGTATTGTATACATTACGGCCACTGCCCTTTACTGTTGCGGATACCTTATCCACAGCTCCTTTCGGCTTAATATCCAGCGACTGGATCCTTTTTCCGGTACGGTAGATATCAAGGCCTCTCTGATATGCCGTTGTATTGCAAAGTGCCCGAATGGCAGTTCGTTTAAGCATGTGTTTTCCCTTCTTTTCTTATCACGTTTCTTCCATTATAAAAGGAGACCTGCACTGTGGCAAGTCTCCTGTTTTTCTTATATTAAAGCGATCAGACTATCCCTCTACCGGCTCCTGATCATGCTCATTTCACTGCTTCTCACAGCCCTGCTGATCAAAGTGCTCTCACCAGAAATATCTTTCTGCCTTCTCAGCAGGCTTTCTTTCTCGCTTCATCCTCTTTCCGCTCTTCTCCAACCTCTGTCATCAGATACGGATCAAGAACCTGGTTCAGTTCTTCCTCACTCATCAGACCCTGGTCAAGAACAAGCTCTCGCACAGATTTTCCTGTCTTCACTGCTGTTTTGGCAATGGTTGCAGATGCTTTGTAGCCAATGTGCGGACAAAGTGCTGTTGCAATTCCTGCGCTGCTTTCCATAAGATCCTTGCAGTGTTTGCGGTTTGCGGTGATTCCTGTGATACAGTTTACGATCAGTGTATCCACTGCTTTTTCCAGAGTCGTAATGGACTCAAACAGGTTACAGAATACAACCGGCTCAAAAGCATTCAGCTCCAGCTGTCCTGCTTCTGCTGCCATGGTAATGGTGGTGTCGTGTCCCACGATGTGGAATGCAACCTGGCTTACCACCTCCGGAATGACCGGATTTACCTTACCAGGCATAATGGAAGAACCATTCTGTTTAGCCGGAAGATTGATCTCACCAAAACCGGTTTTCGGACCGGAAGACATCAGACGAAGGTCGTTGCACATCTTGGAAAGATCCACCGCACAGGTTTTTATCACACCGGATACTGCTACGAAACCGTCCAGGTTTTCTGTTGCGTCAAAAAGATCTTCTGCCTGTCTTAACGGATAGCCTGTAAGCTTTTCCAGGTTCGGCACGATCTTATAAAAATAAGAATCAGAAACATTGATGGCAGTTCCTACTGCAGTTCCACCAAGGTTTACTGTATACATTTCCTTATGGGCTTTTTCGATACGTTTCCGGTCTCTGGCAACCATAGATGCATAACCGTGGAACACCTGGCCGAGACGGATGGGAACTGCATCCTGAAGCTGTGTACGTCCCATTGTGATCACATCATCGAATTCTTCTGCTTTCTTTGCAAGTTCTCTCTCAAGCCTTCCCAATGCTTTTTCCAGTGGAGCCAGAAGATCCAGGACCGTGAGCTTACCGGCTGTAGGGATCACATCATTGGTGGACTGTGCCATGTTTACGTGATCATTTGGATGAACCATTTTGTAACTTCCCTTCGGACATCCAAGAAGCTCTCCTGCTCTGTTTGCGATCACTTCATTCATATTCATATTTGCACTGGTACCTGCACCACCCTGAATGGCATCTACGATAAATTCCTCTGCCCATTTGCCGGCGATCACTTCATCGCAGGCCCTGACAATGGCATCTGCCTTATCTTTGGGAAGAAGTCCTGCGTTATTATTTGTGATTGCTGCTGCTTTTTTTACCTGTGCCAGGTTTTTGATAAATACCGGATGAAGCTTTGTTCCTGTGATCGGAAAATTCTGTTTTGCCCTTAATGCCTGTACTCCGTAATATGCCTCTGCCGGTACTTCCATAGTTCCGATTGAATCTGCTTCCAGTCTTGTTTCTGTTGTCATTTCATCATCCCTCTTCTTTCTTTCATTCCTGTGCACGTTATCATTTTCTGAATAAAAATATCTTTTTTCTGTTTCGTTTAATCAGCAGCTGTTTTCCTGATGCCTAAGAAACTAACACTTTCTTTTACGCTTGTAAATACTTTTAAGGGAAAACCATGATTATCCGTGTTTTCCCGTATCTATGCTTAATTTTTTAAAGAGTTTATTGTATTTCTCTTATTTTTATAAAGTCGTTTCTTGTGTTGTGATAACATGTGCAGTATACTCAATATAGAGATGCACCTGTTCCACAGGGAAACCGGAACAGACACACAAATTTCCGAAATACCACAGAAAGGAGTCCTGCACATGGATCACAAGCTTGACAACATCGACCGGAAGATCATCGAAATGCTGCAAAAAAACGCCCGCACCCCGGTAAAGGAGATCGCAAAGGAAGTTTTCCTCTCTTCCCCCGCCGTCTCCGCCAGAATCGAGCATCTTGAAAAAACCGGGCTAATCACAGGCTATCACGCCCAGGTCAACCCGGTCTTTCTTGGTTATCATATAAAAGCCTTCATCAATCTTGAAGTAGAGCCCTACCAGAAAAAAGACTTCTACCCATTCATTCAGGCAATTCCCAACGTCATCGAATGCAACTGCGTCACCGGAGATTACTCCATGCTCATCGAAGTCGCCTTCCGCTCAACTATGGAGCTGGACCACTTCATCAACGAACTGCAGCAATTCGGCCGCACAAAAACGCTGATCGTATTCTCCACCAGTGTAGAACACAGAGACCTGCCGGTGGAGTAAAACCTCATCGGCAGATCTTTTCGCTTTTCAAAGCTGAGAAAATGCGAGGGGGAAAGCACTCAAAGTTGCGAAGCCCGTTTTTTCCCCCTCGCGCTCCCCCTTTCCGGGCACGCAAATTGTTGCAGGTTGTGGAGATGTGTTCAGGTACTGGCGGGGCGATGGATGCTGCGGTATTGGATATGAAACACTGTGCCGATTTATTCTTATTTTCCACAACTTTTCCAGTCAATCACTTACTCCCGCCAGACCACAAGGAAACTCAGCCTTTCCACCCAGCTGTCCAGCGAAGCACTGATAGCTCATCCAACCCCCGGGGCCCCACTCAACCTCACCCTAATCCAACCTCCCAAGCAACCACCCTCACCTACCGCCCTAATCCAACCTCCCAAGCAGCCACACTCACCTACCGCTCTAATCCTATCTCCCGAGCAGCCACACTCACCTACCGCCCTGAAAAGCCAGCCCGTGAGGCGTGTGCTGCCTGTCGACGGACTCTGCAGGAGGGGAGCAGATTCCCGGCAGCCTAGAAGCCAGCCCCCGACGCAGCCCCGGCGACAGGCAGCACACGCCTCACGGGCGTACTTCTCACGCTCCCCACCTTCCCACAAAAAAAGAACAGCGACGGACCTCAAATCCACCACTGTTCTCCAAACATCATCCAATTTCTATTTCCCCATCAGCGCAACAATCTTCTCTTTCAATTCCCGCGCATTCTTCTGCGGATCCTCCGCCTTCATGATCGCAGACACCACAGCCATACCACTCATGCCTGCGCCCTCCAGCACATCCATATTTCCAGCATTCAATCCCCCGATCGCAACCGCCGGGATCGGAACCGCCTCACAAATATCCTTCAAAGTAGAAACCTTCGTAAGAATCGTCACAACCTTGGTCGTAGTAGGATAAATCGCCCCCACACCAAGATAATCCGCGCCATCCTCATAAGCCTTCATGGCAGCCTCCACCGTCTTGGCAGTAGCCCCCACGATCTTATCCGGCCCCATCAGCTTCCTGGCCACAGCAACCGGAATATCCGAAGATCCCACATGCACACCAGCCGCATCACAGGCCAGCGCCACATCCACACGATCATCAATGATCAGTGGCACATTGTAACGATCTGTGATCTCCTTCACCTTAAACGCCTTATCCAGATACTCCCGGCCACCCTTGTTCTTCTCACGAAGCTGAACCAGAGTCACACCACCCTTACAGGCCTCTTCCACCGTATGAAGCAGAGACTCCTCTGTATGATACGTACTGTCCGTCACCAGATACAGCGTTACATCCAAATCTTTTCTATCCATCTCAAAATCCTCTTCTTTAATACATTTCAATCTTCAGCGTTTCCAGCAGCTGCCTGTCAGAAATCCCATAAATCTCATCCAGCAGATTCGCCTGAAAGCTTCCCGGCCCGCGGGAAATTTTTTCAGCCTGCTCACCGGCAATACCCATCAGTGCGGTGCCAAGAACTGCAGCGTCCAGATAATTCCCGGATCTCACATTTAATCCCATCTCACCGCCAGACCAGACACCTGCCTCTGTACGATCCGTCATCTCTTTCGCAATATGATCTTCACACCCCGGCAAAAACGCCGCAGTCAGCGCCCCAACCATACAGCCGGTCCCGGTAATCCCGGACAACGCTGCCGTACCATTTTCAATCAGAACAACCTGTTCACCATCCGTAACAAAATCCTGCTTCCCGGTAGCCAGTACCACCGCCTGATTATTTCTGGAAAAAGCTTTCAGCACATCACTGACCGCATCAATATTTTCTGAAGTCAGCGCATCCTGTGCTCCCGCATCAATTCCGATGGCATGGGACGGAAGCCCGGAAACAGCCAGAAGCTCCGACATATTTCCCTTCAGAACCGCCGGATGGCCAATACTTAAAAGCTCCCTCGCCAGATCCAGCCGCAGGTCACTGCATGCAACCCCCACAAGATCCAGCAGAACCGGAATCTTATTTTCCACAGCTCTTCTCATGGAACACTTCATAGATTTGATCCTGGCATCGGTAATGTTTCCAAGATTCAGCATCAAAGCACCGGAAGAAGCTGTAATCTCCTCAACTTCCGCCGGATGCTCCGCCATGATCGGCCTTGCACCCACTGCAAGGATCACATTTGCACAGTCGTGGATTGAAATCGGATTGGTGATGCAGTGGATCAGCGGCTTCTCCTCTTTAATTTGCTTTCGCAGTTGTAAAAGTCTTTGTCTCATATGTTTTTGAACCCAAAGCTGCCTGGAATTTCACCAGAAGGCCTGCTTTGCTCAGTGCCTTCAGGAAAATATAGGCAACACATCCTCCCATCGTGGTTGCTGCAAGGAACATCGGCGTATAATAAAACGCTGTCAGTCCGCCTCTTCCCATCAGGAATGCCATCACCGGATAAGAAACCATAGAGCCGATGATACCTGTTCCAAAGATCTCACCGATCACCGCACAGATGATCTTACCTTTGGAAAGTCTGTAGAACACACCTGAAAGGAATGCGCCAAACACTGCACCGGTCAGTGCAAGTGGCGGGATTCCCATGAACATCATACGGATCACGCCGATCATTGTTGCACAGAGAAGGGAATACCACGGTCCCATCAGAACCGAACATACGATATTCACCAGATGCGCCGTCGGGCACATTCCCTCAATCCTCAGGATCGGTGAAATTACGACACCGATCGCAACCATCATTGCCAGCATTACCATACGAAGCGTGTGCATCCTCTGTTTTTCCATTGTGTTTTCCTCCCTGAAATACAAAGCAGATCACAAGCAGCGGATCCCGGGCAAAAAATTTTCCGGCTGCTGCAGTCTGCCTTTAGATTTTGGCGGTCGAAGTTCCCTTACTTCCTCTCACTCCGAAAACACGGATTCCCATCGCTTACATGATCCTTCCGGAAAAATCTCCGGAACATCACCCTCCTGCCAGACATTAAGGCGCTCCCCTTCCTGCCCGCTCTTTCGCAGAAGCTCACAAAAAGAGCGCATCCCCCGGCAAACGCCACGGAGACACGCTCTCATATCACAATCCCTCCGTTGGCATTACCCAAATCAGGTACGGTCGAAGATCTATCTTCCTCTCAGCCTGTCACACAAGCTCCCGCTGGCTCTTTTCTTTTCTGTTCCTCAATATAGCACACCCTTATTCCATTGTCAACGAATCATGAAACATCAACTATGTACCGGATGTTTTTGTCAAACCAATATTCAGGAATCTTACTTTGAGATCTCATCGATCAGACGCAGCTCTTCCTCTGTAAACGGTGCACAGTGGATCGCTTTCACATTATCCAGAATCTGCTGTGGCTTGGAAGCGCCGATGAGCACACCGGTGACTTCCTCATGATTGAGCAGCCAGCCAAGTGCCATATCTGCAAGTTTCTCACCTCGCTGTACTGCCAGATCGTTCAGTCTTCGGATCTGGTCCAGACGTTCTGGTGTCAGTGCGCTTTCTTTCAGGAATCTTCCGTCTTTGCGGATACGGCTGTCCTCCGGGATTCCGTTCAGGTAGCGGTCTGTCAGCTGTCCCTGTGCAAGAGGGCTGAAGGTGATGAGGCCTTTTTTCAGGATGCCGGTGGTTCTCTTCAGGCCGTTCTCTTCCACAGTTCTGTCAAAAATGGAATACCGGTTCTGATTAATCACAAACGGGCATTTCAGATCTTTCAGGATCGCTGCTGCCTGGCTTAAAGTTTTTCCATCGTAATTGGAAAGTCCTACATAGAGGGCCTTACCCTGCTGAACCGCTGTTGCAAGCGCGCCCATAGTCTCCTCCAGAGGAGTCTCAGGGTCCATTCTGTGATGGTAAAAAATATCCACATATTCCAGTCCCATGCGTTTCAGGCTCTGGTCAAGGCTCGCCAGAAGATATTTACGGCTGCCCCAGTTTCCGTAAGGGCCCTCCCACATATCATAGCCGGCCTTGGTTGTGATGATCAGTTCATCACGATACGGCATCAGTTCTTCTTTCAGGATCTTGCCGAAATTCCTCTCTGCACTTCCGTAGGCAGGTCCGTAATTATTGGCAAGGTCAAACTGTGTGATGCCATTGTCAAAAGCTGTAAAACACAGCTGTTTCATATTTTCATAATCAGAAGTATCTCCGAAATTATGCCATAATCCAAGAGATACCTTCGGAAGCATCAGGCCGCTTTCTCCGCAGCGGTTATACTCCATGGTCTCATAACGTTCTTTTGCAGGTGTGTACATAAAAAGCCCTCCCATAATGCCACATAATTTACATTTTCTGTAACCAATTCCCTCACTTACACCTATTTCGCAAGACGGATCATATTCCAGCTGTGTTTTGCAAACACTGCCTCCAGCTTTCCGCCTTCCAGTTTCGAGCACTCTGCGCCGGCTTTTACAGGAACTACATTCTCCGGCTGTGCCTCTGTATTCACCGCCTGAAGGTCATCATTGTTCAGCACGATATGCTCTACGATCTTATATCCCTCAAACTGCCTTAAATCACAGGAAACTTCCATGTCCTCATCCAGGCTCTTGTTCACTGCAAAAATAGTCAGAGCATCTTTTTCCTCATCCCAGACACACACGGAATCCAGATACGGCGCTTCACCATAGGTTCTGCTCTCGTATACCGGTGTGAGAACCTGCGTATTGAGGACGGTTCCTCTTCCAAACACACTGGTCAGCATATATGGATAAAAGATAGTCTGGCGCCATGCACCGGTGTCGGAAGTCATAATCGGCGCGATAACATTGACCAACTGTGCCATGCAGGCGATCTTTACACGGTCTGCGTGACGGAGAAGTGTGATCAGCATACTTCCCACAAGAAGTGCATCCTCAAAGTTGTAAACATCCTCCAGCTGATGAGGTGCCTGCACCCATTTCTCCAGTTTTTTGTCCTGCTCGTTGCTGTGGTACCATACGTTCCACTCGTCAAAGGAAAGGTTGATCTGTTTTTTGCCATGTTTCTTTGCTTTTACAGCATCACAGATGGAAACCACACCGGAGATAAAATCATCCATGCCTTTGGAGCATGCAAGGAAATCCGCAGTGTCACCCGCCTGATTTCCATAGTACTGATGCAGAGAAAGATAATCCACCTGATCGTAAGCCTCGTCAAGAACCGTATACTCCCAGGAACCAAAAGTCGGCATCTCCAGATTGGAGCTTCCGCAAGCAACTGTCTCAACCTCCGGGTCCATAAATTTCATCAGGCGGGCTGTCTCTGCCGCAACTCTTCCGTACTCTGCCGCAGTCTTATGTCCCATCTGCCACGGGCCATCCATCTCGTTTCCGAGACACCATAATTTGATATCGTGAGGCTGTTCATAACCATGAGATTTACGGAGATCACTGTAATAAGTACCACCCTTGAAGTTACAGTATTCCAGAAGATTCTTCGCATCTTCCGGGCCTCTTGTTCCCAGGTTTACTGCCATCATCACATCGCTGCCTGCTTTTCTGGACCAGTCCACAAATTCATTCAGACCAAACTGGTTTGTCTCGATCACACCCCAGGCAAGCTCCGGTCTGGACGGACGCTGATCTTTTGGTCCGACACTGTCTTCCCAGCGGAATCCGGATACAAAATTTCCGCCCGGATAACGGACGATGGGTACCTGAAGTTCTCTTACCAGTTCCAGAGTATCCTTACGGAATCCCTGCTCGTCAGAAATAGGACTGCCTTCCTGATAAATGCCCTCATAAACCGCACGTCCAAGATGTTCAATAAAGGAGCCGAAGATCCTTTTGTCTGTTTTTCCGGTGAGGAAATATTTGTCCACGATGATCTGTGCTTTTTTCATTGTAAAAACCCTCCTATGATAGAATTTTGTTATAGTCATTCACTCTTCCGGCATTTTTCACCTGACAGTATCCACCCCAAAGATACCTATCCACAGCAGAACAGACCTTCTCATTCTTCTGTACATTCAGAAAACTGCCGCTCTGTCTATCATTTTATCATTCCTTCCGGCTTATGTCATTGCCTTTCTCAGGAAACGCCCGGATTTTTCAAAAAATTTTCTATTTTCTCTCTACAGTGCCGCATTACATTTTTCATAAGCAAACAGTGCCGCTCCCAGCGCACCGCAAAGCTGTGCCTCGTCGCAGATATAAAGCTTCGCTCCCAGCTTCTCTTCCAGTGCCTGGATAATGCCTTTATTCTTGGCAACACCACCGGTCATCATATATTCTCCCGGATTCTTTTTGCCAAGGCGGGCCGCAAGTGCGCCTACTTTGGAGGCAACAGACACGTTCAGACCGTGGATAATATCTGCCACATCCTTATTCTGGGCAACCAGGGAAACCACCTCGGACTCTGCAAACACGGTACACATGCTTGAGATCACCACGTTCTCTTTCCATTCCAGTCCGCGGGTGCTCATCTCCTCCAGGGAAAGCCCAAGGGTACGGGCCATCATTTCCAGGAAACGTCCGGTTCCTGCCGCACATTTATCATTCATCAGGAAATTTTTTACTGCACCGTTCTCATCAATGCTGATTGCCTTGATATCCTGGCCGCCGATATCAATGACAGTACGCACGTTTGGATTCAGATAATGGGCGCCTTTCGCGTGGCAGGTGATCTCTGTGATGCTGTCATCGCCGCTGTCAATGTATGCACGTCCGTATCCGGTGGTAACGATACGCACGATATCCTCTTTTTTAATGCCCGCTTTTTCCACTGCCATCTCCAGGCTCTTCTCCGCACTCATCATAGCACCGCCGCCTGTGGGGATGATCATGGTAGATTTGATCTTTCCGTCTTTATCCAGGATCACAACGTCCGTACTTGTGGAACCGCTGTCGATCCCTGCCACATAATAAACTCCTGATTCCATTTTTTTCCTTATCTCCTCGCTGATTCCTTTTGATGGGTCCATATCCTCCGAGCCCTCCAGCGTTTCCGCAAAAGCCTGCACTCTGGTGAGAAGCTGACCTGCACTCTGGCTGGTAAAGTCCGTCTCGATCTTCAGAAGGGGAACCTTGATATCCCGCTTGATACTTGCATACTCAAATCCGTAATAGTCGCAGAACTTGATCGTATGATAGATGATTCCCTTCAGATTCGGGTCCAGATACAGCCGGTTCCTTCTGGTACTGTTGTTCATACGGAAACACGGCATCTGGGAAAGAAGCGCGTCTGCATAAGCCAAAAACATGGCATCATCATCCATTTTTTCCAGTTCCTCACGGATCACAGCCAGACGTCTTCCACCTGTACAGGTCAGGTTTTCCACATCCATGCGGATGTTATCCCGGATCATTTTTTCCAGGACACCACTGACGCGGACGCCCAGCACACCGATGTATGGCTGGTTATCCACATCCTCATGGGAAAAAGCGTTCAGAAATCCACTTCTGTCGAAAGTTTTCCCCGAAAATTTCTCGTAAGCTTTCTTAAGGCGGTGAATTCCTTTGGCCAGCTTCACTTTCTCGCAGTCGTTATCCTCATGAGGCATATCCAGCATGTACAAAAATTTACATTTGCCAGTACTTTCCACAATATCGTACACACGGCGCATGGAATCACAGCAGTTTACAAGAACCAGCTGCTCCACTTTTCCCTCCAACACTGCCTGGATCACGGATTTTCCAAAACCGCAGAGATTGGCATGGGCGATCTGGTCGGAAAGTTCAAAGTTCTCCGGCATTTCCTCCAGAACCGCACATTCCTCGCCAAAACCTTTAAACAGTTCCAGCGGTGTATATTTACAGACGTAATGTATCATGATCGTTTTTCCTCCCTGCTTTTTTCCAGCATTTCAAGGTATGCCTGAAGTCGTGTGGACACCTGGCCGTCACTGGAATTGGCCGGATTGCAACCGTCGCCGTCCAGGACCATGGTTGGAAGCCCTGCGTTTTCCAGAGAATTTTTGATCAGGCTGGAAGCTCCGATGGTTCCCTTGCATCCCCAGTGTGCAAAAAGGATCCCTCCGTCTGCCTCTGTAAGACTGGCCAGCTCCTGGGCACGCTGGATTCTCTGTTTTACACTTCCATTGTAAATGCAGTTGACCATTTTTTCCGCAAGGGCCTCATAAGGATCTGCAGGCTGCATCCGCTGAAAGCCATCCGCAACAAAATCACAGGCGCTGATGTGCACGTTCTGGCTGTAATTAAACACATCCTTTACCGGCTCCTGCAAAAACGGCATCATATGCATCCAGAGAATATGAAGGCCTTCCCCTTTTGGCGCCTTTTTCACATCTTCGAGAAGCATCTTTGTGTATTTCAGGGATTCCTGGGAACCTGCAAGAAGATGGCACATAAAGATGGCGTACAGCTCATTTGTCAGGGAAGTTACCGGATCGTGGTCTTTCCTGAGAGCAAGCTGGCGGCTGTAATAAGATGCCGCTTCGTTGCTGTTGGCCACTGCCCGCTGTACAGACTGTTCTGAGATTTTTTTGCCGGTAACATCTTCCAGAAATTTCTTCATCTCACGAAGCTGATCTGCCACGTAGCTGATGGAATCCTGATTTTTTTCATAAGGTACATCAATATAAAATCCCGGAATCTGATATTTCTGTTTCAGATAAGGAAAAGTCATCATGTTTCCGTCACAGGCAAGATTTGTATAAATGGTGCATTTCGGCTTCGGCACCAGCCCTGTCATGGACGCTCCCAGAAAAATCCGGTGATAGGAGCACATGGTTTCCGGAAATCCCTCTGATTCCGTCTGTGCCAGAAATGCCTGCTCGCATCTGGTTCCGGCGATGAAGCAGGACATTGCCTCCACGGAATACGGAGTGATCCCTGCTGCTGTCAGAAGCTCTCCCGGTACAAAAATGCTCACAAGAGCGGTATCGTCCGGTTTTGCAAGGGCTTTGATAATATTCTGCATGACTACACGGGCTACATACTGTCCCGAAGCCGGAAGCTTCCTGTCAGGAAAAAGCTGCAGACGTTTTTCCTGAAGCCGGTAGCCAGTGAGAAGAAGTTTTCGTGCTTTTTCCGGGTCCCTGATGGAGCTCTCTCCCACCATATCCCCGAATTTCTTTATGATATCCAATCTGTCACATCCTCCGTCAAGTCAAAAAATCTATTATAAGTCTGTCAGGCGCTTACCCGAAACTTTGTCCTCAGACAAAATCCTGTAGCATTATCATCGTCTGGATGGTATAAAGGCTCCACCTGTCAGACCAATATTTTTATTATAAAGATATTTTTTTCAAATGTAAACACACCAATTTTTACAAATCCGGGCGGCATCTTCCTCTGTATTATGCAATTATGCATACAGTTCTGTTACAGACTGCAGATTTTTTTCACATATTTCAACACAAAAATGCAGATTTTCCACAGAAAACTTCTTATAGCGTTTCCGGAAAATCTGCATTTCTCACTTATCTGTAAAATTCTTCAGGCAGCTGCCAGTTTCCATCTGGCAGTTCTGCATGAAATATGTTATCTTACTTCATTTTTTCTGTTGCCCTGCGTACGCACATCAGACATGTTGGCAGAATATAGCAGCTTGCGGAGATCCACGCTGCCTGGTCTGCACAGCAGATCGCTGTAAATCCATAAGTTCCAACGAACCCAACACTTACGATCACACGCGCGATCATCTCAGTTACACCGGAAAATACTGCTCTTCCGGAATAGCCAAGTCCCTGTGTCACCATACGATTTACATTGAGAATACCAAGACTCCAGAAGAAGAATCCCAGGTATCTCAGATATTTTGCAGAGGCATCCAACACATCCACCGCACTTTTGTTTACAAAGATCCGTGTCAGTGTCCGACCGCCAAAGATCAGTACCAGTCCTATCAAAGCACCGTACGCCACTCCAATAGTAACTGCCTGGCGAAGTCCTTTTCGGATCCTGTCCGGCTGTTTTGCACCAAGATTCTGACTGCAGAACACAGATGCTGCCGTTGAGACCGCATCAAACGGGCACATGGCAAACTGCTTGATCCTCATAGCTGCTGTAAACGCAGATACATACACACTTCCCAGTCCGTTGTTTGCAGACTGCATTACCATACTTCCGATAGCAGTAATAGAATACTGCAATCCTGTGGGAATTCCCATAAGAAGAAGTTCCTGTGCTGCTTCTTTTCTCATGTGGCGGTCGTCTTTTCCAAGCCACATCAGTTCCATTTTCCGTGAGATCACAATCAGACAGCAGATACCACTGATGGCCTGTGCCGTGATGGTCGCAATGGCAGCACCCGCGCATCCCCATTTCAGCACAACAATGCAGAACAGATCCAAAAAAATATTCAGCACTGCTGCAAACGCCAGAAAGATAAACGGTGTCCTGCTGTCGCCCACAGATCTCAGAATACTGGACAGATAATTATACAGCAGTGAAAACGGGATTCCCAGAAAGATAATCAGGATATACCGATACGCATTGACATAAATATCTTCCGGCACAGAAAGAATATGCAGGATCTGATTGCAAAGGATCACGCACGCAGATGTAAGCACAACTGCTGCTCCTGCTGTAAGCACTGCGCCGTTAAATATGTAATTCCGCATGGTATCCTTCTTCTCTGCGCCAAAATATTTTGCCACGGGTACTCCGAAACCGGCACAGATTCCTATGCAGAAACCCAGAACCAGAAACTGCACGCTGCTGGTGGCACCAACACTTGCCAGTGCCTTGGCTCCCAGGATCTGTCCCACGATAGCTGCATCAATAATATTATAAGTCTGCTGCAAAAGGTTTCCCAGAAGAAGCGGCAGCGCAAACTGCATCATCAGCTTCAGCGGATTTCCCTTTACCATAGATGTTGACATTTTGTACTCCTCCAGATATAAGCTTCCTTAATTATTTTTTAAACTTTCAGATATATAAGTCCGATCAGCGGGCTGATGTGCATCAGTTTCGCAAGGCCTCTCTCACAAAGACAAGCGTTATGTACAGACGCACATTGCAAAAATATCCCGCCAAATACCTGTCGCTGTCACATCTGATGGCGTACTACTTTATACTCATCCCCGGAACGGTAATACGGACATTCCTTATAGTCGCTGCTCACAAAACGATAGTACTCGTCTTCATCCAGATTAATATCGCAGTAATATTCGTCGCATTCTTCATCGTAAGTATAATTTGCGCAGAATTCGCAGCTGGTTCCCTTCATGTTTATTTCTCCTCTCTTTGCAGGAAAGTATTTCTCCCTGCTGCTCTCCTGATTATATAACAAAAAAAGGAAGAATTCCATCACTGAAATCCTCCCTCTTTTTTATATATCAGAGCAGTAACTCAGAACATTCCGTTCGCAGCCTTATATTTGTAAAGCATCTCCGCATGGTTCTGCTCTTCCACCTGGATATCAGCCAGAAGCTTCCGCACACCACTGTCTTCAAAAGCAAAAACCTCCGAGTTGTATTCTCCGGAAATCAGCTTTTCTGTTCCGATACAGTCTGTTGCAAGAAAAGCATCGTGTTCCTTATCCTCTGAGGACATCACCGATGTGTAAGCAGCCTTTGGCTGGTAATCACGGCCGTCACTGTCGTTGCAGTTTACCTGGGGAACTGTACCGGAAAGCACCTGGCTCAGGGAATCGTAATGCTCCTGCTCTTTTTTCTGAAGAGTCTGAAATAAGCTTTTAAGCTCCGGATCCCTGGCCTGCTGTGCGTATTTTCCGTATTTTTCAATGCAGCTTTTTTCCTGTGTCTGAAGATCCTGGATCACTGTGCGTTCTTTTTCCTTTAATATCATTATGATCATCCTTTCTTTTGATAATAATGATAGTATGGTTTGGAAACGCGATTTTATTCATATTTTACGCAGTCAGGATCTCCATCAGTGCTCCGTAAAGATCCTTGTCCAGTTCCATAGACTGAAGCTCCGACAGAAGAACCGGCAGCTTCTTTCCTGCTGTGATCAGCTGATATAATCTGTCCTTCAGCACAAAACCGATCTCTGCCTGGTTCAGGAAATCGAAGACACGCTCTTTTGTCCGATTATCTGCCACTTCGCCAGCGAGAATGATCTGCACCTCTGCCGCTGTGTCTGCTGCCACTTCCACACAGATCTTCTGAAGCTTCTCCTCATATTTTACAGCAGCCTCAGTCTCTGCTCCGTTAACCAGAACCTTCACAGTATCTGTGCCTGTTTTCGCAAAATTACAGAACTCCACGGTATAAGCTCTCTTTGCCGGGATCAGCTCTGTTTTTCCCTGTGCGGGATGAATGGTAAACACTGTCTGATCCTTTTCCTTATAATCCATTTCCGTAAATACACAGGCACCGTTTTCGTAAGCACAGGTTTCGTTATCGTCCTCATACAATCTGAAGCTTCCGTCAGCCCCCGGGAATACCCGGATATTCAGGCTTTCCGGATTCTTTTCTGCCTCTGTTCCACGGATCTCATCGGTCATCACAAGAATGCCGCCTGCTTTCGCAAGAACCGGGATACTGTCCAGAGTACGGTACATATCCACCATTCGTCCACCCTCATAGCGCAGACCTGTATAAATATCATACCATACCCCATCCGGCAGCCATACTGCTGTCTTTGCTACATTAAGGCCTTTTACTCTCGGTGTTGTCACAGCCGCTACCATCAGCTGGTCTCCGAAAAAGTACTGATTTTTTACCGCATATGCCTCCGGTGCCTCCGGATATTCATAATACATGGGCTCCACCAGAGGAAGATCTTCCTGATAGCTTCTGTAGTTCATTGTATAAAGATACGGCATCATTCTGTGGCGCTCACGGAGAGCTTCTTCCATAACAACCTCTGTCTCCTTTTTGAAACGCCACGGCTCTTTTCCGTTGAAGTCACTGCATGAGCTGTGAAGACGCATGATCGGAGAAAAGATCCCGTACTGTGTCCAGCGAGCGGTCATCTCGTCATCCTTATATCCAAGCATATGTCCGCCGATATCATGGCTCCACCATCCATAACCGATGTTGGAGGCTGTGGATGTAAAGTATGGCTGAAAATCAAGGGAATCCCAGGTAATATGAGTATCTCCGGAAAAGCCTATCGGATATCTGTGGCTTCCGGGACCTGCATATCTGGAAAAGGTCATGGGACGTTTTCCGTTTCTGGCACTGTCCAGGAAATGGAAGTGGTTGAAGATCCACAGAGGATCAAGCCCTTCGATCTTGCAGTTACTTCCCTGCTGCCAGTCGATCCACCAGAAATCCACACCTTCTTCCTCTCTCGGATGATGAAGATATTTGAAATAGGCTTCCATAAATTTCGGACTTGCCGGATCGCATACTACCGGGTCCTCATTTTCATAATCCACACCCATGGCCTTTGCCATGTCCTCATACATTTCTTCCCAGCCCTGTACGCCGTCTGCAGGATGTACATTTAATGTGGTACGCATTCCTCTTTTATGTAAACCATCCAGGAAACGCTTCGGGTCCGGGAAGAGCTCTTTATTCCAGGTATATCCGGTCCAGCCGCTTCCGTATTTCGGGTCAACATCGGTCACATGCCAGTCCATATCAATAACGGCAACCGTGAACGGGATATTTTTTTCCTGAAATTTATCCATCAGCTCATTGTAGCTTTCCTCAGAATATTTATAATATCTGCTCCACCAGTTTCCGAGAGCAAACCTTGGAAGCATCGGTGTTTTTCCGCAAAGTCTGTAAAAATCATGAAGCACTTCTTTGTAGTCATGTCCGTATCCGAAGAAGTACAGATCCTTGATGCCCTTTCTTCTTGGCTCGATCCAGCCGTCCGGCAGAAGCACCTGCGATCTGCTGTCGTCCACCAGAGAATATCCGAACCTGGAAAGAATACCATGCTCCAGCTCTGTTGCTCCGTCCACCATATCCAGCGTTCTGACGGTTCCCTTCAGATCATGGATCTCTTCTCCGTAGTGGTACCAGATGCTGTAGTTTCCTTTTACCTGAATGCTTAAGCCCCAGCTGGTAAATTCCTTCTCATTATAAATAAGGTGGATTCTTTTCGTATGGACCTCGATCCCATCCTCTGTACGCACTACACGATAGTCCGCTTTCGGAAAATCCCTGAAAAACACCATCTGCGTGGGGCGGTCCTCAAATACGCCCTCCTCATCATACTCCAGACGGATCAGTCCCTCTGTGAGAAAAGTAATCCTGTATTTGTCCCCTGTGATCATATTTTCGCTTAATGCCAGAGGATGTGTTTCTAATTTATATATGTCCTGCATTTATGTCCCTCCGTTTATTATATTATCTGTATGCCATCAGCCCTTTACAGCAGATGCTGCGATTCCGGCGATAAACTGTTTCTGGAAGAACAGATAGATCAGAAGTACCGGGATGATGGAAATGGCAGTTGCCGCAAACAGTGCACCATAATCTGTGGAATACTGTCCGTTAAACATCTTAAGACCAACGGCAAGAAGCTGTTTGTCTTTGTTTGTAATTACCAGGTATGGGCACAGGAAATCCTCCCATGTCCAAAGGAACTGGAAGATCGCAATACTGAAAATTCCGTTTTTTGACTACGTTTTCCGTTCCTTTTAGTTTAGCGATAAATCTATTGTTAATTTATCACGTGCATAGAGATTCGTCAATATATTTTTATTATTTCGTCGATTTTTCTAGTATTTATATGGGATTTTTGTGCATTTTTCATATTCCAAGGCTGCATTTTTTTATTTTCCCGCAATCGTACATTGATTTTTTCACTATGTTGGACTATAATATATATAGTTTATAAACCGTTTTTTCGAACATTTATATTTCGTGTTTAAACCTTGTAAACCTGTAATAAGAGGATACATAAATTCTGGATTTTTCATTGTATTTTTACCTGAGAAATGTGTCAGAATTTTTTATATGTATGTATGACAGCAGTTTCCTTCCCGAAAACTGCTATGGAAGAACAGAGGTGTGTAGTATGACATTAAAAGATATCGCAGACCTGGCCGGCGTCAGTATGATGACCGTCTCCAATGTGATCAACGGCAAAACCAGCCGCGTTTCCCAGAAAACCAGAGACAAGGTCAATGCGATCATAGAAGAATACGGATATGTTCCCAACCTGAATGCCCGGAGCTTATCCAATAAAAAATCCCATATCATCGGCATCATCATTTCCCTCGATGAAAAAGATGTGCTCCTGGGAACCAACTATTTTGAGAACCCTTATGTCAGCACCATGATCGGTGCTATCGAAAAAGAACTGCAGAAGAACGGATATTTTACCATGATCCGCTCTGTATCCAAAAACGCGGATATCATCTCCCTTTTAAAAAACTGGAATGTGGACGGGATCATCATTCTTTATCCGGCAGCCAGCGAATACATGGCCCGTCTTCTGAATTCTGCCACCTGTCCTGTGGCCACCTTTGACTGTGAACTGGAGCATCCAAACCTGATCAACATTACTTCCAATGACGAGAAAGGTCTTTATCTTTCCACCAAGTATATGATCAATCATGGACATACCGCCATTGCTTTTGTGGCCGATTACAAAATCAGCCACGTTCTTGCCAACCGTTTCAATGGCTATAAACGGGCGCTGGAGGAGAACCATATTCCTTTTAACCCGGATTACGTTTATAAGTACTCTCCTTCCTACGAGGGCGGTATCCAGGCCGGCCGTGAGATCGCATCCAACAACTCTCCAGTTACCGCTGCGGTAACTACGGCAGATATCTGTGCTATCGGAATTATGGAAGGTGCCCGCCTGGGCGGCTACCGCATCCCTGTGGATCTCTCTGTGATCGGATATGATAACCTGACACTGTGCCAGTACACTCTGCCCAAGCTGACCTCCGTCTCCCAGAACATCCCCCAGAAAGCACTCCTTGCCACCAGTCTTCTCCTGGAAAAGATCCGCACCGGCTCTGTCAGCTCCTCCTGCCAGCCTGCCCTGGATGTTGAGATCGTGGACCGGCAGTCTGTGATCTCGTTATATTAAGAGTCAAAAATCCCCCTGGAAATGTCTTTTAGCGGGCATTTTCCGGGGGAATTTTATTATGACCAATTTCCAGGGGGCGCGTTCGCATTACGCTTCGCTTTTATTTCTTTTCGAACCCCTTGGCAACCTCTTTCAGAAGTTCGCGGATCTTCAGATGCTGCGGACATGCCTTCTCGCATTTTCCACACTCCACACAGTCGGATGCTTTTCCGTGGTCTACGGTATGCACGTTGTTGTAGTAATAATCTGCATTCCAGTCATGATAGATCTGTTTGGTGTTCATGCAGGCAAAGAGATCCGGGATGGAGATGTGTTTCGGGCAGCCGTCGATGCAGTATCTGCAGGCTGTACATGGAATCAGGTTTTTGCTGTGGATGATATCGCAGACTTTCTTTACTGCTGCATGCTCTTCCTCTGTCAGCGGTTTGAAGTCTTTCATGAAGCTTAAGTTATCCTTCATCTGCTCCAGGGTACTCATACCGGAAAGAACCATCTCAATTCCCTCGAATCCGGCCGCAAAACGGATGGCATAGCTTGCAGGACTTCCGCCGTGAAGATCCTCAAGAACTTTTTTTGCCTCCTCAGGAAGGTTTACAAGGCTTCAGCCTTTTACAGGCTCCATAACAAGCACCGGCTTGTTGTGCTTACGACAGACTTCGTAGCATTTTTTACTCTGTACTGCCGGGTCCTCATAATCCAGATAGTTAAACTGGATCTGAACCACTTCGATCTGCGGATACTCGGTAAGGATCGCATCCAGAACTTCTGCTCTGTCGTGGAAGGAAATTCCCACATGTTTTATTTTTCCTTCTTCTTTCAGTGCAAAAGCAGTCTCGTATGCATGGCGCTCTTTAAAGTATTTAAAGATCTCCGCACTCTGTGCATGCATCAGATAATAATCAAAATACTCTACTCCACAGGCTTCCAGCTGCTGCTCAAAAAGCGGACGGATATCTTCCTCTTTCTTGAAATAGAAATTTGTCAGTTTATTGGTAAGAATAAACTCATCTCTTTTATGTCTGTCAGCGAGGCATGTCTTAATAGCTTTCTCACTTTTTCCCTCAAGATAACCATGAGCAGTATCAAAGTAGTTAAACCCATTCTCCAGAAAATAATCTACCATCTGTTTGGTCTGCTCGATATCCACTTCATCACCGTTCATTGGAAGTCTCATGTAACCAAAAACAAAATGTTTTTTTGCTCCATCCAGCATTGTTGTATCCTCCTTTTTTGATCTTACATTTTCCGGATAAAAAATTTCTCCGTCGCCCGGTATTTTACACGTTATAACATAATATCAGCGGCAGAAAATCTCCAGCCGCCGATATCCGTATCTATAGTATAAAGTATGAAGTTGACTTTAGGTCAAGTATTTTCAGAAAATCTCGCGTGTATTTCCAATTCCAATAAAAAGTCCCGGAACTGCTGCTGTTTCTGATCTGTTGTTTATATCAGAAATGCTGTTGCAGTTTCGGGATTTTCGGTTTGTTATGTCTTTAAACGCAAATAATATCCGGCTTTTTTAACCGTTATATCTTGTAAAACCAAGGCTTTTCAGAGTAAGATTTACGTTTGACTGTAAAATTTTATTTACTGCATCAAATGTAATACTTGTGAATGTATTCGCCATACTCTGTCTGTCATCGCTTCCTGGTTTATTGGTTCTGGTATTATAAAATTTCAGATTAGAACCATTCCAGGTTGTTGCATCTAATGTTGAAACATATTTATTATTAAATTCCTCACAATAAACCTTTATCTGATCGATTTTTGTTCCTGTTATGTAAATATTTACTTTAGCAATATTATTTATATGACTGATATGAAGTTTAGAATCTGAGCTGGAATAAGTAATCGTTGTGGTAAATTTTGAACTGCTGGTACCAGAAACATAAGTAAGCTTACCACCATTACTCTTAACCGCATTGATCAGCTTCGCATAATTATTCTTAACTGTGGCACTTGCCTCATAAACCGGTTTCTCTTTTACCTTAACTGTGCAGGTGAAGGTACGTCCGCCAAGTTTGGCTGTGATCTTAGCTGTTCCCACTTTCTTTCCGCTAACTTTACCTGTGCTGCTGACTGTAGCAACCTTGGTATTGCTGGAACTCCACTTAGGAGAAATCTTAGCTCCTGTAACCTTCAGTGTGTAAGAAGAACCTGCAAAAACAGATAATGTGCTCTTGCTCAGCTTCAGTGTGCTGATTCCGGCAACAGCGGAAAGACCTGTTTTGTTGTAGCTGCTCATGGTCTTCTTGTTCTTTGTGTAAGCTCTTACTGTGTAAGTATATTTATTTCCTACGCTGACCTTCGTATCGGAATAGGAAACCTTGCTGGCTCCTGCAATATCTTTCAGGTTTACCCATCTACCGCTGTTTGTCTTTCTCATAACACGGTAACCTGCCGCGCCTTTTACAGCACTCCATTTCACAGCTACGGTGCTCTTTCCTACAGCTTTAACGGATACCATCTTCGGTGTTCCGATGGTTGCCGCCTGTACCTCTGTTACAAATCCTGTTCCCGGGATTGCTGCCGGTGCTGCGGTAATGATCATCATTCCTGTCATAATACCGCATAATGCTTTTTTTAAATTTCGCATACGTTGTTCCTCCCATTTCTTTTCCGTACTTCTGTCAGATACAGCGAAAAATATGACAATTATCTCCCTGTTATGATTCGGAAAACATCTGCCTGACTGTGTCCTGACTGTTACAGTAACTTTATCATATTTATCCATATTTATCAACAATAACAGCCAGTAAAAATCCCTTCAACTCTGTCTTACAGCCCATCCCTGTACACACTGTTGATCGTAGCCTGGGCATGTTCCAGCTCTTTCTTCTGGATGATTGCCTCCCGGTCGCTTAAGATCGCCAGCATTTCATCGATCACATCATCCACTCTTGGACTTGTCACCCGGTATAAATATCCCAGCATCCGGGTGGCTGTGTAATCAGTATTCATATGTTTATAGGCGATCTCCCGGCATAACTCATCGGGATAGCCTTTATCCTGAAGCGCTCTGTAAAGCTCATCTGTTCTTGTATCTGCCATATATGCCTGTCATTCCTCTCTTATTTTTTATCATTCCTTTTTGATCATCCACTCACTGATCCTTACCGGCTTTTTTCATTGCCCGGATTCCCCAGATCACGATTCCAAAGCATCCGCCGATGAGAATCCATACCGGCCACATGGGGGCCGGGCTTAAATTCCCGCTTATTCCGGCATACAGACAGACCGCAACCCCTGTAAGCTTCAACATGGACATCATTTTTATTCCGATCTCGTACAGCTGTTCTTTATTTTCCTCTGTTACTTCCACCGGAAAATTGCACCAGTCCTGTGGAATGTTTTCACAGAACATCATAAGTCCCAGGATCAGAAGTGCCAGGATCGGTTCAAAAAATAAAAAGCCCCTCTTTCCATACCGGTTCGGTACCCCATGGAGGTCAAAATGGATCGGTACTCTCTCCGGAAGGCTGCTCCAGACAGCCTGCAGATATATGACATATGCAAAGATCATCAGGAAACAGATCACACTGGTAATGGTCCTCAGCTTTTTTGCAGACATTCGACACACTCCTTTCATCGCAGGATAAATCCATCATTCTCTTTCCTGTATTTTACACACAAATCACCAGTTTGTAAAAGTATTTTGCCAAAAATCCCCTCACAGAGCGCTATCTGTGAGCACTAACAATTGCACACAAAATTTATATATGATAAAATGGACATGTTGTCTAAAACATATTTTAAGAAAGGGAAAGGAATATGTTAGAAAAACTTTTCAAGCTGTCCGCAAACAAAACGGACGCCAAAACTGAGGTTCTGGCAGGTATCACCACCTTCATGACAATGGCGTATATCCTGGCAGTTAACCCGAACATCCTGTCTGCGACCGGCATGGATTCCGGAGCTGTATTCACAGCTACCGCACTGGCAGCCTTCCTTGGAACGCTGCTGATGGCGATCTTCGCCAACTACCCGTTCGCACTGGCACCAGGAATGGGACTGAACGCATACTTTGCCTACACTGTTGTTATCGGCATGGGATACAGCTGGCAGTATGCACTGACTGCAGTTTTTGCAGAAGGTATCGTATTTATCATTCTCTCACTTACCAATGTACGTGAAGCGATCTTCAATGCGATCCCTCTGAATCTGAAATCCGCAGTCAGCGTTGGTATCGGTCTTTTCATCGCATTTGTCGGATTACAGAACGCCAACATCGTAATCGGCGGTTCCACACTGCTGCAGCTTTTTTCCGTTGACGGATATAACGCAGCCAAGGGCGTGGAGGCTTCCTTCAACAACGTTGGAATCACAGTTATCCTGGCTCTGATCGGTATCATCGTAACAGGAATCCTTGTTGTTAAGAATGTAAAGGGAAATATCCTCTGGGGTATCCTGATCACATGGGGACTTGGAATTATCTGTCAGTTCGCCGGACTTTATGTTCCGAATCCGGAGATTGGTTTCTACAACCTGCTTCCGGATTTCAGCAACGGACTTTCCATCCCGAGTCTTTCTCCGATCTTTGCAAAACTGCAGTTTGACGGAGTTTTCTCACTGGATTTCCTTGTTATCCTGTTTGCGTTTTTATTTGTAGATCTTTTTGATACTCTTGGAACTCTTGTTGGTGTATCTTCCAAAGCCGGCATGCTGGACGAAGAAGGCAAGCTCCCGAATATCAAGGGCGCTCTTCTTGCAGATGCAGTTGCCACAACTGCCGGTGCTGTTCTTGGTACATCCACAACTACAACTTTCGTAGAAAGTGCTTCCGGTGTATCTGAAGGCGGAAGAACCGGACTTACCGCAGTGACAACAGCCATCTTATTTGGTCTGTCCCTGTTCCTGTCACCGATCTTCCTGGCAATCCCGTCCTTTGCCACAGCTCCGGCACTGATCATCGTTGGTCTGTACATGCTCAGCAACGTCATCAGCATTGACTTCAGCGACATGTCCGAAGCGATCCCATGTTATGTATGTATCATCGCAATGCCGTTCTTCTACAGCATTTCCGAAGGTATCTCCATGGGAGTTATCACATACGTAGCAATCAACCTGATCACAGGTAAGGCAAAAGAAAAGAAGATCAGCGCTCTGATGTATGTACTGGCAGTGCTGTTTATCCTGAAATATATTTTCCTGTAAAATATGGCAAAAAAATTCCCGGGAGTTTTGTCCCGGGAGTTTTTTTATTTCAGAAGTGCAAATAATTGTATTTTATTCCGTTTTATAGGTACAAAAAAATTTTATCTTTTATTGCTAATTAGTGCAAATAATATTATAATATGCATATCATATGCTTGGAGGTTTATCTATGGAACGAATTGCATTACAAAAATTAACAGATTGGAATAGCAGTAAACGTAAAAAACCTTTAATCGTTTGGGGTGCAAGACAGGTTGGTAAAACTTATCTTGTTCTGGAACTTTTCGCCAAAACTTATTACAAAAACAACTATATTTATGTTGATTGCAAAAAAGAAGATGAAATCCGTGAATTCTGTTCTAAAACTGCCAACGCTGAAAAAATCATTGAATATATTTCATTACGCAAAGGAAAACAAATATCCGAAAAAACATTACTGATTTTTGATGAAATTCAGGAATGCCCCAACATAATTTCTTCTCTTAAATATTTTTGTCAGGATTTCAGAGAAATTCCCGTTATTGCAACCGGATCAATGGTCCGTATCAAACTTCAAAGGGAAACACATAAAAGAGGATCAAAAGAAAATGATAAATTTCTTTTCCCGGTAGGAAAAATAAACCAAATAACAGTTTATCCAATGACTTTTGATGAATTTTTAATGAACAGCAATAAGATACTCTACAATACAATAAAAAAAGCTTATGAAAACAAACAGCCACTGGACTCTCAGATTCACGACCTGGCAATGGATCAGGTGTATAAGTATCTTCTTGTAGGCGGTATGCCCGAAGCAGTCGAAGCATATATAGAGGATAACTCTCTTCTTGAAGCAAGAGAAATCCTTAAAGTTTTATATGATAACTATTTATCCGATATGGAGCTTTATCAGGCAAGTCAGGAAGCGGTATTACGTTCCCGTGTTCTGTTCCAGAATATTTACAAAGAACTAAACAAAGAATCCAAAAATTTTTCGCCCGGATTTATTGAAGAAAAAAGTAAGACAAGAGATTTTGCAACTTCTATCCAATGGCTCACATTGGCTCACATTGTTAATCAGTCTTTCCAGTTAAAAGAGCATATTACGCTGCCACTTATGCCTGACAATGAAACTAACTTCCGTTTATTTCTTGGAGACATTGGTATGTTCTCATATCAGAGCGGCATCAATGCTGCTTCATTTATATCAAGTGAAAGAGAAAACACTTTATCAGGAATATTTTTTGAAAACTTTGTGGCTAATGAATTGATTGCAAAAGAACATAAACTGTTTTACTGGCGTGGCCGGACATCTTCTGAACTTGAATTTATTATTGAGTCAGACAACAGGCTGTATCCAATTGACGTAAAAAAGGGACGGGGAACACTTAACTCTCTTGAAAAATTCTCAAATCATAATAAATTTGAATATGCTATCAAGATTTCCAAAAACAACTATGGTTATAACCCAGAGAAAAAGTTACTCACCCTGCCATTTTACTTTATCCCCTTTGCAGCAAAAGACCTTGCAGATGGAAACATGAAAATATAAAGCCGAAACAAAAGATCAGAGTCGAGATAAGGAGATTTGAAAATGAACAAATCAAGTGAAGAAACAACCAAAGGACTGACTTCCGATATCTTAAAAGATATTATAGACTATCCTTCAAATCAGAACACTAAAATAGATGGAATCACCTGGTTCAAAGAAGATAGTTATAAAGGAACAGATTATGACTGGCTCTCCACTGTTTTTGAAAAAGCAAGTAAAACCCAGAATATGGAAAATAAAGGCCGACCTGATTTTATAATCGTTAAAGACAGTTCCAACATTATTATTGTTATTGAATGTAAGGCAGATATTACTGACCATAGCAAATACGCAAACCCGGAAGAATACAAAATCAACGGATTTGGTTCATCAGATGATACCACCAGGTATGCCATAGACGGCGCTTTATGGTACGCTTCATTTTTATACGACAGATACGATGTAATCGCTATCGGCATTTCAGGCCAAAATTTAACCGAAAGTAAATTAACGTCTTTTGTCTGGCCTCAAAATGGTAGTATACATGATATAGAGCTTCTGGCAGATGGTTCATTAGAAGATTCTATGCAGTCTATAAACCAATATGAAAAAGACATTGACGTTGTTTTGAAACGATTTGCAGCAACAGAAGCAAAAGTAAAAAGAGAGCTCAGAAGATATACTTTATCCTGTGCAAATTTTTTAAGAGCAAATGGTATTGAAGATAATTCAAAGGCAGGCTTTGTTTCTGCAATAATTCTTGGCTTAACCAATCATGAGTCAAAATTATATAATGACACCAAAAGAGCTATCGAAGCTAAACGCACAACAAAATCAAAAAAAATGGTTTCCGATCCTATTGGTAAGCATTCTGTAAAAATGTTACAAGCTTCATTGTATGGTGATGGAAAAGATGAATTTGATGATGATTATATCAGAGGCATCTGGGATATTGATAATATTCCAAAAGGTAAACGAACAGCATTAAAAAAATTTTATAATGCTCTCCTTGCCAAAGACGAATTATTAAGAGCACCCAAAGGCGAAAATAAAGATTTCATGGACGGAGATACTGTTTTATCACGTTGTATATATTCATTATACGAAAATGTTATCGAAATATTAGAGCACTATACCGGTGTTGACGTAATGGGAGAATTCTACACAACCTTTCTCCGCTTTACTAAAGGTAACGCAAAAGAAAAGGGTATTGTATTAACTCCGAAACATATTACCGAATTATTCTGCGATATAGCAGAATATTATTCTGATACAAAAATGACCGAAGATACAAAGATTTTGGATATTTGTTGTGGTACCGGTGCTTTTCTGATTTCCGCATTACAAAGAATTAAAAACAATATTTCTGTACAAAAAATAAATGAAACTGAAAAAACACAAAAATACGTTAAGGCACAGAGTAACAGTTTGATTGGAGTCGAACGCGATCCATCCATGTATGCTTTGGCTTATGCCAATATGAGATTCCATGGTGATGGAAAATCAAATTTATTTAACTGTTCTTCCCTGTTAATTGATTCGTACGCGCCAGTCGATGACAGCGGCAAAACATATCTGAATGATAATGTAAAAATTCCACTGCATGAGGCACTGGCAAGTTTTGGAGATATAGATATTGCAATGATTAACCCTCCATATTCTCTTAATAAAAAAGATACTTCCACATCACAGAATTATGAAATTATAATCAAACGAGAAGAATGTAAAGGAAAAATCAATGTATTAAAGAAAAAACTTTCTCAAGCCAAAAAGACAACAGGCGGTGTACCCAAAGATACTATAGATAAAATTCAGCTTGATATAAAAGAACAGCAATATTTGATTGAAGAAATTAATAAAGAGCTAAAAAATACCCGAATGGATGAAGTTGTATTTTCAAAGGGGCAGGACGAATTGGACTTTGTAGCAGCTATGCTTCATTATTTAAAAACAGGTGGCATAGGTATTGCTATTATTCCTATGTCATGTGCAAGTAACAGTGGAAAAAAATTACGGGCAGAATTATTAAAGCACCATACTTTATTAGCTTGTATGACAATGCCAGCACAGTTATTTTCTGACAGCAACGTAGGAATCCCAACCTGCATTATGGTATTTAAAGCGCATATTCCACATAATAATAACAAAGCAGTATTTTTCGCAAGATGGAAAAATGACGGTTTTAAAGTAATTCCACACAACGGCAGAAAAGATTTCGGTGAATGGGTTTCCATCAGAACAGAATGGATCGAACAAATAGATGGTACTGCTACGCCAAATCCTTATGTCTGGTTGAAGAAAAAAATATCACCGGAAGATGAAGCATTGGCAGAAGCGTATATTCAAACAAACTATACACAGTTAACTGATGACGATTTTGAAAGAACTCTTAAAAAATATGCCCTGTTCAAATATATGGAAGATAACGGACTTTTGGAGGAATAAAAATGCTAAAAGATGTTAAGTGGTGTGAATATCACTTATATGATTTGTTTTATATTTATTCCGGGAATAAATTTGATAAAAGCAAAATGACAGCCTTTGATCCTGCCGTTAATTTTGTAGGAAGATCAAGCAAAAACAATGGTGTTACTGCATATGTTGATTATGTCAAAGGTGTAAAACCTTATCCGGCGGGCTGTATGACAATCGCATTAGGCGGTGAATACTTGGGTTCCTGTTTTATTCAGCAACATCCATTCTATACGAGCCAGAATGTTTTTGTTCTGTCCGACAAAGAACATATGGATGAAAATGTAAAACTGTTTATTGCCCATTTAATAAGATTTGAAAGCAAAAATAATTATATGGCCTTTGCCAGAGAATTAAATTCGCATATAAAAACAGACTTTAAAATCAAACTGCCAAGTATAAAAGAAGGTGTTTTAGATCACGATTTTATAAATCGATATATGAACGGCCTTAACGTTGATATAACATCTATTCCGGATATCTTTTTAAATGAAGGATATGACAGAGCCTGCTGGTATATAGACAATATTGATAAAGACTTATTTAATAATGAATATTCCAAATGCAGAGAAAAAAAGGCTATATCATTACAAAATAAAGAATGGGCTTACTTTTCTCTGGAACAGGATCTGAATATGGAAATTTATAACGGAAAATCCTACAATGCATCTGATTTAATTAAAGCTGTTGATGAGAATTATGTTTTGTATATCACCAGAAAAGATGAACGAAATGGAATTTCCATGTATGTTCAGCCCTTAGAATACGATGGTTTAGAAAAGGCAAATGCAATTACGATCGGGGATACTACAGCGACTATTTTCTATCAGAATCGCAAATTTATTACAGGTCCTCACATAATTATTTTAAGAGCAGATTGGTTAAATATATATACCGCTGAATTTATTATTACTTTGTTAAATAAAGAAAAATACAGATATCCTGTTTTTGGCAGAGCTTTTACAAAAGATTTGATAAAACAGACAAAATTATATCTACCAGTTAACGAGAATAATAAACCCGATTTTAATTTTATGGAAGAATATATTAAATCTCTTCCATTTAGTATTCGCATATAAGTTATAACGATACAATAAAATCGCTAGTCTGGAGTGGTAGAACCACTATACAGACTAGCGAAATAAAAATTATTACAGAAGTTTATTTCTTCGGCTGATACCGCATATTCGACACATTATAAACCGTGATAAACGCTTTCGGGTCTTCCTGGTTTATGAATTTCATCAGCTTCTGATATTCACCTTTATCTACGATGGTGATGATCTCACGGCGTTTTTCCATGTTATAGGCTCCGATGGCCTCATAGATCGTGGCTCCGCTGTGCAGGTCATGAATGATAAACTGCCTCAGCTCCTCTTCCTTTTTCGTGATGATGCAGACACGCCGCTTGATATTATTGTCAAAAATAAAATGATCCAGAACGAGTCCGTTAAAATACGTTCCCAGAATACTTAAGACCACCGTCTTTTTATCATACACAAGCGCCGCGGAAAGTGCCACACACATGCCGGAAAGAGACATGGCTTTTCCCAGCTCCATGTGAAGATATTTGTTCATGATCTTCGCCACGATATCCAGTCCGCCAGAAGAAGCATTCCTGTTAAAAAGAATGCTTAAACCCACGCTGACCACCAGGATATAGCACAGAACATCCAGTTCCTGACTGTCTGTCATGGACCCGAAATTTGGAAAAATGATCTCAAAAAGTCCCAGAAACAGCGGAAGCATCACACTGGTATAAACCGTCTTAACTCCAAACTCTCTTCCACAGGTAAAAAATCCAATAATCAACAACACCACATTCAGAATCATGGTAATCGCCGACAGCTGCAGCGGCACAAAGTTGGAAAGCACGATTCCAAGACCGGAAATACTGCTGACTGATGTATGGCTTGGTACCAGGAAAAAATATACCGCCGCTGCGATGATCGCCACTGCCACGGTCAGGATCACCGTTTCTTTGATGATATCTATATAATTCAGTTTCTTTTTCATGGCATCAGATACTCTTCCCACTCTTTTTCTTTGGCACCGACCAGAATTTTATCCTCTGCTACAAGAATCGGACGTTTCACAAGCATTCCGTCTGTTGCAAGAAGTGCAAGCTGTTCCTCTTCGCTCATCTCCGGAAGTTTATCTTTCAGTTTCATCTCTTTATAAATATTTCCGCTGGTATTAAAAAAACGCTTCAGCGGAAGGCCGCTTTTTTCCCACCAGGTTTTCAGTTCCTCCTCTGTTGGATTGTCCGTTTTAATATCACGCAGCGTATATTCTGCGCCACTCTCGTCCAGCCATTTCTGAGCTTTTTTGCAGGTACTGCATTTTGGATAGCATACAAATAACATGTTGTGTCCCCCTGTTCTTCGGCAGTAAATATGGAAATCACTACTGTCTGTTTTTTACTTACAGCATGGAATATGGAATTTTTATGGAACTTTTTCCCAGTGCTGTCTGAGGTTTATTTTAACATAGATGTTGATGTTTTTCTATCCTGTTATTCCGCCCAGATCAGCTTCGATTCCTGCTTCATCTCATCCACAATTTTCTCCGCTGCATCCAGATCCCCTTTTGCTTCCAGCTCCGTTAATTCCAGGCTCTTCTTTTGGGCTTCCTCGCTCATATAATAAACTTCTTTTACCGTCTCCGGGGTGCTGTCATCCTCCGGTGATAGCTCCTCTGTCTTTTTGGAAAAATCCTGAAGCAGCATATCATTACCTTTCAGTTCCAGAGTTCCTGCATAGGGTGCGTCAATGGCGTAGACAAACTCTGTTTTTCCATCTTCTGTGTATTGTACTTTCATTCGGTTGATGAGATTATTGGAAGAATACAGGCAGTTGTCTTTTACGTACATTCCGCTGTCTTCCAGAGTCATGTATTTTTCATTGAAATACCAGTGGTTATAACCTGCTGCCGCAACGATGAGTGTCAGGATAACTGCCACGGTTGCTGTCAGAACTCTGCGTACTATCAGCTTTTTCCGGATTTTTTTCAGTGTGGCTGCAGATGATCTCATTTGGTTCTGCTCTTTTCCCTGCTCCTCTTTCATGATCTCCAACATTTTTCTGCATTCCTGACAGGTACCCATATGTTCTTCCACCAGCACCTTGCTGTCTTCGCTTAAGATCCCATCTATATAAGACGGCATCAGATCCTGTATTACATCACATGTGATCTTCATGTTCCAGCTCCTCTCTGATCTTTACTCTTGCACGATAATAAGTCACCCGCGCCCAGTTTTCACTTTTTCCAAAAAGCATTCCGATCTCACGGAAGTTCAGCTCTCCGAATGTCCGCAGGGAAAAAACTTCTTTATACGGTTCCGAAAGGCCATGCAACACTTTGTGGATCTCCATAGCCTGACTCCGCTGTGCCAGCTTTTCCTCAAAAATTTCTCCGCCATGGCTTTCTGCTGTTTCCGGCTGCTCCTCTCCGGGAAGCTGCTTTTTCTGCTTTTTCAGATGATCGTACAACGTATTCTTTGCAATCTGGCAAAGCCACACCCGCACATCACAGTCACCACGGAACTGATCTGCTTTTTTCAGTGCCTTAAAAAATGTCTCCTGGGTCACTTCCTCAGCCAGTGATCCATCCTGTGAGACAGAACGGATATACCGATATACAATGTCAAAATATGTCCGGTAAAGTTCCTCAATATTCATCGGTTCTTTCTTTTCCTCCCTTCTCACTTATAAGACGCACTGATCTCAAAAACGTTACAGAAAATCTTTCAAAATTTCGTCCGATATTTTTATTCCGGCGTTTCTTTTAGCACAAACGAAATGCCCGGTATAAAAATACCGGGCACAGCATTATCAGAATTTTCTTCTGACCTCCTCTTACACTCTGCTGCATACCTTCACATCGTTCCATGCTTTTCATAATATTTCTTTTTTTCCGCATACATAAGATCATCTGCTCTTCTCAGCATTGTCTCAAGCTCCGAAGAGCTTTCCTCCCAGACAACGCCAACAGAAACACTGATCCTTTTGGCAGCAATGCTGTCACAGATATCCCGGATCTTACTCCGAAAAATCTTCTCATCCATGTCAAAACAGATAAGTACAAATTCATCGCCACCTACCCGGTAAGCATTTTCCGGCAGAATCGCAAGCATAGAACGCGCTGTATTTATGATCAGCCTGTCTCCGGCCTCATGTCCGTAAAGATCATTCACCCGTTTCAGACCATTGATATCAATATATGCTACTCCTGTTTTTATCACTGTTTTTGCCTGCATGCCTTCCAAAACCTGAATATACCTGTTCCTGTTATACAAGGTCGTCAGCATATCACGGTAGCTCATGTACTGCAGACACGCCTTACGCTCCTTGGCTTTCAGGCTGTCCGTTAAAAAGTACTGTATGGATGACAGCAGCGTATGATCCTCATAATGCAGTCTCGGATTATCTACCCCGAGAAATCCTATGATCTTTCCGTCACTGTTTAAAGGAACGGCCAGCAGCCTGGTAATATCCTGCATCTTCAGAGTCTCATAATACGGCTGCCCCTGCTCCTCTTCAATATCCGGAATATAATACAGGCCATTTTTCCGAAAGCTGTCCATCCAGATATCCAGCATTTCCATGGGAACCTCCTGAAGATTATCCTTCTCAGCAGTCACTCCGTTCATGGCATACTCATAGGTATTTGTACAGACATTCCTCTTTTCATCGATCTGAACAATATAACTGCGATCTCCGTCAAAATACCCGCTGATAATACGCAGCAGATTGGAAATCGCCGCATCTTCATCTTCTCCTGATATCAGCTCCGCAATACATTTATTCAGTATCGTTGCGATCTCAAGTCTTTCCTTTATCTTGCCCTCTCTGCTTATCAGCTGATACATTTCCTGATTCAGCTCCGTCATCGTCACGATAAACATAATGATCATGGAAATACCAACAGAAAACTCAATCAGCGACATTCCATACCAGAATGCCTGCACAGCTGCCGCCACTGCCAGAAGTACAATGCATGACAGCATAGAGAACAGGAGCTTCCGGCTGACTTTCTTTCTGTATTGGAGCAGAAGTGTAAGGTCAATGAACATACCTGCTGCCGGAAGAAGGATTGACATAATATATAACGGTGCCCGATGGTAATAATTATCCCCATCTATGTAATAATACCAGTGAGTAAACTGTGAGAGCACCACAAAAGCAGCCTCCACGGCAGCAATAACATATCCGGCTTTTACTCTTTTTAATGTTCTCCGCTCTTTTTTCGAAAACAGATAAACACACACATAAATATGAAAACACACCAGGACTACGTCACTTAAAAGAAATACGAGAAAACTCGAAATACGGACCATCACACTGCCCGGAACTCCGGGATATCCGCTGAAAATATGCCCCAGGGCATCCATCAGCAATAACAGGGAAGCAAAACTCTCCATCAGGACAAGATACCGCCGCTTTTCCCTGTTATAATTACTGCTCAGAAATATACATAATGCTGCTATGGCGCAAAATGCACATCCCCATATAAGTATTGCCACCTGCAGTACTTTTTCATCCGGCATAAAAAACACTCCTCACATTCGTCACTTACAATAAGTATTACACTTTACCGTGTAAAAGTCAACCTTCCCAAAAAAATCCCGGAGTACATTGTCATACTCCAGGATTTTGTCGTCAACCGGATAAAAGCAACCGCATTCGCTACATAATTCTACACCAGATAACTGCTTCGCAGTTGATTCAGTTAAAGCTCTTCCCCGCAGGATTCAATCACTTTTTTGTACCAGTAAAAAGAATCTTTGCGGATTCTGGAAAAGTCTCCGGTCCCGTCATCATTTTTATTTACATAGATAAGCCCATAACGCTTCTTGAATTCTCCAGTGGAGGCACTGACAAGATCTGTACAGCCCCAGCAGGTGTAGCCGATCAGATCTACTCCGTCATGGATTGCTTCCTTCATCTGCTCTATATGGCGGCGCATATATTCAATACGGTAATCATCGTGAATCTTTCCATCCTCTGTCAGCTGATCCACCGCCCCAAGACCATTTTCCACGATCATGATCGGAATCTGATAGCGGTCATAGATCTGGTTCAGAACATAGCGAAGACCAGTTGCATCGATCTGCCAGCCCCAGTCGGAAGCTTTCAGATATGGATTTTTCAGATTGTCACTTCCATTTCCGGCCGTTTTCTCTCCGTCCTTTGTCACGCTGACACAGCTACTGGAATAATAGCTGATAGTGAAAAAGTCCACCGTACCCTTATTGAGGATCTCTTTATCCTCCTGAAGAACCTCCAGCTGGATTCCGTGCTCCTCAAAGTATCTCGCTGCAAATCCCGGATAATATCCTCTTACATGAACATCACCGGCAATGGAATTGTGGATCTGCCCAAACTGCTGTGCATATAAGATATCATCCGGATGGCAGGTATATGGATAACCATTGTGATAAGCAAGCATACAGCCAAGCATAAACTCCGGATCGATCTCATGAGCCATGGAAACTGCAAGTGCACTTGCTACCAGCTGGTGATGCATTGCCTGATAACGGCTCTGCTCACATACATCCTTCGGGTCCAGCATTCCTGCACAGAATACCGCACCAAAGTCCTGCGTCAGCATATTGATCTCATTAAAAGTCAGCCAGTATTTTACCTTACCTTTATATCTCTCAAATAAAACCTTTGCAAATCGAAGATAGAAATCGATCATCTTACGATTTTTCCATCCGCCATACTCCAGAGAAAGATGAAGGGGATTCTCATAATGAGAGATCGTTATCAGCGGCTCAATGTTATATTTTCTCAGTTCGTCGATCACATTGTCGTAGAACTTAAGGCCTTCCTCATTTGGAGTTTCCTCATCCCCATTTGGGAACACTCTGGACCAAGAAATAGAAAAACGATATACCTTAAATCCCATCTCTGCAAAAAGAGCAATATCCTCTTTCCAGTGATGATAAAAATCAGTCGCCTGGTGATTGGGATAAAATTCTTCCGGTAACGGTGCCGGCGGTGTAAGACGACGTTCCTTATCCACACTTCCTCCTGTCAGGATATCTGCAATGGACGGGCCTCTGCCATCCTCATCCCAACCGCCTTCATACTGGTTTGCAGCGGTTGCTCCGCCCCAGAGAAAGTTTTCCGGCATACGGTTATAATTTTTCATATTTTAGTTTTCTCCTTTTTACAAACATCAGGCGGATCTGTTATCTCCGCCTGATGTTTCGTTGTTATTCTTATACAATAGTCAGGAATTTATCTCCTGCATTTACAGCTGCATCTTCTTTTTCCATGCATACTGCTTTGATATAATCAGAAATATTGGTCACAACAACCGGTGTGATCAGATCATATCCTTCTTTCTTAATGGCATCCATATCGAATTCCACAAGAAGCTTTCCTTTTTTTACCTTATCTCCATCAGAAACATGGGATTTAAAATATTTACCATTTAAATTTACAGTATCAAGTCCGATGTGGATCAGAATTTCTGCTCCACTTTCTGTCACAAACATGATTCCATGTTTGCTGTCCATGATATTTGCCACCGTGCCATCTGCCGGTGCATAAACCTTTCCTTCTGATGGAACGATTGCTGCTCCGTCACCTAAAACCTTATCAGCAAAAGTTTTATCCGGAACATCGGAAAGTGCTTTTACAGTTCCTGCTACCGGTGCACAAAGCTCGATCTTCTCTACAAGCGGAGCGTTCTGCTGTGCCGGCTGTTTTTCTGTATCTGTGTTCTGTACTTCATCCTCTGTCTCAGCCTTTACATCCTCAAATCCGAAGATAAGCGTAAGAACAAAAGCAGCTACAAAAGATACCACGATCATAATGATTCCATAAAGCAGATTGCTTAATCCCTTCTCACCGATAAACGCCGGGATCGCCATGATACAATTCTGTGCAATGTAAAGAGAAACCTGAAGAAGTCCTCCTACGATACCACCGATTCCGGCTGCTATGGAAGCTGCTACAACCGGTCTTTTCAGTTTCAGTGTAACACCATACAGAGCAGGCTCTGTGATACCCATAAGAGCGGAGACACCGGCTGCACTTGCCAGCTGTTTCATGTTGCTGTCCTTGGATCTTACAGCTACTGCAAGAGAAGCTCCGGACTGTGCAAGGTTAGAGCATACCTGAGATACAAAGATCAGTGTATCGGTACCACCGGTTGCAATGGCATTCAGTCCGATCGGTGTCAGCGCATGGTGCATACCGGTCATAACGATGAACGGGAAGGTTGCTGCAAGGATACCTACAATAATGAAACCAAGTTTTACGGACAGGAAGTTGATGGCTACCGCAAGTCCGTTACCAATAATTGTTCCGAGCGGTCCAACTACGATCAGGGCGATCGGTGCACTGATCAGAATTACCAGTGTCGGGTTCAGGATCAGTTTTACCATTTTCGGTGTGATCTTATCAACCAGAATCTCAATATAATGTGTGATCCATACCATCAGGATAACCGGAATAACGGAATAAGAATAAGTTGCTTTTGTGATCGGCAGACCAAACAGTGTGATGGCCGCATCACCAGCTACCATAGTTACAAAGGTAGGGCTTAAGTAAACACCGGCAATAAACAGCGCCAGTGACTGGTTCACGCGGAAAACCTTGGCAGCATTTGCTGCGATCAGGAACGGCATGAAGTAGAAAGTAACATCTCCGATAAAACTGATCACCTGGTAGGTACTGCTTGTTTCTGATACCAGATGAAAAGTTGTCAGCAGAGTAAGTACAACTTTGATCATACCGGCTGCAGTCAGGGCAGGGATCATCGGGGTCATACATCCGGTGATGGCATCGATAACTTTTGAAACAACACTCTTTGAGCTGTCAGAGTTCGCTGCCGGTGCATCATCGGTAGGAACACCTTTGTCCTCCAATGCCTTGTAAACAGCGTTCACTTCATTTCCTGCGATAACCTGGAACTGATCTTCATGCCAGTTAACGCCGGAGATCTCAGAAAGCTTTAAGATCTCTTTCTCGTTGATCTTCGATCTGTCTTTCACATAGAAACGAAGCCTTGTCATGCAGTGGAACAGACGGGTGATATTCTCTTTTCCGCCCAGTGCTGCAATCAGTGTGTCTGCAGTTTTTGCATAGTCCTTTTTCATTTGGGGACCTCCTTTAATAATAAATATTGAAATTTATATTAAAGGTCTTGCCTGAAAAGATACGCACATGGCACGTATTTCAGTAACAATCCATTAACACCTAACTTTATAAAACAATCTCTTTTCACAGATTTTTCAGACGTTTATGGTCTTCTGTGATCTTCTGGATATGAATCGTCAGATACAGCATTTCGTCCTCAGTCATAGCGTATTTATATTCCTCTTCCATCATAAGATAGATCATTTTTACACAGCCGTAAGCTTCTCTGTACTGCTCCTTGATGATCTTGAAAAGCTCCTGATTCTCATCATAGTGAAGCTCTTTATGAAGGAATCTCTGGGCAAAATATTTCAGATGCGTGAGAAACCGCTGATAATACAGATTATCCTCCTGAAATTCCATATTGTCATAATACTTCTCCACGATGTCCAGGATCTGATGTACGATAATGGAAATCTGATAGCTGTCCGTCTTGCCGCCATCTTCCGCATTCACAAAATGCAATGCAAAAAATCCTGCTTCATCTGCAGAAAGATCTACCTCGAACATCTCATTTACCTTTTTCAGTAATTCCAAGCCGATCTCATATTCCTTATGATAAAGCTGCTTGATATCCAGAAGCAGCATATTCTGAAGGCGGATCCCGTTTTCAAGTCTAGAGATCGCACCCATGATATGGTCGCTAAGGGAAAAATAAATACTGTCATTTAATTTCATCCCCTCTTTTTCCTTCACTTCATTTACAAAAGCTTCCACAAAATCCAAATATTTTTCCGGAATAGCAGTCAGATAACCCTGTATCTCCTTGCTGATCTGGGCATTTTCCGCAGTAAAGATCTTCTCGATCCTGGACTCCTCCACTTGCTGTCCTTTCTTTTTCTGAAAGGCAATTCCGCAGCCCTTTACAATAACTTCATGTCCCTGTCCATCCCTGGACAGTATCAGATTATTATTCAAAATCTTATGGATAACCATATTCCTGTTCCCCCGCTGCCAGACAAACAAAAAAAAGACCATTACAGTATATAGAAACCCCATTCCTATACTACTATAAGGTCTTGCCTGACGATAAATAAATATTTCAGTAACAATCCTTCTGATTCGTAACTATTTAACAACTGTATGTAATAGTATCAGAAAAAATATATGTTGTCTATCTGGAATATTTAATAAAATATTTATAATATTTTTGTGAACTTTGACAAAATCCCCTGATGATCCTGCCATACGGATCAACGGGGGATTTTCTGTTCAGCTTTTTATTCTTCAGATCTCTTTTCCTTTTGTAGCAATGGCATGTACTACAAACGGTACAAACAATGTGATAAATGCCGCATATCCAAGGTATGCGTAACCTTTTTTGACAACTGTCATCAGACCAAACTGTGCGATGGCAAATGCCAGAAATGTGAAGATTGCTGTGAAAATAGCATTTCTTCCAAGATGTCCCTGAGATTTTTTCTCCGGGCTGTCCATACGGCGTTCTACTGCGTTTACGCAACGTGTTACGATACCGGAGATCATATTTACTGCTGTGGAAATAGCTCCAAGGATGATCAGCAGAGAAATGATCGGTGTCAGAATTCCGGAACCAACTCCGTTCTGAACCAGTACAAGCATCGGTACAGATGCAGATGCAAGCTCACCAACATAGGCAATTGCAAGAAGTCCCAGAATGGAAAGTTCCATTGCACAGAAGTTGCATACAAACATCCAGATCGCTGCTTTGTTGATCTGTTTTTCATCAGTTACATCTTCCATGTGCTGGTACATAACGGATACAGAAGCCAGCTGGAAGAAAAAGTAAAGGACTGCTGAATAAAGAGCCGGTCCCACCTGGGCAGTATCACCGTCCGTAGTCTGTCTTCCACAGATGATCAGATCTGCTCCGCCGATCACCTGGATTCCCTGCGCCAGTGCATAGGAAGTTGCCAGTACATCCGCTCCTGCAAATTTCCGGTCTGAAAGGATCACTCCTTCGTCTGCACCCATAGTGTAGGCATCACGGATCATCTCTTCCGCCTGTGGCGGTCCCATAGTCAGAACGGTTACCGTTCCACCTGTTTTTTCCCGGATTGCAAGGGCTGTTTCCAGCGCAAACAGGTCATATGGATTTGTTCTTGTCTCACCGGACATACGTTTCATAGCACCGGTTTCCGGATCAATATCAACCTTGGAAGTTGCCGGTACCTGTTTCATACATACAACGATTTTCATTTTCTATCTTCTTTCTTATATTTTTACTCTTATTTTTCACTTTAAAGCTTTAAACAACTGTATAAGTATAGCATTAACGTAGCGTAAAGTCGAGTGTTTTTTGGTGATTTTCACAAAAAAATATATAATTTAAGCAATTTTGTGGGCGGATATAGCCAAAACCCGCTGAAAACAATAAAAAAATCTGAAATTCAATCCTCCATTTTATTTTATGGAGGTTAAATTTCAGATTTTTTCTGTTCTGTGTTTTCATTTTTTCAGCTGGAATTCCATATACACCGGATCGTGGTCTGAATAAGAATATCCGGTATTTACATTTTCGTACCCGGTGCATTCCACATTATCCGAAATGATAAATCCGTCCAGCGTTACGGTATAGGTCTCGCCGGGTACATATTCCATATCTGCGTTGCGGGCACTGTTCCAGAGATTGTTTTTCTCATCTTCCGACAGCTGATCCAGGCAGAATGAAAAATGCTCCGGAAGTTCTGAGCGCGGGAATGGGTAGGCCCAAGATTCAGGTTCTGCGGAATCATCCTGTGTATCCGCAGCCTTCAGGTCATGGTTAAAATCTCCCCCGCAGATCACATAATTTCCAGCTTCATATTCCTTCTGCATATCCTCACTGAGCATCCGGATCTGTCCTTCCCGGATGGCGTCGCTGTTTCCGTAAGCAGACATATGCAGTTCAAAGATCACCAGCTCTTTTCCGTTATCCACCGGCACTCTGGAAATGCTGTAGCATCTGTCCAGGTCAAAAAATTTCGTAAACGATGTTGAGATAGGAAAGCTTCTTCTCATTGATCCTGTGATCGGATATTTGGAAAACAGGGCCAGTCCCGCCTTGCTTTTTCCATGAGGCTGGGTAAATGGATAAAACAGAAACGCGGAATCATAATTCTGCGCAAATACACAGTTATAAGCCGGGATAATTTCCTTCAATATGGAATACTCATTCACATGATAGCTTCTGGTGGCATCCAGATCGATCTCCTGCACCAGCGCAAAATCCGGATCTTTGGATGCAACCAGCTCACCGGCACCTTTGATCGTTTCTTTTACGCTATCCTTGCTCTTTGCCCAGGAAGATTTTCCCCCGTCCATAAAGAAACTGAAATCCGGGGTATAAGCACCGAAGCCGATGTTATATGTAAGTGCGGAGTATTTTTCCCCGGCTGTGAGGGGATCACCCGCGGATGTGTTATCTGAAATTGTTTCAACCTGCAGTTCTTTATTGTCTTCGATCCTGTGGTAGCTGGCGTAAAGATAGATAATGTACGCCGCCAGGGTCAGCACGATCACAAGAATGATAATGCCGATCACTTTCAGGATTTTCTTTGCTTTTGTGTTCATGGTTCACCTGCTTTCTTTATATCTGACAGTAATTCTTTTAATATATTTTCCTGGTAGCCGGATAATTGTTTCTGTTTTACATATTCTGCTGTTTTTTCCAGTAATGGATGATGAATGTGAAAAAGCTTCGCCAGGCCATTTTCCCCAATGTGTTCCCTTGAAATACTTTTTTCATAATCCTCCGGGCTCATTCTCCACATATGGATCCTGTCTCCGAATTTCATCCACAGTCTGTCCGCAATTCCCATCCCGTCCGGATCAATATCTCCACTGTAATAAACATCCGTTCCATTTTCCAGGATCAGGCTCAGCAGTTTCTGCGACACGAAACGAAGCTGACCGGAAGTACACAAAAGTGTGCAGTTTTTATCCGGGAGATTATCAATAAGATAGCTGAACACCATTTCGTTTTCTACGATAAACACATTTTTTCCCAGAGGCTGTACTTCTGTGATCCCTTTCAGATTTTCCATTGTGATCACGCAGGGTTCTCCCTCTTCACAAAACGCCTCATACGCCGGATGCCAGGCAGTTCCTTTTTTTAACCGCAATCCATACACATGCAGCATGGAAGAAACATTATCCGGAATGATTCCCTCCGTTTCCATCAGCTCTCTCCACTGGTAAGCATTCTCCGGAACTTCCGTCTTTCGGATACAGCAGATTCCCCGGACCAGAAGCAGCCCCGCCGTTGTTCCACGGTCAAAATAATGAGGGTTCCCGGATATCTCTGCCGCAAATACCGCCAGTGGCTGTTCCTCTGTATTCGAAATCTTATGAAGCTTTTCCAGTGCATTTCCCACATTCTCTGCCAGTACACCTGCCTGGTCCGGATCTTTTTCAAACTCCCGTATCAGAATCTGATATCCATATTTTTTCGTAGACAGCATTTGCTCTGTCCATTCATATGCAACAGATTTCGTCCCACTCTTCCCACGAAAACCTTTGCTGATATCTTTCAGAAAATCTTCTTTCTGTTTCTGTGTTTTTTTCTTCTGATCCTGTTTTGTAACAAGCTCTTCTCCAAAATATCCTTCCAGAACTTTTTTCATATCAACGGGTGCAAAACGTGTCTTCTGAAGTCCCTGCTCAAATTCCGCAAAAGTAAACCGGATATCTTCTTCATAAAACACTTTCCCCGTGATTCCGCCTATTCCACGACGTTCTTCACCGGAAGTATGCTTCAGCGTAATCCTTCCCGTCGGTTTCCCGTAGGAACGCCATTTTTTCCATAACTCCTGAAAACATCGCTGATAGATCTTCTGGTTTTTAAAATACTCCGCACATGCCTGATCATTATTTCTGTTACTGCTCATCTAAGATTCTTTCACTTCCATTCCAGGTATAAAAGATCACAGAAACCACCTGAGAATCCTGCGGTCTCTGAAGCTCCGCGATCCGCAGTCCCCGGACGGTTTCAAAGCATCCCCATAGAGACTGGGAATTCATGATATAGTCAAAATCAAGTTTCTGCACCAGTTCGAACATACTGCTGATATTCTTGTCATCTACGCCTGCAAAAGCCTCATCCAGTGCGACCATTCGAGGATGATCCTTATTTTCTGCCTTCTGATACTGGGCATTCACAGCCGCAAAAAGAGGCACATACATAGCCATGGCTTTTTCTCCGCCGCTGAATCGGTTAAATGCGGCATTGGTAAGCGGTTTCTTTGAACCTTCCCCACGTTTGTAGAACATACGGAACTCAAACCATTTCCGGTAATCCAGTGCATCCCGCACCAGATCTATATAAGTTACTGTGCCATTGTTTTCTTCCAGTTTTGCTTTTTCTGCCTGAATCCTGCTTCGGAAATGAGCCGCAACTTTTTCAATGTCTTCCATCGTCAGAAGTGCATGATCCCGAAGAAGGATCTTTTCAAGCTCTCCAACTTCCAGCTCCGTATCATTTTCCGGTTTGCAGGGCTTCCATTCCAGGGAAAAACTTAATCCCATAGAAGTATCCATCTCATTCATAAGAGAAGACATATCCGCAACCCACTTCCGGCTTTCCTCAATCTTATCAGTAAGCTGCTGGCTGATGGTCTGGGAAAGGATATCCTCAAACAGTTCCCTGTCTTTTTCCTTAATAAGAAGTTCTGTCTCCTCAATAGCTGTTTTCAGGATATTATAAAACTCTTCCAGATAAACCTGTTTTCCCTGCCAGGTAGATACGATACGCACACGGCTTCGCAAAGCTGTTCCATTTTCTTCCAGTGTATTCTGATCCGACCCAAAACAGTTTTCTATGGAAGTTCCATATGGTATCAGACTTCCGTTATGCTGCTGATAAACACGGAATAATGCCTGGAACACTTCACTCTGTTCTCTGTTTCTGTCATTTTCACGGAGAAATCCTGCTGCTGCCTTTGCACAGTCATACAACGTTCTGCCTTCTCTCTCCAGTACCAGTTTAAGGGCAAGCTCTTCTTCAAAATAATTTCTCAAAGTCTGCTCCGCCGCAATTTCCTTCTGAAGTTCCTGCTTTTTCTCCGGTTCTTCTTCCTGCATCCGCTCCATTCTGTCCGCCCAGATTGCCACCTTTTTTTCAAGGGAACTAATATTATCTCTGATTTCCCGGATCTCTTCTCTCAGCTGTTTCAGGCGGTTTGCTTTTTCTGCTATGTCAGGACGGTTCAGATACTCTTCCAGCTGCCGAATCTGCAGTTCTGATTCTTTTCGCTTTGTACTGTAATGTTCCAGCTCACGGAATGCATCATCCATCTGCTGCTCGTCCCGTTCCATGGCGTCCTGCCTGTCAATGCAGTTGCTTTTTAATGTAATGATCTGTAAAATATCCTGTCTGATCTCCTGCCAGATATGCCGGTATTCTTCAATAGCATCGCCGACTTCTTCGTAGGCTGCTTCGGTTCTTCCATATGGAAACAGTTTGCATTTCTGCAGCATCTGCTGATATTTCTGATTTTTCTCCTGGAGTTTCTCCTGCTCCTGTTTCTCTTTCTGCATATACTCTGCACTTTTTATCTGCAAAAGCATTTCACATTCTTTTTCCAGTGCCAGTGCAGCATTGATCTCCCCGAATCCCGGCAACTGTCTGTATTCGTTCAGAAGTGTTTCCAGGAAGCTTCTGATTTCCCGAATCCCACTTTCCACACCTGTCAACGTTTCATTCAGTTCCCGGATCTCTGATTCCAGTTCCTGGATTCTCTGCTCCCTGCGGTGCTTTCTTGCCAGAATTCCTATAAATTCCGCATCGCCGGATTTATCCGCACGTCCGGTAAGGATTCCCTGCCGGAACCATCCATCTGTGCCGATACAGATTCCAGAACCATTTTCTTTTTTGTAAATATTCGACAATATACGAGAAGTTTCTTCCTTCAGTTCCAGTGACAGTTCTTCATTTACTTTCAGCCCGGAAAATCCGGAATTTCCGGTTTCCTCCATATGAATAACCGTATCCAGAAATTCCGGAAACTTTTCCCGGATATCTGAAAAATCATGGTCCGCGATCACCAGCGCATCCAGAAGTCCGGCTCTCTGAAGCTGTGCTTCCAGCTGTGCACAGGCAGATCGATCCAGATCATCTGAGAATTCTACGGTCTTATAAAAAGGAACTGCTGTAATCCCTTTTTCAGCCAATGCAGCCCTTGACCGCTCCGTTTCTTCAGACCGTTCCGGCTCCAGTTCTTTCTGCTCCAGAACAGTGGTTAATTCTTCCTGTACTTTTTCCAGCTGCTCTTTTATGGCTTTCTGTACGTTCTCTTTCTCCGTTTTCTGATCAAGAAGTATCTGCCTCTGCTGTTCGTAATCAGCCCTTAACAGTTCCTGTAAAGCTCCCGCATCCTCTACAGACTGGTATCCCCTTACTTTTTCCTCAATCCTGTGGATTATCTCTTCATCCGGCTTCCACTGACCGGAGTTCTTTTTTATCTCAAAAACATCGGTGATCCACTGATCAATGCTGTCCTGTACCTGAGTCTGCGCCTGTTTCATCGCCTGTTCTTTTTCTGTTTTCTCCTGTTTCAGAACTTCCAGCTGACCGGCAATTTCATCGTACTGTCCGGAAAGCATCTCATACTGTCGTATGATCTGATGGCATTCTTCTACAAGCTTTTTCAGGATATCCAGATCTCTGATAATTTCTTCCGCTTTCTCAAAATTTTCATTTTCTATAATACCGCAGGCTTTTTCGTGATGCTCCCAGCGGAGGATTTCCTGCTGTTCATCCAGCTCATCTTTCTGCTGTTCCAGCTCCCGCTGCTTCTCCTCCAGACGCTCCTGAAGTCTCTTCAACTCCTGTTTCTGTTCCCAGATCCTTGTCTTATAATCCTGGATCTTATCTTCCCAGCGTGTCTCATTGTGCTCTGCTTCTTCCTTCTGTTTCCTTGCATAATCCAGTTTATTGTCGATTTCTTCCAGATCCATATCCAGAAGACCGTTTCGTTCTGTCTCTGCCAGTCTTTCCTTTTCCTGAAGTTCTTTTAAAAGTTCTGTTCCCTGTTGTCTTTTTTCCTTTGTCTCCAGGATTTTCTGTTTGCGTTCCTCAAACTCCCGCTGAAGGTTTTCCACTTTTTCTTTTTCGGTCAGGTAAGCCTGCGCTTTCTTTGCAAGCATATACTGATTATAACGGGTATATTCATTCCGGATGATCTTTACATCTGCAAATGCACGGTTCAAAGTTTCCAGACTGTCCTGGATATCGTCCATCTTTTCCATGGCATCTACCATTGCGCGAAGATCCTCATCTGACAAAGTCTGCAGGGAATCATTCAGGATATCATAGACTTTCGTAGGCTTAAATTCTTTCGAAAGTTTCGGCGCACGTACCTTTACCAGCAGACGGATAAACTGTTCATACTGTTCCTCTTTCCGAAAGCCGAAAATATACTGATTTACATGTTTTTTATAATCACTCTGGCTGTCCGTGAAGAAATTTTCCTCTCCCAAAACAGCACGTATTTCCCTCTTGTCATAAGGAATCTTACTGCTTCCGACTTCTTTATAGAGCCACAGATCATAACCGATCCTTCTGCCATCCAGGATCACAAAACCCCAGAAATCCATGGGTTTTCCCCTTCTTGCTCTCTGGCCGATTCCAATGGTGCGGTACTCACCGGCTGATTCTTTTTTGAATTCCAGAAACAGATAGCCGGTTGCTTCATCCCTTCCTTCTTCGCCTAAAAAATAATATTCCATTTTTCGGTCACTGGAACCAAAAGGGTCCAGACGGCTGGGTGTCCGGTCTCCATCCAGTACAAAGGGAATAAAGCTCTGTGTTGTAATGGATTTTCCCGAGCCATTCTGTCCACGGAGAAGAAGCCTGCCATCTGCAAATTCAAAATCTTCCTCATCATACAGCCAGAAATTTACGAATCCGATCCTGTTCATTTTCCAACGGTCATTCAATTTTCAGTACCTCCCATAAAGTCCTTCGGATAAAAACCTGCCAGCCTTCCCACGGCCGGTAATATGACAACCTGATTCTCTTCCCATCGGATCATCATCCAGTTTTCCATATATGTTCTGACTGTTTCTATCAGTTTTGTTTCTTCCATTTCACGAAATTCCTTACTCCAGCCTTTTTTCCATTCCTTCCGGCATCCCAGCACCAGATTCTGAAATTTCTCCGGGGTAATATAAATACATTCATCTTCCGCTTTTTTTATTTTTCCATGGGTAAGCTCATCCTGTATTCTGGCGCAGATCAGAAGTACTGCTTCCGGAAGCATCGCATCACGTGGATGTACGGTTCCATAACAGTCTCCTTCCTCCAGTGTCAGGCTTGCCATATTTCGATAAATGTCCAGATTTCCGCCCAGATTTTTCTTCATATATCTGGATACCCACTGGCGCTGATTTTTCAGATAAAGTCCGTCCGGGTCCTCATTTCCATCCCAGTACATTACCGGGCAGACGGCAAGCTGACGGTAAACACGATTGATCTTCGCCACGCCTTTATTCTGCTCGATTTCCTCGAAATCTGTTTTTTCAAAATCCTTCCAGGACTGATATCCGGAAATATCCCCTGGAAAACTTGTGGCAAAATATTTCGAATATCCGGTGTTTTCATATAATACTTCCTGTCCGGCTTCGGCACCAAAACCCTCACTCCGTCCATCGCGCACCCGGATCATCTGAAGCTTCTCCATATACTGAAGAACTCTTACCAGGGATTTTCTCTGGGTAAAAGATGTCCAGTCAATAGTCATGTAAGCTTTTAACTGCGTTTCAACATAACTGATCAGCTCTGACAGCAAAAACGGGGCCTGTTCTTCCTTATCTTCCAGGTACATCAGAATCACACAGAGGATACAGTAATCACGGATCTCTGTAAATTCTTCGATTCCCATAAATGGTTCCGCATGTGCGGGTCTCTTTTCCAGTTTCAGAAGATTCTCTGTATGGATCAGCTTCCAGCCCAATTGTTCCCGGATGAATTTCTGAAAATTTGGAATATCTCTTTTTATTCTGTAATAGGTTTCTTTATCTGTATCTTTGCAGATCCAGAAATTTTCCAGCAAAGTTCTGACTTCATTCATTTTTTATTTAAACTCCAGTATATAGGACGGCATAACAAGCTTCCCATCTTCACATTTCAGTACACATTTTTCCGGTTTCCGGATCAGGCGGTACTCCTGTCCATATTCCGTTCTTCCGGTTTTCTGCGAATTCATATTTGCCTGTGTGATCCACTGTAAAAATACGGTTCTGGTGTCTTCCGTAACAGTTTCTTCAATTTCAGAAAAGGTAATTTTATTATCTTTGATATAGTGCATAACGATCTCTTTTTGCTGTCGGGCCTGTCTGAGATACGCTTCCCTCTGGATCATTTTCTGGAAAGATTTGTCTTCAAAACCTCTCTTGTCTTTTTTCTCTCTGTAGTTTCGGGTATGAGGCTTCAGAAGAAATTCAGAAGGTGTTTCCTCATATACACTGTTGTTAATAGAATCTTCTTCCCGGGATTCCAGGGTCTTGAAATGCTGGATCTTCTGTACTCCAAAAGCATGTGCGGAAAGCCTTCGGGCCTCATTCAGATCTTCACATTGCAAAAAAAGTTCCAGAAATTTTTTGTAATCGTCTTTTCTGCTGATTCCCCAGTTCTGGATCTGTACGATCAGAGCCGCATTCTGGATAATACTTCGAATTACATCATTGGTGATCCTGAGAACTTTTTTACATTCACATTCTCTCTGATCGGAATCCACAAACCAGTTTTTGAGAGAATTCCATTTTCCAGCCACGTTTTCCCTGATACTGGGTTCTGCATCTCCTCTCATATCCAGTGTGGCATGAGGGATTTCCAACTCACTCTGTACAACTTTTTCCAGAAGGATATCTTCCATGAGAGCCGTATTTTTCTCCAGGATACGCTGGATCTTTCTGGAATGACGCTGCATTTCCTGTATAAATTCCGTCAGGTATTTAATGAATTTATCCTTATGAACAATGAATTCCACTGACTTCATCAGCTGCTCAGATTTTCCGGAATAAAAATCTCTCAGGTAATCCTGATAATTCTGGTTCAGCCGCTTAAAATCTTCCTGAAGAAGATTCCACCATTCATTGATGTCCTTCAGGGACGCATTCTGCATATCTTCCGCTTCATCCAGGCTTCTCTCAATACGCACAAAAAAATTCGTGGACAGATTCCCGGATTCCACAAACAGATTTTCAAGACGTACCGTCATACGTTCAATTTCCACTGCGTACTCAGACATCGTATACTGATACTGTTTATTCTTATATTCTGCAATCGTATACACTCTGCCCGGGTCCTGGATCGGTGTAAGATTCTTCCACTTGACCAGCGCATCCAGGTCCATAACCAACTGTTCCAGCGTATAATCCTGAAACATATCATCCTGCTTTAACAGCCGAAAAATGTCTTCTTTGTACATTTTGAAATTCATTTTTTCATATTCTCTGTAAAAGCAGCGCATGATCTTGCGATACACAGGAGCGTTGGGGACAGACAAATATGATGTCTCGTTGATTGCTTCCAGATTAGACATTTTTTTGTTTCCTTTTCTTTTTGTTTTATAGCATTTTTGAGTTATTTACAGCAGTTCCGAGAATTAATACATCAACAATACGTTGCCCGGGCACAAAGTGCTGCACAACAGAAAATTTAACCAAATCAGGTAAGTCCCCTGCGGGGTTGCGAAAAGCAATAAGCAGTGGGTGGAGACTTGCTTGTATCAGGAGGAGTGCAAGCTCCTCCTGATAAACTGCGGAGCAGTTATTTGGTGTAGAGCTACGTAGCGAAGCGGATTGCGAATATCCGCTTGACTGTAATAATTTCTGGAAATACTATAATTGTAACATGATTAGATTCCAGATGCATTACACAAAATCAAAACTTTCTGCATCCTGGTATAAGTAGTTCCTTACGCCCGGACATCCCCTTAGAAAAGAGTTTCTTGTTGCCCTCCACTCTGGCACCTCCACCAATAACACCCCACATATCCTGGGCCTCCACGTTGCAGAACAGATTGCTACGGCCCACGGCGGAAAGATCCTCTTCTGCCAGAATATTCCTGACGGGGCCAAAACAGCTGTGTGGCTGCCGGTGAAATAAAAATATGTTGAAAAAATTTTCAGATATGCTATAATTTTTCTCCGCTATCAAATAAATGTACCAGCTATAACAATTTCCAAAATTAATACATTATGTTCTGAACATCTGAACTTGTTTCGCTAATTTATGGAAAATGCTATAACCTCTACAATAGTTCAATAATCAAGGAGCATACTATGGAAGATATCAGTGCGATCCACAGAATTTTTAAAAACTTAAAATACGAAATGGAAAATAATGGATGGGTCTATCAATGGCATTTAGGCGATGAACCTATAAAGGTAACTCATAAATTTAACCCGCCTGTAACTCCTGAAGAATTTCAGCTGTTTGAAAAGTATTTTCCCAATATGAAACTTCCTGCCTCATACGAAGCTTTTCTGTCCTGCTCAAATGGTATGGAACTTTTTTGCGGAGAAGAGGGCAGTTCTTTGGTCAGCTGCACCATTTATTCTTTAAGACGAGCCCTCGAAGAAAAAGAATTCTGGAATAATACACCTATTTTATCTGATCCAGAGTTTACATATCATCTTCCTATTCTTTGTCTGCAAGACATAGGAGACATAACCATGGATCTGCAGGCTGTGTCAGAAGGCAGAGAAGATTATTTATGTTATCCGGCTCCAGATACCGATCGTTTTAATATCCCTTTTAATGAATGGTTAGAACGATATATTGTATGTCAGGGGCATGAATTCTGGTATTTTTTGAACCCGTAAAACTGAAATTTTAAAACGACTTACATACAAATACCCCGGAAGCTTTTATTTATAGCCCCGGGGATATCTCTCCTACTACATTTAATCGAATATCTGACTACTTCACTGTTAGTGAATTATGATCAAGCAGCAATTGCGGATGTCAAACAGCGTATCTCCTCCAGCGCCAAAAATTCCATTAATCGTCACATCGTTGATTGCACGCCCGATCATATAAAATGCGATAACTACAAACATTCCTTTCAGATATGTAGTTGCCTGTGGTGTCAGTTTCACGAAATGCAAAACAATTGGCGATGCGATGCACATCAAAAGCGCTGCCACAATTCCACACAGACAGGATATCTTCAGAAGACGGATCCCGTATTCTTTTCCACGTTCCAGATTACCGGCTCCAAGCTCATTTCCAACCATGATACCGGCTGCACCGGAAATTCCCGCACTCAGGCAGCATACCAGATCACGGACTACAGCTGCCACAGAATTGGCAGCCGCTGCATCCACACCAAGATGTCCCATAAAAGAAGAATAGGAAGTAAATCCAACTCCCCAGAACAGACAGGCACCAAGAAGCGGCATTCCGCATTTTGTAAAATCCTTTGACAACTGTTTGTTTCTGTACAGCAGAAATTTCATCTGTGGATGGATATACCCATCTTTATAAGATATCGCAACTGAGTATCCCAGTTCGATGATCCTTGCGATCAGAGTTGCCAGCGCCGCACCGCGAACCCCCATTGGCTGAATCCCAAACGCACCATAAATAAATATCGCGTTCAGAACAATATTTATGCAAACCGTCGCAGAACTGATCGCCGCCGTTGTTTTTGCATGTTCGCTGGTCTTCATAATAACAAGATAACACTGGGAAATTCCTGTCAACAGATAAGAAAATCCTGCAATCCGAAGATATCTTACACCATAATCGATCAGCACATCTTCATTTGTAAAGATCAGCATCAGATACCTTCCGCCGAACACGCACGCTGCAAAAAATACCACAGACACCAGCCCGCAAAGCCGCAGTGCCATACAAAAAATCTCATCCAGGGTTTTAATATCGCCTTTTCCCCAATACTGCGCTCCAAGGATTCCAAGGCTGGCCGTCGCCGCAGACAGAAACATATTCTGGATAAACTGGATCTGGGTTGCCAGAGAAACCGCAGACATATAATTCTGATCCATTCCCCCAAGCATAAATGCATCTGCCACCGCTACAAGTGCAAGCATCAGATTCTGCAGGACGATGGGAATCATCAGGTTCCATAGTTTACTGTAAAACACGCTTTTATCTTTATTCACTTTCCTTCTCCACTTACTTCTTTATGTTTTTTATTCAAACATATCTGTATAGAACAGCTGCTTGGGACTTTTAGGTTTATCTGGCATACTCATTTTTATTATTCCCTTATCAACTAAAGGCATTACATGCGTCTGAATTGCATAAGTAACTGAACTTAAACCTAAATAATCACATATTTCTTTTCTTGTTCGCGGTGTTTTACAAAAAAGAATTAATTCCCTATTTTCTATTTCTACTGGTTTAGAAATATTTTTTTCTTCTCCATATTTATACAGTTTTACAATAAAACTGCCTCTTTCATCTAAGAATTCCGGTTGTGGCAAACTGTACTCCTGCATTGTTCTGCGAATTGTAGGAATTCCAGAATATCGATTTTCTGTAATTTTTAACACCTCTAATTCCGACGCAATTACTGGATTTCTGGTATCTGGCTGCACTTTTTATCTCTAATGTAGGAGTTTCACACTTAAATTTTTGGATCAATTCTAATTTTTCAATTAATTCTTCGTTTGTCATTTTAGTTTCTCCTATTCTTTTGACATTCTAACATTATATTTAAGTTTATGTAAGGAACTTAAATATTATTCAAGAAACTAAAATAGGAACTTAAATCATTTAAGTTCCTACTATTATATACTTATCTGTATTTATTTTCGAATTGCATAATATACCCTTTTCAAATTTTTCTTATCTACCAGAATTTTATACTTCTTCCCCTGGATTTTTAAATATACTCTTTTATTTTATCATACTTTAGGCAACAGAAAAACCCGTAGAACCGAAGTTCTACGGGCATCTTACGCTTGGACACAACGTACCTGACGGTACTCAATATATATATTATTTACGCCGCAGTGCAAACTTGAAGTAAACACTGCTCATTGCTAATCGAAAATTACTCGATGATTGTAGCAACACGACCTGATCCTACAGTACGTCCACCTTCACGATATCAGACCGGTGTATTGCGGTATACGAATAGTGATTTTTTATGTGATTTGTGTGGAAAAATCCGGATTTTCCGTTGTGTCCGTGTGGTTTTCCGGAATTTTTGTTATCATGGTGTTATCACTGTATTTTTAGTTTTTCTGGCATATTTTTTCTTACATTCGTAATCTCTTTATTTAAATCTTTTATATATTCTTTACACACATCTATATATAATCCTGTTTTATATTCTGGTTTTTCCAAAAACTGTAATTCAATTGGATACTTTGTAATCTCCGTAAGTAACTTTACAAATATACTTTTCAAATTATTTTGACTCTCATCATCATTAAGACATACTTCTGCAACTTCTTCAAAGCCAAATACTAAATAATCTTTATTTTCTCTTTTCTCCAAATGTACATTAATCACTTTGCTTTCCTGATTCATAAATATCCTTCCTATCATAAAATGCATTTTTACCGCCCTCAAGAGTATGCATACTTTCTTGAGTCCAGTTTTTAGTGTCTGTTTCATCATTTATATTTCTAAGTTCATCATAAAAAGGATTACCAATATACGTTTTATATACTCCATTCTCATGAGTTCTTAGTATACTAATATACGTAAGTGTGCCAACTGCAATATTAGCATTATGTGTTGCTATAATTACTGTTTTTCTCCGTTTTGCAAGATCAGTTAAGTGTTTGCTGTTTACACTTCGGACAGTAGAGTGGAAAGTTCTTTAATTCGGTATCTTCTTGCATTATCGTTCGGGTTTTATTTCCACAGATAGGACATAGAACCCATTTTATAGTTTCCATATTTTTCTCAATCCTTACTTCTAAATATTATCCTACTAAATTTATAAAATTTATCGCAACGGTTTTTAAGTTTTTGCTTCTTGATTACTTAACGGCGGAAAAAGAATGTTTTCACATAGGGCTGTTGTTTACATGTCATTTTTTTGTTTTTTTAATTCTATACCCACCAGTACAACAGATAGCATAAACGCTGAAAAATCAGCAACAGGTCCCGCAAGCAATACTCCCATAATTCCGAAACGAAGCGGGAGCAGCAGGGTAAGCGGAATCAACACAAAGGTCTGCCTTGTTAATGCCAACAGAGCACCTTTTAACGATTTTCCTATTGCGGTAAAAAAACTGGAAGAAAGCAACTGCACACCATTTACCAACACCATGAAAAGATAGGTACGCATGAACAAAACAGCAAATTCAAAATACAGCTCGTCCCCATCTCCGAATAGCGAAATGATAGATTGCGGGAAAAATTGAAATGCGATGAAAGCAATTGTGGAAACAACAAGGTTCCATTTTACCGCAAGCAGGTAAGCCTCCCGTACACGATGGTATTGCCTTGCCCCATAGTTGAAGCCGATAATCGGCTGTGTTCCCTGCGAGATTCCTACAACAATCGCAAGGATTATGGCATTTGTTTTCATAACGATTCCGCAAGCAGCTAATGGAATATCTGTTCCATATTTTGTTAATGCGCCGTAATAAGTCAACGAATTGTACTGAATGATTTGAATCACGGTAACTGCAATCTGGTTTGAGCTGCTGCTGATTCCCATGCTGCAAATTTTCATACTTTCTTTGATGTCCAATAAAAACGACTCTTTTTCAAAATGGATTGTTTGGAAACGCCATAGATAACGGAGTGCGAGTATGAAGGAAAAAATTTGCCCAATAACTGTTGCCCAAGCTGCGCCGGCAATCCCCCAATCGCAAGCAAAAATAAAAATAGGGTCAAGAATGGTATTGATAATAGCTCCCATAACCATGCAAACCATTGAATACTTTGGTTTTCCATCTGCTCGAATCAAATTGCTCATACCATTCGTTACAATAAGAAACGGCATTCCAATCAATGTTATGCTGGCATACTGCTTTGCATATGGAAATACATCTGTCGTTGCCCCAAATGCCTTTAGGAGCAAAGACAGAAAAGCTTCACCAACCAATAAATAAATAATTCCGAAAATCCCCATCAGAACAATACCATTTCCCGCTGCTTTGGCGGCAGCTTTCGGCTCTTTGCGTCCAAGACAGAGGGAAACACGGGAAGCACTGCCAATTCCAACCAGCAGTGCAATAGCAAGGCAGATGGTAGAGAACGGGTAGGCAACATTGGTTGCTGCATTTCCCAGATAACCGACCCCTTGACCAATAAAAATCTGATCCACAATATTGTAGATTGAGCCGACAAGAGACGCCACAATACTGGGAACAGCAAAATTTTTCAACAGCTTTGAAATTTTTTCATAGCCTAGGGGATTCTCAGTCATTAAATTCATCCCCCTTTCTTTCTATACGGAGTTCCGCTGTAATATTTTCACCTGCCTGAATCAGCAAATCAATAAAGAGGTTTTTATCAGATTCCCTGAAGCCTTGCAATAAAAGAGCTTCTGTCTTTTCACATACCGTCTGTACCTCATCAATTACAGACAGCGCACGTTCCGTAGGATACAGCTTACACGTCCGCTTATCCTTATCATTTGGGGAACGCATAATCATTCCCTGCTTTTCTAATGCCGCAACTGTCCGTACAATATTGCTCGAATGAACATAAAACATATCCATTAAAGAATCCTGTAAAATGCCAGGCGAACGACAGATTTTAATCAAAAACATATATTGGCTGTTGTTGATTCCAAAGGGGGCAAGCTGTTTATCCAAATAGATTTTGTAAAATCGGTCTGTTACTGAAAGCCATTTTAATAGTTTCATAGATATATTCCTCCTAACCACCAGTATTATAATACAATATGCGTGCGCACGCAATTACTTTTAACATTATATCTGCCGCTTTGTCCTCCTAAACACAAATCAATTCTACATCTATAATCTCTACTGCTCTGCTACGAATATTATTCATTTTCCTAACCCATTCCATCTGATCCTGCATCTTCAGTTTTTCTGTCACGCCCCACTGCTCAGCCATCTGTTCCACCAGCATTTCAACTTTTTCTCTCGCTTCTTTATCGACCTGATTCAAATGCTCCGTCAATTTCCCGGTAAGTACCAGATACTGATACCTTGCACTCCTGTGTTCCTTTAGAAACTGTTTTCGCATTATTCCATATTTCCCATATGTGGGTTCTCCCTCATTGATTTCCAGATCCGGCAGATAATAATCTCCATGCAGTGTGTAGTTCAGTCCGTTCTTTTCATCATAAATCTGTTTCTTCATATTCTTACAACTCCATTCCTCTGTATTTTGCTTTGTTCTTTTTTATCTGTGCATTGTATTCTTCACTTTGTTCTTTCGCCCATGGTATGCGATCACTTATTTTTTCGGCATTTGTTCTTTCTGCTTTTTCGCTTCAAGTTCCGCCTGCATCCGGATATCGTCCTGCACCAGTCGTTCTACCATATCTTTCCCCAACATGCGTAAAAGTCGGTTATATCTGTCTGCAATTCCCTGCAGAATTTCTTTCTCACCGGATAATTTCTGATAATCCTTCTGAACTTCTGCCAGTTCCTTTTTAGTGTTCTCGTGCTCCTGCTTTTTCTTCTGAAACTTACTTTTCCACTTATCTCTTTCTCTGGTAAGTTCTTTAACCTGTGCAGCCATCGCACCAATTTTATTCTTCATTTCAATGAACAAGGGTTTTATTTTCTTATCCCGATAAGTTACCGCACGTTCCAATGCTGTAGCTTCCGGCAAAAATGTTTTGATCATTCCATATTCTTTTATTTCCTTACTGACATTATCCATCACCGGTTGCAGGAATTCTCTTCTGTCCTCCAGTTTTTTCAATTCCGTTTCTGCGTTCTCGGCACGTTTTTCTGCTATTTCTTTATCTTTCTGGAACTGAATTTTTTCTTCTTCCAGTAGTTTAATATCTGCCCTTGCGTCCGCAATCTGAGAAATCAATCCTTCGTTCTCTGCTGTCAGATTTTCTTTTTCCTGCTCCAGTTCCTGCACTTCCTTTTTACGTTCCTTTTTCTTGAAATTATAAACGTCCAGATGCTCTTCATGTGTACCTTTCTGTTCCCATTCAATTCCACGTTGCATTGCGATTTCTGCCAGCACTTCTTTTTCATGATTTATCCACTGATTCAGTTCTGTATCATGCTTATTTCCGCCTTGAAATCCAAGACTTTTTAATGCCTGCTTCAGTGAAACTCTAGTATCCATTCCTTTTCCCTTCCAGTTGGTCACATAAGGGACAAAATCGATATGCAGATGTGGAGTAGCTTCGTCCTGATGCAGATAGCAACTAAATACCCGAAGTGTCGGATTCCGCTTCTGGAAATCTTTCATATATTCGTCCAATACCTTTACAGCCAGATTTCCTTCTGTTGTTCCCACTGCCATATCCTCTCGATTTCCAATCTGGAATATCACTTCATGGAACAACTTTTCCTGTTTGCTCTGTCGGATTTTTTCATAATAATTTGCAATCTGCCGGTCCTTTCTTTTCCCGACATTGTATCTCTCCGTAGCATCGTCAAACAGTTCCTTATAAACTTCTTTCAGATTCTCATTCTTATAACAAATGTTCAATTGCACTCTGTCCGGATCTACATTTTCTGCTACAAAATCCCGTCTGTTATGAGCCAGTGAACCGGCTCCGATCATGCCACTGATTGTCCGTTTCATCATAAATTTTCTCACCTCTTTTCTACTCGAGTGCCAGACATGGCACATAATTTTTATTTACGCCAGTTATGGCGATATTTAAGAAATTTTCGCCGGATACGGCGGTTTTGTTACTTTTGTCAAAAGTAACGCAAAAGCACTTTCGACAGCCGTACCGTCCATCAAAAGTCCCCTTGCGCCCTGCCGGGGGCATAACGTCCTTATGGACGTCTGTTCTGCACCGACCGAAGTGGATCATAGATCTGTTTATTCTGGTATCCTCGCCTGCACATATTCCAAATCTCCACAATAAGGTGTTCCCACCAGATACCATTCTCTTGCCAGATTCATCTCCATTCTGGTCTGTACCCATTCATCATCTACCAGCACTTCCAGTCCTTCTCCGCAGTGAAATCCTGTATCAATCCATAAATCTGATGATAATAATCCATATCTTCCATTGCTGCTGTTATATCCTAATCTTCCCTGTTTCATCATTTTCTGCTCCTTTCCAGTCTGTAAACGAAATTTGTAAACGGAGTTCAAAAGATTTTAAAAGTTAACGTTTTAAGTTTTTTCTTCAAGTTCCGTTTACATCGTTTACAATAATCTTTACTCAAACGGTATTTCCAACTGTTCCGGTACTTCTATAAATCCGTCTTTATCTTTCTTCACCGAATCTTTCATCCGTTTCCATGACCGCTGTATTCCATATTCCTTTCCGAATCGATGTGTACCATGTGGTTTCCAGCCTACAATCGCATTGTTCATAATATTGGCAATTTCTTTACCTTCCCACTGTTTCATTTCTCCGGTTCGATGTAGCGCTTCATCGAACAGAATTCTTGTACATACATAATCGTCATCGTAGTCATCAAGAAATTCCTGTATGATTCCGGCATTGGTATCTTCCGGCATAAATTCTTTCTGCAGACGCTTTGCCTCTTCCTCAATTTCCTTTGTAAATCCTAAGAACACATTTCCCTGTCGATACAGTACCATTGCCTCTGCCCAAGCCTGTTCGATATAGGCTTTGCTCTCTGCCTCATTGTCCAGAATATGAACTTCTGCTTTCGACATATCTGTCATCACCGGAGCAAATCTTCTGTTTCCGGTTCTGTCCAGCGGAAGGAAATTCAAATCATTTGAAGTACCGCAAAATACACACTGTCTCGGTCTGTCTTCCGGGTGAACTTCATAAGGTACTTTATAAGTTTCTTTCTGTCTGCTCAGAAACGATTTTATCTGTTCAATATTCTTTGCTGTGATAGTTGCCTTCATTTCTCCCATTTCGATAATCCAGTGATTTTGCAGTTTTCTGTAAATATTTTCATCATCCAAATGATCCAGATTGTCGCTGAACCATTCTTCTTTTATCGCTAGATATTTGAAAAATGTGGACTTTCCGGCTCCCTGACTCCCAACCAAACACAACATAATATCATATTTTATTCCCGGTTCATAAATTCTTGAAATCGCTGCCAGCATGTGCATTTTCATTACTCCGATTGTATATTTGCTCTTTTCTGCTCCCAGAAAATGTGGAAGCATATTTTCTATTCTTGGAATTCCGTCCCAGACCAGACTCTCCAGATAATCTCTAATTGGGTGATATTTATTTTCATTGGAAACAATATCTATTCCTGCTTTGATCACACGCTCACTTGTCAGTTCATAATTTTCTTCCAGATACATCTTCAAATTATTTTCATCAGTATCTGTAACCGTAGGACTGTTATTCCTCCGCTCCCAGGGAACCTCTTTTACAATGTCCATCCTTCCAGAAAGTTCATTTCGTTTAATCGCTTTTTTCAATACCGGATCATTTTGAAGTACGGTTACACAATTTCTAATTGTCTGCTTTGTTCTTCCTTTATCCGTATGCTCCAACATATTATTGACATCTTCTGTTGTAAGCATTTCCTCGTTCACAATATCTTCTAATTCCATCAAGGACTTCTCGCTGATATTCGTTAATTCTTTCTTCAATTTTTTCAACCTCCCTTCTCTTCATCTTGAAAAACTCTACAATCTCTTCTCCTGTTCCAAACATCAGCACGTCCAGATAGTCATTTATCTTTCTTTCATTTGCCAATGCCTCCGTAAATAATTCGTGCCACTCTTCATCTGGTTCTGGTTTGTAAATCTCTTTCCAGAACTGAATCCATTTCAGATATCTGATCAGCACGTCTGTTGCATGTTTCAACCACTGCTCCAGTTTTTCTCTGATCATCACAACTTTAGGTTTCTTTGATATCAAAGTATTCCTGCTTTGGTGCATCCTTTTGTATTTGTTTCTGTCTTCGATTTTTATATCCAGTCCAAAATCTTCTATCATCTTTTTCGCAGCTTCATACTGTGATATTCCAAATAACCTTGCTGTAAAATCTATCGCATCACCGCCCACTCCACATGCAAAGCAGTGATATATTTTATCGGCCTTCATACTTGGGTGTCGGTCTTTATGAAACGGACAACACGCCATTCCATTTCTTTTTACTTTAATCCCGTAATGCTCCGCAGCCTGTCTGGCTGTCACACATTCTTTTACCTGTTCAAATAATGTCACTTCTACCTCCTGCCCCTCCGGACAAGTCTCTGATGAACAGATATTCGGGAATTGTTGTATCGTTCAATTCGTGATATACTGAATCTGCCAAGATGATATATCAGTGAATCTGATTATCAGAGAACTTGCTCAGATATTTTGTCTGGGCTTTTTCTTTTTGTCTGTTAGTAGCCATAGTTCCACTCCTTATACGAATCTCCTTGTTGGGATAATGATAATTTCAAATTTGCTTCCATCCTCTAATTCAAGAAGAATCGCATAATCCGAATCTCGATCCGGTAAAATGGAACTTATCTTCAGCTTCTTACTATAATTGAGCGTATCAAATATTTTTCTGACTACTTTCTTTGTTTTCATGTGTCTTTTCCTCCATATTTAACGTTTGTTGTCCAACATCTCAGCTACCTTTTTTTGCTGTGACGGATACAGGTGACCATAAGTGTTTAATGTCATCTGAATATCTTTGTGCCCCAGTCTTTCCTTGATGATCAGTGGCTCTACACCCTGATAAATCAGATATGCTACATGGCTGTGACGGATATCATGCACTCTGATTGGTTTTACACCGGTCAATGCTTCATACTTCTTAAGCCGTTTCTGCAGTGTTCTCGCCACAATCGGAAATAACCGCTGATTTTCCGGAAATCCATAATGCTTCTTCGCATACTCCTGCACCTCTTCTTTAAGAAAATTAGGAATATCAATGGTACGGACTGAATTTTCTGTTTTTGGAGTATCAATCACATCTCTTTTCCTGATCCGGTTATAAGTCTTATTGATATGCAAAAGATTACCACTCATATCAAAGTCTGAAAGACTCAATGCCAGAAGTTCTCCTTCCCTGATTCCTGTCCAGAACAGGATTTCAAATATCAGATAATCCTCACTCTCTGGCTCAATCCCGGCGATAAAGCTGTCATATTCTGCTTTCGTCCAAAATTCCAGCTTATTAGCATCCGATTTCCCCATCTTTTTTACTTTCTTACATGGATTTTCCTTCAGATTGTAAATTTTCTGTGCATGATTAAACAGTGCATTTAACTGATTCTGAATCATACGCTCATAAGTCTTGCTGTAACCTTTTTCCTGAATGGTGTTCTGCCACTGGATAATCTCTGCCGGTGTGATCTCATTCATTTTTCTTGTTCCAAAATACGGAACAATGTGCTTGTTCATCATGTGCTGCTTGTTACGGATTGAATTTTCTTTCAGTTCATTCTTTTTATCTTCAAAATAGACTTGAATAAAACTGTTCATCTCCATTTTCATATCCGCTGCAGTCTTTCTTATGAATTCCTTTTCATAATTCAATGCTTCTTTCTTTGTCTTGAACCCTCTTTTCAGCTTCTGCGTTTTCTTACCTGTCCAGTCAATATAGCGGAAGCTCACATACCAGGTTCCCTGTGTTTTGTCCTTGTAAGCTGACATCTTAAAACCTCCTTCACACTGCTCTCTGAGAGCATCCATAAAATTTTGTTTCCCAGTAGGGACGTGGAATCTTTCCACGAACTGCCACATATCCTTCCTTTGCCAGTTCATCATTAAGCTGCTTCAGAATGGAATATGCTTTACTGCGTTTCACGCCTAATTCTTCCATGACATCATCAACAGTCATCATATAATTAGTTCTCATAGCGTCCTCCTTTCCAGTCACTTTTGTGACTCTTTCGTTGTTCTCTTATAATAATTCACTTTTGTGAATTTGTCAATAAACATTTGCGAATTTATTTTTTCCATTCCATACCTATTGCTTGCGTATCGGCAATTTGTTAAATCTCACTCTTTTGTATCATTCACTTTTGTGCTAGAATAGAAGCACAAATATTATTAAGGAGGCAGCATTATGGTTGGCAAAAAAATCCGGGCATTCCGGGAATTTAGAGGATACAGTCAGATACAGTTAGCCGAGCTGTCCGGCATTAACGTAGGAACAATCAGAAAATATGAACTGGGAATCCGGAATCCGAAACCGGATCAGTTAGAAAAGATTGCAACTGCACTGGGATTAAATGTAAGTGTTTTTCTGGATTTTAATATTGAAACAGTCGGAGATGTACTCTCTCTGTTGTTTTCTATTGATGATTCGGTGAACCTCTCACTTGCTGAAACACCTGAGCAGAAGGTTGCACTGACATTCGAAAATCCTACAATGCAGGACTTTTTCAGGAAATGGTGTCAATTTAAAAATGTCTATGAAAAGGAAAAAGCTGAAATATTAGCTATTGAAGATGAAGATAAAAGACAGGCAGAACTAGATAAGTTGAACGCTACCCAGGATGAATGGAAACTGCGTGCTATGGGAACCACGATAGGTTGTCATACCATCGTTAAGAAGGGTACTGAAGGCAATGACATCAAGACATATAATCTGACATAAGGAGGTATTAAATCATTTTGCAAAACACACCTGATTATTTATATCATTATACAAGTATTGAAACTCTTGCATTAATTTTAGCAAACCACACGTTTAGATTAACTTCCTTAGATCAAATGGATGATCTTCAAGAAAAAGAAGCATTTGATTTAAAAAATGCTGGTCAATTTTGCTATATAAGTTCTTGGACTGATGATGAAACAGAGAATATCCCTATGTGGAAAATGTATAGTTCTCTAAGTTCCGGAGTAAGAATTAAATTAAAAGCAAATCCATTTAAAGAATTTGAAAATACACCTTCGTCAATATCGGAGGTTACACATCAAACGGTAACTGATAATTCAAATGGATCTTATTTAAAATCTATAATTCCTATTGCAGATATGCTCAAAAACGGATTTATAGCTCCTGGAGCATTGGGTAATAACATTTTACATAAAGTTGAATATACTTCTGATTCAGACAAGCTATATCCTAAGTTATTAACCCAAGACGGTGATAAATTTAGTATTGCTTTAGGTAATCTTGGTAAGCATAAGAATATCCATTGGGCCTTCCAACACGAATGGCGATATATTTTATTACTCATGCCTCTAAATCTAAATCAGGCAGTTGATAAATCAATTCAAGAATTTCAAACAACCAGTACCAAGATTTTACTTGGTCAAGCCAAACAAACTTTTCCTTTTTATGATCTAACCCTAGACGAAAATGCTTACGCACAAATGGAAATTACATTAAGTCCCAAAATCAGTGCCGGAAATCGTCTAATTATAAATTCACTTATAGAAAAATATAATCCATCTGCAATACTTCACGAAAGTTCTTTAGTTGGTTTAATTTAAGATTTTGTTATCATTCTGTTATCACAAACGGTTGTCAGGATACTCTCCCGGCAACCGTTTTTCTACGCTGTTCGTTATTCTTTTCCGCCCTTTTATATATTTCCAGGCAACAGAAAAACCCGTAGAACCGAAGTTCTACGGGTATCTTACGTTTGGACACAACGTTATCTTACGATAACAAATCTATATTCAGATTGTATTACTCGATGATTGTAGCAACACGTCCTGATCCTACAGTACGTCCACCTTCACGGATAGCGAATGTAAGACCCTGGCTCATAGCGATCGGATGAATCAGCTCGATTGTCATCTCGATGTTATCTCCAGGCATGCACATCTCTGTTCCCTCTGGAAGGTTGCAAACACCTGTTACGTCTGTTGTTCTGAAATAGAACTGCGGACGATAGTTGTTGAAGAATGGTGTATGACGGCCACCCTCGTCTTTAGTCAGAACGTAAACCTGAGCTGTGAATTTTGTATGGCATGTAAGTGTTCCTGGTTTAGCAAGAACCTGTCCACGCTCGATCTCGTTTCTCTGAACACCACGAAGAAGTGCTCCGATGTTATCACCAGCCTGAGCCTCATCAAGAAGTTTACGGAACATCTCGATACCAGTTACAACAACTTTACGAGTCTCCTCTTTGATACCAACGATCTCAACTTCCTCAGATACGTGAAGAACACCAGCCTCAACTCTACCAGTTGCAACTGTACCACGTCCTGTGATGGAGAATACGTCCTCTACAGGCATTACGAACGGTTTATCTGTGTCACGCTGTGGGTCCGGAATATACTCATCAACAGCATCCATAAGCTCCATGATCTTGTCTCCCCATGGGCCAGCCGGATCCTCAAGAGCTTTAAGAGCAGAACCCTGGATAACCGGAATGTCATCTCCTGGGAAGTCATACTCGGAAAGAAGATCACGGATCTCCATCTCAACGAGCTCAAGAAGCTCCTCATCGTCTACCATATCACATTTGTTCATGAATACAACGATGTAAGGAACACCTACCTGACGGGAAAGAAGGATATGCTCTTTAGTCTGAGCCATAACACCGTCTGTAGCAGCAACAACAAGGATAGCACCATCCATCTGAGCTGCACCTGTGATCATGTTCTTAACGTAGTCAGCATGTCCTGGGCAGTCAACGTGTGCGTAATGTCTACGCTCTGTCTGATACTCAACGTGAGCTGTAGAAATTGTGATACCACGCTCTCTTTCCTCTGGAGCTTTATCGATATCCTCAAAGTTCTCTACTACGTTTCCTGGAACTCTCTCTGCAAGAACTTTAGTGATAGCTGCTGTTAATGTTGTTTTACCATGGTCAACGTGTCCGATGGTACCAATGTTACAATGCGGTTTTGTTCTCTCAAACTTAGCCTTTGCCATTTTAAAATGTCCTCCTTAAAACTTGGCTCTATCAAAATTAGAGCATTTTTTCAGATTTAAACTTGCTAACCTTGATTATATTGCAAACCAAGGTTATTTGCAAGCATTTTATTATTTTATATCAGATCAGTCCTTTTTGGAAAGGATCTTCTCCTGTACAGACTTCGGAACCTGCTCATATTTCTCGAAGAACATAGAGTAGTTACCACGTCCCTGTGTTCTGGAACGAAGGTCTGTAGCATATCCGAACATCTCGGAAAGCGGAACATATCCACGGATCATCTTACCGCCGCCGATATCTTCCATACCCTCGATACGTCCACGACGGGAGTTGATATCACCGATAACGTCACCCATGTAATCCTCTGGTGTAGTAACTTCGACCTTCATGATTGGCTCAAGAAGAACCGGAGCTGCTTTCTGCATAGCATCCTTGAATGCAAGGGAACCTGCAATGTGGAATGCCATCTCAGAAGAATCGACTTCATGGTAAGAACCATCGTATACATTAGCATGTACACCAACTACCGGGAATCCTCCGAGGATACCAGCTTTCATAGCTTCCTCGATACCTTCGCCAACTGCCGGGATGTACTCCTTCGGAATAGCACCACCAACAACTGTGGACTCGAACTTGTACAGCTCTTCTCCATTGGCATCCATAGGCTCGAATTTAACTTTACAGTGACCATACTGTCCACGACCACCAGACTGTTTCGCATACTTACTGTCTACATCAACAGCTTTGGTGATTGTCTCTTTGTAAGCAACCTGAGGTGCACCAACGTTTGCCTCAACCTTGAACTCACGAAGAAGACGGTCAACGATGATATCCAGGTGAAGCTCACCCATACCAGCGATAATAGTCTGTCCTGTTTCCTGATCTGTATGAGCACGGAATGTCGGGTCCTCCTCAGCAAGCTTAGCAAGTGCCTCACCAAGTTTGCCCTGTCCAGCTTTAGTCTTAGGCTCGATAGCGAGCTCGATAACTGGCTCCGGGAACTCCATGGACTCAAGGATTACCGGATGCTGCTCGTCACAGATTGTATCACCTGTTGTAGTGAATTTGAATCCGATTGCTGCAGCGATATCACCGGAGTAAACCTTATCCAGCTCCATACGTTTGTTGGCGTGCATCTGAAGGATACGTCCAACACGCTCTTTTTTATCTTTTGTGGCATTCAGTACATAAGAACCGGAGTTCATTGTTCCTGAATAAACACGGAAATAAGCAAGTTTTCCTACAAATGGGTCAGTCATGATCTTGAATGCAAGAGCGGAGAATGGCTCATCATCAGATGAATGTCTCTCAACTTCGTTGCCGTCAAGGTCAACACCCTTGATAGCCGGGATATCTGTAGGAGCCGGCATGTACTCAAGGATTGCATCCAGAAGTTTCTGAACACCTTTGTTTCTGTAAGCGGAACCGCAGCAAACCGGTACTGCTGTACACTCACAGGTAGCTTTTCTGAGGACAGCTTTCAGTCTGTCTACAGAAGGCTCTTCTCCCTCAAGGTACTCCATCATGAGGTCATCATCCAGCTCGCAGATCTTCTCGATCAGCTCTGTATGATAAAGTTCAGCATCTTCCTTCATATCCTCAGGAATATCTGTGATGGAAATGTCATCACCCTTCTCATCATTGTAGATGTAAGCTTTCATCTCGAAAAGATCGATGATTCCTTTGAACTCATCCTCTTTTCCGATTGGAAGCTGCAGGCAGATAGCGTTTTTACCAAGACGAGTCTTGATCTGCTCTACTGCACCGTAGAAGTTTGCACCAAGGATATCCATCTTGTTGATGAATGCCATACGAGGTACATTGTAGGTATCAGCCTGACGCCATACGTTCTCAGACTGTGGCTCAACACCACCCTTAGCACAGAAAACGCCGACAGCACCATCAAGTACACGAAGGGAACGCTCAACCTCAACAGTGAAGTCTACGTGTCCTGGTGTATCAATGATGTTGATACGATGCTCAAGAGCACCTGGCTTTGGCTTGCAGTTCTCCTCAAGAGTCCAGTGACATGTTGTAGCTGCGGATGTGATTGTGATACCACGCTCCTGCTCCTGCTCCATCCAGTCCATTGTCGCTGTACCTTCATGAGTATCACCGATCTTGTAGTTAACACCTGTATAATAAAGAATGCGCTCTGTAAGAGTTGTTTTACCAGCATCGATATGCGCCATGATACCGATATTTCTGGTTCTCTCTAATGGATATTCTCTTCCTTCTTTTCCAGCCAATGAATTTTCCTCCTCGAATTAGAAGCGATAGTGAGCAAATGCTTTATTTGCCTCAGCCATCTTGTGCATGTCTTCTTTTCTCTTAACGGATGCACCTGTGTTGTTCATTGCGTCCAGAAGCTCATTAGCCAGTCTTTCTTCCATTGTCTTCTCGCCTCTCTTACGTGAGAACATTGTAAGCCAACGAAGAGCAAGTGCCTGACGTCTGTCTGCTCTTACCTCGATCGGAACCTGATAAGTAGCACCACCGATACGTCTTGCTTTTACCTCGAGAACTGGCATGATGTTGTTCATAGCCTCTTCAAATACTTCAATTGCTGGTTTACCAGCTTTTTCCTCTACTCTGGCAAATGCGCCGTATACAATTTTCTGAGCAACACCTTTCTTACCGTCTAACATGATGTTATTGATAAGTTTGGTAACCACTTTGTTATTGTACATCGGGTCAGCCAGAACGTCTCTTTTCTGAGTATGTCCTTTACGTGGCACGTTACTTCCCTCCTTAATCATATTGATTATATCATCGGTACTCACGCAGTAAAACTATTGCATGTTCGCACTGGTAAGGTCCTATATTTAACCCGCAACCGACAGGGTATATGGAATACCGTACAAATCCTTATAGTCTTCCGCTGTAATACATTAGATGAATAATATCTTTGTAATCCTCCTGATTATCTGCAATCAGGAAGCGGCGTAGATTTCTGATCTACTTAAATTATTTTTTAGCTTTAGGTCTCTTAGCTCCGTATTTGGAACGAGCCTGTTTTCTGTTAGCGACACCTGCGGTATCAAGAGTACCTCTGATGATGTGGTATCTTGTACCAGGTAAGTCCTTAACTCTTCCTCCACGGATAAGAACAACGCTATGCTCCTGAAGGTTGTGACCCTCTCCTGGAATATAACTTGTTACCTCGATACCGTTGGAAAGACGAACTCTGGCGATCTTTCTAAGAGCTGAGTTAGGCTTTTTAGGAGTAGCTGTTTTAACAGCAGTACAAACACCACGTTTCTGTGGAGCAGCCTGATCAACTGCTTTCTTTCTTAAAGAGTTGTATGTTTTCTGCAGAGCCGGTGCTGTAGATTTCTTAACAGCTGTCTGACGGCCCTTTCTTACTAACTGGTTGAATGTTGGCATTCCATTTCACCTCCCGATTTATTTCTCCATGGGCTTTCCCATGGGGCCTTGCGGTTGCTATTTACAAATTACGGCATGCGAAAATATAACGTTTCATTCGCACGCTTGCTCATTATAGACCGTAAATACAGAGCTTGTCAAGGTGTTTTATAAAGAATTTTTGCTGATTTTACAGGGGTTTAACGCAGTTTTCTTCATAGATGTCACAACCCTGCGAAAATGGAAGTTTTACTTCCACGGTCTGGCCTTTTCTGTCCAGCCATGTTCCTTCCAGTAAGCCACATCCACTTCATTCCAGCCGCTCTTTACAAGCTTACGCATAACCTCGAAGTAAGCTTTTGTTTTCAGCCCTGGTTTCACATGGCCATAATTCCTGCGGATCTTTTCTGCCAGCTTATCTGTAGCTTTCTCGATCTCTTCCATCTTTTTCGGAGAGATCGATTTATAATTTAACGCATGAGCGGCAGTACCGTACCTGTATATCTTTCCCATTCCCCAGAAAAACATACTATCTGCCATATCTTTATTGGTCCATTTCATTCCGGCGCCTGCTGCCGTAGAAATACAAACTCCCTGTTTGGAAAACATATCCGGATTTGGCCTGTGCAGCATCCACCGGTAGCCATAGTGATCCAGCCACGCTTTCATGGAGCCAGTGCAGTGGTAGACATACACCGGACTTGTAAGAATGATCACGTCTGCGCTGTCAATAGCTTCCGTCAATGGCTTCAGCTCTTTATAATATGGGCAAAGTTTCTCATCTTTCACAATACACTGATTGCACCCAACACAAAAATGTCCGAAATCTCTTGGCAGAAAGAATTCCGTCACTTCTCCGCCCAGCTTATCTGCCAGCATTTTTCCTATATGATAGGTAGAACCTTTGTGATTCTGTCCGTTTATCATGGCAATTTTCATATTTTACACTCCCCATTTCTCTTTTTATATCGTTGTCTGTTATTTACCTGTTTCTGAATTTTCGGGCAAAGCAGATCGCTCCCAGTATTCCCACCATTAATATAGAAAGAACTGCTCCTGTTTTCAATCCCGGAGTTTGATATTTCATGGTAATTATATGCGTTCCCTGTGAAAGTTTCACGCCGGTAAGTCCCTGAATACTTTTTACATCGGCTTTTTCTCCGTCCACATAAACCTTCATATCCGGGTCATAGAATACGCTAAGCATAAGAATTCCGTCTTTTTTTACAGATATACTGCCTTTTCCATCCTTCAGATCCATTTGCTGAGAAGAAAGTTCTTCATAAATGGAATCCAGTTCAGATTCCTGGTATGTTCCCAGAACAGCCTCGTGCATACCGGTACCCGTAGTTACCTGCACAATGGTATCCACATTATAAGTTCCCAGATCCAGAAAATTATTATTCCAATAATCAGACTTCTGCTCCTGTCCATTAATCGTCACTGTATCCGGTTCTGTTCCCGGAATATAAAGATATCCATGTTCTCCTTTTTTCAGATGGATATTAAAAGTTGTGTTTCCAATCAGGGCAGTATCAGAATTGACTGTCTGCATTTTGTACAGTCTTTTTCCTACAATACCACTGAGCAGACGGTTCTGAACTTCAAGCGGGTCTGTTCCTTCCATTGCATAATCCAGCACAGAATCGTTGACCATATATCCGGATCGCAGAGCCCGTGGATTTTCATACAGGTCAAATGACTGGCTTTCTGCAATCTTTTTATAAGCAGTATGAAGGGTTCTTGTATTCCTGCAAAACAGATATCGTATCCCCAGAAGCATATCCATCACTTCCGTAGATCCTGCATACTGAAAACGATTTTCCAGATTTTCAAACCCCATGTTCTTCACAAAATTCCACATTTCCTCTGTATTGGTGGAAGAATACATGGACATCCCGTTCAGCTGATACAGTATTTCTTCATTTCTCACAAGGGGATTTACGATCGCAGTGCGGTAATCCACCTGATCCACGCCGGCAGACTCCAGTAATCCACCAATCTCCTGCTCACTTTCCACATAAATATCGCGATTTGCAGTTCCGTTATCTGTAATGCTGACAATTCCGTGAATTCCTGTCTCAGCCAGGATCAAAACAGCCAGTACCCCTCCACAGATTTTTCGGATTTCCACACAGCCAAACGGATGTCTTGAAAGTTTTCCACAAAAATAATTTCCCGTCCACACTGTAAGAAACATTCCCGCAAGAATCCCTTCTGTAAGCAGAACCTCTCCTGCTTTTCCACTTTTAATCCCCACAACCATGCAGAATATTTCCACCGCAGCAAATCCCGCGAACAGCCGCTTTTCACTCACCTTCTCTGTTTTCCCCCACGCATCGCAGGACATCCTCAGAAGCAGAAAGATCAGGATAAAAGCAAAACGGTTGGGGATTCCCACCGGTTTATGCATTCCATGAAGCAGAAGATTTAACGCTGTGATATGAAAACCCGCAAAGTAAAAAATGACCAACGCTCCCGTCATGATCTTTTCCACGGTACGGATTTCTTTGTTCAGAAAATACATCCCTGCAAAAAGCAGCACTGCACAGCCACAGTAAAGATTCACATCTCCCTGTTCGCTGGATTTCACAAAAGACAGGGAATCCTCCATCAGCGCTCCCAGCTGCTTCCAGATATCTCCGTAAACACCGGCAAGCCCTGTTCCAGCTTCCTCTGCTGCTGCAGTCCTGGATACAGCCACAATGCCAGGAATCAGAGTAATTCCCGCAAGACATGCACTGGCAATGGAAGACCCGGCAAATTTCAGCAGAGAATGCAATATTTTCTCCGGCCGCTGGTCAGATTTTATGATAGCCAGATTTGCCAGATAATAGAGAGCCGAAAAGGTACATAACATAAATCCCATATAATAACTGGTTAAAATACAGCACCCAAGCACCAGGCAATACCCGTACCATTTTCCGGTATATACCAGCTGCTCGATAAAGTATGCCAATACCGGAAGAAGCATGATACAGTCCAGCCACATTACGTTACTGTAGTATCCCATAAGAAAATTTGACAACGCATACATGCATCCAAGAGAAACCGCCATACTCCCTCTGCCTGGATATTTTTTCCCGGAATACCAGGCCATGGACACGCTGCAAAGCCCAACCTTGATCAGGATCACAGCTGTTACTGCATCATTTACATACATGAATTTCATAAACAGCAGCACAAGAAGGCTGAACGGACTGCTGAGATAATAACAGAACAGGCCGTAAAAATCATAACCCATGGAATGTGTGGAATACGTCCACCCTGCGCCTTTTTCCAGCTGGCTTAAAAGTTCCTTATAAAAGGCTGTATACTGATGAACACCATCAACAACAAGCGCCGAATTTTCCCCAAAAGGATAAACTCCTTTCATTGCAAAACCTGCCGCAAATATCATCACAGGAAACAGAAAGGCCAGGATATAGACCCAACTGCTGTTCTTTCGCCTGATGTTTTTTCCCACACTTTGTTTTTTTATCAATCTCATCATTTTTTCCTCTTCTGTCTGATTCTTTTCCGTCGGATTTTGAGTTCTGCCAGAAATAAACAGTTTCGGCTTTTTCGCTGAAGCAGATATTCGTATTTCGATTTGCCATATTTTTATGATTCTGTCATTTCTCACAGACCTGATTATAACACGCTTCATAATGTATCATGTTTTTGTGAAATTACTGCGAATTTTTTCAGGATCAAAGAAAAAAGCTGCCACATCATTGGAGACACAGAAAACTCCGCTGATGTAACAGCTTTCTTCGAAAGAATCTGTGTACGCTGATCCACAGATCCCTTCATGGGTGTAATTATTAACTTTATGTGATGAGTTTTTTTAGTTCCGGGCCTGTATGATATAGGATATTCACATATCCTGAGGTGGCTGTTTACAGGTTAAGAACTATTATGGCTATATGATAGCATGACCATATACATTTGTAAAATTAATATTTAATGTTTATAATATAGAACTTTTTAATATTGATCCGATGGGCACAACATTGCTGTCCGGATAAAATTCTGCTTTTATAAAACTGTGTATCCTCTGGACTTCAGGCAGGCTCTTACTTCCATGGTGTCCTCGGTATGGAATACCATGATCGGTTTTCCGGAATCACGATTAAAAGAGAGATACAGATAATCCACGCTCACGTTGCTGTCCTTCAGTGTAAGAAGCAGATCATTCAGATTTCCGGTTTTATCCTCAACTTCCACACCGATCACATCGATCACGTGACAGAGATATCCGGCAGCGATCAGTGCCTCCTTCGCCTTATCCGGATCAGAAACTACCATTCGCACGATTCCGTACTCTGCACTGTCATTGGTAACTGATCCCAGAATGTTGATGTCCTCATTCTTCAGAATCCCGGTAATGTTCTGCATAACACCTTTTTTATTTTCTGCATAGATAGATAACTGTTTCAGCATAATAAAATCCTCTCTTTCCTCTGAAATGTGTTTTGCTGTTTTATCATATGGTAAATCTTCGCACATCTCACCTTGTATGTCAACCGAAGTAATTCAGGGAAGAGCCCGGACATTTTCATTTCATTTTACTTCACGTTCATAAACACAGGTACTTTATGACCAACATTCCCCCGGTCAAAAACTTCACCGCATATGTGCATGCAGATATTTTTCCCGTGTAGCAAGCCCACCCCGGATATGTCGTTCCCGCTTGTTCACATCAAGAACTTTCCTCACCTCAACGGCCAGTGCCGGGTTGATCACTTTCAGCCGTTCCACGCAATCCTTATGTACCGTACTCTTACTGATCCCGAACTTCTTCGCCGCCTGCCTCACCGTCGCCTTTGTTTCCACAATATATCCTGCGATCTCAACTGCACGTTCCTCAATATAATCTTTCACTGCCAAGCCCCCGAAGACGCTTTTTTACAGTGTATGCAAAAGATCTGAAAGGTATGTACCCTGTCACTCTGCTGTCTGAAACTCCTTCCGGAAAACCACCGCAGCCCCGACAATAAACGCACAGCAGATCACCCACGTCACAGGTTCACAGATGCATACGGCGATATAGCCCCAGACCGGGACGAGCCAGATGGCAAAGATAACTTTACCGATCAGTTCCAACGTACTGCATATCAAAGGTGCTTTCAAGTGCTGCATTCCCTGCAGTGCGTTTCGTAAGATTACCAGCACTGCCATTGGCGGGATCATGGGGATGCTGACCCGAAGATAAAGCAGTCCGTTAGAGATCACCTCCGGGTTGCTGCTTCCGGTAAGAAGCCGGATCGCTGCCGGTGCCAGGGTAAAAGTAAACATAAGTGCAATGATCCACCAGATCCCATACAGAAGAATTGCTGTCCGACAGCCTCTGCGGATTCTTTTTCCCAGGCCCGCCCCATAGTTCTGGCTGGCATAGATCGCCGTGCTGGTTCCAAGTGCCAGTCCTGGAATATAAAACAGTTCCGCAAGCCTCCTGCCTCCAACCTGCGCCGCAATATAAACACTTCCAAGTGCATTGATACTGCTCTGAAGGATCACACTGCCAATACAATAAATAGCATTCATCATCCCCATACTTAAACCGGAGAAAAACATCTCTATTACAAAATTCTTCTTCACTTTGAATTCATTTTTCGAAAATCTCAGTTCCGGATAATAGCGCACAATATACCCCAAACCGATCCCGGCGCTGATTCCCTGAGCCAGAACTGTCGCAGACGCAGCACCTTGTACTCCCAGTCCCAACGGTCCCATAAACCAGAAATCCAGTCCCACATTCAGGACACTGCTGAAAAGCAGAAAAACAAGGGGCATCACACTGTTTCCTACAGCCTGTAAAAGACTCGCCTCCAGATTATACAGCATAGTCAGCGGAATTCCCGCCAGAATGATCGTCAGATAGCGCAAAGCTCCGTCCATCACATCATCCGGGATCTGCATCACCTGAAGCAGTCCTTTTCGAAATATCAAAAAAGCGACAGTCAGCACAACTGAGCAAAAGCAGGACAAACACGTCATCCAGCACACCGACTTCTTCACTCCCTGCAGGTCTCCTGCTCCGAAGTTCCGGCTCACTCCAAGAGCCAGTCCATTATTCATTCCAAACGCCAAATTCGTGATCAGACTATATAACGCCGCAGTAGCACCAATCTGTGCAAGCGCTCCATCCCCCAGCAGATTTCCCGCAATCGAGGTATCTACAAGATTATAAAACTGCTGAAGCAGATTTCCAAGAAAAAGCGGCATGGCAAAACGCAGCAAAAGCGAGGTCGAACTTCCCTTCGTCATGTCCATCGTTTGACTTTTCTTTTTCAGATCCATAATAACTTTCCTCCCTGATCCATATGGCAACTGACATCCTTCTTAATCACCGTCTGTAAAACAGACATCAGTATTTTCTTTTATTATACAATCCGACACACAGTTGCTGCTGTAAAAATAGCGGTGTATACTATAACAAAAACGACAGGGAGATTTTTTATGATACGTAATGCAAACTGGGTGGAAACCGATATCCACCAACAGGAATTCCCGGAACAGGAAAGATATCTCTTCGATCTGGTTGCAAACAGAGGCGATATCCATAAATTCATTACCGGAAATATTCCCGCACACTGGCATAATGAACTGGAGATTTTTATGCTGATGGAAGGCAGCGTCAGAATCGGGATCGGTGATACTTTTTACGATGTCCATGCAGGGGAAGGCTGTTTTATCAATACTGGCATTCTTCATTCTTTTATCGGTCTTGTCCCTTCCCCGTGCCTGTACCGTTCTTTTGTGTTTGATCCATCGATCATAAGCGGCGCCCCGGGCAGTGTTTTTGATATCCGCTATATCCGTCCCCTTATGGAAAAAGGCGCCGCTTTCATAAAAATCCCGGGAGATATCGTCCCGGGATCTTGTGATAAACATTTTTTTCAGGCATTTGACAACGCCTTTTCTGCCTGCGCCGATGAATTGCCCGGCTATGAATTTCAGGTACGCAACGCCCTCTCCGAAATACTTCTGATCATTCTGGAAAAGAACCGCGGCCTTTCTGCCCCACAGCTTCCCGAAATCCAGGAACTACGCCTGAAGCAAATGCTGGCATGGATCGATCAGAATCTGGAAAAAAATATCTCCGTAAAAGATATTGCGGCAGTTGCCAGCATCTGTGCCAGAGAATGCCAGCGTATTTTTCAAAGATATCTGAGCACCACACCTATGGCATATGTACGCCAGAGACGTCTTCTTATGGCCGCCAGACAGCTTACTCTCACAGACACACCAGTGACGGACATTGCGTTAAACTGCGGTTTCGCAAGCCCCTCCTACTTCACCCGGCATTTCCGGCTCCTCACCGGAACCACACCTACACAGTACCGGGAAAACATCCGTAAATAGATTTTATTTTATGCTTTAGATTTTTTTGACTGCTTATAAAGCACAAGACAGACGATCACAAATGCTACTGTAACCACAACTGTCAGCGGAAGAATCATAGCAGATTCCGCTCCAATCAGAAGCCCGAATCCCTGTCTCAGTGTCAGAATTCCAAAAATGGAAAAAATAAAAAACGCAACTGTATTGAGAATTCCCTCCGGTGCTTTGCTTTTCAGAAGATAACCGATCAGAAGGCCGATTACATCTGCCGCAAAAAGTCCCAATGAACAGGCCAGCCATACAACAACTGCTGCACTTAAACCTTCGTTTGCTCCAAATGTAATGGCAGTAAGCTGTGTCTTATCACCAAGCTCCGCAACAAAAAATGTACAGAATACAGACAACGGCGCAAACTTAATTTTCCGGTCCTTTACATTCTCTTCCTCATCATCGTCTCCCTTAAGCGTTGTTGCCGCAAAAAACAGGAACGCCGCACCGGCAATCAGACGGATCAGCCACGTAGGAACTACCGTACTGACAAGGCCTCCGGCAAGAACCGCCAGTCCGTTCAGCACCAGGATCGCAACACCGGTTCCAAGCAGGATATCCTTCAGCTTGAACTTGGAAGTCATTGCCACCAGCATCAGCTGTGTTTTGTCGCCCATTTCCGCAATGAACTGGGTAAAAAGCACTTTCATAAATAGCAGCATCTTTCTTCTCCTTTGCATATGTGTCCGGTCCGGAGCCATAAAAAAAGACCCACGCATACTTTATCTCCATAACAGAAATAAAATATACATGAGTCTCATTCTTTAAGATTTGCCAGGTGCATGCACCAGTATGTTGACAAACCACGTTTACACGCGAATTACTCCCTCACGGAATTGATTTTCGTCATTGTAACAAAGTTGAGAAATTTTGTCAATAGCAGTGTGAAAAGCAGCTCCCGTCTTTTTATCAGAATTTCTCAGCCTTAGCCTTCAGCCCCTGATACATCTCTTCAGAAAGAGGAATGGAAACACCCAGACGTTTCGCCTCCTGCACGATATAACCACTGAAAGTTTCCAGCTCCGTCTGCTTTTTGCAGATCTGAAAATCTCTCTGAAGGGAACTGGTGGCGTTATCTGCATGAACATGACGGAACTTGTGAATCACCTCCTGTATGTGTTCATCTGTCAGTGCCACACCCTTTGCACGGCCTACACTGGCAGCCTCCCACACAAGAGTTTCGTACTGCTGCGCCTTCACCGGATCCCTGCGAAGCTCCCCGATGGTATTATCATAAAAAGCCGTCATCACGTTAAACGCACAGTTCAGGATATACTTTCTCCAGATCTCCACCTCAATATCCCCGTCATCCTTATAATCAATATCTGCGCCCTTCAGGATCTCGGCTACCTGGGTCACTTTCTCCTGCTGCCCCTGATCTGCGTTTTTGATCCCGATGCACAGCCAGGTAAAAGTATCCTGCTGGGAAATAGAAAAATCCGCGTTTGCAAAAGCTACCGTATAGATCAGAGAATCCACAACCGTTCCCCTTCCGATCAGGCTGCGGATCTTTTCCCCCGGATCCACCCCGTTCATCACCGGAATGATCACCGTATCATCTGTGACCATATCCCGGATATTTTCACATACATCCTCCAGAGAGTAATTTTTTACACAGATAAAAATATAATCCTGCTGTCCCATTTCCCGGACTGGAACTACACGCTCCGGCTTCGCAACGATCTCTCCCTTATAATCACTGTGCAGCACCAGTCCGTTCTCACGGATGCTCTCCCCTCTGGCTCCACGGGCCACCATTGTCACATGAGGATAGGCCTTCGCCAACATTCCCGCAACATAGCCACCAACACCGCCGATTCCGATCACTGCAATCTTTTTATCTTCTGTTTTCATGATATCTTATCCTCTTTTTCTTATTTCCGTCCCAGATTATAGCTCTCCAACAAATTATTGCATCGCTACAGGCAGATGTCTGCAGTCTGCACTTGCTTCCTGCTTATAGCTCTATTTTATCAGACAGCCATCCGCATTTCCATATCTGCTGTAAAATCCGTACACAAAACACGCCAGCGAAAAAACTTTCCGTCTCTATGCTATAATTTCTGGAAATGCCATGGATTCTGATGTATACTGGATATAAATTTTTTGTAGAAAAAATAAAAATACGAGGTGACAAAAATGGACACGAAACCCGTTTTTCACGGAAGTGATATAGAAAAGATCTGCAGCTATTACGGATTAAAAAAAGAAGACATTGTCAAATTCGGCGCCAATGTTAATCCACTGGGGCTCTCGCCCAAAGCCAGTGCCGCCATTGCCGCACATGTTGACATTTTTTCCTCCTATCCGGACAGAGAATACACGACCCTTCGCAATACTATTTCCGAATATTGCAATATTCCGGCAGATTTTATTCTTCCCGGAAACGGCTCCAGCGAACTGATCTCCCTCCTCATTCAGGAAAAAGCTCCAAAGCACACCCTGATCCTGGGACCTACCTATTCCGAATACTCCAGAGAGCTTTCTTTTTCCGGAAGCACCCAGGAATATTACCACCTTCAGGAAAGCAAAGACTTCGAGCCGGACATTCCCGATCTTTGCAAAAAGCTGGAACAGGGATACGATTTTCTCATTCTCTGCAACCCTAACAATCCCACCTCCTCTGCCATCTCGCAGCAGGATCTCCGCCAGCTGATCAGTTTCTGTGCGAAAAAAAATATCTTCGTGATGATCGATGAAACTTATGTGGAGTTTACTCCGAATATCAATGCCATCACTGCCGTTCCTCTGACCCGGGAATTCACCAACCTTATGGTTCTCCGAGGCGTATCAAAATTTTTCGCAGCCCCGGGAATGCGTCTGGGTTACGGCATCACCGGAAACATGGATTTCCTTTCCAAAATGCGGGAGAAACAAACTCCATGGTCTCTTAACAGCATGGGCGCCTTTGCCGGCGAGATCATGCTCCAGGATGAAGACTATATCCGCCAGACCCGTGAACTGATCCTTTCTGAGCGCACAAGAATGATCAAAGAACTGAAGTCCGTTCCAACTTATAAGGTCTATCCCGCCTATGCAAACTTCATTCTTCTTAAGATCCTGAAACCAGGCCTTACCTCTTATGATGTTTTTGAAGCCTGCATCCGCCAGGGCCTGATAATCCGTGACTGTTCCTCCTTCCAGTGCCTGGATGGAGAATTTGTACGGTTCTGCATCATGATGCCGGAGGACAATTCCCGCCTTGTTGAAGTGTTGAAAAACCTGTAAAAAAATAAATCTTACGGAGGATACCAAAATGAAATCTCACAAATACTGGTCACTGGGCGCCCTTATCACCATGATCGCAGCCTTTTACACCGGCTGCAAAAGCATGAAAACCGCACACAGGTATTTTGCATGCGCTTCTTTGATCTGCATGATTATGTCTATTTATTCCGGGCATAAGATGATTGCCGAGAAAACTGCCAGAAAGCATTGATTTGTTGACCGTCTTAAGAATAATGGTATATTTATTTCCCAATCTGCGTATACCAGCTTATAACAAGAAGGAAACCTCAGTTGTAACATAAGCACAACGGGCTTCCTTCTTTTTTTCACTAATCCTTTCTGCAAGGGCAGGAAATCCCAGGTTAATTATCTGAGAACGGTTATTGTTTCATAAAATTTCAACAATCATAAGATAAAACTGGTTGCATCGTCTTTACGTCCCCAAAATTCCTTGTCAAGCCACTTTTCCTGTCTGGACTTAAAAATGATCACAGAATCCAGTTCTTCATCTATGTACAATTTTAATTCCTGTTGCAGCTTCGCCAATTGAGCTTTGGAAAGCTCTCCCTCAAAAACAGAATTTTGAATATGTGTCAGATATTTTTTACATATCTTGAAAATTCTTGACCAACGTTTTGAGCCATTCTCCTGCTGACTCACATCATAAACTAATACTACGTACATAACTCACCACCATATCCTGAAACCTTCATATTCCTTTTCGCCAATCAAATGTTTTATCAATTTATAACATTCCAGTCGTAATAAATATTGGTAAGAAACCTGTCTTCCCAGTTCTTTGTGCATTACTGTTTTTTTCAGTCGTTTTTCAAGTTCAGAAACGATCAGTTTAGAGGCGTCTTTTTTCAAATGTAAAAAATTAAGCTCTTTCGTAAAACTCTCTTCTGTAATCTGGTTACGATTCAATAATGAAAAGATCAATCTATCACCAATAAGCGGTTTAAACACTTCCGAAATATCCAAACTCAAAGAAAAACGTCTTGCTCCAGGTTCATGCAGATAACTGATTGTTGGATTTAATTGTGTATGATAAATTTCTCCCAACACTTTTGTGTAAATTAATGTATTAACAAAGGATATCAAAGAATTGATCATATTATCCGGTGGATGCATTACCCTTTTTTCAAATTGGATTTCCTGATTTACGATCACATTCCATGCCGCGTAATATCTTCTCCTGATGTTCCCTTCAATCCCCATCAGCTCCTCAATAGATGCGACTTTTCCCAACTGTTTACGAAGAGAATCTACATCTCTAAGATACTCTGACACATCTTTGCCCCGACCATTGTAATATCTGAGATTTCGATATATATTATCTGCTGCTGCCTCTATGAATTTTTTCGCAAGGGTCAGTCTTTTTTCATAATCTGTATAATGACTGACCTGTTTCACCAATAACTGTCCCGCTAAAAGACTTTCCCGTGGATAATAACTTCCTGTATAAAAGTTATAATAGTTAAAAAAATGCATCGGTATCCCATATTGCGATATATAATTAATAAAAGCTGTATTAAATGACATTTCTGACATAACATAGATATCTGAGATTCGCTCTATAGGAATATCTCTTTTCTCACCATCATAATTTGTGAACTGAAGAGTATTATCTTTACGTTTCAGATCTCCGTTATTATAAACATAAAAACTTTGCTTCATGCTTTACCCCCGATATACAAATCCAATGTTTATATGATACATAAATCAAAATATGCACACTTCTTACATAATTTACTATTTTCACAAATTGGCGGAATATCCGTATGTTTAATTTCTGTAATTTCCAAAATGATTCTTTCCAAAATTTCTATATCTTTTTCTGTTAATTCAACAACTACCGACTTTTTCAACAACGGATAATCTATCTTTCCCTTAATACCATTTACTCCTCGCTTTTGTAAATAATACAGATAATACTTCACTTGCCAGATTCCCGCCTCTTCCACCGCTTTGCTTTTTTTCACTTCATGCAATTCCTTGTGTTCACTGATAAAATCGATGTTTATAATATCATCAATATTGATGTGCTTATCTTTTTTCTTATAACTGCTCTCATCCAATATTTTCCCAAGAATTACATCTTCATTTTCTGTTTCCATACGAATATCATGACAAAAGTACCACAACTTGCGTTTGCACACGAAATAATAGTAAATCATCACTCCTGTGATTCTATCGTCCATAGTTTCTCTCCTCCTTATACAAGGATACCTTCCTTTTTTTAATCATCCGGTAAAGTTTTTTTACATTCCATAATGTTTCTATTAATACTACGTCGGATATTGTTACAGACGCGCTCACAGCCTTCTTTACATTCCACAATGTTTCTATTAATACATTTCCCCATCCTTAATGTAAGCTGTATATCCTGTATTTACATTCCACAATGTTTCTATTAATACGATGTGTGAGCGCCTGATCCTGGAGAATTTCGACAATATTTACATTCCACAATGTTTCTATTAATACTATTCACCTCCGATGATTGCTCCCAGTTCTGACAAGATTTACATTCCACAATGTTTCTATTAATACGGTGTATCAGAAACACCGTACGTACTTCAAGGATCAGTATTTACATTCCACAATGTTTCTATTAATACTATTTGCCTGAATAATAGTGCAGAATTTGATTCTAAATTTACATTCCACAATGTTTCTATTAATACTACGCAAAATGCCCTTGACCAGTATGCACTTGCTAAATTTACATTCCACAATGTTTCTATTAATACTGGCACAAGAACCATAGATGCAGTAGATCTATGCGATTTACATTCCACAATGTTTCTATTAATACGTGTTTTCAGTGTCGTCTCTGTTGAGGTTTTCAAGAATTTACATTCCACAATGTTTCTATTAATACTATTGTTGATGTGTCGGCTAAATTCATCGTCTTCTTTATTTACATTCCACAATGTTTCTATTAATACCCATTCTCGACTTTTGCAAATACTCCATTCTCACCAATTTACATTCCACAATGTTTCTATTAATACAAATCTCCCTCATACTTGAACGCATCAATAACTACATTTACATTCCACAATGTTTCTATTAATACGGAACAATCCTACTATATTGACCGAGAAACACGGAAATTTACATTCCACAATGTTTCTATTAATACGATGAAAGCAGAAAAAGTGCTAGATATCCCAGTGGTGATTTACATTCCACAATGTTTCTATTAATACGATGAAAGCAAAGACAGTAGTCAATCCGATAATCGATATTTACATTCCACAATGTTTCTATTAATACCCTGTCCTTTTGTGATATGAAAGGAGTATTTTTTAATTTACATTCCACAATGTTTCTATTAATACAGAATCGAAGATGAGCTTTCCAAAATCGCTGATAAATTTACATTCCACAATGTTTCTATTAATACGATATAATAATATACAGTATAATCAAAAGTTATCAAAATTTACATTCCACAATGTTTCTATTAATACGGGGTGCTTCGGGGCATCCTTCGGTGACTGCGATATTTACATTCCACAATGTTTCTATTAATACGGAAGACACAGGAATACAGATCCAGGCATTCCAGAATTTACATTCCACAATGTTTCTATTAATACCTCTGGCAGCAGGTATCAGATTTCTTTGCAAATATCATTTACATTCCACAATGTTTCTATTAATACTCGCACAGCATTGAATACGGTCGCAGATGCAGCTGTATTTACATTCCACAATGTTTCTATTAATACAAGGCAACGAACAAAGAACTGCCGGAACTGAAAGGCATTTACATTCCACAATGTTTCTATTAATACGGAATTCCATCAGCAAGAAGCGATAAGAAAGAGAGAAATTTACATTCCACAATGTTTCTATTAATACTAATGTGTTGGATGTATTGTACGGAAAACATGATGATATTTACATTCCACAATGTTTCTATTAATACATGCTAGCGATAATATCATCCGTTGTCGGTTTCTTATTTACATTCCACAATGTTTCTATTAATACATCATAGTTTTTTATTGTAATTACGCTGAATTTCATTTACATTCCACAATGTTTCTATTAATACGCTTATACACTTGCAGATACTTTTGATGTTGACATATTTACATTCCACAATGTTTCTATTAATACTGAGTCAATCCGGCAGAGAGGTATCAGTTCGGATATTTACATTCCACAATGTTTCTATTAATACTTCGGATTTCTGTTCTGCTTCCCTTTTCGGGATTTTATTTACATTCCACAATGTTTCTATTAATACAATTTGGGAAAAATAACCGGTTCTATAGCAAGAATATTTACATTCCACAATGTTTCTATTAATACTCATCCAGGCCAACTGCTATCGTGATAAATCCGACATTTACATTCCACAATGTTTCTATTAATACTGAGATGTTAGGGTAAGAAAGAGGGTATAAAGTAATTTACATTCCACAATGTTTCTATTAATACTCTTTGTTTGATTTGATGATTGTAGCGTTTTTCAATTTACATTCCACAATGTTTCTATTAATACAGGTACCTGTTGCAGAAGGCGATGAGTGTCATGAAGATTTACATTCCACAATGTTTCTATTAATACCGTAAAACGCTTCGATACCGTAAGTGTATTAATATATTTACATTCCACAATGTTTCTATTAATACGGTAACTCTAGCACTACGCACTCAGGCAGAATACAATTTACATTCCACAATGTTTCTATTAATACGTTGATACTCAGCAAGTATGACGGTCAACTGTTTCTGATTTACATTCCACAATGTTTCTATTAATACGTATGACCACCATTTTCAACATCGTGAACTATCTCAGTAATTTACATTCCACAATGTTTCTATTAATACTACCTTGTCGATCAGGCCATATTCCAGACAATCATCATTTACATTCCACAATGTTTCTATTAATACTGTCTGGGTCATGAACATACTGCCGGTTTTTTCCATTTACATTCCACAATGTTTCTATTAATACATATCGTCAACCATTTCAAACGCTTCATCAGTATCATTTACATTCCACAATGTTTCTATTAATACCGGTTTTTGGCCTTCCAGTTCTCGGTTACGGTTCAATTTACATTCCACAATGTTTCTATTAATACTAAGAACATCAATACAGAACAGGTTGTGTGGAATCAGATTTACATTCCACAATGTTTCTATTAATACATCGTCTGCATGGATTGAAAGAGGTTATTTAGACGGATTTACATTCCACAATGTTTCTATTAATACTAACGGATTTGAAAATGTTAGGACCGACAATCTCAATTTACATTCCACAATGTTTCTATTAATACCAGGAGAGTGTTTTCAATCCAGCACTTATTGAGCAATTTACATTCCACAATGTTTCTATTAATACTAAGTCCATTAGGGTGTCCTGCATGCAATGTAGTAATTTACATTCCACAATGTTTCTATTAATACGAAGCAGATAAAAATGATATTGAGACAGTTAGCCGTAATTTACATTCCACAATGTTTCTATTAATACGGAATACCGCTGGACAACAGAGAAAAGGACAACATAATTTACATTCCACAATGTTTCTATTAATACGATAGAAGCGCACAAAAACGGCTCAAAAATCCGGCAAATTTACATTCCACAATGTTTCTATTAATACGCTCCGGAGCTGCCGTATCTTCCCTGCAGGCGGTACTATTTACATTCCACAATGTTTCTATTAATACGAATTTGATTTTCGCCTGCAAAGTTGCATATGGTAATTTACATTCCACAATGTTTCTATTAATACAAAAAAACAATTGATCTTTTAGAAGAGGCTGTAAAAAATTTACATTCCACAATGTTTCTATTAATACCAGTTCGTGTTCTTTGATTGCTTCCGGCGCTTCTATTTACATTCCACAATGTTTCTATTAATACTGAATGCGTGGATTATATCCGCGATAACTACAACAATTTACATTCCACAATGTTTCTATTAATACGATACTGTCTTTCTACTGCAAGAGTGTATCTGGCAAATTTACATTCCACAATGTTTCTATTAATACAACAACAACAGCGTGATCCGGTGCAGCGGGTCCTAATTTACATTCCACAATGTTTCTATTAATACAGTAATGAGTACCAAGGGATTCCTGTTAATTCTAAATTTACATTCCACAATGTTTCTATTAATACGAGTACCGTGCGCCTGCTTAATCGCAACCTTTTACCTCATTTACATTCCACAATGTTTCTATTAATACGAAATCCTCGTCATAGTATTTGCTATTCTTGATTTCAATTTACATTCCACAATGTTTCTATTAATACAGCACCGGGACAAGATCCTTTTATCTTTCTATTACATTTACATTCCACAATGTTTCTATTAATACGATTCCAGAAAGCTCTTAACCTTGTCAAGTTCCATCTATTTACATTCCACAATGTTTCTATTAATACCGTGATAAGCAAACAGAAAATGTAATTAGTTGTTTATTTACATTCCACAATGTTTCTATTAATACTGACTTGAAGGGTAACTATATCGCAGGAGATATTCATTTACATTCCACAATGTTTCTATTAATACGTTGGTACGCAGAGTCATAATCATGAAGGACGAATGCAATTTACATTCCACAATGTTTCTATTAATACTACATGAGATCAGGAGAATGAAAAAGCTGATAAGTACATTTACATTCCACAATGTTTCTATTAATACGAACAACGACAGCGTGATCCGGTGCAGCGGGTCCCAATTTACATTCCACAATGTTTCTATTAATACTTTCACCGGATTCTAAAATCTTCAAGCCATTGTACATATTTACATTCCACAATGTTTCTATTAATACCTGCCCCTTTTGCTAAGTACGGAACTGTCGGTACTCGATTTACATTCCACAATGTTTCTATTAATACAGTCATAGAATCTTCCGGTAACATTGGTCTGAAGCATTTACATTCCACAATGTTTCTATTAATACTTCTGTCCAGAGATGGACCTCAACTGCTTTTGTCTTGATTTACATTCCACAATGTTTCTATTAATACTGGCATTCCTGTTCAGAAACTCAATCTTTCTCTCAAATTTACATTCCACAATGTTTCTATTAATACTGTTTTCTTTTTGCCGTCTTTATGCAAAGAGACTATATTTACATTCCACAATGTTTCTATTAATACCTGGTCGTGTTTATTGACCTGCCGCCGCAGGTAAAATTTACATTCCACAATGTTTCTATTAATACACCGCAACTGCTGTTATATAGTCCGTTGCCGGGAAATCATTTACATTCCACAATGTTTCTATTAATACGACTAAGCATAGTATATCACCTCTTTCGATAAGTGTTGATTTACATTCCACAATGTTTCTATTAATACGGAAGTAAAAGGTATGTGTAAAGAATTACCAGAACTGATATTTACATTCCACAATGTTTCTATTAATACGATTCACTGCCGGATGATACAGAGGTTACTATTCCTGATTTACATTCCACAATGTTTCTATTAATACATATTACCTCATAAGTGTTTTCGTAGCGTACTGACAAATTTACATTCCACAATGTTTCTATTAATACAATATCCGAACATCAAAAAATATCCGACATTAAGTAATTTACATTCCACAATGTTTCTATTAATACCTGTGTACGACTGTCCATATCATAGATATAATCTATTTACATTCCACAATGTTTCTATTAATACAGCCCTGCTCTTTTACTGTAGCTGATAGTTCCTGTAATTTACATTCCACAATGTTTCTATTAATACCCATCCTTCACAATCCCTTATACTACAAGCCTAATTCTACCATTTTCTGTCAACCTTGTCATCTTCTTTATTTGTCGAATACAATTTTTAATAATATTATGAAAATTTTTCTATTTTTACAATAAAACATCACCTTTGTCGACCTCCCGTATTTTTTGCTCTATTATAGGTCGACAAGCATATTGTGAAATAGACCACATCCGTTTCATATCTTCAAAGTCATTTCTCAAACAGCTTATGTTCGCATGTAAAATAGTAATGGATTCTCTTTTCTTATACAAATATACCATTTTGTTCGAATATTTCCGAAGTCAGCAAACCAGCTCCCTTACCCGTTTCAGGATCAAAATCATATTTGTATTCTGTACGATAAATATCTGTAACCGATTTATAATTTTTAAATCCAATAGATGTCCGGTCTATTTCTTCCGGATATTTGTTATAAATACCTATGCTTAAAGTCAACTCTTCCAGTTTAGATCTTATAAGATTTTTAATCTCTTTTTTTATATGTGGCTCTCTTAAAAATTCCACCCCATGATCAAACAACTCTTTTTTTTCCTTATAAATCTCTTCCGGCACAACCGTCACGCTCTTAATGTCTCTTACTTTAGCCTCTTTCAGCTTATAATCCGTTGGATGAATCCGATCAAGTTTATCCAGATATTCTTCAATTTCTTTATAATATCCGGTTTCTTTTATTTCTTTCGGATCATACACCTGGTTCATATAAAATGTTTTTCTGTCTTCTCCAAATGGTATCCCTTCATATTCAGCCAGCAATTTCAAAGAACGATCATACATCGTCGGATCATAAATACTTTTTTTCCCAACTCCATTCCTGTTATCATATATAATAACATTTGCTTCTTCCGGAAAATATCTTCCCTTTCTATTGCAGCGTCCCATCCTCTGTAAAAGACTATCCGCTGTACACATTTCAGTAAAAAGCACATCAAAATCTATATCCAGACTTGCTTCTACAATCTGTGTTGTTATCCATATCCCGGTTTCTTCCGATCCAGAAAATTTCATGATCTGATCTTCCAGATAAGCCCTGTCTCTTCTGATATAACGAGAATGTAACAGATTCACTCTATCTGTTTTTTCCTGCATTTCTCTGTAAATTTTCTGAGCTTTGGAAACCGTATTACAGATGACCAGTACCTTTTTATTCTGCCCCTGTTCCAGTATCTCATTAACATTTATTTCAGATTTTTGTATCTGAATCTTATGCCTTACCACCTGATTAACCGAGTATTCACTTCCCGAAAAATCTTTAAACTGATAATCTTTTCCTTCTATCAATCCACTCTTTTCCATAAAGTCCTTCAACACCGGCGGAAAGGTCGCTGTAATGATTGCAAAACGTCCTCCCATATCCCGAATCGTCTTCAGACCATGAATAATCGTTGCAATAATCATCGGTTCATACGATTGAATCTCATCCAAAATTAATTTGGAATATTTCAAAGTTGCTGCAAAAATCTCTGTTCCCAATGCTTTATAAACAAATTTAAAAAGCTGATCCACCGTACAGACTGTCAAAGGATATGCCAACATTTTTGCGCGATCATACTTCGTACTGATTTCCGAATCATCTTCCGTAAATTCTTTCAAATACATAGACATACTATCAGAATGTAATATTGCCGCATTTTCATAAGAATAATTATTTTTGATACGAGAATAAATCGCATTGGAGGATACCTTCAACGGAAGTGTATAGAATCCCTTTTCTCCATTAAGCCACAATAACGCAGCTTCTGTTTTTCCTGACCCTGTAGGTGCCACCACAACCAGATTTTCATCTGCATGCTCCATCATAAACTTTTGTGCAGGTCTTAATTCTTTTTCCCTCAAATGCATTTCTATACTTTTCTTCAGTTTCTTTTCCTGCAGATCAGGTACAATTTCCGATACCTCATATCCTGCACTTACTGTATAATCAAATTTATTAAGCAGACCTTTGATCAAAAGATATTTCTCCCATATATCCGATGCAATCACAGCCTTAGGCGTATAGGAATTATTGCGATATAACAATTTATTCTGATTGCTGCAATACAGCTTTTTTATATCTTTTCCCAAATATTCACTGATCTGTTCCAGATAATATTTTTTTGCATATTCCTGAATTGCAGGGCCTTCATAAATATCTTCTCTGTCATGATGATGATAAATTGCTGTAACAAATGGTCCATAGTCTTCTTCACAAAACAAATCTGATAATTTTTTAAATTCTTTTTTTGATATCGTAACTGCACTTAAAAATCCATGAGGGATCTGCACATTTTGCCCAACGCTCATGCCTGATTTTTTCACTGATGCAGGACTTACCAATCCCTGAAAAATCATATTGGCTTTTCCCCAATCATGTATTCTGCAAGCTTCTACGACCAGCTCTTTCTCTTTTTCTGTAAAATATTTTCCGTATTCTAAAAAAAACATCTCTGCACATTTTACAATGTCATTCTGATGTTCCTTTAATGTTTTCTGCTTCTCTTTTTTATTCTCCGGTAGATGTACTATATTGTTTCTGATAATTTTTTGTTCTGTTTCCGTAAGTTCATCTTCAAGGCATACCATAATATTTTTCAAAGTCTTCTCAGTTTTATCTATCTCTGCCTGTGGCAGAATCTTTTTTTCGGACTTCGCATAATATTCCATAATGTCTCCTTCCGGAGGCAGAACCACAGTCCCGCCTCCCAGCTATGCACAATTCCCTTTATCACTTAGTCACTACAAAACATATTTTTTATCAGCAAAATATCAGAGCTGCATCTTCCTCAAAATCATCTACATACGCACCTTCATCTATGGAAGTACCCGCGGAGCAATAGTACGCCTTTACCCTTCCATTTTCTTTTTTCCAGCGCCGTAATCCCTGTTTTGTGATTTCATATTCTCTTGTAAGGTTATACACCGTTCCATGAGTATGCCCCAATTCTATTCCATATTTTACCGGTATATACATATCCCTCTTTGTAATAACTTCCTCTTCTTCATGAATGTTTACAATATCTACCCGTTCTATATCCAGCAGATCCTCATAACGTCCCAACGATAAATACTGAGGTGGATTTTTCAAAGACTCATATACTTTCTCAAAATCTTTCTCTTCAGGAATCACATGTATTACCATATCATTATCACATACAAGCTCTACATTGGCAATTCCTCTGAAAATCCCATATTTTTCTCCATCTTCAACGCAAAGTTGATGTCGTCCTTCTTCATATTTCGTACCTGCTGAAAATGAATATCGTGTATAAAGCTCAGACACGGTTCCTCTGTTTGTTCCCTGGATACAAAGTTTCATAGGGTGAAATTCTCTGTATCCACACGCCGCATGAATCATTCCCAGAACTGTAGAATATGGCGGAAGAGGAAATGTTTCTTTTATAATAAAACTGCTCGGTTTTCTATAATTTACTAAATTCTGAAAACACTTAATTCTGATTGCCTTCTCCATAATACTGATCCACTTCCTCTTTCAGATGTTTAAATACAGCACCTACAGACTCTGCTTTTAATACCTCCTTTAATTTATCTTCATTGTCAAAAGTACCGGTAGTGATACCTGCATATGTGTAATCTCGGATATTATCATCCTCGAGTAATTCCTGTAATGTATTCACATTGACTTTATTATTCTCTACTTTGATTCTGTTTTCAAAAAACGGATTTTTTCTGCTGTATCTTCCACCAATGATAAACAGAGGACTGAGATTTTCTCTTCTTCCTTTTATATCTCTGTATAAATACTGTACAGAATCCAGCAGAACCTTTACTCTTTCTGCTTTCTCTTCTTCCGCGATATTAATCTCACCATCTACTCCAACTCTGTCCAGATCGATGGACATCGTATAGGAATAGTAAGAACGCTGAATTTCACTCTGTGCAATTCCATTCTGAAGGTTTCCTCTTACAGCAAGACCCATATTGGTAAGAAATTCAAGATTCCCCTGAAATGGCTCCAGAGCAACTGCATTACTAAGTCTGGCTACTGCACTTCTGGTAGAAGCTCCTCCATTCTGATCGTCACCTTTCGCTGTTGTTTTCATATATCCAAACAGATCGATTTCCGGATACTCCTCAATAGTTGCGGAAGGCGCAAACTGTACAACACCGCTTTTTCCATCCACAGGTGTAGTATCCCAGTTTGCCTGCTGTACAATATTATAACGCAATGCCTGTCTGGAAATATAAGAATATTCCTGACAATTTCCTCTACTCATTTTTTTCAAAGATGAGATATTTCCAATTCCTTCTCCATAATTTGCACTCTCTGCCAGGAAAATCACTGTAAATGTTAAACCTTCTCTTTTCATGATTTTGCTTCCTCCTTTTCTTTTTCATAGGATCCTTCTAATCCTATTACAAATGCATATCCATATCTTGTAAATTTTTCTTTATCATTTAACATCTGTACAAAACCGCTTGGAATCAGAAGTTCATGTCCATCTTCCGTTCTCTGACCACCATACGCACTGTATAAACGCAGTACAATATCCATAAACTTGTCTACATTTTTGACAGCTAATGCATTTAACAACTGGTATTCGATTCCTCTTAATCCATCACCGGAAGTTAAACCTTTTGCTTTCATAATTGCTTTTCTTAGATCTGCTCCACTTTTTTTAATACTTCCGCAATACATAGCAATCCCCTTTCCTTTCTGATGTCTTTCTCCACGTTCCGGATACTTCTCCACAAGGTCTGTCCACAGCTGCACTTCATATACCCAGAATATATAAAAGTTCATTGATTCTTCTTTTACATTTTCTTTAAGTAAATAGTTCAGCAACCGATATTGTTCTCGATGCTGTAAAAGATTCATAACCGTTGTTTCGTGAACATTTACAAACTCATTATTAATTTTTGTAAGCGGTGCTTTAGCCAATGCAGTCAATGCGTCTGATACTCTTGGCTCACTGATGATTTTCAGCATCTTTCTGTGAATGATACTTAATTTATATCTGTCGTCCGCGCCTATTCCCCGCAGAATCACCTGCACATTTGTTAATTCCTGCTGTTTCTCTCTCAACAAGATATTGATCGTCTCTGCAAACCACTGAGCATACTTTTTGTTTTCTGTTTTTTCTCCTTCTTGATCAACTTTTCCAACTTTGGAGTTCGCATCCAGCAATGCCCTGACATTGTTATTTATATTTACAAAAACAAATTTGTTTGCATAAAGACGAAATCCCAAAGGACTTAATGCATATATAAACGCACATCCCGGACAAAGAAATGCATCTACTTTGCAATCCCAGAACGCCGAACGCTTTCTTGTAAAATCATCGCCGACTTCATTCATAAATGCTATCGAGATCTTTTCTTTCGGTCCAATCGGATCACCACAATCAATGCAAAGATCTTTTGCTTTCTTATGATCAGCCTTTAAATACTGTCGAAATGGTTCCGAAAAATCCTTTTCAAACACCTCTCGCATATTTTTCTTCGCATTTGTTCGTAAAAGAAAACTTTTTCCACTCCAGAAACGATTGATATACGTATATATGATGCTTTTCATAGCAAACGTTTCCTTACACTCCGGCTGTTTTAAAAATTCCTGAAGCTCTTCTAAGCGTTTGTTCAATTCTTCCGCCGAAAGTTTATCGCTGAGTTTATTCTTTTTCAGTTGCTGATATACTTCCGGATTCCGAACACTTTTTTGAATATTTGCAAATCCCGCCTGATAGCTGTTCGATAACAGCTTATCATTTATAAATTTCAGATCGTCTTTTTCAGTTTTACCAGGATTCCAGCTTTCATTTTTTATCTTATCCATGCATATCTGGATTTTATCTAAAATTTTCTGATATGTGCTAAATGGTCCAAAATACTCAATAAAAGCCTTGAAATACATATCTGTCCAGTCCGCATTTTGGGCAAAATCCATATTGATCCACAAGGTCTGATCTTCTTCCCCATGGCCAAAATCAACGCCTTCTTCTGCATCTGCACATTTAAGCATATAATGAAATCCTACGATCCCGGCATTTTTAAGGAAATCACCAAGAGTGATCACATATTTTTCCATGATAGCATACCTCCTAATATATGACTTCCCATTGTCCATGCCCGATTGATCTACGACTTCCAAGTCCTGCCATTCGCAGAAGATTCAGTAATTCCAATGTCCCTGTAATTTTGAATATTCCTATACTTCCATCTGCCGGACGCCCCCACACTTTTGTCACTACTTTTTTTGCTTTTACCGGCATTATGGAAAAACTGCTGATATCCATTTCCAGATTTAACTTCTCTAAGAATATCCTCAGATTCTCTGTGACCATTTTCTCAAACTCCGCATCTTCACAGGTATAATACTTATCACTGTTATCTTCAGAATTGTGGTTTCGAACAATTAACGCACTCTTCATCTTTATAATAAGTTCTGTATCTTTTATTTCTGGAATTCTCTGTGCTTTTAGCGACATTAGTTTCATAGAATTCTGGTTCATAGGGTAAAGTTTATATTTCATAACTGCAAATGCATTATAAAATTCAATCAATTCCCCCATATCTGCATCTGAAAAAGTCATGCTGAATCTATTTTGAGAAAGTAGTATTTTCTCAGGTGTAAATCTGGCTCCAGGCAGATACATACTTAAGCAATATGTTTTCATTACAGATGAAGTTTTATTATAGAGCTTCTCAAAAAGTGCCGGAGAATACTTTTCTACAGCTGCTTTCAAGAAACTTAGTAAGACTTTATCCAACTCTGCCGGAAGCTCTGTTGTTTCCAACTGAAATTCTAGTTTTAATTCGTTCATTATGTTTTTTGTTCCTCCTTTCTGCTGTGAATGATTAATTGGTTGGTGTTTTCTTGTTTTTATAGTAGCATTTGCTTTATATAAAGTCAATATAAAAATGGTTAATATTCTAATGGGTTAATAAAATATTCCTTTATTTTTTCATCTACATAAATTATAATATATAAAAATATCTTACATTTTGGAATGTAAATTTAGATTATTAACCATTGGTTTATAATTTCAATCACTATAATAGTTCCATATTGGAAAGCCCAACAAAAAGAGCCACTGCAAACCAGATGATTCAAGGATATACTTCCTTTCTCATCTTCTATACAGTGACTCTTTTTGCTATATAAATTTATCTCCTACTAGATTCATAAACTGTAGCTCTCTGCTTTCTAACAATTTACAATCACTTCAGAGTTCAATTCCTACATCTTTAAGTCGTTATTTTCTTCCAAATACTTCTCTATTTCATTCTTAATAAAGCAAGCCGCCTCATACTGCTTAGTTGCATCTTCTAAGGAAGCAATATAAAATTCACTATAATCACTGTCCTCTCTGACCGTTTTCAATCTTCCAAGCAATTTACCTACATCCCTTGGAAATTTTCCCGATGCAACATAGGTTTTATTAAAATATGCAATTGCATCCTTATGCCTCTTAAAATCAGTACCCTCAATAGCCAGAACTGCTTTCACCGCATAAAACGCAACATAATAACATCTATTAATACAGTCTTTCAACAATTTATTGTCCAAACACATTCTGGCTGCTTTTAATGTCTCTTCCGACTGCTCCATACGATACTTTGAAAGGGCCTGTCGTTTTTCATTATCCACTAAACAGCCACCCCTTCCTTTAATACATTATGATAATACGGCAGATCATCTTTCCAATAATTAAAATGTTCTACATTTTTTATAACCGGAGAAATATCTACTCCATATTTCATCATAAAATCAAAAGCACAGTCTGAAACCTGATCATAATAAGAATTAATTTTTTCCAACGGAGTATTGACAAGTATCATAACATCAACATCTGAGTTTTCGTTGTAGTCTCCTCTGGCGTAGGAACCATATACAAGAATTTTGCAAAAATCTTCTTTGAACACATTTCTCATACATTGTTCGAATTCTTTCAATATATTCCTTATTCTTTTCTGCATATAGGCACCTTCTTCCACTTCTTTTTGATAATTTGATTATAACAATCGTAGAAATAAAATACAAGGCGTCAAATAGCATAGTACTCTCAAACCAACCCAAACACCCGCAACGCATTACTCTCCGTCACAGCCACAACCTCCTCGCAGCTGACACCTTTCAACTCCGCGATCGTCTTCACAACCTCCGGCAGATACAGCGAGCTGTTTCGTTTCCCACGGTTTGGGACAGGGGCCATATACGGGCAGTCGGTTTCCAGCAGAATCTGGTTCAGTGGTGCATACTCCACCACTTCTTTCAGCTTCCGGGAATTTTTAAATGTGATTACTCCGCCGATTCCCAGATAAAGTCCCATGTTCAGATACTCTCTTGCAATTTCTTTACTATATGAAAAACAATGAATAATTCCACCATACATTCCGTCCTTCATATATTCTTTCACAATATTCAACGTATCCTCCGCGGCATCGCGGCTATGAATCATAAACGGAAGCTTTTTCTCGCGGGCAATGTCCATCTGCTGGCGGAAAACCTTCTGCTGAAGAAGATGCTCCTCTTTTTCCTTATGCCAGTAATAATCCAAGCCGATCTCACCCACTGCCACAGTTTTTTCCATGTCGCAATATCTACGGATCTCATCCAGAACAGCTACATCCACCTTATCCGCATCATCCGGATGCACGCCTACTGCACCATAAACGAAAGGATATTTCTCCACCAGATCATAAACTCTGTCAAAATGTCCCACGGAAGCACACACATCCACAATATGCCCAATCCCGTTCTCCTGCATACTCTCAAGCATCTCAAACCGATCCTCGTCAAAAGCCTCATCGTCATAATGGGCATGGGTATCAAAAATCATAGCCTTATCCACAGACATCTCGTCACCGACAGAAACTTTTCCACCTTTCAGCACTCTTGTAAACACACCTTCCCGTGGCATGATGCACTCACCCATCTTCTGGAAAATGGCACAGCCATTGTGGCACTCTTTTCCGATCTGAGTCAGCTCCAGCACAACTTCGCCACAGCGAAATCTGGTACCAACCGGAAGCTTCGCAAAATCAATCCCCTCCACAACCAGATTCTCACCAAAAGCACCATCCTCAACCTCTGCACCCTTTGCACGGAACGCATTGATCTTTTCATTCGAAAGAAGGCTCACCTGACGATGCCACTTCCCAGCATGAGCATCTCCCTCGATCCCCCAGTCCTTCACAAAAACCGCTGAACCAACATTCCGCTTCTGCGTCCCCTTCCTTTCACTGATACAAACCGCAAGTACTTTTCCCATAATAAAAACTCCTATTAATTACACATCATTACCAAATTTATTCCTATATCACACCAGCAATATTGATTTCCAAAACCTACCACATGTAACTCTCAAGCCTCAGGAATTATGAATCGCTGGAGATGAATTTTAATCATAAAACCTACCACATCCAACAACCAGCCCAACGGAGGCAGGGCCAGTACGGTGACGTTAGCGGAGCGGCCGTCGAGAGGCGAGTATAGCTGCTGCCACCGAGCGCCCTGTTTGAGCCGCAGGCGAGTTGGCGCGAATGGCAGCAAATCAGCGACGCAGCCGAACAGGCCGCGCAGCGTGTCACCGTACTGGCCCTGCCTCCGTTGGGCGTCCGTTCGTTAGTCTAAGTATACACCACACACTACCGTCCGCATTCTCCAGCATCGCCGGTCAAAATCTCAATCCCATGCCCCAACGCCTCAATAATAACCTCCAGGCACTCCCGCACAGCCTTAGGACTCCCCGGCAGATTAACGATCAGCGTTCCCTTCCGGATCCCAGCCGTAGCCCGGCTCAACATCGCCCGCTTCGTGATCGTCAGACTAAACGCCCGCATCGCCTCCGGGATCCCCGGCACACGCCGCTCGATCACATCCTCCGTAGCCTCCGGTGTCACATCCCTCTGTGAAAACCCGGTACCACCCGTAGTCAAGATCAGCTCCGCCAGACCCTGATCCGCAATCTCAGCCATCCGTGCACTCAGCAACCCACGGTCATCCGGCAAAACATCCATAGAAACAACCACATACCCTGCCGCTTCCACAATCTCTTTCGCAGCCGGCCCGCTAAGATCCTCACGTTCCCCTCTGTAACCCTTATCACTAGAAGTGATCACCGCAACTCTCTTCATCACTCAACCTCCGATCTGAGCCATACAAAGCTTCTCCGTCTTATCATCCTTCTGTTTCTCCAACCCTCCGCCAAAAACATGCCCGTCCGGTTTCTCCGCCAGAGCCTCCAGGATCACAGCTTTCAGCTCTTCATCCGAACCACCACTGCGGATCACCCCTCGAAGATCCCGCCCCGCCGCATACTGCAGACAAGTCTTCAAAAACCCCTGGGAAGTCAGCCGGATCCGGTTGCACTCCCCGCAGAACTTATGACTCACCGCACTGATAAATCCGATCTTCCCGGAAAAGCCATCCACATCATAATAATGGCAGGGACCATTTCCAAGCGGCTCCCCCACATACGGCGAAAACCGCGGAAGTTTTTCCCCAAGGATCCCAAGCAGTTCCTCCTCCGACACCCCATGAAATTCTTTTCCCATTCCAATAGGCATCATCTCAATAAACCGCACATGCACCTTATGGTCTTTTGCAAGAAACGCCACCCGGCAGAGATCCTGCTCCGGAATCCCAAGAGGCACACAGTTGATCTTCAATGAAATTTCCGGATACTTCAGCGCCTCTGAAATCCCCTCAAGCGTCCGTCCCAGTTCATCCCGCCTGGTGATCTGCCTGCTGCAGACCTCATCCAGCGTATCCAGACTGATATTCAATCCGTCCAGTCCCGCCTGGGCAAAATCCCTCATCTGCTCTTTCAGCAGCACACCATTTGTAGTCAGAGTCACCTTCTCGATCCCCGGCATGTTTTTCAGTTTTTCCACCAGCAGGGGCATCCGCGGCCGCACCAGCGGCTCCCCGCCGGTAAGCTTGATCTTCCGGATTCCCAGCTCTGCCATCACCCGGCAGATCCTCAAAATTTCCTCTTCCTGCAAAATGAGGGAGCGCTCCACATGCTGCACTCCCTCCTCCGGCATACAATAAATACACCGCAAATTACATCTGTCAGTTACGGAAATCCTGAGATAATCAATATTTCTTCCGCACCTGTCTATCATTATTTTTCCTCAAAACGGAAATCTCCGCTTTTGCCTCCTGTTTTTTCTTCCAGATGGATATCAGACATGACCATGCGTTTATCGATTGCCTTACACATATCATAAATGGTCAGAAGCGCCACCTGAACACCTGTCAGCGCCTCCATCTCCACGCCTGTTTTCCCCTCTGTTTTTACCGTACAGAACACACGGATCACTCCCGCATCCTCATCCGTCTCAAAATCCACAGAACACTTCTGGATGGGAAGTGGATGGCACATGGGGATCAGGTCAGAAGTACGCTTCACACCCATGATACCCGCCACACGGGCCACCCCAAGCACATCACCCTTTTTCACATTTCCGCTTTTTACCGCGTCCATGATCTCCGGGCTTACCTGAATGGAACCGGTAGCTGTCGCCGTACGGTGAGTGTCCGGTTTATTGGACACATCCACCATAACAGCATTGCCATTTTCATCAAAATGATTCAGTTTCATATTTAACAGATCTCAGCGCCTGCAGGCATCTCTTTCTCCGGTACCATCAGGGAAAGATTTCCATCTGCATCCTCTGCACAGAGGATCATACCCTCGCTGAGGATTCCTGCAAGTTTGGCAGGTTTCAGGTTTGTAACAACCATAACTTTTTTGCCAACCATTTCCTCTGCGGAATAGTGAGCCTTGATTCCGGATACGATCTGACGAACCTGGCTTCCGATCTTAACCTGGGAGCAGAGAAGTTTTCTGGATTTCTTAACTTCCTCGCAGGCAATGATCTCACCAACCTGGAACTGAAGTTTTTCAAAATCATCAAAAGTGATCTCCGGTTTTGCCTCGATGTCGATCACATCTTTGGCTTCCTCTTTCTCCTCTTTTACTTCTTCCTTTTTCTCTTCTTTCTTCGGATGAAGTTTCTCAACTTTCTCAAGAACCTCTTTCAGGTCAAGTCTTGCAAAAAGGATCTCCGGTTTGTCAGTTACACGGTTTCCTGACGGATAAAGACCAAACTGCTCCATATCCTCAAGAGTTCTCTCGTTTGCGTTGAGCTGTACAAGAATGCGCTCTGTTGTACGCGGCATAAAAGATTTCAGAAGAGATGCGCCGATGCAGATTCCCTCAACCAGGTTGTAGAGAACCGTTGCAAGACGATCCTGTTTTGTCTCATCCTTTGCAAGTGCCCACGGCATTGTCTCATCGATATATTTGTTGCAACGTTTGAACAGGGAGAATACCTCTGTAATGGCATCTGCAACACGAAGTTTGTCCATTTTTGCGGAAACGTTCTTCGGAACCTGAAGGATGAAATTCTTAAGATCCTCATCAACCGGCTCAGTAACGTTCTTGTTCTCAACGATTCCGTTGAAATATTTATTGGACATGGAGATTGTACGATTTACAAGGTTTCCAAGTGTATTTGCAAGATCGGAATTCAGTCTCTCAACCATCAGATCCCATGTGATGACACCATCATTCTCAAACGGCATCTCGTGGAGTACGAAATAACGGACAGCATCTACACCGAAGAACTCAACAAGCTCATCTGCGTAAATTACATTTCCTTTGGATTTACTCATTTTTCCATCGCCCTGAAGAAGCCACGGATGTCCGAATACCTGTTTCGGAAGCGGAAGATCCAGAGACATCAGGAAGATCGGCCAGTAAATAGTATGGAAACGGATGATATCTTTACCGATAAGGTGAAGATCTGCAGGCCAGTATTTGTTGAATTTCTCACTGCTGTTTCCGTCGCAGTCATAGCCGATACCTGTGATATAGTTTGTCAGGGCATCCAGCCATACATAAACAACATGCTTCGGGTCAAAATCTACCGGAATTCCCCATTTGAAGGATGTTCTGGATACACAGAGATCCTGAAGTCCCGGAAGAAGGAAGTTGTTCATCATCTCATTTTTACGGGACTCCGGCTGGATGAAATCCGGATGTGTGTTGATATAGTCAATAAGTTTATCTGCATATTTGCTCATTTTGAAGAAATATGCCTCTTCTTTAGCAGGTACGCATGGACGTCCGCAGTCCGGGCATTTACCGTCTACAAGCTGAGACTCTGTGAAGAAAGACTCGCATGGGGTACAGTACATTCCCTCATAATGACCTTTGTAGATATCTCCCTTTGCATACATTTTTTTGAAGATCTTTTTGACCTGCTCTTCATGGTCTTTATCTGTTGTACGGATAAATTTATCATAGGATGTGTTCATCAGATCCCAGATACGTTTGATCTCACCGGAAACGTTATCTACGAATTCCTTCGGTGTAACACCAGCTTCCTCGGCCTTCAGCTCGATCTTCTGGCCATGCTCATCAGTACCTGTCTGGAAATATACGTCATATCCCTGCTGTCTCTTAAAACGTGCGATGGCATCTGCAAGAACAACCTCATAAGTATTTCCGATATGCGGTTTACCGGATGTGTACGCAATGGCAGTGCTGATATAATATCTCTGCTTTTCCATTTTTCTTTCCTCCATAATATAAAAAATAATTGTATGCTTACTCATAACTGACTGAAAGTATATTCAGCCAAAACAGGAAAAATCCTGTCGATGCCATTGGAAGATTACAATGTAATTTCCTGTGACATAAAAAAACGTCTTCTCATACCACTTGCGATATGAGAAGACGAGTTATTACCCGTGTTACCACTTCTGTTCGTTCCTGCCTCGCGGCAAAAACCTCATCAGGTACAGCAAACTCTATACCCTTCCGCTATAACAGGCGGTCCTGTCACTGCCTGCCGGTGTCCATTAAACGGGACATTCGCATTCCGCTTATCGCATTCAAACCGGGTCAGCAATGCCTCTCTGAAGCCATCTTCCATCTGCGCCTGCACATCCCTCTCAGTCTCGGAACTCTTGCACAAAATGAATCTTCACATTTCACTCTGCTGCATATCCATAAACGCAATCGCTTCATAATCTGCGTTCAAAAAAGTCCTCCGGGGATTTCCCTGTAGTGTGGTGTACACATGTACTCTCTTCTTCCACGAGTTTTCCATATGAGAAAATCGTAACACATTTCCAGTGGTTTGTAAACGGGGAAATATTAATTTACGGTTACTTTACATTTCACAGTTTTGGTTCCGGATTTCACGGTGATCACTGCAGTTCCTTTTGCTTTTGCGGTGATCTTGCCGTTGGAAGCTACAACTGCTACGGATGTTTTGCTGGATGTATAAGTTACTTTTTCCTGGCTTGTTACCGGAGCGAGAACTGGCTGTAATACCCTGCTCTGGCCTTTCTTTAAAGTTACTCCTGCCGGGATTCCGGAGATTTTTGTTGTTTTTACAGTTGTCGGCTGAACAGTAACTTTCACTGTTTTCTTAAGACCACTCTTTAATGTGATCGTAATCGTTGCAGTTCCCTTCAATGCACCGGCTGTAACTGTGCTGGTTCCATTCGTTTTTCCGGATACTGTGACAACCTTTGTATTACTGGATTTCCAGGAAACGATGGAGTCACCGCTTTTCAGGCCGGAAACTTTCAGCACTGTCGTTTTCTGTTTTGTCTTTAAGAGAAGTGAAGTTACGGAAGTTTTCATATATGGTGTTAATTTCTTTCCATAATCTCTGGTCTCTGTTTTCTGACAGGTATCGCAGATACGTGTCTGAACTTCCGGTTTGAATACTGTTGCTGCTGTTTTTGTAGTCCATGCTGTAAAGCTGTGGCCAATTGCAGGAATTTCTTTCTGCTCGCCAAGGATCTTTTTGCAGACACTGCAGTACGGAATTTCCATTCCTTCTTTTTCACAGGTAGCTGCTTTTATCACAAGCATTGTTTCTGTATGACCCAATGCCGGAATCTCCTGCTGCTCTTTCAGAGTTTTTCCGCAGGCTGTACAATGGCTTCCTTCCGTTTTTCCTGGTGTTTCACAGGTTGGCTCTACTGCCTTATCTGTAACCGCTTCTTTATGACCGGTTGCCGGAACTTCTTTCTGTTCCTTCAGTATTTTACCGCAGATAAAACAATGACTTCCTGCCGTTTTTCCTGCCTCCTCGCAGGTCGCTGCTACTGCCGGATCAATGGTTTCTGTATGGCCAAGAGCCGGAATTTCTTTCTGCTCTTTCAGTACTTTGCCGCAGACGGAACAATGACTTCCTTCCGTTTTTCCTGGTGTTTCACAGGTGGCGGCTGTTGCCTCATCGGTTACTTTTTCTGTGTGTCCGGTTGGCGCAATTTTTTCCTGTTCTTTCAGTACTTTGCCGCAGGTCTGGCAATGGCTGCCTTCGGTCTTTCCGGATTCTTCGCAGGTTGGAGCTACGGCTTTATCGATCACTGCTTTATGATCTGTTACCGGAAGCTCTTTATGGCTGTTCAGAATTTTGTGGCAGGTGCTGCAGTATACCAGGGCATTTCCCGGTTCCTGACAGGTCGCTGCTTTTGTTACCATTTCCGCTTCTTTGTGTCCCTGTGCCGGAATTTCCTTCTGGGCTTTCAGGATCTTATCGCAGATCTTACAATGACTTCCCTCAGTTTTTCCTGCTGTTTCACAGGTGGCTTCTATGGCCTTATCAATGACTTCTTTATGTCCAAGAGATGGCGTTTCTTTCTGAACTCTCAGTACTTTACCGCAGACTGCACAATGGCTTCCTTCGGTTTTTCCTGATTCTTCACAGGTTGCTGCTACTGCCTCATCGGTTACTTCCTGATGCTCGATCATCGGAAGTTTTTCTGTTCTGGTTTTCTCGCAGTTTGTACAGGTGTAGCTCTGCTCACCTTCTTCGGTACAGGTTGCTTCTTTGACAATTTCTCCTGCTTCCCAGTTATGTCCGATGGCTGGAATTTCTTCCTGTTCCTTCAATATTTTACCACATACTGAACAGTGGATTCCTTCGGTTTTTCCTGGTTCTTCGCAAGTTGCTGCTACTGCCTCATCGGTCACTTCCTGATGCTCGATCATCGGAAGTTTTTCTGTTTTTGTTTCTTTGCAGTTTGTACAGGTGTAGCTCTGCTCACCTTCTTCGGTACAGGTTGCTTCTTTGACGGTTTCTCCTGCTTCCCAGTTATGACCGGTTGCCGGGATTATTTTCTGCTCTTCTAATACTTCACCGCAGACGGAGCAATGGATTCCCTCAGTTTTTCCATCTTCGGTACAGGTTGGTACTACAGGATCAACCGTTATCGGATCATGGCCTGTCGCCGGAATTTCTTTCTTATCGGTCAGGATCTTATGACAGGTGCTGCAAAATACCATCGCATTTCCTGGCTCTGTACAGGTTGCGGCTTTGGTTACTACTTCGACTTCTGTATGTGGAGATGCCTCAATCTCCTCCTGGGATTCAAACACTTTACCGCAGACAGAACAATGGCTTCCTGCTGTTTTTCCTGGTTTCTCACAGGTTGCATCTTCTGCTTTATCGTCCACGATCGTATGGCCGGTTGCCGGAATTTCTTTTTCATCCGTCAGGATTCTCTTACAGCTGCTGCAGTATACCAGGGCATTTCCCGGTTCTTCACAGGTCGCTACTTTGGTTACTACTTCTACTTCTGTATGAGCAAGACGTGGAATTCCCTTTCGTGGTTCCAGGACTTTCTGGCATACAGAACAGTAGCTTCCGCCTGTCCATCCCATGGATTCACAGGTTGGTGCGATCTCTGCATCGGCTACTTTTCTGTGGCCGGTTGCCGGAATCTTTTTGTGATAATTTAAAACTTTCTCGCAGGTACTGCAATATACAAGAATGTTTCCTGTCTCTTCGCAGGTTGCTTCTTTTGTTATGATCTCAGCTTCTTTATGACCCAGTGCCGGAATCTCTTTCTGGGCCTTTAAAACTTTCTCGCAGGTCTTACAGTGGCTTCCCTCTGTTTTTCCTGTTTTCTCACAAGTCGGGTCTACGGCCTCGTCGATTACTTCTTTATGACCGGTTGCCGGAACTTCTTCCTGCGCTTTTATAATTTCGTTGCATACAGAACAGCGGATTCCTGCTGTTTTTCCTGCTTCCTCACAGGTCGGTGCTATAGCTTCATCGATCACCTCTGTATGACCCAGGGCAGGGATTTTTTCTGTTTTGGTTCCCTGGCATTTTGTACAGGTGTAACCCTTCTCGCCTTCCTCTGTGCAGGTTGGATCTCGAAGGATTTCTCCCTCTTTCCAGTCATGGCCGGTTGCAGGGATCACTTTCTGGAACTCAAGGATCTTTCCGCAGACAGAACAGTGTTTTCCTTCTGTTTTTCCATCTTCGGTACAGGTTGGCTCTACGGCCTTATCTGCTACCTCGGTATGGCCTGTTGCCGGGATTTCCTTTTTATCAGTAAGAATCTTATGGCAGGTGCTGCAGTATACCATTGCGTTTCCTGATTCTTCACAGGTTGCTGCCCTGGTTACCAATTCTACTTCTGTGTGACCAGTTGCTGGAATCTCTTCCTGTTCTTTTAAGATCTTTCCACAGATCTCGCAGTGGGTTCCTTCGGTTTTTCCTGCTGTTTCGCAGGTCGCTTCTATTCTTTCATCTGTTACCTCGGCATGTCCACGAGCCGGGATCTCTTCCTGTGCCTGGAATACGAAATCGCATCTGGAGCAGTGGCTTCCCTCGGTCTTTCCAGGTGTTTCACAGGTCGGGTCTATGGCTTCATCCTTTACTTTCTCATGGCCTAAAGCGGAAATACTTTCTGTCATGGTGTTTCCACAGTTCATACAGATCAGTGTACGCTCGCCATCTTCGGTACAGGTTGCTTCTTTTGTAATTTCTTTTTCTGTCCAGCTATGTCCTGTCGGAGGAATTTCCTGCTGCGTCTGAAAAACAAATCCACATTCAGAACAATGGCTTCCTTCGGTTTTTCCCGGCGTCTCGCAGGTCGGTGCTACATATGCATCTTCAACTATCGTATGTCCGGTAGCCGGAATTTCTTCCTGGGCTTTGAGCACAGTACCACAGACAGAGCAATGGCTTCCCTCGGTTTTTCCTGCTGTTTCACAGGTCGCTGCTACACCTTCATCAATCACCACATTATGTTCCTGAAGCGGAATCTCTTCTTCATAAAACTCTCCGCAAAGACTGCAGATCATCTTTTTCAGGCCGGTTTCTGTGCAGGATGCCGGATGTATGATCGTTTCTTCATAAGAATGGTCGTGGTTCGGATCATAATTATAGTACACCGTTGCATGGTTAATATCATCTTCTGTTAAACCATATTTATCCCATTCTGCCTTTGAGCCGGTGTATCGGATCGCGGAAAGGCCACTGCACTCTGCAAAAGCGGTGTTTGCAATATCAGTTACCGTATTCGGGATTGTGATAATATTAAGATTCTCACATGATTTAAACGCATTCTGGTTGATATCAGTTACACTTTCCGGTATTTCAATTCTTCTGATACCGGAGCAATACTCAAATGTGTTATCACTGATTTCTGTAAGCTTCTCTGAAAGTTTCACAGTTTCAAGACTGGAACAACCGGAAAATGCACTGCTTCCAATGTTGCTGACTTTGTCCGGAACTGTAATTTCTTTTAAGCTGCTACAGGAAGCAAATGTTCCACTTCCAATATTTTTCAACACAGCTGGAAGTATTACTTTTTCCAGCGAAGAACACCTTTCAAACGCATTATCACCAATGTTTCTTACATTTTCCGGTATCACAATTTCCTTCAACGCCGTACAATTGGAAAATGTCCCTTCCTGTATATTGATAATACCGCCCGGTAATTCAATACCTGTCAGACTGCTGCAGTTCTGAAATGCTCTCTGATCAATCTCTGTTACTGTTTCAGGGATTGTAACAGTTTTAAGACTTTCGCAGGTATTAAACAGATATTCTGGAAGAGTTGTAACACCTTCCGGAATTGTGATCGAAGTGATTTTTTTGCAATCCCCAAAAGTCTCTGCTCCAAGTTCCTTCAGATCTTTTGGCAGTGTCAGTTCAACAAGATTTTCACAGCCATAAAACGCTTGCCTTCTTATGTACTTTACATTATCCGGAAGCGTTACACGCTTTAAGTTCCGGCATCCGTCAAAAGTACCTTCCTGAATTTCACTGATTCCCTCCGGAAGTTCCGCTTTTTTTAGTTTACTGCATTCTGCAAAAGTTCTTTCTCCAATTTTTGTAAGGCTTTCAGGAAATATAACCTCTATAAGGTTACTGCAATTCCGGAACGCCTGGCTGGAAATACTTTTAAGTCCTTCCGGCAAACTTATTTCTTCAAGACTTATGCAGCTATAAAATGCATTTGAACCAATATCTGTAACATTTGTAGAAATTGTAACTTTTTCAATATTATTCCATCCTGAAAAAGCAGATTCTCCTATCTCCGTGATCCCATCTTCTACACTTACTTCAAATATGTAATTTTTATAACTGTTCCATGGCTCCAGAGTATCACTTTGATTCAATATTGCTCCATCGCCTTTAAATACCAGTTTCCCGTCTTTATACAGAATCCAGCTGATCGAGCCATTATAGCCTGATGCACGGACACTGTTATCTTTGTCAATTGCCTCTGTTCTAGTAGATCCGCAGGATTTACAGGTATATGTCCTTTCTCCTACTTCTGTTGCCGTAGGATATTTGGTTATTTTTCCTTCGTCCCAGCTGTGGCCGGTTGCCGGAATTTCTTTCTGTTCCTGATAGACCTCACCACATACAGAACAGTGACTTCCTTCTGTTTTACCCGGTGTTTCGCAAGTTGGTGCTACTGCCTCATCAATGACTTTCGTGTGGCCGGTTGCCGGAATTTCTTCTGTTTTTGTTTTCTGGCATCTTGTACAGGTGTATTTTTTCTCACCTTTCTCTGTACAGGTTGCAGGAGTGACTTCACTCTCTTCCCAGTCATGTCCCAGCGCCGGGAAAAGTTCCAGCTGTTCCTGAAGGATTTTTCCACATACAGAACAATGACTTCCTTCAGTCTTTCCATTTTCTTCACAGGTCGCCTCTATCGCTTCGTCTTTTACCACTGTGTGTCCGGCAGGTGGAACTTCTTCCTGTTCTTTCAGGATCTCATTACATACAGAACAGTGACTTCCTTCTGTCTTTCCACTTTCTTCACAGGTCGGTGCTACTGCCTCGTCAATAACCTCTTTATGTCCGGCAGCCGGAATTTCCTCTTTATAGGAATCTCCGCAAAGACTGCATACCATCTTCTGGAGGCCTTTTTCTGTACATGTGCTTGCTTCTATGACATGTGGTTCATAAGAATGTTCATGGTTTGGATCGTAATTATAATAAACAGTTGCGTTGTGAATATTGCTGCTCGTTAAACCAAGCTTATCCCATTCTTCTTTTGAACCGGTAAATCTGATAACTGAAAGACCCCAGCTGGAATTAAGAGCCTCTTTACTGATACTTGTTACAGTATTCGGTATAAGAAGAATACTGTTTCCAGCTTCCGAAAAACTGTCTTTTCCTATACTTGTAATTCCTTCCGGTATTGTAACTTCTTCAAGGTGATGGCATCCCATAAACATGCCCTCTGTAATACCGGAAATGTTTTTTGATAATGTTACTTTTCTGAGTTTATGGCACTGACCGAATATTTTTTCCCCAATATTTTTAATGCTGTCTGGCAGCACAATTTCTTTCAGTTCTTCACAATAATAAAATGCCATATCTCCAAGGCTCTCTACACCGTCCGAAATTGTCGCAGTTTCCAGCACTACGCACCCATCAAAAGCTTCTGCACCAATACTTTTTACACTGCCTGGAATATTAATGGACTGAAGACTGCTGCAATTACCAAATACATTGTCTCCGATCGTTTTTACATTGTCCGGAATATTAATGGACTGAAGACTGCTACAGTGGGAAAATGCACCATTTCCAATATTCTCTATGCTGTCTGACAACGTAACTTTCTGAAGATTTGTACAACCATCAAATAACCCTACCGGTATATCCGTAACTTCAGCTGACAGTACAACCTCCGACAAACTGCTGCAATTACCAAACGCTTCTGTTCCAATACTTTTTACTTTATCTGGTATTGTTATTTCTTCCAGAGACTAACATTGATAAAAAGCATACTGGTCAATATTCCTTACATTATTCGGAATATTAACAGATCTCAGGCTGATGCAGCCATAAAATGTATATTGTTCTATATTGGTAATGTTTTCCGGAAGAACAAGTTCTGATATTTTTTTACAGCCCCAAAATGCTCTTTCTCCGATTCTCGTTACTGTATTCGGAATATTAACACTTTCCAGACTGATACAGTCCTCAAATGTATAGCCTGGAATTGTATATATTTTTTCAGGAATATTTACTTTCGTAAGTTTTTTGCATCCGTAAAAAACGTTTGTCCCCATACTTGACAGACTTTCCGGCAACACAACTTCTGTAAGATTTTCGCAATTCTCAAACTCACCATTTCCAATACTTGCCAGTCCCTCTGGAAGTGTTACACTTGTCAGACCGCTGCATTCCCAGAAAACGCCCCAGTCCATTGTCGCAACTTTATCCGGGATTTTAACGCTCTGCAGTTTCGTACAATATGCAAAAGCCTGCTCCCCAATTGTTATAATACTGTCCGGCAGATCAATGCTGGTAAGACTCACACATTTTGTAAACATGCATTCCGGAATTGCTTTAAGATTTTTCGATAATGTTACATGCTCCAGACTTGTACATTCCTCAAACAGTTTTCTTCCAACTTCTACAACGCTGTCTGCAATTGTAACGTTTTCAAGAATGCCACATCCGAAAAAAGCATAATCGCCAATATATGTAATTCCATCTTCCACTGTCAGACTTGTTATCTGGCTCTTGTAACTGTTCCATGGTACCGATGTTTCACTATAATATGGAGGTACCAGACCATTTCCTGAAATTACCAGCTCTCCGTCCTCATATAAAGTCCATGTAACATTATCATTTACAGCTCCACTGGCCGTAACACTCTTCGCAGTCTGCGTATCTACAGAATCTGCACTCTCCCCATCCGAAAACACATCAATCGCAGCTGCATCCGTTTCCTCTTTTTCCAGAGAGTCACCTCCCTGCATATCCTGCTGAAGTTCTTCTTCATTGGATATCTCATCTGAGATATCATTCTGTCCTGAGCTTCCATCAGGAGCTACATCCGCAATATTATTCTGTTCTGCATTTCCATCAGATGCCGCCTCTGAGATATCTCCCTGCACTGCATTCCCACCAGACGCTGCATCCGCAGTATCACCCTGCGCCATACTTACATCAGATGTCCTCTCTGCAATATCCTCTTGCGCCGCACCTTCGTCAAAATTCCCATCTGCTTCTGCAGATGCCGCACTGGCATTTCCAGCCTCCAGTTGTCCTGCTTCCCCATCTGCTATCCCTCCGGAACTGTCCGTCAGAACCCCCGGATCATCAAAAGCAAAAACCTCTGTCGGAGCCGCAGACAAGACCATCACAGATGACAGCATAACTGCCAGAACCTGTTTCAATTTCATTCCCCATCCTCCTGTCTTTTGTCCAATAAAGCGGACATTCACATTCCGCTCTGCTACATGTATATGAACGCAAACACTTCATAACTTACGTTCACACTCTATATCACAATTCTACCCTACATCCCCAAATAAAGCAAAGCCAAACCAGGCATTTCCGGCAGATTTGGCACTACTGCTGATTGTTTCTGCGAGAATTTATCTAATTTTTTCAACAGTGTAAATCCCTTCCGACGTAAGTTGATCCTGTCCGGAAGCCAGTTCCATATCCCTGGAACATTCCCAAATAATCTCTTATAAGTTAATCAAATATTCATACTACACATTCGGCATAAAAAAAACACACAGCAGTTTTCATTCCTGCCATGTGTCATTAACTATCATTCCAAATCTACATCCAGATCAGATAGATATCGCCATCCAAATTCCACCTTATCATGCGTTTCATACACTCACATCCGTCTCTGCCTGTACATCCACCGCCAAACCATCCGAAAAGCAATGGTCGTCAACGTCATACCTGCAGCCATGCTCGCCGCAAAAAGGATCGTATAAATCCCGTCCTTCTGAAAATTCGCCCAGTTCTTCATCATCATCCAGTTCATAGTACGATACAATGCCGCCCCCGGAATCAACGGAATCGTAGCAGAAACCAGAAAAACCGTAACCGGCGTCTTGTGAACCCTCGCCATACACTCCGCATACAAAGTAATCGCCACCGTTGACCAGAAACCACAGACATATGGACTGGGAGTCACAAACTCCACCGCCAGATAAACCGCCCAGGACAAACAGCCCCCCAGAGCCGCAAACCACAATTTTTTACCATGTATATTAAACAACGCCGCAAAACCAAGCGACCCTGTAAAGGATACAATCAGCTGTATGATCTCTCTCATATTTTTCCTCCATATTCATGGACACACCGTTGTCTCTGTTACCGTTCTTCGCCATGATCACATTTCTGCCTGAACCCCCTCAGAACAACAGATTCGCCGCTGTAAAACCAAGTCCCACAACCAGCGCCAGCAAAATCGACTCCATACACCGGATCAAACCCGTAATCGTATCCCCGGAAAACATATCACGCAGCGAATTAGTAAACGCAATACCCGGAATCAGCAACATAATATTACCAATACTGATCAGATCCGCATGATGCCCCAGCCCGATCAGCACAGTAAGATTGGAAAGGACACCACCCGCTCCACAACACAAAAGCACCGTAAGCAGCGAATTCAGCGCCCCCCTTTTCACAAAAGCCTCAAACAACTTCAACGCAATACCGATCAACGCCGAAGCGATCATATCATTAAGATCCCCGCCAAAAAAAACAGAAAACGACCCGGAGATCACCGCATAGATCAAAATCTGCGTCCGAAAAGAATATCCCTTTTTATTCCGGATCACATCCAGCCGCCTCTGAATCTCCTCCGGCTTCGGTCGAAACTCACAGATAAATCTGGAAAGCTGATTCAGATCATCCAGCCTCCCCAGATCATTCGCCATCCCCGGCACCCGCCGCGTCTGCGTACAAATCCCGAAATCCTCACCATAAATCGTCGTCACAATACTGGAAGTAATGGAAAAAACATCCGCCCGGGAAGCACCATAAGCCAGGCAGATACGACGGATCGTATCCTCAACACGCCCAACTTCAGCACCACAGCAAAGAAGCTGCTCCCCAATCGTCATCGCATAATACAAATACTGCTCCGCCTCATCCCTCGTCATCCGGCACACCTCCCTGTACAACTATTTCATCCCCATCTATTTTAGGACAGCTAAATATCAAAAGCAACCAAGTTCCCCACGTTTAAATATTCATTTCTTCTATATTTCCTCAAAGCAACAAACTCCCAACGCCCATCAAGCCGACAACGAAACACCCAATACCTCTAAGCCAACAGCAAAGCGCCCAATACCTCTAAGCCGACAGCGAAGCGCCCAATACCTCTAAGCCGACAGCGAAGCGCCTCGGCCCCCACCACCTCCCGTCAGACCACAAGGAAACTCAGCCTTTCCTCCCAGCCGTCCAGCGAAGCGCTGACGGCTCATCCAACCTCCGGGAAACCACTCAACCTCACACCCTAATCCAACCTCCCGAGCAGCCGCCTCATACTCTCCGTCTTGAAACACCAGCTGGCAAGGCGTGTGCTGTCTGGCGACGGCTCTGCAGGAGGGGTGCTGATTCTTAGCCGGTGGAAATCTGCGTTGCTTCAAAAATTCTCGCTGTCTGAGCGGCTTCAGACGCGAGTTCGAGAATTTTTGAAGCGGTTTTAGCAGATTTTCAGCGGCTTAGAAGTCAGCCCCCGACGAAGCCCCGGCGCCGGACAGCACACGCCTTGCCAGCGTCCGTACCTTATTATCAAAGAAAAAAGCCGCCCAGACAAACAATCCAGGCGACTCCCAAAATCCAATGCTCAGCTCTATATTCAATTAATCACATCTTAAGCCAGCTTGCCACCAAGCTCACGGCAGGCAGCCAATCCCTCATCATCAGGAGTATTATTGCAGATAAGCCCCTCATCCTCAACAAGCTCAGCCCCAGCATCCTTAGCTCTGCCACACCAGGTTCTCATCCACTCACCATCGCCCCAGTCATAGGAACCAAACAGCGCAACCTTCTTACCAGACAGTTTACCCTCAAGCTCAGAGAAAAACGGCTCAAACTCACCATCCTCAAGCTCTTCATCCCCCATAGCCGGACAACCAAGAGCCAGAACATCAAAAGAAAGCGCTTTATCCACATCAGCATCAGCCACTTCCATAATCTCAACATCTGCACCAGCAGCCTTGGCACCTTCCTCAACAGCCTGCGCCATAGCCTCTGTGTTACCTGTAGAAGACCAGTAAATAATTCCTACCTTGCTCATCTCAAAAACCTCCTGTTTTAAACTTTATATTATACGCACATCTGAGATGTACAGAGATGCTTCATACCAACAACCTGCAAAATCGAATACCCCGCACGGATCTGCGCCGCAGTAAACTCCCGGCACTTATCATAACTGTCAAAAACCCTGCGAGCCTGCTCCACGTTATCATAAACCTTCCAGTAACCACACATCTTGCAGCCACTGCCCCCGAACTTCCGAAAGCCCTTCACATCCTCAATAGGATACCCCAGAAAAAGCCCGATCTCATGAGGAAACTCCGTCTTATGAAAAAATCTCTCCTTCAAACGGACAATCATCTCATCCAGAGAACCATCTATATTATAGCCATCCTGAAGCAAAAGATTCCTGGCCTCATCCTGCGCCAGATATTCCTGCAGCATATCTGGCCGGTACACCAGAAGTAGATAATGCTTCCTGCATCCACAGATGATCTCCATACGGATACCCTCCCGTTCAAGACCCTCCTTATAATCCGAAATGATCTCCGGCAGCTCCGGCATCCTCTCTTTGGAAAAAGAAACAAGATTCGCCGGTTTCATTCCCATTAAAACAGGGGAACAATGATAACCTATGACAGATTCAAATTTTTCACAAGTCATTTGCATTCTCCTTTACGCTTTAGTTAGATTTCTCTAACCATTGTAAATATACTACTAAAGTTAGTCTCTGTCAACTTATTTTTTAAAAATTTTCAATAAGAATTTTTTACTGATAAAATCCCATCATTATGGGCAAAATATACCTGATAAAACAGTCTGACAGATACTTTTTTTATTTCCGATCAGAGCAGACAAATAAAAATATCCTTACTTCATCTGACCATGTAAAGCAAATATACACAAATATATAATAGAAAATTAGTATAGAATTTTATCGCAAAAACTCTTGACAAAATAAGTCCTGTCGTATATTATAATATCAGTAATAATTACTATTACTGATATGGAGGAAATATTATGGCAGCACTTAAATACAGCCGTCAGAGAGAATCGATCAAGGAATTTCTGAGATCCAGAACAGATCATCCAACGGCAGATACAGTATACGAGAATCTTCGGCAGATTTATCCGAATATCAGTCTCGGAACTGTCTACCGTAATCTTTCTCTTCTCAGTGACATCGGCGAGATCCGGAAGCTGACCAATTTCGGAAGCGCGGACCGCTATGATGGACGCGTCGCACCGCACTCACATTTCATGTGTACGAAGTGCAACCGGGTGATCGATATGCAGTCAGACAGTCTCAATGGAATTCTGGAGCAGGCAGCCGCAGAATTTGTCCATGGCAAGGTTTTTGACGTAGATGCAAGCTTCTATGGAATCTGCAAGGAATGCCTTAAAAAAGAAGAAAAACAGTCTTGACAAAATAAAGATCACATGTTACTATAAAACAGTAATAATTACTATTATTAATTAAGAAGAAACACAACTAAACAATAAATTTCAATAAGAAAAGGAGATTATCACTATGGCTAAATGGGTATGTACAGTATGCGGTTATGTTTATGAAGGCGAGCAGGCACCGGAAGCCTGTCCAGTATGTAAAGCACCAGCTTCCAAATTCCAGAAACAGGAAGGCGAGCTCACATGGGCAGCTGAGCATGTTGTAGGCGTAGCTAAGGGTGTCAGCGAAGACATTCTTGCAGACTTAAGAGCAAACTTCGAGGGTGAGTGCTCTGAGGTTGGTATGTATCTTGCAATGGCAAGAGTTGCTCACAGAGAAGGATATCCGGAAGTAGGTCTCTACTATGAGAAAGCAGCTTACGAGGAAGCAGAGCATGCAGCTAAATTCGCAGAGCTCCTTGGTGAAGTTGTAACAGACAGCACAGAGAAGAACCTTCAGATGCGTGTAGAGGCTGAGAACGGCGCTACAGCTGGTAAATTTGACCTTGCTAAACGTGCGAAAGCTGCTAACCTTGACGCAATCCATGACACAGTACATGAGATGGCTAAGGACGAGGCAAGACACGGAAAAGCATTCGCCGGTCTGCTTAAGAGATACTTCGGTAAATAAGAAATCCGCATAAAATCATAAAATAAAGATTTTTAAAAGAGGGAGCCAGATTATATGGTTCCCTCTTTTCTGTTGCATTCAATCTTCCGCACACTGTCTTCGCGTACCTGATCACGAAGCTCTGTCAGATAATCTGAGAATTTCACCTGCTCATCTCCGTAAGTCATCTGCAGATCATATTCCAGCGGGATCCAGGTTTTAATATCGGATTCATTGTGCTGGATCAGAGCTTCCAGCTTGTCCAGAGCTTTGTAAATCCTGGATTCCAGAGTCTGCTGTGCTTCCATTTCCTGATATAGTTCTGCCATCTCTTTATCAAATGGCTCCGGAAGGGTTTTTACCCACTCGCCCAGTACATCCGCTTCTTTTTCCGAATCTTTATCCGTTTTTTCAAAAGCTGGGATATCCCCGGTAAAAGCTTCCCCCAGGTCATGGATCAGACACATTTTCATAATTTTCAGAAGATCCGCATCCGGAAACTCATCGCTGACAAAATAAGCCATCAGTGTAATTCTCCAGGAATGCTCCGCAACACTCTCCCGCCTTCCACCGGATGTGTAGCAATGACGCACCGCATCTTTTAATCTCTCTGCAACGGAAAGTACTTCGATCAGTTTTTCAGGTTTCATATCCATTCACCCTCCTCAGTCTTTTAAGAATGTCTCTCGACAATATTTTTTTCGCTGAGTCAAGCGGATATTCGCAATCCGCTTCGCTACGTAGCTCTACACCAAATAACTGCTCCGCAGTTTATCAGGAGGAGCTTTCACTCCTCCTGATACAAGCAAGTCCCCACCCACTGCTTATTGCTTTTCGCAATTTAAGCAGGGGACTTACTTGATTTGATTTGATTAAACTATACCATACATCCCTTCCGGACAAAACATCCAATGCGACTGGCATTCACATTCTGATCGACACCCCACAGCAAAGTCTAAAAAAATTTGTCCCGGCTAATTTCTAAAAAAACTATAAATTTTATTGCATTTTTCGCTATAAGCGTCATAATGAAATTATAAACAGAAGAAAGAAGGTGATTGCCGATGGATATCACAGTGTCGGACGAGGTCTCACAGGAATATCATGAGCTTGTGAAAAACATCCTCTGCAACAGAGAGTTCCTGAAGCTGAGCCTGTACACCCACCACCAGTGGACCACTCGGCTCATGCACAGTATCAATGTTTCCTACCTCTCCTGGTTCATTGCCAGGAAGCTGGGATGTGACGAGAAAGCCGCCGCAAGGGCAGGACTTCTCCACGATTTCTGTCCTTACGATTTCAAAGCAGAGACACCGACCGGTGAGCATCAGGCGTTCTATCACCCGAAAGCTGCCGCAGAAAACAGTGCCACTCACTTTGATATGACGGACAGAGAACTGGACGCAATTCTCTCACATATGTTCCCTCTGGGACCTCTTCCACGCAACAGAGAAGCCTGGATCATCAGCTTTGCCGACAAAGCCTGTGCCATTGCGGAAGGCTGTCATATCGCCATTGCTCTGGCCAGACGGAACCGGATCGTCATCAATCCGGCCTGATCAGATTTTTTCTGACAGAAACAACAAAAAACAGGGCTGCCATTTCTGACAGACCCTGTTTTTTGGTTTCACATTTCTGTGATCTTTAATTTCTTATCAATTTCCTATTTTACAGTAACTTTGCATTTTGCGGTAAATTTTCCGGCTTTTACAGTGATCACAGCAGTTCCTTTTTTCTTTGCTGTGATCTTGCCTTTGGAATCTACTGTGGCAATGCTCTTATTGCTGGTTGTATAAGTGATCTTTGCAATTGCTCCTGACGGGTAAAGCTGTGGTTTTAATGTGTATGTTTTACCCTTTGTGATGGTTTTCTTAGTCGGAACATTTTTGATTACTTTTAATGCAGGCGCTTTTTTCACAGTTAATGTTACCGTTGCTTTCTGCTTTCCGGACTGTACGGTGATCGTTACTTTTCCGACTTTTTTCGCAGTGATCACACCTGTGCTGCTTACAGTAGCGATCTTGGTGTTGCTGCTCTTGTAAGTAACTTTCTCCTGAGAATTGGATGGTGTTACAACCGGTTTCAGGGTATATTTCTTTCCGGTTGTAAGGCTCAGTGTCTTCGGTACTTTTGTGAGCTTTGTTGTTCTGATCATTTTTACGGTTACAGTTACTTTTGCGGTTTTTTTACTTGCAAGAGTTACTGTGATCACTGCGGTTCCCTCTTTGGAGGTTGCTGTGATCTTACCGTTTTTGTCTACAGTTGCAACTGACTTTTTGGAGGATGTCCAGCTCTTGACGTAATCTCCTTTTGCAAGTCCTGTTGCCCTTACGGTTACAGACTGTTTCGTTTTCAGTGCCAGTTTTGTTGCTGTAAGTTTAACGGTTGGTGTAAGTTTCTCGCCAACAGTTTTTGTTGTCTTCTCGCCACAGAAATCACAGGTGCTTTCCTGTTTCTCCGGAGCAAATACGGTTGCAGAGCTTACTTTTTTCCAGGTTGTGTAGCTATGCTCATGTGCCTTGGCAACAACCTTGGCATCTACCGGAATATAGTACTCATATGGTGTTTTTACGATAGCTGCTGTATAAGTTCCTTCTGCCGGTGCATTAAGTGTTACATTTCCGTTCTCATCGGTGGTTCCTGTTGCTACTGTCTTACCTTCGCTGTCACGGAGTTCTACGGTGATATCCTTCTGTGCAGAAGCCTCCTCACCCCATGCTGCCTTAAATCCTTTTACATTCAGGATAAAGTCTTTCTTAGCCATGATGTCGCATGCAATGCTGTCAAAATACAGATATTCGTCACTGTATCCTGCTGTGTCATTATAGAAGAATACGTTTAAAACATCTCCGCTGTTCAGAACGGCTTCATTACACATGCTTCCATATCCACTGTCACCCAGCGGCATTTTGTTGTTTACAAAGAAGCTTATATTAGCAGTAGTAACTCCAAACGCTTTGCTGATCAAGCCACTCTCATTTACTACCAGGTAATCTTCCGGTGCTGCCTTAAATGCATCTCCGTACATTGCTGCATGAAGATCTGCAAGTGCGTCAAGAACAGTTACCTCTGCCTGTACTTTCTCCGGTTTTACATATCCGTAAAGTGCTGCGTCTGTAGCCTTTACTGTAAGGGCCTGTGTTTTTCCGGCTGTGTTTGCTTCGGTACCGGCGATGACAGTTACATCAGCACTCTGCGGAATCCTGGAATCCTGGCAGTCTTTCATAGCCTTGGCAAGGGCTGTGATTGCTTCTGTCTGCTGTGCTTCTGTTGCCTCGGCGTTATCGGAAACTGCCTGTGCAGCTTTGATTGCTTCGGAAAGGGCATCTTTTGTTCCTTCCGGATACTGTCCTGCTTCTGTTCCCTCTGTGATGCTCTCAAGAAGTGTATTTGCTTCCTGGATCTTAGCTTTCAGAGCTTCGCCTTCTGCTTTTGTTCCCTTTACGGTTACTGTAACAGATGCTTCCTGTTTATAAAGTTTCTGAAGTTTTGCGTTATCCAGATGATCTTTTGCAAACTGGCCATATTTCTCACTGGAAAGAAGAGAACTGATGGTGATCTGTGTATTGCTCTCCGGTCTGTTTACAACAAGGTTTTCATGCTGGATCACTGCGTTGTTGGAAGATTTGAAGTGATTGTATCCCTGTCCTTCCATGATCCACGGGTCATCAAAATAATCATCTGTGATGATACCTGCGCCTGTTTTGTCATCTGCATTGTATACCCAGACAGCTTTTCCTTCGTTGTCCAGATACATTTCCTGGAATGCGTGAAGGTTTGTGGTAATGCTGTCCGCGTCGGCATTGTCACCTTTGATACCATCGAAATAATGGGCTTTTGCGTAATCCATCATAGCAATTTCTGCGTCCAGCTTTTCGTTGATATCTTTTACGGAAACTGTGATCGGGATCTCTTTTGTGGCAGTTACGCCTTCTCTTGTGAAGGTAACGATAAGATTTGCTGTCGTATCTTTATCATACGTAAACAGATCCACCGCTGCTCTGTATCCGTTGATCTTCATCAGGTTCGCATCACTGGAGGTTACTGTGATCTCTTTATTATTGAATACATACTCACCGTTTTCATCTTTGATCCTTGTGTAACGAGGAAGCTGGATGTCACCGGTACAGTTCGCTGTATCAAGCTGTGTCTGCGTTGTAAAATCCTTCAGCTGATCTGCTGTATAATATTTATCCAGAATCGCCTTTAATTCTTCCTCAGTCGGTGCCTGGCTTCCGCTTCCCTTTACCGTTACTTTGAAGGTTTTTGTAATGGTTCCGAAGCTGTCGGCTTTTTCAATATACTCATTAAGGAGTATATCGTTTGCCTTAAAGGTAGCTGTCAGAGTAACCTCTGTGTCCTCTGTTTTCGGGTTGATCTTTCCGGTTCTCGGATAGATCGGGGAATCGATGGACGGATTCTGGATAGAGATCACATCCGGATCAGAAGATTCCCATGTTACGGTAGACCATATATTACGCATGCTGGTACCCATGCAGCCCGGAAGTGTCAGATCAGAAGTTACTTCCTCCTGTGACGCATTATTTCCTTTTATGCTGTCCCAGGTAAGCTGGTCAGCCTCTGCCTGCATTTTGCCTCTGAAATATTCCTGATCCCAGCTGACAGTTACTCTGCGGTTCTCAGATACTGCAGACGCGTTGTTGCAGGTAAACTTAAAGGTGCAGTCCAGGCTCTTGGAATACACACCCATGCTGTTCAGATCACTCTTTACATAATGAATGGTTCCGTCAGTGCCGATATAATCCGTATCCTCAGATGTTGCAAGAGAAACCTTTACATTGGATACATCTACATCCAGATTGTACTTTTTGACTTTTGCCAGTACCATGTCCGCAATGTTAGAATCGGTTCCGTAAACAGGACGTAAGGTTCCGAATTCTGCGTCAAAGGCTTTCTTTACTGCGTCTACCGCTGCCTGATCTGCAGGATCGATATTGGACTGAAGGGTGACAGGGAAGGTATAATCGCCTGCCTCATCCGGTACGGTGAAGCTTCCGGATGCTTCTTTATATCCGTCTTTTGTGATGGTATATTTGTACTCTTTGCCTGCCTGGAGCTTGTAGCTTCCGTCTTCCTGCGGTCTGAGAGTTGTATACCAGCCTTCTTTTACTGTGATATCCGCGTCTGTGATGGTTGCTCCGTCATTTCCTGTCACTGCGAAGGTTGTATTTCTGTATACGATCGGAGAAAGCTTTACTTCTATATCTCCGCTTGCAGATGGAAGGATCGTCTGTGTATATTTATCGTATCCGTCTGCGGTTACTGTCAGTGTATACTCGGAACCTTCTACCAGTGTATAGCTTCCATCGTCTGCCGGAGTAAGGGAACTCCAGTCTTTCTGAATATCTACGGTTGCGCCTTCAATGGCTTCCCCTGTTTTTGCGTTTACCGGTTTGATATTTACGGTATAGTTCTTCTTTTCCGGAGCCAGAACGATGGTGAAGTCCTGTGTTGCAAGCGCTGTTGCAGTTCCGTCGTTGATCGCTGTTGTGTCTGTATCAAGGGCGAAAAGTTTCAGGGTTGCTGTGAAGGTGTATGGACCCTGCTCTGCGGTAGGTCTTGTGATACTTCTGCTACCGTTTGTCGCCGGAGCTTTATAGCCAACATACGGATTATCCTTATCAATGTACCATCCTGTTTTATAAACAGTATTCACATATTTTAATCTCATACTTCTGATAGCATATCCGCTGGTCGGGATCGTAAGGGCAACATTGTAAGTAAGACCATCCTCACTTTTTGTAACGCCTGTACCGCCACTGGTTATGATCTTATTGCTTCCGTCAATAAAGTTTTCTTTCAGATAAGCCTGGGCTTTTGCCTGCTCGTCCTCTGTGCTTCCTTCGCTGCTCTCCTCAGCCTGTGCAGCCGGAACATCAACTACTTCGTTTTCTCCTGCGCTGCTTTGTCCCGCAGCGGTTTCTCCGTCCGAAAAATCATCCTCTGTGACCTCTTCTGTCACTGCCTCCCCATTATCAGAGAAGGCTTCGGCAGTTAATTCTCCGGGAAGTTCTCCGGCAAAGGTAGTAGCCGGTGCACCTACGGTGGTAAGTGTCACAACAGCTGCCATTGCAACTGCCTGCATTTTTTTCTGCAGTTCTTTTCTAAGCATCTTTTTACCTCTCTTTCTTTTTCTCGGTACAGATTCCTGTGCCATTTATTACATCTTGTGAAGACCTCCGGTGAATTCAGCCTTCACAATAATGTTCACACTTTTTATTTCTTCCTCTTGTAACGGATCTCCCCTGCGATCTGCAATCCCATGGGCAAAAGCAGCAGCACTGCGTAAGCCACATAAAATACAAAAGACATGGGAGTAACCGGATTCATAATGATCTCCGGATTATAATAGATCTCTGTCTGGTCCAGAAGAATGGCCGATGCCACAAAAGTCAGACAGAGAAAGATCATCACAACAAAACTTCTGTCTCTGTTATCAAAACGATAAATGGAAAAAGCCGTTCTTCCCCGGAGCGAATAACCCCTGCTCTTCATGGAAACCGTACTTTCCACAAAATCCTCCAGCGTCCAGGTGATCACAATGGAGATCAGGCTTAATCCGTGCAAAAATCTCTCCAGGATATTTCCCTGCCGTACCCCTTTCCCAATACCCTCTCTGGATATCTCAATCTTCCTGGCACGTTCCTTCACTCTCGGGACACACCGTAAAAGTATGGACAGAAACAGGGATAATCTGGGCGATATCCTTCCGAAAAGATATACTACTTTATCCGATGACACCACAGCGAACACACAGGAAAAAAACATGATCACTGCTGCCACAGTGGTTCCGCGGACAATTCCATATACCACAGATTCCAGGGTAATCTGGTTTCCGATAAAATTCTGACGGAGATTTGTCACTCCGAAATGATTGTAATAGGAATACCAGGCCGCATACAGAAAGATCAGCGGAATCAGACACAGATTGAAGATCACCGCTCTTTTCCCATTGAGTTTTACGGAATATACAAATGCGCAGACATAAGATATCCCAAGGAATACCGGATGATGAAACCATATGGTACATACGATTGCTGCCGCAAAGTAGATCAGGTTTATCACCGGATGGTAACTGTCAAATCTCATCTTCCTCACCCATCATTCCGTATTTGATCCGGATTCTCTCAAGCTTCTCCATCATCGGTTTACACAGGATCAAAAGTGTCAGTGCTGTTGCAACTCCATGTACAATATTTACCGGAAGGCCTGACATATAGATCGCGCCTACAGAAGCCCGGGTAAAGTTTGTTACCATAGTAAAAACAGAGCAGGTGTCAAGAAGCGGTCCCACAATACACAGAATGATCAGAAAACCGATCACTGCCGTGCGGATCCTCTTTTTCTCTGTCATGATCCCTTTTCTTGCAAGAAGCCCTGCCAGAAGTCCTCCGATCCCGTAGGCAAACATCTGCCACGGAGTCCAGGGTCCCTGTCCGAAGATAAAATTGCTCACAAAAGCTCCAAGAGCTCCTGTCAGAAATCCCGCTTCTGCGCCAAAAGCCATTCCTGTGATCATAATGATTCCCAACATGGGCTTAAAATGCGGAAGCATGATAAACGCAGCTCTGGAAGCCACTGCAATGGCACACATCACGGCGATCGTTACCAGCTCTCTTGCCTGGGGTTTCCTTTTTTCGTAACTGAGCAAAAACGGGATTATAGAATAAACGATCAGGATCAGGCTGCACAGATAATATTTTCGATCTCCGAAATGCCAGGACACCATCAGAGTCACCGGCATCAGGATCAGGATCAGTACATAGCCCAGGATCCTTTTTAAAGTCCAGTATTTTACAGATTCTGTCTGCATAATTCGATCACATCCTCATTTGTAATAGCGTTTTCAAAGATATGGCGGCTCATCCTGTTTGCTGCCGTTGTATAGAAACTGTTCTGTGAAAAGAAACGATTTGGTGTATTTGTGGTGATGATGCTGCCATCAAAAAACATACTTACCAGATCTGCGTATTTTGCACAGAATTCCACATCATGAGAAACCATGATGATCGTCACTCCCTGTTTCTTCAGATCCTTCAGGATCTCTGCAAATTCCAGCTTGAAGAAATTATCAATTCCTTTGGTAGGCTCATCCAGCAGAAGGATCTTCGGATCTGTGAGGAGCACTTTTGCCAGCGCCGCTCTCTGCTGCTCTCCTCCGGAAAGATCATAAGGATGATGTTCCAGAAGATGGGAAATATGACAGGTTTCCGCTACTTTTTCAATCCTGCTCTTCTTCTCTTCATCCTTTCCGCGAAGCATTTCTTCCAGATCTTCCCGAACTGTTTTTTTCACAAAAAGGCTCTGTGGATCCTGAGGAAGCATTGCCAGTAAATGGTCAAAAAGTTCTCCAGACTTATATTTCTTCACAGGTTTTCCCTGGATCAAAACTTTTCCGCGATAAGGCTTACAGATGTTGCTGATCGCTTTCAGGGTCGTGGATTTTCCTGCGCCGTTTCCGCCAACAATGGCAAACAGGGAATTTTGCGGTACCTGGAACGTGATTCCTTTCAATACATCCGGCGTGTCTTTTTCGTAACGGAACCAGACTTCTTTTACCAGAACTGCCGGATCTTTTACTTCGTCCGGATCTGTGGTGATCTTTTCCTCGATTCTGGTAACAGCCGGCGTTTTTTCTTCAAACATGTGGCTTAACCAGTCACCGCCCTCTCTGACTGTAAGAGGACATTTTATGGTTTCTTTCTCCGGCTTCAGGTTCTTTTCTTCCTGGAATTTTTTTACTCCGTAATAAATCTGTACCGGTGTGGGCATTGCCGCAAACATGTCGTTGTTTCCGTTTTTCAGGAAATCACCGATCTTTCTCGGTTCATCGTCTGCAATGATCTTTCCGTCTTCCACCACCACAACTTTATCGGATGCATAAAAAATGTCTTCCAGTCTGTGCTCTGTAATGATGATCGTTGTCCGCAGCTCCCGGTTGATCTTTCGCACTGTATTCAGAAAATCCGTAGCCGCAATGGGATCCAGCTGACTGGTGGGCTCATCCAGGATCAGGATACTTGGCTGCATGGCCATAATGGAAGCCAGGTTCAGAAGCTGTTTCTGCCCTCCGGAGAGTTCTGTCACGTTTTTATGGAACCAGCCCTGGATGCCGAAATAACTGGCCATCTCTGCTACACGGAGACGGATGGTCTTCTGATCCATGCCAAGACTCTCCAGCCCAAATGCCAGCTCATGCCACACCTTATCTGTGACGATCTGGTTATCCGGATTCTGCATAACGTACCCAATTCTGGACGACTGGGTCCGAAGATCCGCATCTTTCAGAGGTTTTCCTTCAAAAAATATCTCGCCCTCTGTTTTTCCGTGAGGCGCAAGTACGCTTTTCAGATGTCTTAAGAGTGTGGTCTTGCCACTGCCGCTTTTTCCGCAGACTGTGACATACTGGCCTCTCTCGATCTTTAAGTTAATATGGGAAAGAGCCGGCTTCTTTTTTTCTGTAGGATAATAGAAGCTCAGATCTTTGATCTCAAAATGTGCCATATGATTTCCTCCGTAATATTAACTGCTGTAGGAAGAGCCAGAAACGCTCCGTAGGCAACTGCTCCTACAACGGTATATGGGCTCATTGCCACCAGAAATTCCGGTGTGTACTGCGCGCTGCTGCCGCCCATGATACAGCAGAAGATCACAATGGCAAGAAAACCCGCCATGATCGCCAGCAGGATCTTATCTCTTTTTTCAAAACGGTACAGGGAAAATGTCGTTCTTTTCCCGGTACCAAACCCACGGCTGCGCATACTGTCTGCCATGATGATGCCGCCTTCCAGAGCCCAGGAGGTCATCGCGGATACGATGGTCAGTCCATGCTCTGCTTTTTCTTTTGTGGTTCCATTCTCTGCGGACATGCCGATGCTTTTTCTTGCATTGCCGATCTGCGCGATCTTTTTTTCGTAGTTAGGCAGAAGACGCAGGATCATCGTCAGCACCAGCGAAACCGATGGAGCTGCTTTTCCAAACAGGTACAGGAACTTATCGCTGGTCATCACAAAACTGTAGGAAGCAAACCATAAAAGAATGGTCACTACCATCGCAGCAAGGCTTGTTCCGTACGCAAGTGCCTCCAGCGTGTAGGGCCGGTCGTTCCACCAGGTAAAAAGAACCCTGTCTCCGTAGGTGTTAAACAAAGGATTGATAAAGGACAGCATGAGAAAAAGCGGAATCATTCCAAACAGAAAACTCTTCGCCTTTCTTCCTTTTACGGTAATGTAAAAAGCCGCTGCTGTGATTGCCGAAACTGCCAGAAAAACCGGATGGATCAGCATCATCCCCAGCAAAAACGCGCCAATATAAAAGGTAAAATTGATTACCGGATGAAAGGTGGAAAAAGTATCTTTTTTTTCATTCATTTTTATTTTTCACCTTTATCCTTCTTTTTTCTGCGGCTGTCCGCGATCTGTACACCGCCCAGGATCACTACCAGGATCAGCGCTGCTCCGCCGGCTGCGATCCACGGCCATACCGGTTTCTTCTTTTCCTGCCCGGAAAGTATCTCGTCGGAATCTCCCATAAATCCTACGATTCCGTAAGAAGAAAATTCTGCCGCGTCAAAGGAAATATAGCTGTCTGATATCTTTCCTTTCAGGAATTCCACTTTTCCCTTATCTGTGATATGTACGATCATACAGCTCTTATAATCGCCCAGATCTGCCATTGGAAGCTGCACCTTCAAAATGTCCTTCGGCTTCCAGTCATCCCCGGTAAGGGTATCTACAAAATGAATTTCATTCAGGGAAAGTACCTCGGATTTTTTGCCCAGGACTTTCTGGATGGTCTCCACTTCGCTTTCGTCTGCGATCTTTGGATTTACCACCATTTGGACATACCACGGTAATGCCTCATCCTTGTTGTCATCCAGATTCGTTCCGGTAGCCTGGTCAAAATGATATTTTTCACCAAGAGCGGTAAGAAGCTTTTGGAAGGATTGATAGGTTTTCTCTTCCTGAACTGCTTTCTTTTCCCCTTCGGAAAGTTTCTCATAATTTTTCCAGGTTTTTCCAAGTTCTTTGATCTGCTTTTCGGAATAATCATCAATCTTTGACGGATACGGATCTTTTCTCTTTTTGTCGAAAAACGTCTTCATTTCGCTGACAACTTTTTTGGATGCCGTTGTCTCAGTTGCTTTTGTTTCGGCTGCAGACGTCTTGGAATCTGTTTTATTGGAATTTGCTTTTTTGGTACTTGCAGTGCTCTTCTTGGCGGAAGATTTGCTGCTTCCTGTTTTGGAAGAGGATTTGCTGCCGCTTCCTACAGTTGCTGATTTGGTGGAACCTCCGGCAGATTTTGTTTTGGACGGATTCGCTGCCCCGGGAGTTGCCGTTGGTTTCGGTGTTACCAGATTTACCTTGGAACCCGGTTTTCCTGACGGGCCGGATGGTTTTGTGGTAGGTGTGGGTTCTGTTGCTTTTTTTAACTGCTGCAGTGCCTTCTCCGCTGCTGTCAGAACAGAATAGTTTGTAACCTTCTTTTTCTGAGCGGAAGAAAGGGAATTATAGGCTGTTTTTGCATCTGTAATCTTTTCTTCACTGGACAATGTTACTTTTCCGATCTTTGAGATCAGACCTTCCACATACTTCACTTCCACATCCTGAGCCTCCGCATAGGCTTTGAGAAGCTTATCCTTATTTGTCTTGGAGATAACCGCTTTCTGTGTGGAATTCAGTCCATTGTATGCGGCATATGCAGTGATCACTTTCTGGAAATTACTCATGGTGATCTTTGACGGAAGTGCCTCGATCAGTTTCGTCACTTCTGCCGCTTTTTCCTTGTCTGATTTGATCGCCACATCGGTCATATCATAAAGGGAATTTTTCCCGTTTTTCATTCGGCTGTATGCAGTCATTGCGTAGTATGCCTGTTCCGTTGCCATCTGGTCATAGCCATTTCCGGCAACATGAAGAAATCCCTCTTTTCCGTCGTAGTAACTTAATAATCCCTGAAGAAGGGACTTTCCGTTTTTGATAAAGCGGGAATCCTTATCACAGTCGATACCAAGTGCCGAAAGTCCGGTCACTACCTGGGAACAGCTCTCGGAGGTGCTGTGTCCCATAGTTCCGAAAGTTCCGTCCGAAAGCTGCATAGAGGAAAGTTTTTTCAGCGCTCTGTCTACTGCCGCTTTTACGGAAGAATTACTCTTATAATATGGTGCCAGAGCCTGCAGTGCCATTCCTGTCACGTCACTGTCTGCTCCGCCCATGATGCTCCATCCGCCGCCGGATACTTCCTGCGACAGAATGTTGTTGATCAGTTTTTCCCTGGTTGTCTGCGTTTTTCCGACCGCTGCTTTCGGGATCTCATAATCATGGCTGTCAAAGGCGATCAGAGCCCATATCGTTCCGTTAACTCCCTGCCATACTGTCTGGTCGAAATCGGACAGCGGCTGCAGAAGATTGTATCCTCCTACATCGGTAACATCTTCTCCAATGGCTGTAAGCGCCAGAACTGCCCTGGAATATTCCGTATATTTTTTATCATGGAGTACACCTTTTTTCTGTTTCACCACATCCACAAGATTGGATTTATAACGGCTGTAAACCGATGCGTCCACAGGCTGGCCGCTTCGCATAAGGCCGATCACCATCCATTCACCGCACAGCGTTCCGTTTACAGGTGCGCTTTTTTCTGCCATGAATGCCAGATGTTCTCCGGTTTCTTTATAAATGGTATTAAAACTTGCCGTATTGGAAGCAGAAGCTGCCTCTGCGTCTCCGGATGAGAAAAGTTCCTCTTCCGTATCCTTTGCCGCGGATTTCTCCTGAGCCTTCTGTGCTTCTGATACTTCCAGTTCCGCCGCGTCTTTCTTTTTCAGAGTTACGGCATAAACATCTCCGTAACCTTCCTGATCCTTTGCAGTAAAAAGATAGGTCTCCTGATTTTCTTCCAGGTGACAAAGGTAAGAATCTCCGTCTACAGGAGTCCAGTCCTCATCTCTTTCTCCTTTTTCGTAATAGGTCAGATCATCTCCGTCCGGATCCTGAAAGATCTCACTGAGAGAGACGTTCCAGTAACCTTCGGTTTCGTAAGTTTCACTTTCCGGGATGTCTTCCTGACGTTTGGGAAGATGATTCTCGGAATCGTTTTCGGCGATATCCGTGTCTTTTTTATCGGTATCTTCAGCGGCAGGATCTTCATCTCCGATGTTCTCACCACCAGATTCTCCGGTATTGTCCTCTTCGTTACCGGTGTTCTCACCAGCTTCATTGCCGGAATCTTTCCCGTCATCAGCCGCATTTCCACTGTCTTCACTTCCGGAATTTTCGCCGTCCGGATCCGCATCTTTTTCGTTCCCCGAATTTTCTGCGGTATCACCTGATGTATGATCTGCAGCCGGATCTTCTTTATCCAATGCTGCCGGATCCTTCTGCTCTCCGTCCTTTTTCCCATCTGTAGCATCCGATCCACTATGGTCTTCAGCGGACGGATCTAACACCTGAAGACAGACAGTCTTACTTTCTACGTAAGCGTTTTCGTCTGTTTCTTCTGAATTCCAGATCCGGACTTTGTAGTAGAAGGTTCCGGCTGTATCTGTAGCCGGTGTATACTCCTGTGTATCTTCATACTCCGGCTGGCTGTTTTCCCCCTGCTGTTCCCCGGTCTGTTCTTCTTTTGTCTTTTCCTGGCTGTCGGACTTTTCTATTTTGTAAAAATTCTCGTTGTCATCACTTTTCAGCCACAGATATTTCAGCTTGCCGGATTCTTCCGTCTGAACCTTTAAAGGCTCTGCCTTTTCATTGAGATCATATGTAATGGTCTCCTCCGACAGGTCCTCCGTGATCACCGGCAATTTTTTTTCTGCTGTGTCAGAAGCTTCTGATCCAAACGATCCGAAATCGGAACTTTCGTCTGTTTCTGCCGCCATAATTGAAACAGGAGCTCCCGGCTGCCCCACAAGAGCAGCCGTCAGCATCAGTGCCAGAAATTTTTTTCTCTGCATATCTTTTACTCCCTTTGCTGTCACTCACCGTTATATTCCGCACCGACATCCGCGCCAAGACCATTGCAGGTAAAGCACCACACAATGTCGTCTCCGTCCTCCAGTGTGTACTTGGAACATCCGTAATTCGGGAACCATCCGTTTACTTTATACATCCATCCGGACTGTGCTCCACAGTCAAATTCATACAGGTTGTTGATTCCCTGAATATAGTAACTGTCATACATAGGCGTCCAGGAATATTCCAGCTGGATTCCGGCGTACTCACAAACTCTCTGAAGTACTTCAAAAACGGTTTCTCCCTCTGTAAACTCTACGGTACTGGTATCCAGGATCACTCCGTTTGCCGGCACATAAGCTTCTTTTCCGGCTGTCAGATTGTCCATATTATTAAGGATGGTATCGCAGAGGATCGTGATGGTACACTGCTTGGTATCCTGAGAATCCCCGTCACCGGAACCATCATCAGAACTGCCGTCATCGGATACATCTCCATCACTGCCTGCGGTGTCTTCTCCGGAAGAATCCGTCTCATCCTGAGAAGCATCCGGTGTGTATTCCTGTGTTGTGTTCTCTCCGCTGCCTGCAGTGTCTGCGGTATTTCCGTCTGTTGTATCGGAATTCTGTTTCGCAGATCCATCTGCAGACTTTTTATCATCCGATTTTTCTGAAGTCTTCGGAATCTTGTTTGTAGAATTTAAACTCTTCTCAAGAGCTGCTTTCTTCTCTGCGGCTCTGTCATCCAGAACTTTCTGAAGTTCCTCCGGTGTAAAACATAAACTGTCTTTATCTGCGCATCCCAGCAGCTGCTGGATCATATATTCATTTAATGCTCCTGCTGAGATCTTACTTGTTTCTACTTTCCAGCTTCCGTCCTCACTTTTTGTCATCTGAGCACTTTCGCCGGCTGTTACGGTTGTGGTTTTTCCGTCCGCTTCGGCCAGTTCCACTTCATCCTTAAATACATACACAGCGCCGCTTCCGGACTGTGCGCTTACGGAAAAGACTCCTGTCTCAAAGGTAAGCGTATTTTCATCAAGAGCGATCTCTGCTTTTCCCACAGAATCCGTAAGATCCGCAAAAACCTCTCCCTGATCCGCAGTAAGTTTCAAATTGTTTTTTTCTACGGATTCCGCAGTAAGTTTCGTATTTGCGTTAAGTGAAAGTGTATTGTTTTCTCCGGCTGAAAGCTCCGCTGTGGTTCCGTTCTTCGTCTCAAGAATATCTCCGGCTCTCAATGCCACATTTTTTTCCAGGCCATAGCCCACACCGTTTCTCTGAATATTGGCCACACCTTTTACGTTCTTTGTCATAAGAACGCTGTCCGATCCTTTATCAAACCATCCTTTCAGATTTCCCACTGCCATCACTCCGCATCCGGCAATGACCAGGATCAGTACTACCATGATCACATTAAACAGCGTCTTTTTCCTCTTACTTTCCATTCTTCCTCCTTTTCTCTGCACAAAAAAAGCAACAAAAAAGGTAACGGAAAATAATCCCTCTTTTCCAAGGGGATTCCGTTACCTGATAGATGTTCCTATGCGCAAACCAATGCTACCTTACATGAAAGAAAAACCGCCCGCCGACTGTACGGCATCGCACTTACATGTACAGGAATCACACCTGTTTGCACGTCTTTCTTTTCTATGAAATTTTATACTGAAATTATAGTTTATTTCCTCTTGTCTGTCAAACGAAAACCCGGAAAACAATTGTATCTGTCCTTTTTCTGTGATATAATAATCAGACACCCAAAAATATTAAATATAGACGTTTTCAAGTTCCGGTTTTTTCCTGCAGAAAACCGGATTAAAAGGGAATAAGGTGAGAATCCTCAACAGACGTGCTACTGTATTTGCTTAGTTTATCCGTGAACCATTGTAATTTATCGTATAAGAAGGGGATAAACGTGACTGCATAAGTCAGGAGATCTGCTTGGAAATACTGCCGGCTATTACACGTATGATAAATGGAGAATTCTTTTTTGACATCGTATCTGCCTGTGATGCGGTGTCTTTTTTTATGTTGAAGGAGACTTTTTTATGTCAGGTACTTATTACAGATCCAGTCGTGTCATTTCCAAAAACAACGCAAGAAACTATCTTTCCTCAAATGTAAAGATCCCTGCGCCAATTGAATATATCGCGTCGGAAGCTTTTCAGAAAAAGACCAAGATCTCCTCTGTCTGTTTTCCGGACACGCTTAAAAATATCGGCGCCAGAACCTTTCAGGGCTGCACTCTTCTGAAAGAAGTATTGCTTCCCACCCAGGTGGAAAATATGGGATCCAACGTATTTTCTCAATGTAATTCCCTGAAAAAAGTCATTCTTCCTCAGGCACTTTCTTCTATCCCGAGAGCCGCCTTTCAGGAGAACCGAAAGCTTGGATGTGTGATCTTTCCCCATGATTCACAGATTTCCCGGATCCGCTCCGAAGCTTTTTCACAGTGTACCTCCCTGGAATCCCTTCAGCTGTCTTCCGCACTTACCCTCATCGAAGACCGTGCTTTTTACCGCTGTAAAAATCTCCGTTCCGTGGATTTCCCGGAAGGTCTGAAACGTATCGGAAAAGAGGCTTTTTATTTTTGTGCCATAGAAGAACTTCATCTTCCCCAGTCCCTGGAATTTTTGGACGAAAGCGCATTTTTTAAGTGTATGAATCTTACTTATGTCTGTCTTCCCACAAATATCCATTATATCGGCAAATGGGTATTCCACGGATGTAACCGTATGAAATATCTGGAGATCCGACACGATCCCGATTTTATCGGGCCATGGATCATCAACCGTGCCTGTACCATCCGGTGTTATAAAGGTTCCAAAGTAGATGAGTATTGTAAGGAATTTGATTTTAAAGTTGAATATTTATGATCAAATGATCAAAAACGGCATTTTTTCACATTTCATTCTGTGAAAAAATGCCGCTTTTATTTTTCAGGGGATAACAGCTTTATTTAACTGTTACCTTGCATGTTACTTTTTTGCTTCCGCTCTTTACGGTGATCACTGCTGTTCCTGCTTTTTTTGCTGTGATCACACCTGTGCTGCTTACGGTTGCCACGTTCTTATTGGAAGAAGTGTAAGTAATCTTCTCACCGGATGTGAACGGTGTACGTACTGGTTTCAGGGTTGTCTTTGCTCCTTTTTTCAGAGTAAGGGCAGATTTTACACCTGTGATCTTTGTTGTTTTTACTGTAGATTTCTGAACAGTTACTGTGATATAAGCTTTCTTTCCGCTCTTTAAGGTTACGGAAACTTTTGCTGTACCAGCTGTTTTTCCGGCTTTGATCACACCTTTGCTGCTTACAGTTACGATCTTTTTGTTGGTAGTTCCCCATGCCTTTACAGCATCACCGTTGGCAAGTCCTGTTACTTTCACTCTGGATGTGGACTGATTTACTTTCAGAGTGATCTTTGTTGCGTTCAGTTTCAGGGTTGGAGTCAGTTTTTTGCCGTAAGGTCTGGTTGTCTTTGTTTTATAACCGCATTTGGAGCAGACTTTTGTCTGTACTGCCGGTTTGAATACGGTTGCTTTTGTTGTTGTTTTCCAGGTGTAAGTATGTCTTGTCTTCGGGATACTTACTGTCTTTGTTGCGCCGCAGACTGTACAGGTATATGTTTTCACACCTGCTGTTGTACAGGTAGCTGCTTTTGTTACTTTACCTTTGTCATAGGTATGTGCTGCATATCCGTTCTTTCTCTCATTGCTGGAGATGTTGCACCAGGAATTTTCGTTTTTGGAATTTGCACATTCATGCCAGTGGGCGTTTTTGTCAAATGTCCATGCTGTCTCCCAGACATGATTCTCTTCTTCCGGATAGTAGTCTGTGTAATGAAGAACGATCTGGTCATTGTTCTTTACTTCCTGCTCGGAAACTCCAAGATCCGGATAAGAGCCGTTTAATGTATACATCCATCCGCTGTATTTTCCGTTTGTAAACTCGCCAAGTGTAACATCACCTTTTGTGATGGACGCAATGTAGTTTCCGGATGGATTCTCGCATGTCATGTTGTTGGCAAGTAATGCTGCGTCAATGACATCTTTTGCCGTAGAGCCTTCTACAACGGTATACTCACTCTGCTCCAGCCAGGTCTCCAGATTTCCTGCATAGTAGGTATGATACTGATGATCTTTATCACTGTCGTGAACCTGGTCACCTAAGATCGTAAGGGAAACTTTGATCTTCGGCACTACCAGTTTGGTAAGCTTATCTGCATCTGCACCGAGAGGATCATCGGTACGGTTATGCTGTGCTTTCGTTGCACCGGAAATACTTGGCCTTCCGTTTTCTGAATTGTAATAAGTTACGCCTTCCACAGGTGTGGGATTTGCATAATTTGTATCAACGAAATCGATCGCTCCGATTCCTTTTACATCTTTACAGGTATACTCATTGTTCTCGATGATGTTGTATTTATCAATACCTTTGATGTAACCGATCACACCGCCGACACGTGTTCCGTTTGTTGCGCTTACCGTTCCCTCAAAGGAGTTGTTCTGAATATACTGGATACCGTTGTCCCAGCACTGTACCATACCGGTCTCAGAACCAAGGATACCACCTACATAGTCATTTCCTGTGATCGTTCCGTTGGAATAGCAGTCCTGAATCGTTACACCTGGTGTGTTCGGCGCAGAAGATTCACCCCACCGTGTTCCGCCGTATCCGCCGCCGGAAATACCACCTGCGTAATTTCCGCTTGCAGTTACGGTTCCGTAGAACTTACAGTTTTTCAGTGCATAGGTTCCCATAGACTGACCTTTGTTTCCGCTGATACCGCCTACGTATTTTGTTCCGTAGACATCTGCGTAACTTACGCAGTTCTCGATAGTTCCGTTGAAGTCACCACCAAAGGAACCGATATTGGACTGTGCTTTGTCATATCCGATCACAACACCTTTTTCTACAGTACTGTTGGTGATGGTGATCTGGTTCTGTCCGGATGCATATCCTCCGATAAATCCGGATTTCAAAGTCTGTGTTCCTGCTTTTAAAGTTACATTGTCGATCTTGATCGGGTTTCTGGAACTGTGATCAACCTCATAATTACAGACAACACCGTCAGACGCGATCTGCTCTCCATAGATATTCAGATTTTTCAGAGTAGAATCTGCTACATAACCAAGAAGACATTTCTCCCCTTTCGGTACTGTCAGCAGATGGTTGTCTCCGTCCAGATTTCCCTGGAATTTGGATGTTTTTATTCCGATCGGAGTCCATCCTTCCGGAAGTGTGATATCCTCTGTAAATTTCAGATACTGGTTTGCAAAAGTACCTTTTCCGTTGTTTACATAATCTGCAACTGCCTGAATGTCAGCTGTGGATGTAACCAGGTACGGATCTGCCTCTGTACCGGTTCCTGCCAGTGTCAGATCTCCGCTTTCCTCACCATCTGCAAATGCTGCTACAGCCTCTCCTGCGGAAAACGGATCTTCGCTCTCCTGTGTGGAAACAGCTGCTGCGTCTTCATCCTGTGAAAGATCTTCTGCGTCATCTGCTTCCAGATCAATGCTTTCTGCGTCATCCTCCTGCTGTTCCGGAACGTCCTCCTCTGTAGCTTCCTCTGTTACTTCTTCTGCGTCAACCACATTTGTGTCTGTGAAATCAGCGGCCCAGGCAGATGCCGGAGCAGTGCCGATCATAGCACTTGCAAGAAGAATACTGAGAATTTTTTTGCGTTTCATAACCTTTCCTCCTTTTGATTTTTCGGTGACAGCTTTCTTTTTTGCTGTTTTAATTGAAAGATCATGATGCCACGAGGGCAACAAAAAAGGTAACAGAAAAAGTCCCTTACGGGATTTCTGTTACCTGATAGACGTTCTTTATGCGCAAACTGACTTCTGTAGTCACTATCTTTTTAAAAAAAGCTCCGGCCCGCCGACTGTACGACAACGCATTTTCCTGTACAGGAATCTCACCTGTTCGCCTGAAAGCTTCCTTTCATTCAATTATTCACCTGACTTCATTATACAAATGAAGTCAGGTGTTGTCAAATCAAATGTTTTTTAGTTCTCTTTTACGATAACCTTATCCAGGTGCCAGATATCATCTACATACTCCTGAATGGTTCTGTCGGATGTGAACTTACCGCTGCATGCTGTGTTCAGAAGTGCCATCTTCGCCCAGCGTTTCTCATCTTTGTATGCTGCCTCAACACGTTTCTGTGCTTCTGCATAGGAACGGAAGTCGCCAAGGATGAAGTACTGGTCAGGTCTCGGCATGTTGCGTTTGTCGAGAAGTGAATTGTAGATGTCACGGAACATCTCTGTATCGCTGGAGAAGGTTCCGTTGATCAGCTGCATCAGTACCTGACGGATCTCCGGATCTGTGTTGTAGATGAAGTCCGGATCGTAACCGCCGTTGTTCTCATAGTTGATGATCTGGTCGGAGCTCATACCGAAGATAAATGCATTCTCCTCGCCAACCTCCTGTACGATCTCAACGTTAGCACCATCCATGGTTCCAAGTGTCGGAGCACCGTTCAGCATGAATTTCATGTTACCTGTACCGGAAGCCTCTTTACTTGCTGTGGAGATCTGCTCGGAAACATCTGCTGCCGCAAAAATGATCTCAGCGTTGGATACACGGTAGTTCTCGATGAATACAACCTTCAGCTTACCGTTGATGGAAGCATCATTGTTTACAACATCTGCCACACAGTTGATCAGCTTGATGATCTTCTTTGCACGTGCGTAAGCTGCGGAAGCTTTTGCACCAAAGATAAATGTTCTTGGATAGAAATCCATCTCCGGATGTGCCTTGATCTGGTTGTACAGATAGATCACATGCAGGATGTTAAGAAGCTGACGTTTGTACTCATGAAGTCTCTTAACCTGGATATCGAAGATAGAGTGCGGGTCAACCTCAACACCATTGTGCTCCAGGATATATTTTGCAAGACGCTCTTTGTTCTTGAACTTGATGGTCATGAACTCCTGAAGAGCCTTCTCATCGTCTGCGTAAACCTTAAGCTTGGAAAGCTGGGAAAGATCTGTGATCCAGTCCGGTCCGATCTTGTCTGTTACCCAGTCAGCCAGAAGCGGGTTTCCATGAGCAAGGAAACGTCTCTGTGTGATACCGTTTGTCTTGTTGTTGAACTTCTCAGGCATCATCTCATAGAAATCCTTCAGCTCCTGATTCTTGAGGATCTCGGTATGAAGGCGTGCAACACCGTTTACAGAGTAGCCTGCAACGATCGCAAGGTGAGCCATCTTAACCTGTCCGTCATAGATGATCGCCATCTTCTTAACCTTCTCGAAGTTTCCAGGATATTTCTGCTGGATCTCAAGAATGAAACGACGGTTGATCTCCTCGATGATCTGGTATACACGCGGAAGCAGTCTGGAGAACAGCTCGATCGGCCATTTCTCAAGTGCCTCGGACATGATGGTGTGGTTGGTGTAAGCACAGCATTTTGTTGTGATATCCCATGCCTGATCCCAGCCAAGACCTTCCTCATCGATAAGAATACGCATCAGCTCTGCAACTGCAACTGTCGGATGAGTATCATTCATCTGGAATACAACCTTCTCATGAAGCTTTGTGATGTCATCGTGTGTTTTCTTATATTTGGCAATCGCTGCCTGAAGGCTGGCAGATACGAAGAAGTACTGCTGTTTCAGACGAAGCTCTTTACCTGCCATATGGTTATCATTCGGATAAAGTACCTCAACGATAGTACGTGCAAGGTTCTCCTGCTCTACTGCGTTGTGATAATCACCCTTGTCAAAAGAGTCAAGGTTGAAGTCTACGATCGGCTCTGCATCCCAGATACGAAGTGTGTTTACAACATCATTATTATAACCTGTGATCGGCATATCGTAAGGAACAGCCTTTACTGCCTGATATCCCTCATGGATAAATTTATTCTCGTTCTTCACCGGATCCCACTCAACACGTACGTATCCGCCGAAATGAACTTCTTTTGCATACTCCGGACGACGGAGCTCGAAGGGATAGCCGTTCTTCAGCCAGTTATCCGGTACCTCTATCTGATAACCGTCACGGATCTCCTGCTTGAACATACCATAACGGTAACGGATTCCGCATCCGTATGCACAGTAGTTCAGAGTTGCAAGAGAATCCAGGAAGCATGCTGCCAGTCTTCCAAGTCCACCGTTTCCAAGAGCCGGATCCGGCTCCTGGTCTTCGATGCAGTTAATGTCAAGTCCAAGCTCCTCAAGAGCCTCCTTAACCTCGCCGTATGCACCAAGGTTAATCAGGTTGTTTCCAAGGGCACGGCCCATAAGGAACTCCATGGACATATAATATACGATCTTCGGATCCTGTTTTTCATACGCCTTCTGGCTCTTGAGCCAGTTGTCAATGATCACGTCCTTCACAGTGTAGCTTACAGCCTGAAAGATCTGCTCCTGTGTAGCCTCTTCCAGTGTTTTTCGATAAAGGAATTTTACGTTTTCTTTTACACTTTTTTTGAATTCCTCTTTCTCAAACTGCTTGTCAATCATTAGTTTTCCTCCTGTACTTTGGATACTCCCAGTGTTACAGCCTCTTTATTGATGTTCCACTCCTTGGTGTAACCCTCTGCTTCTCCCAGAATAATGTTTTCTGCCAGTACTTCACGTTTGATCTCATCCTGGTTTGCTTTCATGATATCCATGATCTTATCGTTATCTTTTGCATAGACAATGATCTTGTCCATGACTTCGAAACCAGCCTCTTTACGCATAGTCTGAACCTTGCTGATGATCTCGCGGACAAAGCCCTCCTGGATCAGTTCGGGTGTAAGGTTTGTATCAAGGACAACGGATGTCTCACCGTCTGTCTCTGTCACATAGCCCTCGCTCTGGGCTGTTTCGATCAATAAGTCTTCCTCTGCAAGCTCGACTCTGTTTCCGTCAATGTCAAGAACGAGAACACCATTATCTCTCAGCTCTTTCATTGCTGCGGTTCCGTCGATCTCGGAGAGTGCGGTACGGATGCCGTTCAGAAGCTTGCCGTATTTCGGTCCTACTGTACGAAGCTGCGGCTTGAAGCTGTAGGAAATGAAGGACTCTACATCATCTGCGAATTTCACTTCTTTTACGTTAAGCTCATCTGCGATGATATCTGTGTAGAATTTATCCATCTTCTTCTCAGCTTTTACATACATGGTTCCGATCGGCTGACGGTTCTTGATGTTTGCGGTATTTCTGCATGCACGTCCGAGAACAACGATCTCAAGAAGCTCTTCCATGTTTGCCTCAAGATCCTTGTCGATCCATGCCTCGTTTACCTTCGGGTAATCGCAGAGATGGATACTCTCCGGAGCGTTTGCATCAATGCTTCTTACAAGGTTCTGGTAGATATCCTCAGTCATGAACGGGATCATCGGAGCTGCAGCCTTGGCAACTGTTACCAGTGCTGTGTAAAGTGTCATGTAAGCATTGATCTTATCCTGCTCCATGCCCTTTGCCCAGAAACGCTCACGGCTTCTTCTTACATACCAGTTACTCATATCGTCAACAAATTCCTGAAGTGCTCTTGCAGCTTCCGGAATCTTGTAGGAACCAAGATCCTCATCGACAGTCTTCACCATGGTATTCAGCTTGCTGAGCAGCCATTTATCCATAACCGGAAGCTTATCGTAATCTAAAGTATATTTAGTTGCGTCAAAATTGTCAATGTTCGCATACAGTACGAAGAATGCGTAGGTGTTCCACAGAGTGCTCATGAACTTTCTCTGTCCCTCTACAACTGCCTTGCCGTGGAAACGGTTCGGAAGCCACGGAGCACTGTTGATGTAGAAGTACCAGCGGATGGCATCTGCACCATATTTGTTCAGTGCGTCAAACGGATCAACGGCATTTCCCTTGGACTTACTCATCTTCTGTCCATTCTCATCCTGTACATGTCCCAGAACGATTACGTTCTTATATGGAGCCTTGTTGAAAAGCAGTGTGGACTCAGCAAGAAGGGAGTAGAACCATCCTCTTGTCTGGTCAACAGCCTCAGAAATAAAGTCTGCCGGGAACTGCTGCTCAAACAGGTCTTTGTTCTCAAATGGATAATGATGCTGTGCAAAAGGCATTGCTCCGGAATCAAACCAGCAGTCAATTACCTCCGGTACACGGTGCATGGTCTTGCCGCAGTCCGGGCACTTCATGGTGATATCATCAATGTATGGGCGGTGAAGCTCGATAGTCTTCGCACGCTCGTCACCACTCTTCTCATAGAGATCCTGGCGGCTTCCTACGGATTCCATATGTCCGCACTCACACTGCCAGATATTCAGTGGTGTTCCCCAGTAACGGTTTCTGGAAATACCCCAGTCCTGAACGTTCTCAAGCCAGTCACCGAAACGTCCTTTGCCGATGCTCTCCGGGATCCAGTTGATTGTATTGTTGTTGCGGATCAGATCATCCTTTACTGCTGTCATCTTGATGAACCAGGACTCACGTGCATAGTAGATCAGCGGTGTATCACATCTCCAGCAGTGCGGATAATCATGCTCGAATTTCGGTGCGTCAAAAAGTTTGCCCTCTTTGTCAAGGTCTGTGAGGACCATCGGGTCCGCTTTCTTAACAAATACACCGGCGTATGGTGTTTCTTTGGTCATGTTACCCTGTCCGTCTACGAACTGTACAAACGGAAGATCATAATCACGGCCAACACGGCTGTCATCCTCACCAAATGCAGGTGCGATATGAACGATACCAGTACCATCGCTCATGGTAACGTAGCTGTCGCAGGTTACGAAGTGAGCTTTTTTGTGCTGTTTTGCAGCTGCCTCTCCTGCACATGCAAAAAGCGGCTCGTATTCTTTACGCTCAAGGTCTGTTCCTTTGTATTTCTCAAGAATCTCATATGCAGGCTCGTCATCCTTTGCAAGCTTGCCGAGAACTTTGTCCAGAAGCGCCTCTGCCATGTAGTATGTGTAGCCGTCTGCAGCTTTTACCTTGCAGTAGATCTCATCCGGGTTTACACAAAGTGCAACGTTGGATGGAAGTGTCCACGGTGTTGTTGTCCATGCCAGGAAGTATGCATCCTCACCGACAACCTTGAAACGAACGATTGCGGAACGCTCTTTAACAGTTTTGTATCCCTGGGAAACTTCCTGTGCGGAAAGCGGAGTTCCACAACGCGGGCAGTAAGGAACGATCTTGAAACCTTTGTAAAGAAGGCCTTTGTCCCAGATTTCTTTCAGTGCCCACCACTCGGACTCGATGAAGTTGTTGTCGTATGTTACATACGGATGCTCCATGTCAGCCCAGAAACCAACGGTAGAGGAGAAATCCTCCCACATTCCTTTGTATTTCCATACGCTCTCTTTACACTGCTGGATAAATGGCTCAATTCCGTACTCCTCGATCTGTTCCTTGCCGTCAAGACCAAGTTTCTTCTCAACCTCAAGCTCAACCGGAAGTCCGTGAGTATCCCATCCTGCTTTTCGCGGAACCATGTATCCCTTCATTGTACGGTATCTCGGGATCATATCCTTGATAACTCGTGTCAGAACGTGTCCGATGTGTGGCTTACCATTAGCGGTAGGCGGTCCGTCATAGAATGTGTATGTCTCGCCCTCTTTACGGCTGTCCATACTCTTTTCAAAAATCTTATTGTCTTTCCAGAATTTCTCAACTTCTTTTTCGCGGTCAACAAAATTCAGATTCGTGTCAACTTTACGATACACAATTTTTACCTCCTGTGTCTGATTACTGGCTGCTGTCTCATTTATAAGATGCAGCGGTTTATTTCTTCACAGATACTTGTTCGTGCCAGTGTTTCTTTCGGGCACTTATAAAAAAAGACCCCATCCTGTAAAAGGACGAAGTCTGATTCGCTGTACCACCTGTTACATTATACGGGCCTGTTGTCCGGTTCCCTGCGCCCTCTTATTCTTAAGCTGCCAGGCTCCTGTGCCATGTCTTCCCATGGCGGACATTATCGTATCTGCCGATATATGTTCCCTGTAACGGAGGAAATCCGTCAGTTCTTACTTGAAATTACTGATATCTGTAACTCAGATATCGTTCCCCGGCTGCTTCCGGCCAACTTCAGAACTGAAGCTCAGGAGTGATATTCCATCATATTTACTCGCCCCGGGCTCTCACCATCCCCGGTTCGCTGCCAGTTTTCCATATGACTTACTGTCTCCATCACAGCTTTTTCTATATACGCTGTATATTATAGGTTGGGGAAAATCTATATGTCAAGTGTTTTTGACGGATTTCCTCTTATTAAATGTGCATATTTACGCATATTCATGGAACAAAAGCTGTGGTTCCTCAATTTTCACAGACTGTAAGTGGTTTTTCCAAAAAGAAAGTGGTATACTACTACAGAATCACGCAGACGGTGATATGTCTGCATCACATATGGGCAGATTTTCGCCCGGATTTATTATTGAAAGGTATTTTATGATGAAAATTTCAAAAAAACGATCCCTGCGCCGGATCTTTGCAGGTATTCTCTGTATGGGAATCCTTTTCACAGGTACACAGCCCTGTGCCGCAGCAGCTTACGGATACGATGAATATGGTGATCCGATCGTTACTGCCACACCGGTTCCTGACGCACAGACAGCAGATTCCTCCGGTCAGGCTGCAGCAGACACCGCTCCGGCACATTCCAGCTACTATTCACAGGCCGCTGATACAGACTCTATTGAAGGCTGGCCAACAGGCCCGAACATAGAAGCACAGGCTGCAGTTCTTATGGATGTGAATACGGAGGCAGTCCTCTATTCCAAAAATGCAGATACACAACTTTATCCGGCCAGTATCACCAAGATCATGACAACTCTTCTGGCCTGTGAAAATTTAAGCCTGAAAACTAATATCGTAGTCTCTGACAGTGCTTCTGCCAGTGTGTCTGCCGGAGATTCCAGTATTTACGCCGCTCCCGGCGAAAAATTCACCAGAGATCAGGCTCTTATGGCTGTTATGCTTCAGTCCGCCAACGAAATGTCTGTAGCTGTTGCTGAGAAAGTTTCCGGCTCTGTAAAAAAATTCACTGAGCTTATGAACTGGCGCGCCAGACTTTTCGGATGCAAAAATACTCATTTTAACAATCCAAACGGACTTCCCGATGAGAATCATTACACCACAGCTTCCGACATGGCAAAAATCGCGAAATCTGCCTGGATGAACCCGCTTTACCGCAAGTTCTGCACCAGACGTTACTATGAGATTCCTCCTACAAACAAATTTGCGGAAGCAAGGCAGCTTCTGAACCACCACAAGATGATCAAAAACGGGGAATATTATTACGAAGGTGTTCTTGGTGGAAAAACAGGTTACACAGATGCATCCGGAAATACACTCGTCACCTATTGCAGGCGTGGAAATACAACACTTGTAGCAGTGATCCTGAATTCTACTTCTGCCGCAAACGCCTATGGTGACACTGCTTCCCTGTTTGATTATGGTTTTGGAAATTTTGAAAAAACAGATATGAAAGTGTCCATGGAACCAGTCCCGTTTAAGGTACTTCCATGTGATAAATATATTCTTAAGAACAACGGAAATACTTATCCGTTTTATTATAAGACAAAGGTTTATGTGACTTTACCAAAAGGAATTGACAAATCACAGCTTACCAAACGCCAGGCCGTTCTCCAGAATGCTGCCGGCCTGCTGCGTCTGAAAAGCAAATATTATTACAAAAAACAAATGGTTGGCTGGGGAATGCAATACGAACGGAATGTCGTATCAGATCTTCTTGTCCAGGCTTCTTGAGACTTTTCTGCGGCGGAGAGATTCGTGCTTTTCACGGATTTCATCCGCCGCTTCTGTATCTTCTGCTTTCAGGGTTTTTACCCCGAAATATTTTCCCTCATCGGTTTTTCGGATTCTGATCTTCCCTGCAACGGGTCCATGCTCGTGGCAGAGGGCAAGGCTGTAATATACCTTGGAATTGTTGGTACTGAACCAGCGAATCTTCCGCTTGGCAGGGCATCTGCAGATAGGACACACCGTGCTCACCATAGTGCGGTCCTTCATCAGGCGTTCTTTTGATACAAATTCCCTGGATACAAACTTATCATGATCTGTATAGGAAATATAAATTTCCTTCTCTTTTGATTTTGGATTCTGGTATACATCCAGGGATGGATGACGGATCATGCAGGCTTCATCAATCTCCAGAAGGATTCTTGCCGTATAGCTGGCATCTGCCAGTGCCCGGTGAAAATCCCGGTTCTTCGGAAGTTTAAGATAATCAATGGCATATTCCAGGGAACGTCTGGCAATTCCATCTTCAAATTTCACACTGAAAAGCTTCTGTACATCATAATAATGGACCGGTCCTGGGATCAGCTTCAGAAGATTATAATATTTCATGTTTCTCTGAAGCTCCATTACATCCTGGTTTCCCCAGGTAAAAAACCGATATTCCGGTCCGCACCATTCCAGAAATCTGCGGATCGCTTTTGGAAAAGGAAGTCCTTTCTCCAGTTCATGGAAATCTACGTGGATCACCTCATGGATGCTGTCGTGGATCCAATGGTACACTTTGGGCTTGATCAGGCACTGGAAGGTGTCGATGATCTCTCTTTTTTCATTTAATTTTACTGCCCCGATCTCAATGATCTCAAAAGGGAGTCGACTGTCCGGATGTTTTCTTCCATCCGGATTCTGGTTCCATTCCAGGTCAAATACAATATAGTTCATGGGTTTTCTGTCCTCTTAACTGACAGTGTGCACAGATATGTTTATGGAAAGCAGACAGTGTATTCTCTCTGCTTCATGGCCTGCTCACGGTTATTTCGCGGCTCTGCATCCGGACACGGAATAAATTGATTCAAACAGTTCCTGCTGAAAATTTCCGGTGTCTGCATCTGTCAGTATTATATCTTTCATTTCGTCTTCTTCGTGTAACCACCAGCGGAAATCACATAATGTGGCACCTCGTCCGGCACCTTCAGAACAGTCTACATCCAGGAGTGCTTTTTCCGTCTTAAAAAACTCCGGATGAAGAAGGTACATAAATGGTACCGCATCATGAATACTTGCCACACAACGGTATTTGGTAGGATTTCCAAGTACATAACCGGCCATATCGCCGCAGGCTTTTGCAACCGGGTTACCGGACTGGCATAATTTCATAATCTGGTTTCTGGTGAGATTGCATTTCAGGGTAGCATCCAGTCCGCACATCACCAGTGGAATTCCGGAAGAAAATACGATCTTCGCTGCTTCCGGATCTGCATAAATATTGAATTCCGCTGCCGGTGTGATGTTTCCGCCTTTCGCCGCGCCGCCCATAAATACGATCTGGCGGATCTTCTCCTTCACCTCCGGAAAAATCCTCAAAAGCAATGCAAGGTTGGTCATTGGTGCTGTCTCGATCACCGTTACCTGTTCACCTTCCGGAAGGTCATTCAGAATATCACGGATAAAAAGCACTGCATTGTCTGATGCGAGCTCTTTTTTTGTCTCCGGCAGAACACAGTGGCCAAGGCCTGTCTCTCCGTGGAATTCTTCTGCATGAAGCGGCTCTTTTACAAGAGGGCGCTCCTGGCCTTTTGCCACAGGAACTTTCAGTCCGTAAAAATCTGCCAGTTCCAGTGCATTCTTCGTTACTTTATCAATGGTAGCGTTTCCTGCAAATGTTGTTATCGCAAGAAGCTCCAATTCGTCCTGATGTGCCGCCGCATAAGCCAGCGCAATGCCGTCATCAATTCCCGGATCGCAGTCCATAATAACCTTGATTCTATCTCCCATATGTTCACCTCTGTAAAAACTCTTTCCCCAATTTATAGTATTACCGAATTTCCGCTGTTTACCTGTTCCAAGTATAACAGAGTGGGGAAAAGGTGTAAAGATATTCAAAAGGTACGTCTGAAGTGCGGCATCTCGATTCCGCTGCGCTGCATCTCGATGTCGGGCGTCCGCCCTATACAGGTATGTAGAAAGCCCAGCTTATGTGCGAGCACAACACTGGGCTTTCTACATACCTGTGCACTTCAGACTGGAACGCAAAAAGCCCCTCTGCCGGGGTTGGCAGAGGGGTGAAAAAAAGGGGGTTTATATTAAACAAATGCAATATGACATTTGGAATCTTCATATCCGTTTGGGTTGTTCCGGATATTGCTGCTATGACATCATCCCGTCACCTGGGGCTTACAGCCTTAAGATGGGGGCTTCCTCTATTAGATCAGTCAATTGCAATAAATTTCTTCTCTTCTACTTCTTTCTTGGTCTCTTCTTTCGGGAATGTTACGTGAAGGATTCCGTTCTCATATTTCGCATGGATATCTTCATGTTTAATATTTGGTCCTACATAAAAGCTTCTGTTGCAGGTTCCTGTATAACGCTCTCTGCGAACATATTTGCCTTTCTCATCCTTCTCATCTTTCTTCTCTTCTCTGGTTGCCTGGATGTTCAGATAACCATCCTTCAGCTGGATCTTCACATCTTCTTTCTTAAATCCCGGAAGATCGATATCCAGTTCATAATTTCCGTCAACATCACGGATATCTGTCTTCATCATATCTTTCACCTGAGGATAAGCATTGGCAGCTGCCTGACGGCCTGCAGGATATCCCATAAAATCATCAAATAAATCTTCTCCGAAAATACTTGGCATTAACATAACTCATTCCTCCTGATCTATATTCGCTGCATATTATGCAGGCGTTTTTAATTTACTGTTTCTGAAAACTCTGTAAGAACTTTCTCCGGAAGATTTCTTTTTCTCTCTTCCTTTGTTCTGTATGTACTATAACACGCATTATTAGCACTGTCAAGAGATGAGTGCTAATTATTTTGTGAAGAATTTGTGAAGCCTTGATTTTATGCAATGTCATTAACTTAAAGCAGACGATATTTATTCTAAAAAAATTAGATGTCTTCTGCTTTTTTTTATATGCTTATATTGTAAAAAAAAACCATGAACCTGCCGCAGAAAAGGATGTGATGCTGATGAAACATTCTCAAAAACGTACATTCATGGACATAGAAAAAATGAGTTCTAATGAATTTAAGGCATTTTGTCGGCAGACGGCTCAGACATTAATATTCCTACCACTGCTGAAACGCTGGAACTGTATGGTTCTGCAAGCCGAAAAAATACAAAACCCCAGGCTCAAATAGGATTAGGCTGTATCTATGATGTAATGAATCGCATGATACTAGAAAGTGATTGTAACAAAGTAAAATTTGATGAGATGCGCCTGGCATAAAAGCAATTAGAGCGAATACCGGAAACAATAGGAAATATTCCATTTATCATTATCATGGACCGAGGATATCCTTCTACACCTGCGTTTATACATATGATGGATAAAGGTATTAAATTTATCGTACGTTTAAAAAGCAGTGATTATAAAAAAGAATAAAGCAGTCTGTCGGAAAATGATCAATTGGGTCAATCGGATATTCGCAATCCGCTTTCGCTACTTGCTCATAACCGAATAACTGTTCCGCAGTTTATCAGGAGGGGCTTGTACCCCTCCTGATACAAGTAAGTTGAATAATCCGGGGTGAAATCCATCACCTGTCCGGCGTATGGAAAT
>NZ_QTYB01000029.1 GCF_003461955.1 Ruminococcus sp. AM36-2AA | reverse complement strand
TAGAAAAGGGGTGTGTTCACAATTTATTTACTCATGCGTTTGTCGTGATTTTTTACACATAAAGTATCAGAAAAAACGAGCGTATTGTACATAAAATTGATAAAAATGAAACGTTTAACAAAACCTGATACGAAAAAGTACACAAAAACAAGACGGAATAATTGTAAAAAATAGGAAAAATGATTTTTACCCTATGATTTTACTTGAAAAGCTGCTTCGGATGCGGTAAGATAGTCTTAACAAAAAACGAAACGTTTTACGTAACAAAAAAATCAGCTATACGAAACAAGGAGAAGGTTATGGCAGACACAAAGCAGCAGTGGTATAAAGATGCCAAATACGGATTATTCATCCATTGGGGACTTTATTCCATCCTTGCAGGAGAATGGAAAGATCCGAAGACCGGCGAGGTCACCAAGACAGACCGTATCGCAGAGTGGATCGAGAACAATCTCAACATTGACAAGGAAGATTACAGAAAGCTGAAAGATGAGTTCCATCCGGACAAATTTGACGCGGACATGTTTGTGAAAAGAGCGAAAGAACAGTGGGGTGTTAAATATATCGTTCTTACTTCCAAGCATCACGAGGGATTCGCAATGTACGATTCCAAAGTCAGTGATTTTAATGTAGTGAAGGCTGCAGGAAGAGATATCTTAAGAGAGCTTTCTGATGCTTGTAAGAAATATGACATGACAATGGGTATCTATTATTCACAGGCTCAGGACTGGGATGATGACAATGCCTACAAGAAAGATTTCGAAGACAAGAATGAGTGGAAACCTGAGTTCCGTACATACTTCGATGAAAAATGTAAACCTCAGTTAAAAGAGCTTCTTGAGAACTACGATAACATTTCCCTGATCTGGTTTGATACTCCGATGGGAATGACCGCAGACGAAGCTCAGGAATTAAGAGACTGGGTTAAGGGCATTAAGCCTGACTGCATCATCAGCGGACGTATCGGACATCAGAAGGGTGATTACATGACCACCGGTGATAACTTTATCCCACGTCTTCCATACGACGGTGACTGGGAAGTGCCGGCAACTGTAAATGATACATGGGGTTACAATAAATACGATACAAACTGGAAGAATCCGGATGATATCCTGAACCTTCTTCTCAAGATCGTCGGCAGAGGCGGAAATTACCTGCTGAACGTAGGACCAATGGCAGACGGAACTGTTCCGGAAGCTTGTGTCGAGGTTATGAATGAGGTTGGTAAATACGTGACTGAGAATGCGGAAGCAATTTACGGAACCAAGAATGTTGGTATCTATCCGTATGAGATCCCGAGCATTGAATTTACAAAGAGACCACATAAGCTTTACGTACACGTCCTTGCACCGAGATATCGAGTTGAACTGCTGAACATCGGTAATCAGTTAAAGGGTGCATATGTGGTAAGCACAGGAGAAAAGCTTCCGTGCCGCGCATTAAAGTGCTGCGAAGGAAACTCGATGATAGAGGTAGAGCTTCCGGAGAAGCTTCAGGGGGCAAAGAACTACTGTGTATGCCTGGAGCTTGAGGAAGAAGAGCCAATCTTTGAGGCGATCATCGATTGATCAATTTATGAACATCAATGGGAAAACTATATAATAAAAAATCATATTAAGGGAGGATTTATTCATGAAGAAACGAATGAAAAAAGTTGCAACACTGTGTCTCGCCGGTGTAACAGCAATGTCAACAGTAGGCGTAACAGGAAGCGCCGTATTTGCAAAAGGTGACACAAACTACGATGTAGATAATATGGATTTTGAAAACGTTGAGCTTCGTGTAGCATTCAGATTTAACAACGGATCTGATACAGACGGACAGGCTAAATGGTATTACAAAGCACTTGATGAGTTCAACAAAGAGAACGAAGGAAAGATCCATGTAACAGATGAGAGTATTTCTACGGAGTCTGATTATGAAGAGAAGCTTACAACAGATTTCGCTTCCGGTAATGTACCGAACGCATTCCTTCAGTATGGCGGAAGCCGTACAAGAGAGTATGTAGATGCAGGATATATACTGGATCTGACACCATACTTCGAGCAGTATCCGGAATGGAAAGAGGGAGTTCAGGATTTTGCATGGGAGACAACACAGTTTGACGGCATTGAAGGAACCTATGGTATTCCGTGGTCCGCTTATCAGCTCTGCCTCTACTACAACAAAGATTACCTTGATCAGGTTGGCGTAGATGTTCCGGAGTCCTGGGATGATCTTGTTGATGCCTGCGCGAAATTAAAAGATGCAGGAATCCAGCCATTCAACTACTCTGACAAAGATAACTATCACTTCGAGCATCTGATGAGTGCTCTTGCTCTGAAAGCTTACGGAACAAGCATCGCAGATGATCTTGCAAGCGACAAAGAAGCTTACAACGGCGAGAAGATGGTTGCAATCTATCAGAAGATGAAAGATATGATCGATGCAGGATACTGGGGAGACGGAATCCTCAGCACAGACTTCAACACAGAGAGAAATATGTTTGAGGCAGGAAAAGCTGCATTCACAGTTGACGGAACATGGAACTGCGGTAACTTCCAGAATGACTCCGATACAACTCTCTTCGATGCTCAGAAGATCGGTGTTACAAGAATTCCTTATATCGACGAAGCAAACAAGACTGTAGAGATGGGCGGCGGTTCTGATACATACTACATCACCACATTAAACAAGAGCGATGAGGAAATCGCAGCAACTGTTAAATTCATCAAGTATCTTACAAGTGTAGATTCCATCAACGAAATGTGCAAATCCAGCCCGACAACATATGCTGAGAAGGTTACGATCGATACAGGTAACTATCTGCTTGACGATGTAAATGCGATCATGGCTGAGAATACAGAGTCTAAACTTGAGATTCCTACATATGACAGCAACACAGCAGCTATGGATACAATCCGTAATTCTCTTCAGGCATTAGCGACAGGCGCAAGTGCACAGGAAGTTGGAGACGATATCGTTGACAAAATGTCTGCTTACGAATAAAGAGAATTTTGACTGAACGCATGATGTGTGGATAAGAGAAACAGGGGGGAGCATCATCTGCTTCCCCTTGTTTATTACGGAGGTATACATATGGCAGGTAAATCTGTACCAAAGGTAAAACAGAAGCTGGACAAAAAAGATCTTGCGCTTTCTTTAGCGTTCCTTCTTCCGGCAATTTTAATAACTGTTATTTTTGTCATCTACCCTGTTTTTGATACCGTAGGCTTATCATTCCGTAAATGGAACGGTATGTTTGGTGCGGCAAAGCAATGGGTAGGACTTGAGAACTATCAGAAGATTTTTTCAGATAATCTGTTCTGGAATGCAATGCTCAACAGTGTGTACTTTATGATCGGTGGTTTCGTTATCCTGATGCCGCTTTCATTTGGTCTCGCAATGCTGGTAACTACAAAGATCAAGGGAACCGGATTCTTCAGAACCTGCTACTTCCTTCCGAATATGTTAGGAACAACAGCAGTAGCCCTGATGTGGACATTTATGTTAAATCCGAACTTTGGTATCTTTAATACCATTGAAAATATTTTCGGCCTTCATGGTGCGATCCCTGATGTGCTGACGATAAAGACTGTAAACGTCTGGATCGTTGTTCTGGTAAATGAATGGATGTATGCCGGATATAACATGCTGATCTTTGCAGCTGGTCTGGTGGCGATCCCTGATGAGTTAAATGAGGCAGCAGCACTGGATGGAGCTACCGGATGGCAGAGAGTTCGTTACATTACCCTGCCTCTGATGAAAAACTCCTTCAAGGTATTCTCTATTTTGTGTATCACAGGATGTCTGAAAGTATTCGATATTATCTGGGCGATGACAAGAGGAGGCCCGAACGATATCAGCTCCACACCTTCAATCATGCTTTATACACAGGGATTCTCCTATAAGCTGTTCGGACGAAGCAGTGCATACGGTGTTATTCTGTTAGTGCTGGGTGTTGCACTGAGTCTTATAACCAATCATTTGTTCCGTGAAGATAAAGATCTTGCAATGTAGGCGGAAGGAGAAGAGACGATATGGAAAAAACAGCTAATAAACAGAAAATGCACGGAGGAAAGATAGCGCTGTACGTTATCGCGATCCTGTGGACAGTTGTTACACTGTTTCCGGTAGTAGTGACCGTAATGGCTTCCTTCAAAACAAACTCAGAGATTTACCTGAACCTGTTAAGCTTCCCTAAGAAGATTATGTTCCAGAACTATATCAGCGCAAACAAAACAGCGGATGCATTGAATACCATCAAGAACTCCCTGGTTGTAGCGACTCTGACAACTGTATTTAATACTGTAGTCGGAATGATGGCAGCATACATCTTATCAAGAAAAGATTACAAATTCCTGAAATGGGTATATGTATTCTTCATGATCGGAGTAATGGTTCCGGTTCACTGTACACTGATCCCGATCAACAACATTGCAACAGCATTAAATGCAAAGAACAACCTGTTCTTCCTGATCCTGATCTATGTTGCGTTTGGTATGTCCCAGGCGATATTCCTTTATACAGGATTCATGGATGGAATCTCCAGGAACCTGGATGAGGCGGCGATCATTGATGGATGTAACAACTGGCAGCTGCTGTGGAAGATCCTTTTCCCTGTCTGCAAGCCGATCATCGCAACAGAGGCGATCTTCGTATTCATCTATGGATACAGTGAACTTGTATTCTCCATGATCCTGATGACAGATACCAAATATTTCACAGTTTCACGTGCGATGCTGAACTTCTCTTCCGCACATACACAGGAGATCGGAAGTCAGTTTGCATATGTAGTAATGTCCGTAATTCCGATGCTTATCATTTACATCGTGTTCCATAAACAGATTGAAAAAGGTATGCTTTCCGGAGCTATCAAAGGCTGATGCTTTTAATCTAAACAGGAGGAAAAAATCATGTATCAGTTTGACAGAAAAGAATATGAAAAACGTATGGAGTGGTACCAGGATGCTCGTTTTGGAATGTTTATCCACTGGGGATTATATTCTATCCCTGCAAGAGGCGAGTGGGTACGAAGCGTAGAGGAAATACCTGAGGAAGAATATCTTCCGTTTATGAAAGAATTTGATGCAAGAGACTACAATCCGAAGCAGTGGGCAAAAGAGGCCAAGGCTGCAGGTATGAAATATGTAGTCCTGACAGCGAAGCATCACGACGGCTTCTGCTTATTTGACAGTAAATACACAGATTACAAGGTAACAAATACACCGGCAGGAAGAGACCTGATCAAGGAGTATGTAGAGGCACTTCGTGAGGAAGGCCTTAAGGTTGGAATCTATTTCACACTGCTTGACTGGCATCATCCGGATTATCCGCATTACGGAGATCGTATCCATCCGATGAGAAACCACAAAGAGTGCGGAAATGAGAATCGTGATTTCTCACGTTATACAGAATATCTGTATAATCAGGTAGAAGAGATCTGTACAAACTACGGACAGATCGATATCATCTGGTTTGATTTCTCCTACGACGATATGAGAGGGGAAAAATGGGGCGCAACCAAGCTGATCAACATGGTGCGCAGCTTACAGCCGCAGGTTATCATCGATAACCGTCTGGAAGCCAGCGGAGAGGGAAGAGGATCCCTGTATGAGTGTGATCCGACACCGTACCATGGCGATTTCGTAAGCCCTGAGCAGATCATCCCGCCGGAAGGAATCTGCGATAAGGAAGGCAACCCGATGGTCTGGGAAGCATGCTTCACCATGAACAACAACTGGGGATACTGTGCAAACGACCATTATTACAAACCGGCTTCCATGCTGATCAAGAAGTTGGTAGAGTGCGTTTCCAAGGGTGGAAATATGATCCTGAACGTAGGACCGGATGCCAAGGGTAAATTCCCGAAAGAATCTTCTGCGATCCTGGCTGAGATCGGACGCTGGATGGACAAGAACCACGACAGTATCTACGGATGCTCACCGGCTCTGGATATCCCGAAACCGGACTACGGACGCATCACCAGAAACGGAAACAAATACTATGTACATATCTATGAGAATACATTAGGACCACTTCCACTGATCGGATTTGACAAAGATAAGATCGTGAAAGTACGTGCACTGGATGACGGACATGAAATTCCGCTTTCCAACGCATGGATGCACAGCGATTATCCGGATATCGCATTCGTTGACCTGGGACCGGACCCTGTACTTCCGGACCCGGTAGACTATGTTCTCGAAGTAGAGATGGCTGAGTAAAAAACGAATCAACAATAAAAAAAGAACAACAGGAAAAGCAGGAGATATGTGAATCCCAGTTATCCGGTTGTTCTTTTTTACCATAAGGAGAAGGAAAAAGATTATGATCATTTATACAGGAAAAGATTATTACGACGTAAGCAGAAAAGCAGCAAATATCATGTCTGCCCAGATCATCATGAAGCCAAGAGCGGTTCTTGGTCTGGCTACAGGTTCCACACCGGTTGGAATGTACAAACAGCTGATCGAGTGGTACAAAAAAGGAGATCTGGATTTTTCTCAGATCACATCCGTAAACCTTGATGAGTATAAAGGACTTTCCGGAGACAATGATCAGAGCTATCGCTATTTCATGAACACCAATCTGTTTGACCACGTAAACATCGATAAAACAAAAACCTACGTACCAAACGGCCTGGAAGAAGACAGTGAAAAAGCCTGCGCGGATTATAATGAAATCATCCGCAGCGTAGGCGGTATCGACATGCAGCTGCTGGGAATCGGCGGAAACGGGCATATCGGCTTCAATGAGCCGGGAGCGGCTTTTGAAAAGGAAACTCACTGTGTGGATCTTACAGAGAGCACCATCAAGGCAAACGCAAGATTTTTTGAAAGCATGGATGATGTGCCGAAGCAGGCGTATACCATGGGTATCAAAAACATCATGACTGCAAAGAAAATCCTTCTGGTCGCTACCGGAGAGGCAAAGGCAGATGCCCTTTACAAATCTCTCTACGGACCGATCACGCCCAACGTGCCGGCATCTATCCTGCAGCTTCACCCGGATGTGACGGTAGTGGCCGATGAAGGCGCTTTAAAGCTGATCCGTGAGAAGGGACTGCTGTAAGAGATACAGAGGAAATTTCCGCGAATTAAATGAACGCAGATCATGGATATCCGTTTGAGCCAGGCGGATATCAGCGATCACTCATGGGATTTTCCTGATTTGGTTAAAAAAGAAAGCTTTGATTCAACTCTCATCGATGAGCGATGTGCTCAGAGAGTGGATCGAAGCTTTTTGTGTTTTCGGGACGTAAAACTGCAGGTGGCTGCAAACAGGTCGGTGGGCCGGACATTTGCATTCTCAGGCTTTTTTCAACGTTTTGTGATAAATCATGACAGAAACGATGGCTGTAAACACCTCTGTGATCCAGAATGCGTTCCACACGCCATCAGGACCCATAAAATGGGACAGAAGATATGCGGTGGGCATGATAACGACCACATAGCGGAAAAGGGAAATTACAAGGGACTGCGTGCCTTTTCCAAGGCCTTCCATGGCACCGGAAGTGGTAACGGATACAGCAGAAACAAGAAAGCCGGCGCTGATGATCTTCAGTGCTCTGGAGCCAGCGGCAATGGTTTCCGGGGTAGTTGTGAAAAGTCCCATAAGCTGTCCGGATGCCAGGAGGCAGATAACGGTTCCAAAGAGCATGATCACACAGCTGGATTCCAGGGTGAGCCGGAAGATTTTTTTCACACGCTTCATCTCACGGGCACCGAAGTTATAACCGATCAGCGGGCGCATTCCCTGGATGATTCCGTTGGCCGGGAGATACAGGAAGGTCTGCAGTTTGTAATAAATGCCAAGGATCACCACGTAGCTGTCCGAGTAAGCGGCCAGCACGGAGTTCAGAAAAGAGATCAGAAACGATGGCAGTGCAAGGTTCAGGATCGCGGGAACACCGATGGCATACAGGCTCAGATCCGTTACTTTGCTTGTTTTCAGGGCTTTGGGCGTTACACGTACAGGAATAGGCTTCAGGATATAAAAGACCATATAGACCGCAATGGTGAGCACCTGGCCGATGCCAGTAGCCAGAGCTGCGCCCCGGATACCCAGCTTCGGGAAAAAGCCGATTCCCCAGATCAGGAACGGGTCCAGGATGATGTTGCTGATACATCCCACAAGCAGGGCGAGCATGGATACTTTCATCCGTCCTACAGCCTGGAAAAGTTTTTCGAAGAACAGGCTGATGGCGATCACTGTGGAAAACAGAAAAACGATGGTGGAATACTCCAGGCCCATCCGGATCACGGTTTCATCCTGCGTGTACATTCGAAGGAATGCAGGCATAACAGCAATACTGATCACGGTCATCAGGATACCGTGGATCACAGACAGGAGAAAGCCGTGGGTTGCTGCGGTGTCTGCCATTTTCTTGTCGCCGGCGCCAAGATGATAGGAAACTCTGGCGTTGATACCGATTCCAAAACCGATGGCAACGGCATTGATCATGTTCTGAACCGGATAGACAAGAGAAAGAGCGGTCATGGCCTGTTCGCTGATCTGCGCTACAAAGAAACTGTCCACAATGTTGTACAGCGAGTTTACAAGCATGGAAAAGACCATAGGCAGTGCCATGGATGCCAGTAGCGGGCCTACAGGCTTTTCCTTCATAAAAGTATCATTCATGAATAATCCTCCTTTATATCAGAATCGTATGGATATCAGGTGTGGGAAACAGAGCGTGCTTTTTTTACACAATAAAAGCCACACAACCTGTCCCTTCTGAATGGGGCGGGTTGTGTGGCGAAAAAAGTCGGAACTGAAAAATCCACACGTTGTTTTAGTGCTTTCACCTTAACAAAAAATGGGCTGTATGTCAATAGGCATGGCTTAACCAAATCAAGTAAGTCCCCTGCTTCAATTGCGAAAAGCAATAAGCAGTGTGTGGGGACTTGCTTGTATCAGGAGGAGTGCAAGCTCCTCCTGATAAACTGCGGAGCAGTTATTTGGTGTAGAGCTACGTAGCGAAGCGGATTGCGAATATCCGCTTGACGAATATCTGCCTGACTGCGGGCAATTGCGGGCATAATGGGGTTGAAAAATACAATTCTGGCAAAGTGCACAAAACCTGTCGAATCATGGTGGATAAGTGAAAAACTTTCCAAAAAGTTTTCCACATGACAAAAATCCGCAAATCCGCTAATAATCAAGTTATACACAAAATTATCCACATTATCCACAAGGATAACAATGTGGATGACCTGATTTACATAAATAAAATGAAACGTATGTTTTGTGTAAAATGATAAATCTGCAAAACGAATGAAAAAAATCTGTAAAACTATTGACATTTTTAAATTCTAAATATCGTGAAATATTTTTCGTAGAGGAGATAATTAAGACATATATATAAAAGAATTTAGAAAATTAAATTAATAGTCTTTTAAAATAGCATTATTTCGAGATAACTATTAACGATGTGTGGAAATCTATGAAAAAAATATACATGTGTGGATAAACCATATTTTATGTAGCTACTTTGGGTGATCTGTTAATTCGATTAATGTGGAAAGGTTTGTGCTGTGTGCTTATGATATATATGTTATAATTTTATGTGTATAGAGATTACCCTGTGTCAATGTAGAAATGTATAATTTTGGTTGTATTAACAGAGGATGTAAGGAGGAATCGTGAATGAAGAGGAAAATAATAAAGAAGACAATGGCGGTTGTGCTAACTGTGGCAATGTGTGCCCAAAGTATGTCCGTATATGCATCAGATGCTATCACGGATAGCGGTGAAGAAATTTTTGAGGAAGCGTCAGAAAATCGGAAGGTTGAAGAACAAGGAGGAGATCTTGAACTGGAAGAGAATCTGACGGATGATAGTGTAGAAGAAATAGAGAATGAAGGTGAGATTAATACACAGGAAAATAATTGGACAGACGAAGATAATGAAGAAGAATTATTAGAAAGCGGTATAAATGATGCACCGATAGCTTATGCGTCAGAGCAATTTACTTATGAAGAATTAAATGGAAGTTATATTTCTATTACGGGGTACATAGGAACGGAAAAAAATCTTGAAATTCCTGGTTCTATTGATGGATTTGTTGTTCAGAAGATAGCAGATGGAGCTTTTCAAAATGAAAATATTGAAAGCATAAAATTTCCGGATAGTTTGGAGAGTATTGGAAATAATGCGTTTAAACAGTGTGCGGCATTAAATACTGTAAAATTTAACAATGTGAAGAATATATGTGGAAGTGCATTTGAGGGATGTACTTCACTGAAAGGACTGGAATTTCC
>NZ_QTYB01000028.1 GCF_003461955.1 Ruminococcus sp. AM36-2AA | reverse complement strand
GCTCTCGCCACACCGGACTGGCGGCTCTGCCGCACCGTAATATTCACATGTGAGGTAATAATTATGAAGGCAAGAATTCTTGTGATAGAAGACGAAATGTCAATCAATGACCTGCTGTGTATGAATCTGGAGATTGCAGGGTATGAAACAGTAGGATATCTGGATGGAAATGAGGCATATGAAGCAATTATTCAAGATCATGCGTTTCAGTGTGCACTTGTAGATATCATGCTTCCCGGAAGAGACGGATATAGCCTGTTACCGAAACTGAAGCAGTATGAAATCCCCGTAATATTTCTTACCGCAAAGGGAGATATCGCGAGCAAGATAAAGGGATTAAAAGACGGTGCAGAAGATTATATTGTAAAACCATTTGAAATGCTGGAAGTGATGGTTCGTCTTGAAAAAGTACTGGAACGTAATGGCACTGTACAAGAACAGATTCAAATTGGTGATGTCATCATTGATACTGCTAGTCGTACTGTTACAAAAATGGGCATGGAAATCTATTTAAAGCCAATGGAATATAACTGTCTCATGGTGTTCGCCAAAAACCCGAACAAAGCACTGACCAGGAATCAGATTCTGCAGGAACTGTGGAATGAAGAGTTCTGCGGAGAAACAAGAACTGTGGATGCACATGTGGGTCGTATCAGAAAAAAACTTGGCTGGCAGGATAAGATTAAAACAATTCCCAGAATCGGTTACAGACTTGAGGTGGATTTATGAAACTCTTAATAAAGATCTTTTTTCAGACTACATGTATTATTCTGTTGGCATCGTCAGGGATCTTTCTCTATACCACTTATTGTTGGAAAAATCAGAGTATACAGAATATCAACAGTTATGAAAGCAGTATATTCAGAACAAATATCTTACAGTTTGAAAATAAAACAAGCCTTTCTGACAATCAGAAACAGAATGCCGACAACGAAATGCGCCCCCAAATAGTTACTTATGCTTTTCGGCAGGTTTTTCATGACAGCGCGGTTTTATATCTTGATGGAAAAATGACCTATAATGGAACTGTTTATGAATTCGATGTAAAAAAGTTAAGAGAATTATGTGCAAGTAAGGCAAACATGGTGGATCATGGCAGCAACAGTGATGGTCATGGCCCTATGATCAGTCAGATAAATGGAAGGACACTTTTGTTATTTTACTATGGCAATGTAAATATGGGATATCAGATTGTTACTTATAAAGATATAACAGATGTAATAGAAAAAAGTCATCTGCTGTTTTTTCAGACGGGTGGATTTACTTTATCTTTGATCGTGGTGATGGGAATTATCCTTTATTTGAGCCTTAGAAAAATCACAGCACCGCTTACAGGCCTAAGAGAAGCTACGCTTCTTGTTTCTGAAGGTATTTATGATTTTAAAGTACCGTCAGAGGGAAATACAGAACTTGCGCAGATAGGTGCAACCTTTAATTTTATGACAGGTAAAATAAAAGAACAAATTGAAAGTCTTTCTAACATAAACCGGACACAAAAACAGCTTATTGGAAGTCTGGCTCATGAGCTGAAGACCCCAATGACTGCAATCATAGGCTATGCAGATACATTGCTTACTGTGCGCCTAACCTCGGAAAGGCAGGAGAAGGCTCTGATTTATATTGAAAATGAATGTCGCAGGCTGTCAAGACTTTCTATGAAAATGCTGGAATTAACCGGACTCTACGAAGCTTCGGAAGACTCATTCAATCCAGCTGAAATACAGGTGGATAACTTCCTGAAAGAAGTAAAAGAACTTATTGATTGCAGGCTTCAAGAAAAAAACATCTCTCTTGATGTATTTTGTGAACCAAAAGAATTGGTAAAGAAGTTTGATCAGGACTTAATGATAAGTGTAGTGACAAATCTAATTGATAATGCAGTCAAAGCTTCCAGGAAAGAATCTAAAATTGTGCTTGAGGCAACCCCAGACCATCTGATGGTTCAGGATTTTGGAAAGGGAATACCGAAAGAGGATCTGGAAATGGTGACGGAACCATTTTATATGGTAGACAAATCTCGTTCCAGGGCAAAAGGAAGTGTAGGGCTCGGTCTTTCTTTATGTCAGAAAATTATAGAACTGCACGATTTCCAACTGAAGATTGAAAGCAATCCGGGAAAAGGAACTACCGTCTCTGTTTTCTGGTAATCACACTAACGTTTACATATCAGTTACAAATCGCGAAAGATTTGGTGTAATGCTCGATGATATACTTATAACAACCTTAGAAAGGAGATATTACCAGAAATGAGAAAAAACATAAAAAAGTTTGCAGGAATAGTGCTTTGTATTGGAATGTTTACAGGATGCGCACAGACCCCGGATTCTTCTTTGGTAAAGCCGAAGGGGAGCAAGGCTGTAGATGCTTATACGGAAGCGGATGATGTTAGCGGTTCTAAAGGAGAAGCATCTGAAAGCAAGAACGATGACGGTTCAGAGTCAAAGACAACCATCAGGAATCTCATTGATGCTCCTCAAAATTATAAAAGCCATGTGGAAGATGACAGTGCCAAGCTCGTGGTAAATACAGATGCAAGCGTAGAAATTCCGGAAGTGGAAAAGATATCTGCTATTTCTGTCACTGCGGCAGAAGTTACCCAGGAGCTTCTCGACCGTATTACAAACGCATTCTTCTCAGAGGCAAAACTTTATACCCTGGATAGTTATTATGTGAAGACAAAGGATGAAATTAAAAAAACTCTGGATGAACTAAAAGAAGACGTTGCTAACGGAAACCTGGATCCGTATAACTATGGAACAGACGATGATGGGAATTATGTCTATGATATCTATGAAGATATTGAGACATGGGAACAGGAATACGAAACTGCTCCGGAAAAGAAAACCCTGACAGAGGCAAAACCTGTTGCCGGAAATTATTTCAGTTGTATTGCACAAATGCCAGACGATTCACAATACTACTATATGATATCTTCCGATGGCTCCGATACCTTGTCAGTCAAGATCAAGAAAGCAGCAAACAAGGGCGGGGAAAAAATACCGGAGGATGCAATGTGGTGTGATTACGGATATTCTGAAGAGGAAGAAAAACCCACAGAAGAATCTATCGGGCTGTCCCTGGATGAAGCAAAAAAACTTGTAAAGGAAAAAGTTGAAAAAATGGGCATCACAGATTTACAGTTTTCTAACTGGAATTACGCGGTGTGCAAAAGTTTTGAAGGCGATAATAGTTCAGGTAATTTTGGAAATGGATATAGAATTGATTATGCACGTACCATAAATGGTGTGCCGGTAACTCAGACAATTGCAGACGGTGGGGCATTGGAAGATATGGACAGCACGATGGAAACATGGTCTTATGAAAGTCTCTGTTTCTATGTCGATAAAGATGGCATAGAAAGCATGACTTATTCAAATCCCTACACAATTGGTAACATAAAGACAGAGAATTTAAATCTTCTTTCATTCAGCGAGATTATGAAAATTTATGAAAAAATGATGGTGGTAACAAACGCTGATAATATGCAATATGAAAATTCCAGAGTCTATAATATTGATCGGATCGTTCTTGGCTATGCCAGAATATATGAGCCGTCTACTGACGCACACACAGGTATTTTGATCCCCGTCTGGGATTTTTTCGGCAGCATGACTTCAGAAAGTGAATATAACGGAGAAACAGAATCAAATACCAGTAAAGATCCAAATGAAAGTTTCCTCACCATTAATGCCGTGGATGGCAGTATCATAGACCGGAATCTGGGTTACTGACATGAGACAGGTATTTGGAATTGTAAGGTACAATTTCTTCGGATTTTTACGCAATCCCAAAGTTATTTTTATATTTCTGTTAGAATTTGTACTTAGTTTCCTGCTTACAGGCAGAATCATGGTTGTAATGGATACCTACGATACACCGGTACAGGCCATTGAACCATTTATCTGGACATTTGGGGATGGGATAGCAGTACTGTCCAGTTCGCTGCTCTTGCTTCTTATGTTTTCTGACCTGCCGAAGATGACACCTATTACTCCATACCAGCTGACCCGGACAACCAAGAGGAAATGGCTTTTAGGTCAATTCATTTATGTTATTCTTGTAACTGTTTTATATACGGTTTTGATGCTGCTGTTTACGGCCGTGCTGTGTATGAAAAAGAGTTATCCAGGTAACCTGTGGAGCGAAACTGCGGCCATGCTTGGTTATTCAGAATTAGGAAAAAACCTGCAGGTCCCTTCTACAGTAAGGGTCATGGAAAGTATCTCACCCTATGGCTGTATGCTGCAGGTTTTCTTCCTTCTGTTTTGTTATTCGCTGACCTTAAGCTTTGTAATCCTTGTAGGAAATCTCTATAAAGGGAAGACTAAGGGGATGATTTTTGGCCTTCTTTACAGTGTTTTTGGTTTTTTATTGGACCCGAAAGTACTGGCTGCAATTTTACATAAAGAAAAATACGAAATGTATCAGGTAAATGTATTAATCTGCTGGATCAGTCCTCTGAACCAGGCAGTATACGGAAAACATAACTTGGGTTATGATCCATTGCTCCCGAAAATCCCGCATTCCTATATGTTTTTTCTGGGTATTTTAGTTCTTCTTGCAGTTTTTGCAATTAACCGGATGAAAAAATATACCTTTGAATTTCTTGGAGAAAAGACATGATCGGAAGGGGGAAAACCTATGTGGGGTGAAACAAAACGTATGTTTTTTAATAAGAATTTTCTGGCAGCATGGCTGATAGCCTGCATTTCCATAGCCATTGGACAAACTTATCCCAGCTTAAAAAAAGCACTGACATGTGGTACTTTTATCAGTATACTGGAAGGTTCCTTAAAAAGTCAGGCAGTATCTTTTGCCATTCCGGTAGCAGCCGTATTGCCATGGAGTGATTCCATTCTGCAAGAATATAAAAGTGGATTTTTAAAGGAGATACTTCCCAGAACGACTCGCAGACAGTATATCGAATGTAAAGTTTTTTCCATTATGGTATCTGGTTTTATGGTCTGGACGTTATCTATACTAACGGTACTTTTTATCAATTTTATTGTGTTCTATCCGCTGGAGATAAAGGGTGCTATTCAGAAAGAAGCACTTCTGGACTTACTCATGAAGGCATTTCGGACAGGACTTATCGGAAGTATCATAAGTACTTTCGGTGGAAGCTGCGGGATTTTATGGGATTCTGCTTACATGGCATATGGAATCCCTTTTGTAAGCTTTTATTTCGGAATTATCCTTCATGACCGCTATTTTAAGAATCAGATATGGTTTTATCCAGTAGAATGGATACTGGCTGATGAAAATTGGGGACCGGACAAAATAGGAGTTTGGCTATTTCTACTGTTGTTTTTATTAGTAATGCTGGGAATTCTGGGAGGTGTTTTATATGGAAGATTGGAAGAAATCTGAAGGGATATTTAGTTTGGCCTGTGATCCGCAAAGAGCAAGTGGAATGATGCAGAACACCTGCATAAAAATAGAACACGTGACCAAACGTTTCGGTGAAGACATCGTGTTACAGGAAGTAAATCTTTCCCTGAAAACAGGGAACGTCTATGGGATTGTTGGAAATAACGGTTCCGGAAAGACCGTCCTTATGAAATGCATCTGTGGGTTTCTTCCTGTAACTACGGGTACTATTTTTGTATTTGGAAAAAAAATAGGCCATGATGTGGATTTTCCTGAGAGTCTTGGAGTTATTATCGAGACTCCCGGTTTTCTTACACAATATACGGGCTTTAAAAATCTGGAGATCCTGGCAGACATGAATGGCCGGATTTCGAAGGCCGATATCCGCATAGTCTTAAAAAGGGTAGGATTGGATCCGGACATGAAGAAACCAGTCGGAAAATATTCCCTTGGAATGCGTCAACGCCTTGGTATTGCACAGGCCATTATGGAAGATCCTCTGTTTTTGATCCTGGATGAGCCGTTTAATGGACTGGATAAACATGGCGTGGAAGAAATAAGAGAACTGCTGCTGGATTTAAAAGCAGCAGGAAAAACCATTTTGCTGGCAAGCCATAATGAAGAGGACATCAGAATCTTATGTGACCACGTATATGAAATGGATGGAGGAATCTTAAGAGAAAGGACTGCCTGATAATGAGAAATTTATTTGTAAAAACGGCATTAGTATTGTGTACGACAATAATATTTCTTCCAGCTACCGTTTTTGCCACAGAGCCTCAAAACACGGAGATTACATCTGCTGAAGAAGGATTTACGGACTCAGATCCGTCCGTATCTTATGAGAATGACAACTCGTTAACCCTTGATGAAAAAGAGGATGATTCTACGAGTAGCGAACCTCCGACAGAGGATGAAAAGACTCCTGATAAAACTGATACCGATAAAGAAAATCCGGATCCGGATATTTTTACATCAGGAGATGACTTTGGTGATGGTTCTAAATCGAATCCTTTTCATGTTGTAATAGACAGTGATAATCCGGAGGACGGTGACGCCCCGCAGATAACAGATCCGGTTATAGACAACGGAGGGTATTCGGGCGGTGGGGGAGGAGGTAATTCAACATCAGACTCATCAAGTGAAAAAATATTACATAAACCGCAGGTATTATTAGAAGACAGCAATCTTTCAGGTGGACGATTGGAGGCTGGTTCTACAACAGAAATGTCGCTGACATTTCGAAATAAAAGCTGCAGTCAAAATGTATTTGGTTTAAAAATTTCCCTTTCTACAGAGAACAAAGGAATCGAATTTGAGAAAAACTCTTTTTATGTACAAGTCCTGGCTCCTGGTGAAGCAATTACTTTGGAACAGATGATTACTATAACAAAAAACTGTGATCCTGGCCAGGCTGTCATTACTTTTTCTCTGGATTATGAAGATTCGAAAGCAACGGCAACTACCGGTACAGAATTACTGTCTTTTCAGATCATCCAACCGGTTCGTGTTAAACTGGAAGCTTCAGATATTCCATCTGTTTTATACACTATGGATACAGTAGAGATCCCGGTAAAAGCAATGAATCTCGGAAGAGACAAAATATACAATGCAAGTGTCAGCTTAAAGGCTGATGAATTAAGCTCAAACGATACTGCATTCTTAGGGACCATAGAGGCCGGAGATTTATCCCAAGGAAGTCTTCGCATATATGTAAAAGGAAAAACAGGAAAATGTGCAGGTCAATTAATTCTTACGTATGAGGATGCAGATGGCAAATCGTATGAGGACGAAATAAAATTTGATTCTGAAATCAAAGAAACCCAGATAAAATCTTTAAAGGTTGAAGATGACCAGGAGAAAACCAATAACTGGTGGTATTCCATAGCTGCAGTTGTTGCAGTACTGCTTATTTCCATAATCCTGATTCTGGTCAGAAAGCTTCATAAGAAAAATATCCTTCTTGAAGAAGCGAGAAAGGCGGTTTCTCATTGAAAAGAAAAAAAATAGACAGCTTTACCTTATTTGTCATACTTCTGCTGGCATTGATACTTACATTATTAGGAATGCTGCTGGCAGACATGAAAGAAGAAAAACGGCAATTTACTATATTGCTCCCACTTGGAGATCTGGCTTATGATGAAGATTTTTTGCAGAAAGCGAAGAAGATAAAAGGTATAAAAGAAATCTGGCCAGTCATAGAAGTCCCGGTTGTCATCAAAATTGAAGATTATACGGAAACAACGACTTTTTCAGGAATTGATATGAATGCGTTTGGAAAAAATCCAACTCAGAATGAACTGGGGAAGATGCCGTTGTTATTGCTGGGAAATGGTTCCCTACGGGATATGAAAGACTATAATAATCATGCCATTTCAAAAAAACAACAGGAAAAATTTTTAGAGATAGGTGAAAACCTGAATATTTTTTATTCCCTGGCTGAAAAAGAGAAGGATACTTCCAAAGCCACGGATGATCTTCCCACTTTATCCGGCAATTCCGCAAGAGGACCGCAAACCTCATATATGCCCTGTAAAGCCGCTGTAGTAACAGAAGGCAACGAAATCTACATACCCATTTCCCAGGCACAGGATCTCTGCAGAGAAATAGGAGAGCCTTCTGAGATCAGTAAAGTATATCTAAAAATAAATGGAAAAAATAACCTGGAGAACGCAAAGAAAATACTTTCAGGAATTTAACATAATATATAGCAATTCGGCGATCGCCTTCGAAATGGTCTGGCGGCGGGTGTCCGGTTCTTCAAATTTTTTTGTTGCCATAGGCAAGCAAAGTCGCATTGGCCTGGTCAGTGTATCCAGCAGCTTTTCAATTTCTGCTTCCACCTGTACCAGCTCCACTTGATAGGCAGTCAGTTTTGGATTGACTTTTTCCTCCCTGCCGTGGAGTATCTGAAAGTCTTTGAACTTCTCCTGCATGGCAGAGAAAATGAATTGCTCAAATTCTTCTTTGTGGATTTTTTCGTAGCCCGAGCAGTTCTTGCTTTTTGCCCGTTTGATACAGCGGCTCTGAAAATCAATGCCGCTGCTTCAAACGGGCGTGTTGATAGGGCTGCTGTACGACGGCTTTTTTTCTTTTGCCGTCGTGCGGCAGTTTCTAAATCAATATGATAGGCTGTTAATCGGTAGTGCTGCCTACCCAATTAGGACTGAAAGTTGTCATGCACTCCGTATCTCCATCCACGGATTTTGACACGAGAAGTCCGTTCTTGATGTCTTTCAGTGTCTGCTCATATTCAGCAATGCTCTGATCTGTCATTTCCTGCGTCCACTCGAAAGATCCCTCGCTGGTTTCAACCATTGTGTGGTCATCGGCCATTTCCTGAAGATTTTTCTTTTCCTGCTCCAGCCATTCCTTGTACTCGTCATAAGTCCACCACTCATAGCTGATTGCGGGATGGCTGTTATTATAATCTTCTTCGGACACCCAGCTTGCGCCATTGTCCTCGCTGACAAAGGTCTTTCCGCTCTCCTTGTAGCTCATAACGCCATCGGAATCATCCGTTGTGGACACGACCGTTTTCTGTTGTGCAGAATTGGCAGCAGGTGCGTTCAGCGCATGAGCCTCAGCGACCCCATGTAAGGGACTCACTGCCCCCAGTCCCATCAATACCGTCAGAGCCAATGCTCCGAATTTAGCTTTTACCATTTTGTTTTACCTCGCTTTCAAGAATTATAGCTGTCCTTTTGAGGACAGCTATAAGATAACAAAATCATTTGGATATAGTTTGCAAGGAATATGGAGTTTAGATGGAGTTGATAGCACCTCTTTTTTGCGGCATTTCAAGCCAGAACATCACACCTCTGCTTGTATTCTTGATGCCGTATTTTGCATGGTGCAGCTCCATGATCTTGCGGACGATATAAAGCCCTAAGCCAGTGCCCCCGGTATTACGATTGCGGGAGGTATCTGCTCTGTAAAACGCTTCAAACAGATGGGGGATCATTTCCTCTGGAATATGGACGCCTGTATTTTCAACTTTACAGAAAACGGTATTTTTATCGTTCAACAAGGATATATAGATTGCCTCTCCATTCGGTGAATAGCGAATGGCATTTACCAAAACATTTTGAATGGCTCGTTCCATCTGCGCCGGGTCTGCTTCACACAGGATTTTGTCAGGAATATCCACAGAAAGGGAGATTTCTTTTTCAGACAGCAAATCGGTCACATCAGCTATTTGTACCCGGAGAAGCTCCGCAAAGTCAATCGTCTTATATTCCGATCTCTGCTTTCCGTCTGTTTTAGATACATAGAGCAGTTCTTTCACTAATGTTTCCATTTTTTCGACAACGGCCAGTGAACGCTCCATATACGCCTCTTGATTTTCATATCCTTTGACCTTATTGAGCATCCCCATTAAATGGCCTTTCAGAATTGTCAAAGGCGTTTTTAGTTCATGTGATGCCGCCGAGAAAAATTCTTGTTGCTTTTTTTCAAGTTCTCGTTCTTTTGATATTTCGGCCTCTAACTCGGAATTGCTTTTTTTCAGTTCTGCCAATGTGTGCTGTAAATTATCTGACAAAGTATTCAAGCTGTCTGCGAGTATTCCTATCTCGTCTGAACGGTTAGAATTTCCGTGCGGCTCAAAATCGAGCTGGGCCATTTTTTGCGATGTACTGCTTAATTCAATAATCGGTTTTGTTATATAGCGTGAGTAAATGACGGAAAACAAGATGGACATGAAGAAAATTCCCAATATAACCAGCGGAACGGTTTGCCAAATCGCTTCTGTTGCCTGATTGACGGACACCGTATCACTTTGCACATAAAGAGTATAGTCCTGCCCTAACAGGCTGAACACATAACCGGCCTCTGTCAGCAGCTCGTCATCTGTGACGATTCCGCTATCAGAATGTTCTTGAATTGTAGCAACAGAATCCTTGTCCGTTGTTATCGTCAATTCATCGCTTGAATATAAAATATCTCCATGCCCATCTTCAATATAGGCAGTTGCTTTCGTCTGTGCGACAAATTGCTGAACAAGGGAATAACATTCCTCTAAGGAATCAGCCTGTTCCAATACTGGCACTAAATCATTTGCTTGCTTTTGCAATTCTGCGCTAAGACGATTGCTATATGTTTGGGGAATATATCTCGCCATACTGAAAACAGAAAGCAAACATACCAAAATCAAAAGAACCGTTGTCGCTAAAAAGAGCTTTGCCGTTAGGCTCGTTTTAATTTTCCTTATCAATTCTGTATCCCACTCCTCTGATTGTTTTTATATAGTCAGCATTTAATTTTTTGCGAATGTTCTTTATGTGACTGTCAACGATCCGATCTTCGACCTCCAAATCGGCCGCCCACAATCGGTCAAGTAGCATTTGCCGAGTAAAGACCTTTCCCTGATTTTCAAGCATAAGCCTAAGAAGAGCAAACTCTTTGCTGGTTAAAACAACCTCGTTTCCGCCTTGATATACATGGAATCCGTCAACGTCCATACTCAGCTCTTTATAAGTAAGCAGGGATTGATTTTGATTTTCCACAGTCCTACGGCGAAGAATAGCCGCAATCTTGCACAGTAGGATTTTGGGCGAAAAGGGCTTTGGAATGTAATCGTCAATCTGCTGTTCAAAACCCCGCAACTGGTTTTCTTCATCCGAAAGCGCAGTAAGCATAATAATAGGGACTTGTGACCGCCTACGAATGACCTCACATACACCATAGCCGTCGATTTTAGGGAGCATGATGTCTAACAGCACAAGGTCGATGGTATCCCCAAACATTGCAATGCCCGCCACACCGTCAGAAGCAACAGCGACTTCATATCCCGCATCAATCAGATGGTTCTTTAATATATCCTGAATGTCAATATCGTCCTCAACAATTAAAATCTTCTGCATTGTTCCACCTCCAACTTTTCAAGTATAGCAGAGAAATATGTATCTATTATGGAGTCTCAAATTTTATCCGCATTTATTTTACCGCCATTCTTTCAATCTATCAATGTTGTCATCGAGTATGTAGATAAAATACTACTAAAACATAAAACTGCGTATCGTCCTCATAATCAAACCTGAATACCTTTTACCAAATCGTCACCTTGCTGGACATTTCCGTAGACCAGTTCTTTTATCCTGACAGGCAGAACAGCGAAAGTAACTGCTGCCAGCACATTGATGTCCTTATAAACTCTAATGAAAAAGAATTTGTCGTGATAGAAGCCACAACCGAGGGCATTAAGAAAGCCAGAGAAACGGAGGTTCCAGGAAAATCTACATACCCATTTCCCAGGCACAGGATCTCTGTAGAGAAATAGGAGAGCCTTCTGAAATCAGTAAAGTATATCTAAAAATTCTCTTTCCTTTACAGATGTGCAATGAATTGTAAAAGCACTGTACGAACGCTGTAAAAGCAAAAAAGAACACTTGGTTGGTGATGCAGTTCATGGTATAATAGTATCAGTTGATAACATAAATGATAAAAAAGCTAATTTTGTTAAAAAAGGATCACAATGTACATTTAGAATATCAGATTTACCGCCTTTTGATCATGTGGTTGTAATGTTCCGTGCATAGCCCAGAATGGAACTAAGTAAATTTATCAATGTCTGTCCCTTTTTCAAAATCTGAGATTTAATTGGCAGAAGTATATCACATGATAATGTTTATGGTATGAAAAAAAGCTTTCGTTGTAGCCTATGGTTCTGCATGGAAAGTTATTGGATAAAAGATACTGATTAATACTTGGTAAAATGAGGGAGCTCACAAATGAAAAAAATTACAATTGCCTTAATTATGGTTATATCATTAATAGCACCAATTCAGACAATGGCGGAGAGTGTTACCCAGAACGGTACAATAATAGAGCCTTTGGAACAGAATATTGAACAGATCATCGATGAAATCACTTCTGAACCGCGTCCAATAAATTCTGATGCAATACAGAATGTAAAAGAATATATTAGTGAATATTTTGGCAATCTGGGATATGACAATATAGAATACCAGAAATTCGAATATAACGATGAAAACAATGAGAATGCAATAAGGCATTCCTCGCAGGCGGATGTGTTTCTGGCATCAACAGCCGAGGATGCAATTGTTGACGGCATTGGTGAAAATATCATTGTGACAAAAAACTCATCCATTGATACTACAAAAAATCTGATCATAAGTGCCCATTATGACAGTGCAGAAGATTCGGTGGGCGCCAATGATAACGGTTCCGGAGTGGCAGCAGTGCTTGAACTGGCAAGGATTTTAAAAGATACAGAGATACCGTATAATATAAAATTCATCCTATTCTCGGGCGAAGAGAAATATATGCTGGGTTCAAGATGGTATGTTGGTAAGCTGACGGAGGACGAGCGGAAACAGATCATCGGAGTAATAAATATTGATACTATTGCAGAAAAAAGTGATCTGGGTTATATGGCGATGATCGAAGGAAACAAAAGACCAGACAATGCGGAATATGATGATGAGGGATTGAAAAAACTGGCAGAATTAAATAAAAACAGTATGTCAGAACTATTTACACCCAGTGACAGATTTTTCCTGACAATGGCAACCAACAGTGACCATTATCCGTTTGCATTAGTGAATATCCCGGCAGTATCTATTGTCCAGGACTGGCAAGATGGTTTGAACGTGAATGATAGTTCTGATGTAAAAGAAAATATGGATATACAGAGAATTGTGGAAGTGATTGATCAGGTTATGGAAGTACTTCCAACGATCAATTAAATTTATATCAAAAATCTCCCACTAATGGTAGTGCCAGATAAAAAACATTGTAGAAGTCAGTAATATTAATGTATTTCATGGTGCTAGCACGGTGTGAAGTCGAAATAATCAAATACTGACAGAGACTAGGAGGTGGAATAATGAAAAAATGGATCGTGATGCTGGCGGTACTTTTTATGTTCTGTCTGGCGGGATGCGGGGAAAAGCCGATGACAGCAGTGTATTTTCATACAGATGATAACAGCTGGTATTTTGCGGATCTGGACACGGACACGATTTTCTCCGGAACGATACCTGATAAGCTTACGGATGAGAATGGAAAGAAGCTGACAGAGGAAGATATGACAGACGGAGATGTTTACCTGATCTATGGAGATGGTATCATGCTGCAAAGCTTCCCGGGACAGTATCCGGGAATCACAAAGATGGTACGGAAAGAACAGGGCAATCAGGAAAAGGCCGATCATTATCGGAAGGAGCTGCTTTCCATGATGCGTCCGGTGACTAAAGAGTGATAAAATAAAGCTTTTTTAGAAAAATATTAAAAGAAAATATATATCCATTTCTTCTATATTTTGATAAACTATATATTAAGGCCACTGAGAAGAATAAATTTTAACAAATGTAGCAAGAATTCTCCCACCTCTTCAGGTGGTGAGATGAATTGCACATCTGAGCATATCTGCTCAAAAAAAATCTCTATAGTATAAAAGAAACACTCGTTCTCCCTTCCCTGATGTAGTATACTGAAAAAGAACAATTAGTTCATAAATACATATCCGTCGATATAAGAAAAAGGACGATAAATATAATGGAGTTAGACCATGAAAGATGCATTCTGGGGTCAGATCTTCGGCCTGCTCAGTGCAGGTGGAGCAACGATTGAAACGATACGGCAGTATATAGAAAGCCAGGGTGA
>NZ_QTYB01000027.1 GCF_003461955.1 Ruminococcus sp. AM36-2AA | reverse complement strand
AGGCATCTAAGCGTGAAGCCCCCCTCAAGATGAGATATCCCATTCTTAGTGAAGTAAACCCCCTTGAAGACGACGAGGTAGATAGGGCAGAGGTGGAAGTGTGGTAACACATGGAGCTGACTGTTACTAATCGGGTGAGGGCTTGACCAAGAAACGCAGGTTAAGAATTGATTCAAGAAGTTTGATTAACAATCAACAAGCATGTATGTAGTTTTTAAGGTACAAACCTTAAATGGCCCAGTGGCTCAGTTGGTTAGAGCGCCGCCCTGTCACGGCGGAGGTCGAGAGTTCGAGTCTCTTCTGGGTCGTTACAGCTTAGCTGTAATGAATTAAATATGGGATCTTAGCTCAGCTGGGAGAGCATCTGCCTTACAAGCAGAGGGTCATAGGTTCGAGCCCTATAGGTCCCATAGATTATGGATGGATTCCCGAGTGGCCAAAGGGGGCAGACTGTAAATCTGTTGGCACCGCCTTCGAAGGTTCGAATCCTTCTCCATCCACTTAAATGCCGATGTGGCTCAATTGGCAGAGCAGCTGATTTGTAATCAGCAGGTTATCGGTTCGAGTCCGATCATCGGCTTTTAACATTTAATAACGCGGGGTGGAGCAGTCTGGAAGCTCGTCGGGCTCATAACCCGAAGGTCATAGGTTCAAATCCTGTCCCCGCTACTTATGCCCAGATAGCTCAGTTGGTAGAGCAGAGGACTGAAAATCCTCGTGTCGCTGGTTCGATTCCGGCTCTGGGCATGTTTTAATGCTAGGTTCTTCGAACGGCTGGTTCGAAAAAGCCTGGGCATGTTTTAATGCTAGGTTCTTCGAACGGTTGGTTCGAAAAAGCTTGGGCATGTTTTAATGCTAAACATAGCATCAAACAATTTAATATGGGGTATTAGCTCAGTCGGTAGAGCACTTGACTTTTAATCAAGTTGTCCGGGGTTCGAATCCCCGATGCCTCACTACTTTTTAAGAGCACTGTCAAAATGACAGTGCTTTTTTCGTATCAAAAATACATCACGGTTATCCTACACATTGTATGAAAAGAAGCGTGAAAACTCCACGCTATAGAGTATGTAGATTGTAAAAAGTATCTGCTACAATAAAGACAGTTAGAAAACTACAGCATGTTTCGGGGGATTCATGGACTGTACGTTTTGTCGGAAAGAATACTTCAGGAGGTGTAGCAAATGATTATTATTGGCGAAAAGATCAATGGTTCGATTCCTTCCGTGGCAGAAGCAATCGCCAACAAAGATGCTGAATTTATCAAGGATCGTGCAAGAAAACAGGCAGAAGCGAATGCAACGTTTATTGACTGTTGTGCATCTGTTCCGGAAGAACAGGAAGTTGAAACTCTGAAATGGATGATCGACTGTATCCAGGAAGTAACAGATCTTCCAATTTCTGTAGACAGTCCCAGTGCAGATGTTCTGGCGCAGGCGTATAAATTCTGTAAAAGACCGGGACTTTTTAATTCTGTATCTGGTGAGGGAGATAAGATTGATAAGATCTTTCCAATTATGGCGCAGGAGGAAAATAAGGACTGGCAGGTTATTGCACTGTTAAGTGATGACAGTGGAATTCCGAAGAACGCAGCGGACAGACTTCGTGTATTCGATAAGATCATGGCAAAAGCCAAAGAGTACGGAATTTCTCCATCCAGGATCCACATTGACCCGCTGGTAGAGATGCTTTGTACATCTGAGAATGGAATTGAGACAAATATTGAAGTTATTTCTACTGTTCGTGAGAAATACCCTTCTATTCATATTACAGCAGCGATCAGCAATATTTCATTTAACCTTCCGGTTCGTAAGCTGATCAATCTTGGATTTGTGGTACTGGCTATGAACGCCGGACTGGACAGTGGAATCCTTGATCCTACAAACAGAGATATGCTTGGACTGATTTATGCGACAGAAGCTCTTCTTGGAGAAGATGACTACTGTATGGAATATATCGGGGCATACAGAGAAGGACTGATCGGACCTGTAAAAAAATAAAAAATGGGCTTAAGGCAAGTCTGGCCGATTGCGGAGTCTGTCAGAGAAGACTTAAGGAACATACAAAAAATACAGTCAGGTACGGAAACAGACTGTATTTGGAAAAAAGACAAATGAGTGCAAATTAATTTCAGGAGGTAAAATCTTATGAGTAAAATGGATGAAGTTTTTGATCTGGTAGTGAGAGGAAAATCCAAACTGATCGCAGCAGCAGTACAGGAAGCCCTGGATGAGGGAAATGCAGCACCAGATGTTCTTGATAATATGATCAAGGCAATGGGCGTTGTTGGTGAGAAATTCAAAAATAATGAGATCTTTGTTCCGGAGATGCTGGTAGCAGCCAGAGCTATGAAAAAAGGTGTAGATGTTCTGAAACCACATCTTGCAGGTGGAAGCGCTGGTGTAGCAGGAAAGATGATCATTGGAACTGTAGCAGGAGATCTTCATGATATCGGCAAAAACCTGGTTGCAATGATGATTGAAAGTGCCGGCTTTGAGGTAATTGATCTTGGTGTTGATGTTCCGGTAGAGAAATTTATTGAAGCAGTTCGTGAGAATCCGGATGTTAAAGTAGTAGGTGTTTCCGCACTTCTGACAACAACCATGCCGGCTATGAAAGAAACCGTTGAAGCACTTAATAAAGAAGATTTCCGTAAAGACATCAAGATCATGGTTGGTGGAGCTCCGATCACTCCGGAATTCGCAGAAGAGATCGGTGCAGATGCTTATACAGCAGATGCAGCTTCCGCAGCGCAGGTTGCAAAATCACTTGCCGCATAAAGTAAACAGGCAAAAAAGCGGGTATTTGCAATCCGCTTGCTTAAGGAGAAACTTGTTTGGGCAGGAATCTCCGGTATAATAGCAGATTAAGATCCGCAGAAACTAGAAAGGTATAATAGTTTCTGCGGATTTTTGACTATAGATTATAGGGGGTGGGACAGAGTATGAATACATACCGGGTGTTTTTTATAAAAGAAAAAACAGAAGTCACGGTGAAGGAAGGAACTACGGTACTGGAGGCTGAGCGAATCGCAGGCTTATCCCCGGATGCACCATGCGGAGGAGCCGGAAAATGTGGAAAATGCATGGTAAAAATAAACGGAGCTGTGGAAAAAGCCTGTCAGACAAAGATAACTACAGATATTGAAGTAGAAGCGATTGAGAAAAAATCTGAACACAGAATCCTTGTAAAGGGAACAGAGAGAGCCGTGACTTTTTCACCGGAACTGGAAATTCTGGATATTGAAATCCCGCCATGTACAGTGGGGGAAAACAGTTCAGACTGGACAAGGCTTTGCGAGGCGATAAACAGCCGCCGGAAGAAAGACATCATTTTTCAGCCAAAACTGGAAATACTGCCTGCAATCAGCCGACTGATAAAAGAAAAAAATGGAAAAGCAAGAGCGATTGTCAGCGGGAACCAGATCCTGGATCTGAAAGAACAGGACGGCAGACCGGTACTGATGGCAGCTTTTGATATTGGGACAACAACGGTGGCAGGATATCTTCTGGATGGAAAAACAGGAGAGCAGCTGGCAACAGCAAGTGCATTAAATACACAGACAGAATATGGCGCAGATGTGATCATGAGAGCAAATTATTCGCTGGAGCACGGTACAGAAGAACTTTCCACATGTATCCGGGAGCTTTTAAGAAAATTGATCGGTGCACTTTGTGAAGCGGCGAAAAAATCTCCGGAGGATATTTATCAGGTCAGTGTTGTGGGAAATACCTGCATGCATCATCTTTTCCTGGGAATTGTACCGGATTCTCTGGTTCATGCACCGTATAATCCGGCCATCAGTCAGGGGCTGATGTTTCCGGCAGAAAAATTCCATCTTGGTATTCACCCGGGAGGACAGTTGGTAGCTTTACCTGTTATTGCAGGTTTTGTGGGGGCAGATACTGTAGCATGTCTTCTGGCTGTGAATCTTGAAGAAGAGAAAAAGATGACGCTGATGATCGACATTGGAACAAACGGAGAAATTGTTCTTGGAAATGAGAAACGCCGTATTGCATGTTCTACTGCGGCAGGGCCGGCTTTTGAGGGAGCTAAGATTGCCTGTGGAATGCGGGGCGCAGATGGAGCGATCGAACATGCACATCTGGTGGATGGAAAACTGGAATGTAAGGTAATCGGCGGAGGCAGACCAACGGGAATCTGCGGTTCCGGTCTGATCGATATCATAGCATGTCTTCTGGATGCGGGGGTGATCGATGAAAGCGGAAAGCTGCTGGAAAATCCGCGGGTGGTTCAGATCGATGAAAACACAAAGAAAGCATATCTTCTGGCTGATCCGTTGGAATCCGGGGATGGAAAACCGGTATATTTAAGCCAGAAAGATATTCGGGAAGTACAGCTGGCGAAAGGGGCCATTGCTGCAGGAATTGCTCTTCTGGCAGAACAGATGGGGATTACTCTGGAACAGGTGGAGCAGGTTTATATAGCAGGAGCTTTTGGAAATTATATGGACCCGGCGGGAGCATGCAGGATCGGAATGCTTCCCGGGGTTCTGAAGGATCGGATCATTCCGGTTGGAAATGCGGCCGGTGAAGGCGCAAAGCTTGCACTTCTGAATAAAGAAGAACTGAAACGGGCAGAGAGGCTTGCACGTCATACGGAATTTCTGGAGCTTGCGGCATTACCTGAATTCCAGGATCAGTTTGTAGATGAACTGGAATTTCCTGAGATATAAAATCCACCAGAACTGAAACTGAATCGAAAAGCATGGGGAGGAAAACATTATGGAGCTGGAAGAATTAAAAAATATTGGAAACAGCATAGGATTTTTTAAAGTAGAAGAACTGAATATAGATAAGATTAAACTTCTTCCGGAGGTGCGCCAGATGTGCAGCACGGATAAATGCCATATGTACGGACGCAACTGGAGTTGCCCGCCTGCCTGTGGAACACTGGAAGAATGTGCGGCAGATATTTCCGGTTATAAAAAAGGAATCATTGTGCAGACAAAAGGGGAACTGGAAGATGAATTTGACGGAGAGGGAATGATGGAGACGGAAGCACTTCATAAAGAACATTTTGTAAAGATGCATGACCAGCTGAAAAAATTTTTCCCCAAACTTCTTTCCCTTGGGGCCGGATGTTGCACCAGATGTGCGAAATGCAGCTATCCGGATGCCCCCTGCCGTTTTCCGGAGAAACGTTTTTCATCAATGGAAGCATATGGAATGCTGGTAACACAGGTCTGTCAGGACAGCGGGATCGAATATTATTACGGACCTGGAACGATCACTTATACCAGCTGTTTTTTCCTGGAATAAAAGTCTTTATGAGGAGAAAGTCCCAACCGGCCAGCAGTTCTGTCATATGCAGAAAAAATTTCCGGTTCTATTTCTGCGAAAGCTTTACATAGGATTTTGGTAGCTGTATAGCTGTGGGAAACGCGCATTCCCGGTTCTGTACATTGCAGGAATCTGCGGTGGATGGAATGAAATCAGTGATCAGAAACCTGAGAACAAAGTCTTTTTTGGAAAGGCGGGATTTTATGGTATATGAAAGGCTGGGAATTAAAAAAGAATGGGATGGAAAGAAAGAATACCGTTCTGAGAAAAATCCGGAGAAAAAAGAAGGAAAATCAGGCAGATATACGGAAATATTGCAGATTTTTCATATGACGGTAATGATCCTGGGAATCTTTATGGAAAAAATCTCCCGTGTACAGGCTATGGGAGGAAAACGGGCAGGGATCTTTGCAGCGTATGCAGCAGCTGGAAAAGGAAGCTGGATATGCAGAAACAAAGTGCGTTATATCGTGAATAAGAACGGAAGCGGACATGCAGTGGCGGCAGTTGCAGGCGGAAATAATGGGATGGGAAGAAGGGCCGGAGAATCAGGATTTTACCCCAGACAGGCTAGATCTCCCGGAAAACGAACTGCAGGAAATAAATACCGGGACAGGCGGCTGCTTATAGACTTCCCGGAAATATCAACAGTCCCGGAGGTTCAAAAAAGAAATGGCTGTTATGCGTATCGGGGTTGCGAAAAGCAATAAACAGTAGATGGAGATTTTATAAAAAATGCACCGTGATCGAGCAGATCTCGCTATTTGTGGCAGTACGCATATTCGGGCCCCATATGCCTGCGCCGGAGGTAACGATGTTGTGCATGGTTCCTTTTTTCAGGTAACCGCAGGAATTTTCCCAGACCAGGCCGGTGATGATGTTCAGAGGGAACAGCTGGCCGTCATGAGTATGACCACAGAGATCAAGGTCTGCGCCTGCGGCTGCCACTTCATTCAACTGACCAGGCTGATGATCTATAAAAATAATGGGGAGTGTTTTGTCAAGGGAGGCTGTAAGCTGGTCAGGTTCCTTCCGTGTGTCGGACATTTTGCGGCAGCGGGACGGATCTTTGCGGCCTGTCAGATAGAACCGGTCATCAATGAGAAGCGTTTCATCATTGAGTAGCCGGATATTGGCGGATTTCAGAAAATCCCACATTCTGGGATCGTCATAATCTTCTTTCGCATTACGGAAAGTAAAACCGGCCAGAATCGGTTCGCTGAGATCATGGTTGCCCCAGCAGGCATAAACTCCGTATCTGGATTTCAGCGAACGAAGAATGGCCGCCGTTTTTTGGGGATCTTTGATCCCCTCATATTCGTTGTCAAAAATATCACCGGCAATGCAGATCAGATCCGGATCTTCGGCGTTGATCTTTTTTACAAGAAGTTCGGCATGTTTTTCCCCGATGCTGTATCCGAAATGAATATCTGCAAGCAGGACGATTTTCAGAGAATCCATTCCCTTCACCTGCTTGTCTACTTTCACATCATAAGTTTTTGTCTTAATATTCCACTGGTTTAAAATTCCATAGAGACTGATACCAATGATCAGAAGTGTACAGACTACGCCCGTGATCACGAAGGCTTTCCGGGAGTACAGCCAGGCCGGGTGAAGCGTGTGCTTCAGGATCAGTCTGCAGAGATCAGTAGTTACGATCACGATCAGGATGTAAAGAAACGTTCCCTGAAAATAATTGGCTGTATTTTTCAGGAAACGATGGATTTCAGGCGGCTTCCGGATAAGAAAACAGGTCAGAAGAGAAGTGGACAGAAAAATATAAACACCCACAAAACATACCCGGAACGCAAAGGTCTGGAAAAAATGAGTGCATGCACCCATCCACAGGATCATCCAGCGGACGATATAAATATTGATGAGGATATATAGTGGTGCGAGAAAGATGGCAAGCATGATATGAGATACCTCCATAAAAAATTTCAGTTAAATATTTTATCCGCCTGATCAGAGAATTTAACCAAATCAAGTAAGTCCCCTGCGGGGTTGCGAAAAGCAATAAGCAGTGAGTGGGGACTTGCTTGTATCAGGAAGAGCGTAAGCTCCTCCTGATAAACTGCGGAGCAGTTATTTGGTGTAGAGCTACGTAGCGAAGCGGATTGCGAATATTCGCTTGAATGGATGGTGAGTAAGGTCTGATTACTGCAGATCCCCTTCGAATTGATATAGTATACAGCAAATAATAATTTTTTGCAAAAGAACATATATTAGGAAAAAGAACGCTTATGGTGTTTTTATGAAAAAATATGCGCTTCTTCGATATTGTCTGGTGTTTCTGGCAATTGTTCTTCCTTATTTTACGGCAGCGGCTTTTCACGGGACGGAGATGGTCCTGGCAGAGAGGAAGCCTGATATGGAAGAATATCTTCCCATCCTTGTTTTTTCACAGATTTCCCCGGATATGAAAAAAGAAACCATAAAAGCGCAGACTGTGATCGCACGGTCGAATATTCAGAGGCGGATCGGGGAGGGAAAAAATCTTGCGGAGATCCTCTGGGAAAACAGAAATACTGGAGAAGTCTGGAGATATTTTTTTACAGAAAAAAATCAAATCTATCAGCAGTCAGCGAAAGAGACGGGAGGGAAGGTACTGACATATGAGGGAAAAGTAAAGCTGACACCCTGGCATAAGATCAGCGCGGGGAAAACACGCAGCGGAGCGGAGGCTTTTCATGATGAGGCGTATACATATCTGAAATCAGCAGATAGCAGCGGGGACAAAAAATCTCCGGATTATATGAAAGTTGTGGAAATTCCGGCGGGTCAGTTTTCCGGAGAGCTGAAGATCAAAAAGCGGGATAGTGCCGGTTATGTGACGGAGCTTATGGTTGGGAAAACTCTGGTGGAAGGAGAAAGTTTTGCGGCGGGAATGGGGCTGGAATCGGCGAATTTCAGCTTGCAGAAAAAGAACGATACTTATTATCTGCGGGTGCGTGGCATCGGCCACGGTGTTGGTTTTTCTCAGTTCGGCGGAAATGAGATGGCGAAAAACGGAAGCAATGCGGAGGAGATCCTGAAAAAATATTTTCCGGGTATGGAATTAAGAGTTGAGAATCCGGAGAATTAAAGGAAGTCGAGAGGATATTCCTGATTCGATTAAGCAGCAAAAGAAATGTATTATTATGAAAGAAAAATATTCAGAAAGTGAATAGACAGCCATATTCTGGACACTCTATAGATACAGAAATAGTGACTGGAAACGGTAGCAGAGTGAAATGAAGATATCCGCTTTACTGCTTTTTCCGTTGCTGAAAATGAACATATCAGACAGAGGTGGAAAGAATATGAAAAGTAAAATCGTGAGAGGCATTATCAACGGCGGAGTTTTGGCAGCAGTGGCTGCACTTGGAATTACCGTTTATCAGCTGGGGACAAAACCTATTGTAGAAAATTCCCAGGAGGAAAATTCTGTACAGATGGAAGAAGAACTTTCGGATGGGGAAAACGCAGAGGACGCGGCAGTTACCGGAAATGGCTGGGAAGATGTGGCGCAGGATGAGATGACCGATGGAGCAGCCGGAGATGAAACAGGTCTGTCAGGTGCTTCGGAAAATGGGGCAGATGCAGACGGTGTAACCGGAAGTATCCGTGAGACTGCAGGAAGCGGTGCAGCTGAAAATGAGGGAACAGCAGGAACAGACGGTAATACAATGGCAGATGTAAATAATGGGAGTGGTGCAGAGAATAAGAGTGTATCTGCGGCAGCAGGGGCAGAAAGTGCTGGCAATAGTACTGCTGGAATCGGAAATGCAGCAGATAACGCCAACGCCGGAAATGCAGCAAATAACGGAGCAGAGACTTCCTCCGCAGATACAGCCGAAACTTCCGCGGCCGGAATTGCGGCGCAGACCTTGAATTTTACAGAGGATTCCATTATGGAGTGGCCGGTGAGAGGAACGGTTCTTGTGGATTACAACATGAATGAAACCGTATATTATCCGACGTTGGATCAGTATCGGGTCAGCCCGGCTATTTCTCTGCAGGCAGTGGAAGATGCACCAGTGTATGCGGCGGCAGATGGTCAGGTGCTTTCCATTACACAGGATGCCTGCACAGGAACGACTGTGACCATGGAGCTTGGAAATGGCTATCAGGCGGTGTACGGACAGCTGAAGGATCTTACAGTGGCAGAAGGTGACACGGTAAAAGAAGGCGAAGTGATCGGAAATATCAGTGCACCGACCAAATATTATTCTGTGGAAGGCCCGAACCTTTATTTCGCAATGAGAAAAGACGGCACGCCGGTGGATCCGTTTGAGTATCTGGAGTGATGTGGCACGCCTGAGCAACAGGTAAACTGAAACGGCAGGAAGCTGAGACGGCAGAAAAACTGAAACAGCAGATATGATCGATCGGGAATGATCGCTGAAACGGATACAGTAGAATATCCTTTTTAGAGAAATTGGTTATAGCGGAAAACGTTGCAGATGAAAGTAAAACATGCGGGATGCGAGTCACTGGCATCCCGTATACAACAGAATAACTGCGAAACAATAGAAAAGCATCTTTTTTACCGGAAAGAAAACGTGTATAATCTATCTATAAATATCTGTAAAACGACGGAAAATGACAGACTTAACAGGACAGAAGAAGAGGTACATAGGTCATGAATATTAATGAAATAGCCAGACTTGCCGGAGTTTCCAGAGCTACGGTATCCAGATATCTGAACAACGGATATGTAAGCAGTGAAAAAAAAGAAGTCATCCGCAAGGTGATCCAGGAGACCGGATATCAGCCATCCTCCCAGGCACAGACATTGCGGACAAAAAAAACGAGTCTCATCGGTGTTATTCTTCCAAAGATCAATTCCGATACCATAAGCCGTGAGGTGGCGGGGATCAGTGACATTCTCACACGGAGAGGTTACCAGCTGATCCTCGCCAATACCAACAACGATGTGGAAGAAGAGCTGAAATATCTTTCTCTGTTTAAAGAACGCCAGGTGGACGGAGTGGTTTTTATTGCCACCATGTTTACCAGAAAGCATAAACAGATGCTGAAGGATTATAAGGTGCCGATCGTGCTTCTGGGACAGCATCTGGATGGATATCCCTGCATTTATCAGGATGATTATAAGGCAGCTTTTATGGTGACAGAGAAGCTTGCAAAGAAAGGAAAAAAGTTCGCTTACATTGGTGTCACAGATAAAGACGAGGCAGTTGGTGCACGCCGTAAAAAAGGTTTTATGGATGCGCTTCATAAGGGAAAGCTTGAGATCCTTCCGGAGAAGATGAAAACAGGAAGCTTCACCATGGATTCCGGCTATGAGATGGCGAAGGAACTTTTTGAGGAGGATCCATCCATTGATTCTCTGGTATGTGCCACAGATACCATGGCAGTTGGTGCCATGACTTATCTGAAGGAGATCGGACTTCGAATTCCCGATGATGTGCAGATCGCAGGGATCGGTGACGGTGTTCCGGGTAAGATCGTGGAACCGAAGCTTACCACGGTACATTTTTATTATAAGACCAGTGGAATGGAGGCGGCAGCCATGCTGGCGGATCTTATTGAGAACGATACCGGAATCAGCAAGGAAATCAAAATGGGATGTGAACTTGTGGAACGGGAATCTCACAGGTAGCAGAGAATATTCTCGCAGACAGAGGATAAAAATTATAAGTTATTGCGGAACAGGGGCAGATCTTTTGGGAGAAAAAGACCTGCTCTTTTTTGGCGGGTTTATGTGTTATGGCTGGGCAAGCACAGAAAAAGACCAGATTTTTTTGAGATGTCCTGACCGGCTTGTTTGTCTTGCGTATGTTCTTATGGAATATGTACAATTTTGACCGGAGAAATTTGTGAGATGTTGCGGATTTACAAATGAGAAGGCAGTGGTTATAATACAATCAAGATGTGAGAACGATTCCATATTAGAACACATAAAAACATGAAAAACAAGCAAAGAAATGACTGAAAAACTTATAAATACCAAGGCATTAGGAAAAACAGACATTTTTAAAATAGAAATAAATATGGAATCAATCTCATAAAAGAAACAAAAGGATCAGAAATCATTAACTTCCGGAAAAACAGAAAGAACAGACACAGCTGATCCGAAGAAATCAGTTTTGCAAAAAAAGGGAAAGCAAAAAGAGTCTACTGCCCGCAGGAAGGACAGTAAAAGAAAAGGAGGACGGACATGGATTACAGAAAGACCGCACAGGAAATCTATGATCATGTAGGAAAGAAAGCAAACATAATTTCCGCAGCACACTGTGCAACAAGACTTCGCCTGGTCATTGCGGATAATGACAAGGCAGACAAGGAATATGTAGAGAACATCGACGGTGTGAAGGGTGTATTCTTCGCACAGGGACAGATGCAGATCATCCTGGGAACAGGAGTTGTAAACAAGGTTTACGATGAATTTATTCAGATTGCCGGAGTTTCCGAGAGCAGCAAGGATGAGCTGAAGAAGGTGGCAGCTTCCAAGGCAAACCCGGCACAGCGGCTGATCAAGACACTTGGAGATATTTTTGTCCCGATCATCCCGGCTATCGTAGCCAGCGGATTCCTGATGGGAATCATGGAAGCTCTGAACTTCATGGTAAACAATGGCTTCCTGAATATCAATACCAGTGGTTCTATTTATGTGTTTGCCCAGCTTTTCAGTAATACGGCGTATACATTTCTGCCGATCCTGATCGCTTACAGCGGCGCGAAGGTATTCGGAGCCAATCCTTATCTGGGAGCGGTCATCGGTATGATCATGATCCATCCCAATCTGCAGAATGCCTGGACTGTGGCTACAGAAGGTGTGCATGCAACACAGAAAGTATGGTTCGGACTTTATTCGATTGACATGGTTGGATATCAGGGACATGTAATCCCGGTTATCATTGCAGTATGGGTACTGGCACAGATCGAGAAAAGACTTCATAAGATCGTGCCTGCAATGTTTGATCTTTTTGTAACACCTCTTGTTAGTGTTTTTGTAACCGGTTATCTTACACTTTCCATTATCGGACCGATCTTTGTTGCCGTTGAGAACGGACTTCTGGATGGAATCCAGTGGCTGATTGCCCTGCCGTTTGGAATCGGAAGCTTTATCATGGGTGCTTTTTATGCGCCGACAGTTGTTGCCGGTGTTCATCATATGTATACCATTATTGACCTTGGTCAGATTGCTAAATTTGGCGTTACCTACTGGCTGCCTCTTGCATCTGCAGCCAACGTGGCACAGGGTGGTGCGGCTCTTGCCGTAGGTCTGAAATCCAAAAACCAGAAGATCAAATCCATGGCTGTTCCGTCTGCGTTAAGCGCATGTATGGGAATCACAGAGCCGGCGATCTTTGGTGTAAATCTTCGTTTTGGAAAGCCGTTTATCATGGGCTGCCTCGGCGGTGCATGCGGAGCGCTTTTTGCCTCCATTACAAATCTTGGTGCTACAGGAACAGGTGTTACCGGTATCTTCGGAATCCTGCTGTGCCTGAATAACCCTGTCTCCTATATCCTGATGTTTGCCATTGCCTTTGGTGTCGCATTTGTACTCACATGGATGATAGGATACAAGGATGAGGTACAGGAAACAGCTGAAAAAAATATCGAAACAGAGAAAAAAGCAGATGCTCCGGCAGAAATTGCTCAGGAGAAGCCAGCAGAGGGGAAAACATCTGAGACCGGCGCACAGACCCTCTACAGCCCGCTTGAGGGAACCGCGATCCCGCTTTCAGAAGTAAAAGATGCGACTTTTGCATCAGAAGTCCTTGGAAAAGGCATGGCAGTGATTCCGTCCAAAGGTGAGGTAAAAGCACCTTGCGACGCTACCGTTTCTACAATTTTTGACACAAAACACGCAATCGGTCTTGCAACAGAAAGCGGCCTGGAACTGCTGATCCACATCGGCGTTGACACCGTTGAGCTTGGCGGAAAATTCTACACCGCACATGTAAAAGACGGCGACGAAGTGAAAAAAGGCCAGACGCTGATCACATTTGATATGGATGCCATCAAGGCAGCAGGTTACGATGTGACCACACCGCTGATCGTAACCAATACCGATGATTATGAAGAAGTAAAAATGCTTGCAGAAGGAACCGTAAATAACAGTTCTGAAGTACTGGAGGTAAAATAAATGAGTTCTCTGACAAAAGTGCTTGCGGAGGAAGTTCGAAAAATCGAGGAAACGGCAGCAGTGGGAAGGGCAATGCAGACAAACCGTCTGACCCATCACCTGATGCCGCCCACCGGATGGCTCAACGATCCAAACGGATTATGCTGGTATAAAGGAAGATATCACGTGTTTTTCCAGTATTCTCCATTTGAGTCCAACGGTGGACTGAAATTCTGGGGACATTATTCCAGCGAAGATATGATCAGCTGGAGATATGAAGGTGTTCCGCTTCTGCCGGACAGCATTTATGACTGTCATGGTGTTTACTCAGGCTCCGCCATTGCGGAAAAAGATAAGCTTCATCTTTTCTACACAGGAAACATCAAGATGGATGGAGATTATGATTATATCAATAACGGAAGGCAGTCCAGCACTCTCCATGTGGAGAGTGAGGACGGCGTTCATTTTGGAACAAAAGAAGTAGCCGTTTCCTGGGAGGATTATCCGAAGAATTACACATGCCACATCCGTGACCCGAAGGTCTGGAAAGATGGAGAGGAGTATCGCATGATCCTTGGCGGCCGTCAGAAAAGCGACCAGGGTGCCGTACTTTTTTATAAATCCGAAGACCTGAAAAACTGGAAATTCGACCATGAGCTGACCACAGAGAATGCTTTCGGATACATGTGGGAATGCCCGGATTATTTTACCCTTGAGGGACAGGAAGTACTTTCTGTATCTCCACAGGGACTGACAAGGGAAGAGTTCCGTTTCCAGAACATCTATCAGTCCGGATACTTTATCCTGAAGGACGGAAAGCCGGAGGAAAAAGATTTCCGGGAATGGGATCACGGTTTTGATTTCTATGCACCCCAGACATTCCAGGATGGAAAAGGCAGACGGATCATCATCGGCTGGATGGGAATGCCGGATGCAGACGAGGAGTATGTAAATCCTACAGCGCAAAGTGAAGGATGGCAGCATTGCCTGACGGTTCCGAGAGAAGTTACGTATAAGAACGGAATGCTTTATCAGTATCCGGTGAAAGAACTGAACGGGCTGAGAGAGAATGGGACTTCCATCAGCGGTTCCAGCGTGGAGCTTCCGGTGAACGGACCATTTGATCTGGATATTCAGGTAAAAGGTGACCAGGGCAAGGTAAGTCTTGGGGAAAATCTTTTCCTGGAGTATCAGGGCGGAGATGTGATCTTAACTCTCTCCGAAACAGCCGGTGCCGGACGTAAAGTACGTAAAGCACATGTTCCATCCGGTAAAGTTGAAAGTCTCAGGATCCTTGCGGATACTACAGCTGTGGAGATCTATGTAAATGGCGGAGAAGTGGTTTTTTCCACCAGATATTATCCGGAAACGCAGGCGCAGGCTGTGAAAGTGGAAGCAGCGGATGTTGATGGAAAGATTTATGGGCTGAAGAATTATGTGATGGAGTAGAGGAGTTTTTTGTCTGTTGGTAAGTGGTAACATTTTGTGGCTATTCTAAGATAAAAAAATTTATAAACTAGGTACAGAAACCTTACTGATTTTCAGAAGTAGAGAGCTGAATGTCAGTAAGGTTTTTATTTATGTTACAGAATATATATAAGTGGAAGAGATGTTATAAATAAGATAGATTGTTGAGTAAATCAAAAAGGAGAGATACAAAATGATAGTCAAATATGGATATGTTCGAGTAAGTACAAAGGATCAAAATGAAAATAGGCAATTGGAAGCAATGAAACAATTAGAAATATTAAAAAAAAATATTTATGTAGAAAAAATATCGGGGAAAGATTTTGATCGACCAATATATCAGAAACTTGTGAAAAAATTAAGACCAGATGATTTGCTTTATATAAAAAGCATTGATAGATTGGGACGAAACTATGAGGAAATTTTAGAGCAATGGCGCATTCTTACAAAAGAAAAGAAAGTAGATATTGTTGTGCTAGATATGCCATTATTGGATACAAGAAGAGGGAAAGATCTCATAGGAACTTTTTTGAGTGATATTGTTTTGCAGGTATTGTCTTTTGTAGCTGAGAATGAAAGAAGTAATATTAAACAACGTCAGGCAGAAGGAATTGCGATTGCGAAAGCTAGGGGAGTACGCTTTGGACGTCCACCGAAACCGTTACCTTCTAATTTTTATAAGATATATCAGAAATGGAAAGAGGGAAAAATAACCGGTGTAGTAGCTGCGGATGCTTGTGGTATGCCAGTTTCCACATTTCTGTATAAGGCAAGGGCATATGAAAAGGTTGAAAAATAAAAAAGAGGAGAAATTACAAAAAGGTGTACTTTTTTGTAATTTCTTCTCTTTTTTTTATAATATCACATTACAAATATTATATAGCATAACATCAAAGAATTCAATATATAAAAATAAAAAAGAATAAAAATCTGACAAAATTCCACACGCTTTTTACAAAATCATTGATTTAAAAAAGTACACTTTTTAACCAATAGCAAAGAGGATTGCCAATATTCGTCTGACTTATTGATTAAAAGGGAGGATAAGAAAGAGAGGAATATGGAATGGCTTATAATTTGAAATATAACACAGGAATGATCGAAAATCCAATTTCATTTAGAGATACTAATGGATTAAATGTAGAAAATATTGTTTCTTTAATGTCACAAAAGGCAGAAGAACTGGGAGTTCCTGCAAGAATCACAACAAGTACAGTTAAAGAGGGTGGATTGTTTGGAAGTACATACCCTTGTGTTGTTATTAATCATCCCAACCCTCCGCAGCAATATTTTACAGATGTGTATATTATTAATGGAAATACAGTAAATTTTTATTTTTTTGGTGAATCAAAAGCTAATACAGCAACAAATAAAGCAAATGCAAGAAAAAATACATTAACCGGTATGATTATGAATTCTATTGCAGGGTCAAATGAGATGGCATATCAGCAGGAGATGTTCTGGCACAGACAAATTTATGAGATTTTTGAGTCTCTTATACAGTAATATTTAGGAGAGATAGAAAATGACAATAGAAGAAGCAAAACAAATGGCAACTCAAGGCGACATAAGAGCAATGTGTAGCTTAGGGGATTTTTATATTAAGCAAAATACGGGAGAAGGTATAAGAGAAGCTTCTAAATGGTATGAATTAGCTGCTAGAAAGAATGTAATTTATGCAATCCATATAACAGTATTATCGAAAAAAATTCTTGCGTATTCAGATTTGCAGGTGGTAGCTGGATCTGAGGAATCAGTTGATTTTATAAAAAAAATTGGGAAGAAGTTTATGATTGGGCATCGCATGAGATAGAAATGCTCGATGATAACGTTCCTGGTTCCGAAAAAATAGACATAAAACAAGCATTAGAAAATTATAATGATGCAATATATTATAGAAAAAGTTTTTTGTTGAGAGATTTATTTGTCTAACAGAAATAAATGAAAGGGGAGAATAATCATGGGATATTTTAGACCTTCACAGTATACGATAGAAAATGCATTGAGAGAAGTGGCAAGATATGATGGTGTTTACATAGGAGATAATTATGTGACAAAAGATCACGGTTCATATATAGAGATTAATATTGAAACGGACAATGCTAAAGGACATGTTAGCTATGATTTGTATTTTAATGAATCAGGGGAGTTAACAGACTGGAAAAAACATTAGTAATTTTATATTCATGAAATTAAAATGGAGGAAAACAAAATGGAAACTGTAAAATGCCCAAATTGTGGCAAAGAAATTGTTATCATTTACGAGAAAAAGCAGTATGAATGTCCTCATTGTGGACAACGATGGGGTAAAAAGTAAATAAAAAACAATAAGGAGGATATAAAACTATGAAAAAAAGAACATTCAAAAGAATTGTATACGGAGGAAAAATTAGATTTAGAATTTGTCCAAGATGTCAGGGAACGGGTACGTTTCTTTCAGGAGAAACCTGTTATTATTGTCATGGAACTGGAACCGTAGCTGATTAAGCGAATTCCATATTCACAGAAATAAGAAATAAACGTATAATAAAGCAGGTGGGAAAATCCGCAGCCGGAATCCCAGCCTGCTTTATTTTTTGATGTAAGTGAAATACATGAACTGTGCCGGCTGCTTGAGTATAGAAGGACGGCTGCTGAAGAAATGTTGGTGGCTGTCTTTACATAGAATATTTCACAAAAGAGGAGACCAGAATGAATTATACATATATCGTTCAGTGTGCAGACGGCACGCTTTACACTGGGTGGACAAACTGCCTTGCCAGGCGGATGAAAGCTCATAATGAGGGCAAGGCAGGCGCTAAATACACCAGGGCCAAGAGACCGGTGAAGCTGGTGTATTACGAAGGGTTTGCCACAAAAGAAGAGGCAATGAGCCGGGAATACCGGATCAAGCAGCTGACCAAGGAGAAGAAACTGGAGTTGATGAAGTTTTGAATGGCACTAAATATTTTGCTGTTTTAATTGCGGATTTTGTCGAAATGTTTTAATTGCGTTTTCGCCCATATTGTGCTAATGTAAAGAAAAAGCATTTCATTTCTATTGATCTGTGCGGAACACTTCCGTATCTGTAATTCACCGGCCATTCGGCTTTTACAAAGAAATCTCAATGCTTAAATCACATGATCACGCAGGGAGATTTCCGGAAGCTGTTTTTACTGTAGGATTCTCCCGACTGCCCAAGAAGGAGGATACTACATGGAAGAAAGTAACATCGATGTATTAACTGCAAACCGGATGTATAAATCCCGGATCTTTGCAATGTTGTTCAGCGACAGGAATGAATTGCTGAAACTTTATAACGCAATTAACGGAACCAGTTATGATGACCCGGATCTTCTCCAGGTGAATACGCTGGAGAACGCTGTGTACATGTCCATGCAGAATGACGTTTCATTTATCATTGATATGCGGCTGAACCTGTATGAACATCAGTCAACTTACAGTCCGAATCTGCCAGTCCGGTATCTGCTGTATGTGGCGGATGTGTATTCGGATTATACGAAAGATATGAATCTTTATGGAACGAAAGCTGTGAAATTGCCGACACCGAGGTTTGTGATCTTCTACAACGGCCAGGCAGAACAGCCGGACCGGAAAGAATTGAAATTGTCGGAGCTCTTTTCAATTCCGGATGCAGACCCGTCTCTGGAACTGAAGGCAGTCATGTTAAATATCAATAAAGGTCATAACCGGAAACTGATGGAAACCTGCCGGACCCTCCAGGACTATGCGGAATATACCTTCCGTGTAAGAGAATACGCAGCGGAAATGCCACTGGATCTTGCAGTAGAGCAGGCAATCACAGAATGCATCAGCGAAGGGATACTGGCAGATTTTCTGAGAAAAAACCGAGCGGAGGCGAAGAAAGTGAGCATATATGAGTACGATGAAGAACGGCATATGAGACAGACTCGTGAGGAAGGTATGGAAGAAGGATATGCCAATGGGTTTAGTCAGGGAATTGAACAGGGAATTACGCAGACGGTAATTAATTTACTGAAGTCGGGGCTTTTAACAGACATTCAGATCAGGGAGATAACAGGACTTGATCAGAAGCAGTTGGATGAACTGAAGAAAAAATGAAATAAAAATGTTGTAAAATTCATCAGTTAATAATGGTGAAAGAAGCACATGCTTATTTTACAATTTATTTTGTGAAGAAGTATGTGCTTTTTTGTTTCAAAAAGCAGTGTACACAGAAGTTATTTATCCTCTTACAGCAAGAAGACTCCGACCTCTAAGGTGGGAGATGAATTGCGTCCGTTACCAGCTTGATAGAGTACCTTAATCATAGTATAATATCTTTAGTCGAATAATAAAAATTAAAATACAATAAATTTAGATAATAACGCACATTTAGTGTTCTTACTATACTATCATCTTGTGATTGTGGTCAAGTATCGCAGAGGGGGTTTCGAGGAAAAGGAAGTGGCATGGTGGCAAACAGAGCATATAAATTCAGAA
>NZ_QTYB01000026.1 GCF_003461955.1 Ruminococcus sp. AM36-2AA | reverse complement strand
GCTCTCAAAGTCCGGACAGGTGGCTCTGAGAGTCCCGGAATAATCATACAGGAAAAGAGGCATGGATTAACAGAATTCTGGCAATCGTAGCTGTACTTTTTATATTGGCAATTATGATAGTGATAATCGTGGAAGTAATAAAACGATACAAAAGAATGTGGGATGAAATTTCGCAAATGTTTTTAGTTGGAAGTCTTTCTGGGATAGCAGTACTTGGAGATATAATCAGAGGATATTTGCCTGTGAATTTGATATTGTTATTTGGATTTATCAATGTAGGAATCATGCTGCTACGAGTATATCTTCAAAAGAAATTTGATTATCTGTAAAATGAAATAAGGTGAAAAGGGGAAATCGGCTAATGCCGATTTCTACCTTATCTTTACCGAGGAAAAAAAGTGTGATTGTATTAGGTCCGACATGACTTCCGGTGCAGAAACCATAGGAAGTGTTGATAAAATCTTGTATTTTGATTTTTTATGTATTTGATTTGTTTTTTATCTGAAACTGATACCAATACCTACTGCACCGGGACCAGTATGAACACTGATACTGGCAGAAAGCGGACTGTAAAAAACGTCAGCTTCCGGAAATTTATTGTGGAGCAGAGTCAGCCATTCTTTCTGCTGTGTAGTTGTAAGTCCGGCACCGGCGGCTCCAATATGCAATTTCGACATATCTTGATGGACAAATCTTTTTTCAAGATCAGACTGAATTGCAAGAATCATTTTTTCTTCAGCTCTTTTCATAGAACCACGTGCTTTGGCATAAGAATCCAGCTTTTCGCCCTGGATTGTTAAAATCGGTTTTATGGATAGTACTGTTCCAATCAGAGCTGCCGCAGGGGTGATACGTCCTCCCTTTTTCAGGTATTCTAATGTATTTACAGTAATATAGATGCTTGAATTATAGGCATCAGATTCTAAGGCTGCTTTTATTTCCTTTGCAGAAGCTCCATTCAGGGACATTTCTCTTGCATGGAGCACTGATTCGTACATGGTAACGGAAATTCGATGATTATCAACAACTTCAATTTTTCCCTCATAATCCAGTGAATATCCTGTAGCAGCAGCACAAGAATTGGATAGACCACTTGACATTGGAATGTATACAAGCTCATCATATCCTTCGTCTAAGATTTGACTCCATAAATCCATTACATCACCAGGGGAGGGTTGAGAAGTGGTAATGTGTTTGCTGCTGGAAAGCGCATGGAAAAATTCGGCTTCTGTGATAGTGTCATTTTCATAAAAAGTTGTTTCATCAATAATTATAGGCATATGTATAACATATATTCCAAGTTTTTCGGCGATATTTTAGTAATACCACTGTTTGTGTCAGTCATGATGGCTGTTTTCATAGTGCTTTTCTCCTGATTATTAAAAATACTGTAACTGTTCAGAGCCAGCCTCCAAAATGCTACGCATTTCGTCGGTGTGGCGTATCCGCCAAATAAAATTTCAAAAACAGTTTTAAAAATGCAAGCATTTTATACCTGTTTTTTGAAATTTTGCTTGGCTCTGAACAGTTACAAAATACTAATAGTAAAATATTGGATTGTAAAAAAGAATAAAATACCTTATAATGATGTTACAGATTGTAACATTAAAAGAGAAACATTTCAATATCTACAAGAGAAATATTTCATCAGGAATGGAGTTATAGCGATGAAGAAAAGAATAAGTCAGACCAATATTCAGGTAAAACAGGATATGTACAAAGCACTGCTGCGGCTGATGGGAGATAAAGCATTTTCTTCCATTTCTGTTTCAGATATCACTTCAGAGGCGAATGTTTCCAGAATGTCGTTTTATAGAAATTATAATGCGATAGAGGATATCCTGACGGAACATTTAGTTGAGGTGGTGGAAGAATATAGAGCAAAAGAATCCGATACAGAAAGCAAAACGGTATTCTATGAGAAAAAATATATGCTGCGCTGCTTCAGATTCTTCTATTTGCATCGTGAATTTATAGACGCTCTGATTACAGCCGGAATGGGGGATTTATTTTTAGCAAAAATTACAGAGTATCTTATCCAGAAATGGATTGATGTAGAAAAAGGAACAAGAGAAGAAAATCTGAGAATCAGTGCGTTTGCCGGTGCTATTTATAATATGTATCGGGAATGGAGTAAGGGGGATTTTCTTGAATTGCCAGAGGATGTTGCAACAATTTTATATGATTTAAGAAAACAGACGGGCTAAACCCAGAATAGAGGCGATTATATGTTTAACATAATATAGCAAGAATTCTCCTTCCTCTACAGGTGGGGGATGAATTGCGCAAAAACAAAAAGAACACTTGTTCGATAAAACGATCTATGGTATAATAGAATCAGTCGAAAAGATAATTATTGGAGAAATGGCTGATTTGCATGAAAAAAATAGATCATAATGCGCATTCAGTATATCTGATGTATTATCATCTGATCATGGTGGTGAAATATCGAAGAAAAGTGATTGATAATCCGATTTCAGAAAGAGCAAAAGAGATATGGGAACATATTGCTCCAAGGTATGGGATAGTTCTGGAAGAATGGAATCATGACATTGATCATGTGCATGTAATGTTCCGTGCGCAGCCGAGAACAGAATTTAGTAAATTTATCAATGCTTATAAAAGTGCAAGTAGCAGACTGTTGAAAAAGGAGTATCCAGAGATCAGAGAAAAACTTTGGAAAGAAGCCTTTTGGAGTCAGAGTTTTTGCTTACTGACAGCTGGAGGCGCTCCGGTAGAAGTAATCCGTCAATATATTGAAAGCCAGGGAGAGAAAAAGTATTGAACATAGCATATCGTTTCCAAATTTATCCGACAGAAGAACAGAAGATACTTCTGGGCAAAACATTTGGCTGTTGTCGTTTCCTGTACAATCAAATGCTTAATGATAAGATCCAGGAGTATGAAAAGACGAAGAAAATGTTAAAAAATACACCGGCCATGTATAAAAAGGAATATCCATTTTTGAAAGAAGTAGATTCGCTGGCACTGGCAAATGTCCAGCTTCATCTGGAAAAGGCATATAAGAATTTTTTTCGAGAACCCAAGATTGGATTTCCAAGGTTCAAATCAAAGCATCATTCCAGAAACAGCTATACAACGAATGTGGTCAATGGAAATATCCTGGTGGAAAGTAAGCGGATCAGACTTCCGAAATTAAAATGGGTTGCCATGAAAAAACACAGAGAGCCAGCAGAAGATTTTCGTCTGAAATCAGTGACAGTCAGTATGGAACCATCCGGAAAATACTTTGCAAGCCTGTTGTATGAAGGATACAGCTGTGAAAACCAAGCAGCTGAACCAGATTACAGTACTGCAACGATACTTGGAATAGATTATGCAATGCAGGGGATGGCAGTATTTTCAGAAAAGATTGAGATGGAAGAAGCAGGGTTTTTCAGAAAAAATGAAAAGAGGCTGGCGAGGGAGCAACGAAAGTTGTCAAGATGCGTACGGGGAAGTCATAATTACGAACTGCAGAAAAAGAAAGTTGCCAGATGTCATGAAAAGATACGGAATCAGCGAAGAGATTATCTGCACAAACTTAGTCGAAAGATTGCAGATAGTTTTGATGCAGTTGCAGTGGAAGATATCGATATGAAAGCGATGGGACAGTGCCTGCATTTCGGAAAAAGCGTACAGGATAATGGATATGGAATGTTCAGGGAAATGTTAGACTATAAACTGGCATGGAAAGGAAAGAAAATGGTAAAAGTAGACCGTTTTTTTCCTTCCAGTAAAAAATGCTGTAAATGTGGTAGGATAAAGAAAGAGCTGAAATTATCCGAAAGAGTCTATCACTGTGAGTGTGGAAATAAGATGGACAGAGATCGTAATGCAGCAATCAACATCCGTGAAGAGGCAAGAAGGATGTTGACAGCATAAACTGTCCGTATCCGGACAATAGAAAAACAAGAAAATATGCCCGTGTCCGGGCAAAAGAATCGTGGGGCACGCGAGGATAGCTTGTAGATACTTGGCTCAGTAGAGCCATTGAGCAAGAAGCCCCCACTTCAAAATCAGGGATTTAAGTGGTGGGAGCATGTCACGATGAATAGTTAATAAAGAGAGGTGCATATGCTATGCCAGGTATACTCGTGGTTGAAGATGATGAAAATCTAAATCGTGGAATTACATTTTCACTGAAAAAATCCGGATATGAGGTTTTTTCAGCAGAATCAGTGAAAAAAGCGAAAAGAATTGCAAGTGATAATAATGTGGATGTTACCATTTGTGATGTGAATCTTCCGGATGGGAATGGACTGGAATTTGTAAGGTGGATGAGATGCAATTATAATACATACATTATTTGTCTTACAGCACTAGATCAGGAGATGGATCAGGTTATGGGATATGAAGCAGGGGCAGATGATTATATTACAAAGCCGTTTAGTCTTTCGGTACTTCTTTTGAAAATAGAAGCATATTTCCGCCGCAGACAGGAGAAACCGGAAGCCGGAAAGATGATTTCAGGAGATATCGTATTTATCGCAGGAGAAATGAAAGTCCTGATAAAGAGTCGTGAAATCAGTCTGACAAAAACGGAGTTGAAAATGCTGACTTTTTTTCTTCAGAATCCGAAACAGATTCTTTCAAAAACACAAATATTGGAAAATGTGTTTGATCTGGAAGGGGATTTTGTGGATGAAAATACAATCGCTGTCAATATCAGAAGACTCCGTGAGAAAATCGAAGACAATCCGGCTGCACCGGTCTATATAAAGAATATCAGAGGTCTTGGGTATATATGGAATCAGGAGGTAAGGCAGTGACAAAGAGATATCGCAAGAAGATTACAGTAGTGCTCTCCTTGGTATTACCTGTCATATTATTGTTTGCAATATTAAATTGCTTTACCACGTATGTGTTTTATGAAGATTATAAATATAAAATGAATCTTATGACAGAGATTGCTGCAAAGGAAGAATTTTCCGGGCTGGATGCTGTTTCGGAATTGCTTAAGGATAAGGATATTGAAACTAACGAACAGGGAAGGCGATTATTGGAGCAATATGGATACTGGGGGAATAAAGGGAATGCATTTTATTCGCAATTCCGGCATCAGGTTATGGTGACCGGTGCTGTAAGCACTGTGATATGCGTGCTTCTTTTGACTTTTTTACTTTATTGGAAGAAAAAAGAAGATGCGTGTCATCAGAAAATTTTAGACCAGTTGGAAGAAATTCTGATCAGATTCCGTGAAAATAAATTTGATGATTTACTGAAAACGGAAAATCATGCAGAACTGGAAAAATTGAATGACCAGCTTGAAGCAATCGGACATCATATTCAGTTGATAAAGGAAGAAGCAAGGGCAGAAAAGGAGAACACGAAAGAAATGGTTTCTGATATTTCTCACCAGTTAAAGACACCGGTTGCAGCTTTGGATACATGTTTTAGTGTGCTGATGCAGAATGACTTAAGTGCCACAGAACAGGAGGAGTTTCGTATCCGTTGTCGGAGTGCTCTGGATGGACTGGAGACATTATTGCAGTCGCTTCTTGAAATATCCAAGATGGAAACTGGACTGATTCAGATTAATAAGAAAAAACTTCCGCTTATGGATACTGTCATATCTGCTGTGAACCGCACTTATCCTAAAGCGGATGAGAAAGAAATTGAATTCGTTTTTGACTATGAAAAAGAGCTGGAAACATGCACGATTATGCAGGATAAAAGGTGGCTTGGTGAAGCTGTGATCAACGTTCTGGATAATGCGGTCAAGTACAGTCCGGATGGTTCAAAAATATTTATCCGGTTACAAAAAAGAAACGATCTTGTAAGAATGGAAATTGAGGATCAGGGAATTGGTATTCCGCAGAATGAGTATCACAAAATTTTTCAACGATTTTACAGAGGAAGTTCCAAGGAGGTCATGGAAAAGAGTGGTACAGGAATCGGACTTTTTCTATCGAGAGAAATTATCGAAAAACACGCAGGTACGATTACGGTAACCTCCGGCAAAAAGAAAAAAGGAAGCACGTTTGTGATTCAATTACCATATGTTGGTTAAATTTTAAGTGAGCAGAAATCTTACAATTCTGTAAGATTTCTGCTCGTTTTTTGAAAGTGAAATGAAAGATTGTCCTGATACAATTTGGATGTAGGTTGAAAAATGACCAAATATATAAACAGGCAAAGAAAGCGTGCTGAAAAGGTACGCTTTACAGAATTAAAAAGGAGGCAACACATGAGTGTGATATTAGAAACCAAGCAGCTTTGTAAGTTTTATGGCGCAGGTGAGAATCAGGTCAAAGCGGTCAATCAGGTGGACATTCAGATTGGGCAGGGAGAATTTGTCGCAATTGTTGGAAAGTCAGGTTCCGGTAAAAGTACATTACTTCATATGCTTGGAGGGCTTGATACCCCGACAAAAGGCAGTGTTACTTTAGCAGGGAAAGATTTATACAGGATGAAGGAAGATGCCCTTGCTGTTTTCCGCAGAAGAAAAATCGGATTTGTTTTTCAGGCATTTAATCTGGTTTCATCTGTTAATGTCTGGGAAAATATTGTACTGCCACTGGGGCTGGATGGAAGAAAAGTGGATGAAGCGTATGTAAATGATATTATTGCAACTCTGGGGATTGAAAACCGGATTTATAATCTGCCAAATCAGTTATCCGGAGGACAGCAGCAGAGAGTAGCAATTGCAAGAGCACTGGTGAATCGTCCGGAAATTATATTTGCAGATGAGCCGACAGGAAATCTTGATTCTAAGACCAGTGATGAGGTAATCGCTCTGCTTAAGATGACAGCAAAAAAATATGGACAGACAATTGTAATGATTACCCATGATGACGAAATTGCACAGGTCGCTGACCGTATTCTGGTGATTGAGGACGGACAGGTGGTGGATTTCAGATGAAGACAATAAGCAGGATTGCATATAGCAATGACAAAAGGAACAGGACAAGAAGTATACTGATCATGATGGCAATCTGTCTGACCACGATGCTGCTTGTTATCATCAGTACTGTGGGAAATGGGGTAATTCATTTACAGAAAAGTCAGGCGGCAGGATCATATGGAAGCAATTATGGTCTGTTTGTTTCCGCAGACGGATCGCAGTTAAAAGAAGTAAACCGCCGTGCGGAAATAGATGCTACAGGCACTATGTGCACCGAAGGTATCATAAAAGGCAATGAAAAAGGCGGGTTTGTCTGCATGGATGAGACTGCAAGAAAAATGCTTCCTTATAATAAAGAATATGAGTTGAAGGAAGGAAAGTATCCGGAAAAAATGCAGGAAATTGCCGCAGGAAGAGCATTTTTTCGTGCAATGGGGTATGGTGATGTAAAGATCGGAGATACGGTTACACTGGATTACCGCGCAGGGATGCAGTCAGAATATAAGCCGGAAGAATTTGTTGTCAGCGGAATCCTATATGATCGGGATGAGTATACCATCGAGGCATCTTATGTTGCTTTCGGATCACAGGAGTTTTATGATGAGCACGTCGCAGAGAATGACAGACAGTATAATATTTATTTTACTTTAAATGATTCTGCAAATGTATCTATGAATAATATTGAGTCGGTTATAAAGCAGATTGCAGCAGCTTGTGGGATCGAAGAAAAAAACGTTATAGTCAATGATCTCTATTTGCAATGGGTCTTGCAGCCGAGTTATGAAACGATTGCGGTATGCGGGGGTTTGATTCTTGCAATTGTACTTTTCTCTGTTGTGGTCATTTATAATATTTTTCAGGTCGGTATTGCCAACAAGATACAGGAGTATGGAAAAATCAAGGCTCTGGGAGCGACAAAAAAGCAGATGAAACAACTGATCTTCAGAGAGGGTATGTTTTTGACAATTTCTTCAATACCAGTTGGATTGCTTCTTGGTTTTCTGATTGCAAAATGCGGTTTTAACTGGCTGGTAGAACAGGGAAACCTTGTATCAACCGGAACTGGCTCTATGGGAGTCCAAAATCAGCAGATGCCACTGTTTTCCCTGCCTGTTATGCTTCTATGTATTTTCGTGTCATTTTTTACCGTTGCTTTGGCGCTGCGTAAACCAATGAAAATTGTTTCACGGATTTCACCTATCGAAGCAACACGGTATTTAGAAAATGCAGAAACACACAAAAAAGGAAAACGAAATGGCAGAAAAAATGTCACCGTGTTTTCTATGGCAATGGCAAATATAACGGGTAATCCAAAAAGAACCATTGGTACCATCCTCACACTGGGGCTTTCCTGCGCATTGTTTGTGATTATCTCTAATTATGTAGGAAATATTGATACGGAGCATGAAGCACGTCTTTCCGTTAATCATGGACAATTTGAACTGCAGCTTGACTATTCTGCTGAGTACGATGAAAGATATCCGGAGAATAATCTGGATACGATTCTGACGGATAATCCATTGAATGATTCAATGATTGAAGAAATCAAAAGCATTCCAGGAGTGACAGATGTCATGGCGAGAGAGATTGTCTCTGTAAATCTGAACGGAACAAGATTTCCGGCTGATATTGTGAGTAAAAATGATTTTGATTTTTTGCGCCAAGACGGGGATATTGGCTCTATGGACTATGATCAGGCGGTAAAGAATGGTGATATTTTCTTTGGTTGGTTGATGTGGATGGAACAAGATGGATATGCTCCGGGTGAATCCATTGCATTTGACTTTGAGAATGGAAGTGAAACCTATACCTATCAGGGAAAGATTGCAGGATCCTTTGTAAGCGCGGACACTTATCTTGTCATTCCGGAAGGTGTATACCGTTCCATGAATCCGAGGGGAACAGCCTATGGCTATCTGTGGGTGGACTGTGATAAAAAAGATGTTGCATCTGTGGAACAAAGTCTGAATACTTTGATTTCTAATACTTCGCATATAAAAATGGATACCTATCATGCACAGTTACAATCTGCAGAATTCACAGCTCGCATGATGAAGCTTGGCTGTTATCTGTTTATGGCGGTTGTAGGACTCATCGGTTTTATGAATATGGCAAACACCATAATCATGAATATTACGACAAAAAAGCAGGAATATGGTGTATTACAGGCTGTGGGTATGACAAATAAACAATTAAATTTATGTCTGCAGTTACAGGGAATGATGTTTACGGTTGGTACCATATGCGTAGCTTTGATCATTGGTCTGCCGCTCGGCTATGCACTTTTTTCCTATGCAAAACATAATGGAATATTTGGAATGAATATCTATCATGTTCCAATCGTACCAATTTTTATTATGATTTTTTTGGTCGGTCTGTTGCAGATTGTACTTTCCTGCGTTTTAAGCAGTAATCTGAAAAAGGAAACGCTGGTAGAAAGAATAAGGTATCAGGGATAGCAAGTAATATGTAATGAACTAGGTCTTAACGAAGAGGAGAAATAGATAACTTCCATTTTGTATGTATGATAAATCTAAACAGTATTTTAGCAACATTTCCTGAGTGGGGGCAGAAAGTGCCCCCACTTTCACTATTTGGGGGCGAAAAGCGCCACTATATATCATAAATGATGGGTTCAAGGGAAAAATCCCTTGCTAGAACAGCATTTGGATTCAGTAGCTGTAAATCCGTTTTTTTCCCCATTTTTTATACAGAGATATTCTTTTTCTGTTTTATACTGCCATGTTCCGTTTTCATTCAGTGGACGGACGGTAAGCAGAATGTGTGCATGAGGATTGTGTCCATCTGTATCGTGAATAGCAAAGTCAGCACACATGCCCATATCCACAAAATTCTTTTGAATAAAATTTTGAAGAAGAGAAATATTACTGTCCTTATCTAATTCAATGGGAAGTGCGACAACAAATTCCCTTGCCAGTCGGCTGTCTTTTGTTTTTTCTGTAGCTTCCACAGCATTCCAGAGTTGTTCACGGTCTTTCCATTCTGGTGGAGCCATCGGTGGGAGCAATACTTCCTGATAAATGAGACCATGCTTTCTGGTCTAGTACTATAGTTTCGGATAACTGACAGTGGCATATTTCTGGTGATGAATATGAAAAGAAAGTAGCACCACTGCCAGTGAGAAATAACTATTGAGTTATACTCCGTTGTTTCAATTCTGGTTCAAATCAGGATTGCTTAGCAGGATTTTCTTCGCCTCTTTCAAATTGGCGGAAGCGTTGTCCTGACGGATATTCCGGTTATTGATACGGACAGGAATACATCTCTCCAGAATGCGGTCATAAATTCGTTTGTGTGCGATATCAGCGGCGTTATTCAGCTCTGATAAAGTGAGATTGGTCGTTATGATCAGGGGCTTTTTACTGCGGTAACGACTGTCAATCACATTGAATACCTGTTCCAGTGCAAAGTCAGAGTTCCGCTCAATTCCGAGATCATCAATAATCAGAAGACTGTAGCGGTTTAAGCTGTTGATGAACTGGTTTCTGTCTTCAAAATGCATTCCGGTAAGAGTATTCAGAATCCGGGAAAAGTTGGTCATCCGTACAGGAATGCCTTTTTTCAGAAGGGCATTGGCAATGCAGCCTGCAAAAAAAGATTTTCCAGTACCGACATCACCCCAAATAAGAAGTCCAGAAGCGTTTGCTTTCATCTCTTCCCAGTTACTTACATAATTGTGTGCCAGTTTTATTTCCGGATTGATGCCGTTATCCCTGGCAAACGTGTAGTCGTAGAGTGCTTTGTCCTGTAAGCCACTGGTTTTAAGATTATCAACATTCAATCCTTTTAAGTTTATTCCTGCATGCTCAAGTACATGCCTTGCGTAAAAAGGCTGACATGCTTTTCATGCCGGATGCTTTGAATTTGGTAGTGAGAATGTACTGCTCATCATCGCTGAGATAAAATTACACCGGATTGGTGCGGTTTCTGTTTGCCATTGAGTCACGTCCTTCCTAAAATGGGTACAAAAAAACTGCTGTAAAATGTTCGGTTTTTACAACAGTATATTTCGTGTTTAATTCAATTTTGGGTGTAACTACCCAAGGCAAATTGTAGCAAAGACGGTAGGAAGGGTCAAGGTATTCCAACGGAAAACCGGAGAAAAATCGAAAGAGGGTTAGGGATACTTCCCTATGGAAATTTAACCACACAGACGATAGGAAAGTGTGGGGAATTTCGCCTGTGTCATGACACAGGCAGTGCTTGCTATTCTTGATTAGTTAGAGACTTTTAACTTTCCTGATTTTAAAATAATACCGATCAATAATATCCTGCAATGTAATGGATTTCATTTTTTCATCTACCATATTTTGAATTTCATGATAGAAGTCCCCAATAGCGAATTGAATGTTGATACCGATTCCACAATCCGGATTGGTATCTGTGTCCAGGTGAAGCAGCGGCTTATCGCCCTCTACAGCTCGGTAGATGTCATACATATTGATTTTATCTGCCGATTTTGCAAGAGCGGCATTCGCATGACCTTGTGTGTTGACAACAATGCCTGCATTTTTCAGGGTTGCCATAAGTTGTCTGACATAAGCCGGGTTTGTCTTGATACTTTCTGCAATTTTTGTGCTGGAGAGTTGTTCGTCATCTCCAAGAGCAATAAATATAAGAATATGAATGGTGTCACTAAGCTTTGTGGAATATTTCATTTGTCACCTCGAATTTTCTTCTTGCAATTTTTAAACTTACATGATAACATGATTTTAATGCTTGATGTAAATTTAATTTTAACAAGTAAAAAAATAAAAGTCAAGCAAAATAAAAAGTGTGGAATCTGATATAAAAAAGGAGATAAGGTGGTGTATGCAAAAGGAGGAACAAGTCAGTTTTCTGGCAGAAAAAATCCGTCAGGCAGATGCCGTTTTAATAGGCGGTGGTTCTGGTCTTTCCAGTGCGGCGGGATATAACCATTATCATTGGCTACCCTATATGGAGGAATGTTTACAAGATTTCAAGGAGTGGTATGGACTGAAATCTCCCTTTGACGGTTTTTACTACTGTTATTCATCGCCGGAACAACAGTGGGCATATTATGCACGTTACATACAAAGTATGTGGGATGCACCTACAGGACAGCCATACTATGACCTGCGTGATATTGTGGCGGAAAAAGAAGTCTTTGTTTTAACAACCAATATAGATATGCAGTTTGAACGGATTTTTCAGAAAGAAAGGATTTGCGATTATCAAGGTAACAGCGGCTATGTTCAATGCAGTCAGCCTTGCCATGACCAAATTTATTCCAATGTAGAAATGATTCGCAGGATGAACGAAAATATCCGGGAGCTGCGTGTTACTTCTGAGCTTCTGCCAAGATGTAATGAGTGCGGGAGAATCATGGTTCCCTGGGTAAGGGATGATACATTTTTGGAGGGGAAAGACTGGAGTGAAGGTGTAAGGCGATATGAGAATTTCCTAAAAAAATATCTCATGAATGGAACAGATAAGAATGTTGTACTGCTGGAGCTGGGGGTTGGTGATATGACACCCAGTATTATTAAACTTCCTTTTTGGGAAATGACATACAAAAATGAAAAGGTGTTTTATGCCTGTCTGAATCAGAAGAAATCCTCAGTTCCAGAGCATATAAAAGACAAAGGCATTTATATAGTAGGAGATTTGGCAGAAACCTTGCGGGATTTAAAAGAAAACATAGTGGGAAAGGAAATGTGATGAAGATGAATATCTATCAAGAGATAAGTCAAATCATAAAAGAAGCAGATGGTATTTTGGTTGGAGCCAGTAATGGTTTGTCTATCGCAGAGGGATATAATATTTTTGCAGATGACGCATGGTTTCAGGAAAATATGGGAGATTTCAGAGAAAAATACGGACTGCGTTGTGTTTTACACGGATTTTCAGTGTCAATGAAGGTAGAAGAAAAGTGGGCGTTTGTAAGCAGACTTGTTAAGGCAAAAGCTATGCAGGATGAGCCGAGTGAGATTATGAAAAACATCTATGCACTAGTAAAGGATAAAGAATATTTCGTAGTAACTTCCAATGCGGAGGATCATTTTGTGCCGGCAGGTTTTGAGGCAGACCGTGTTTTTGAAATGGAAGGGAAATTAACCCAGATGCGGTGCAAGAACAGATGTCATGACGAGGTCTATCCTAATCAAAAAGCAGTTCTCGCCATGACAGAAGAGGAAGTAAACGGAAGAGTACCCAAAGAGTTACTGCCGAAATGTCCAAAATGTGGTGGAGATATGGAAGTAAATTGGGGTGAGATGTCCTCGTTTACAGAAACGAAAAATTGGAAGGAAAAGGCTGCCCGCTATCAAGAATTTATTCAGAATTTACATGGAAAGAAGCTGGTAATTCTGGAATTTGGCATTGGTTGGAGAAATCAGATGATTAAAGCTCCTTTGATGCAGCTAGCAGCAGTAGAACCACAGGCAAGATATATCACATTTAACAAGGGCGAAATTTATATTCCAGAGGAAATCAAAGAAAAATCCATCGGTGTGGATGGTAATCTTACGGTAGCGTTAAAGGAAATCAGAAAGGAAATCTAAGGAAAATGACAAGAGAAGAAAAAGCAGTATATTACAAACATAATGGATTTAATTGCTGTCAGTCGGTTATCAAGGCAATGATTGATTTATCAGATTCTGATAAGGAAATACTGACGAATGCTGCATCCGGATTTGCGGTAGGTATGGGAGGTATGGAAGCAACTTGTGGTGCATTGATCGGAGCAACCATGATGGCGGGAATTGTAAAGCCAGGGAAGAAAAGTGCGATAACGGCACGGGAGATATTGAACAAATTTCAGGAATATTCAGGTGCAACCATATGTAAAGACCTAAAGGGAAAGGATACAGGTGTTGTACTCTGTGAATGTGATGATTGCATTCGCAATGCAATACGGGCTTTTGACGAGGTGTTGCCAATGGAATCAGAAAGGGAAGGATAGACTAAGTAAAGTGGTTAAAGATATTACAGTTGTGAGATAGGAGAATGAAAATAATGAGCTGTTATGAAAATTTGGTAATGAAAACACAAATGAACTATTCCAGACACTATAGTACCTATGCATCCGGCGGTACTGCTGTAGTGTTGAGCAAACAAAAACCACTTCCTTATGAGGAACAGATTCAGGAATTTGTTCGCAGAGTGCAGGAGGCAGAGTGTATCATAGTAGGCGGAGCATCCGGTTTATCAGCGGCTGGAGGTGGTGACTTTTATTATAGTGATACCCCTTCTTTTCGTGAGCATTTTGGAAAATTTGCAGATAAGTATGGATTCAAAGGTGCTTTTAGCGGAATGATGCATCGGTTTTCTACAAGAAATGAACACTGGGGATATGTGGCAACCTTTTTAAATACTACACAAAATGCTCCTATCAGAGAGCCATATCTGGATTTGGATAGAATCTTGCAGGGAAAGGATTTTCATATCTTAACGACTAATCAGGATACACAGTTTGTAAAGATTTATCCGGAAGAAAAGGTCAGTGAGATTCAGGGAGATCATCGTTTCTTCCAGTGTTCCCGGTGCTGTCAGGATGAAACATGGGATGCCGTACAACCTGTGGCAGATATGATTGCGGCTATGGGAGAGGGGACAATGGTGCCGGATGAACTGATTCCTCGCTGCCCTCATTGTGGTGCGGAAATGTTTCCGTGGGTAAGGGGATATGGGAATTTTCTGCAAGGGAAAAAATACGAAGAAGAATATGAGAAAATCTCAAAATACATTCAAAAGAACAAAGATAGAAAAATTCTCTTGATAGAACTTGGAGTAGGGCGCATGACACCGATGTTTATACAGGAACCGTTTTGGGAACTGACAAACAGCTTGAAAGATGCATATTATATCTCCGTAAATTCAGAATATCAGTTTTTGCCGGAATTCATTGAAGATAAGGGGATTGCTATTTTGGGAGATATAGGAACAGTGTTAAAAGATTTGCGGAAAGCAAAAGAGGAAAGTGCATTTGTATAGGATACTTGTTCTTGATATTCCACTTAATGGAGAAACATTAGAATATTGATTGATACAAAACTGCACTCAGGGATATTGTGGGTGCAGTTTTGCATTAAAATTATTGATTACGATACAGTTTCTGATATGCAGTAGGTAATATCTGAAATATATCTCGGAAAGCCGATGTAAATTTACTTTGGCTTTTATATCCCACAGCGGCGGCAATTTCCGAAATAGATTTATCTTCCTGCATCAGCATATTCGATGCCAACTTCATGCTGAAAGCAAATAAACCTTTACAAAACCGAATAATACACTGAATTAAAGCAGGATAGAAGCTGTTGATGCGTTAGAAGATAACGTGTCAGCGGCTTTTTCTTTTTATCTGAAAATCTATTAGTCAAATCTGAAAGGAGTCAATTAAGTTAATGCACCAAAAAGAAAAGTATTTCAGGACGCCATGTACAGAGCATCAGGGAGTATGCAGCAAGTGATGCAGGAGAACTCTTGGAGTGAGTTTTCCAAAATTATCACAAAATGTTTCCTGCCTATTTCTCCTGTCATATAATGTTTTGCAAATTATTTTGCATGGATGTTCGTTGATAATAGGTATTTATGATATCCTGTAAAGTAATCGTATTCATTTTTCCTTCAGCAGTTTTTTGGATTTCATCATAGAATCCCTGCAAAGACAACTGAATATTAATGCCAATGCCGCAATCAGGGTTGGTATGAGTATCTAAATGAAGCAGAGGTTTCTCGCCTTCAACTGCTTTATAAATATCCAGTAATGTGATCTGGTCTGCTGGTTTTGAAAGAGAAGGACGGGCATGTCCGGCTACACTGGTCATAAGTCCGGCTTTTTTTAGTTTTAACATAAGCTGGCGTACAAAGCCGGGATTTGTATGGACACTTTCTGCAATTGAGGCACTGGAGAGGGATTTTTCCTGGTTGATAGCAATCAGAACCATCACATGAACAGTATCGCTTAATTTCGTTGAGTATTTCATGATAAGAAACTCCTTGTAGTATGATATAATGATTTTGTTTTCACATTTTTGAGACAAGATATTTCTGGTTTGCCAAAAACATCTCAAGTTCTCAACAGTTCTTTTTAATGTGTTGAGAACTTGTACATATTTTTTATTTTGACGATTGTAAATAATATAATTACAACTATAATGAAATTTGAAGGAAAAGTCAACACAGGAATGAAATCACCAAATTCTTGCATAAACATTGATTATTATATGATGCGATAAAATATTCACAAAGGAGAATTTATGGAATATAAAAATCAAACAGAAAATCGTGCATTTCAGGAAATGTTGCAGGCAGCAGTAAAACGGCTGCAAAATCGTTCTGGGGAGGATCTTGCTGCAAAAAGTGGGGCTGTTTTTCACAGCAGCCGAAATATGCTTGAGGTACCAAGTTTTCACGAAGTGATTGAAATTCAACTTCCTGAGTTTTATATTAACTCAAATATGGATGAATGGCATTATCTGACATTGCTGCATTATCTGGATATGGCTGATGGCACAGAAGGCTCACATAAGCTCATTACTTTTGGTAACCTGAAAGATGGATTGATTCGGGGAACCAAATTTGACCGGACTGCAGAGCAGAAACTGGAAAAGCTTTTGCAGGACAAAGAGCCTGAGAAAATTCAGAAAGCATGTACAAGTCTGGGTGCAGAATTCACAGAGACAAAGGCGGATCTGTGTGCTGTTTTTCCAGTTCTGCCAAGATATCCGGTAACTTTAAAGATATGGTTTGCAGATGAAGAATTTCCTGTATCTGGCAAAATATTTCTTCAGGATCATGCTGATCATTATCTGAGCGTAGAAGATGCGGTAACAGTTGGAGAAATTTTGCTACAAAAATTATCGGAAGCATTTTCTTCCCTCTGATCATGAATCAGAAAACTTTCCAGTCCGGCTTTGATAAATTTGTCAATTGTTGTCTGAATCTGTTTCCAGTCATTACAGTGATTGCGGAGCATTAGTCTGTTGATGGAAAGGCAGCCATTCATTTGAAAATAAAAAACCGATTCTGCCTGCTCAAAGGTCAGGAGGCTGTGTGACATAAGCCAGGTCACATAGCCTTCTTTTGTATTTGCTGCTATTTTTTCCAGAAGAATGGGAGCGATTGTGTCATCCAGAAACAGAGATCTATATTTTGTTTCCATTTGAATCTTTTGGCAGAAGGGATAGGAACAGCTTTTCTGGTTTGGGCAAAATAAATGTTCTACCGTTGTTTTCAAATCCTGTGCTATATCATTTAAAATATCTTCCAACACGTCATGGATATCGTAATAGTGCAGATAAAAAGTACCTCTGTTTATTTCAGAAATTTTACAGATTTCAGTGACCGTGATTTTTGTGAAATTTTTCTGCTTTAATAATTCTAAAAAGGTTTCTTTTATAGTTTGCCTGGTATATCTGGTGCGGCGGTCCTGCTTTCTTGTTTTTTCCGACATAATGTCCTCCATTGAATGTATGCTTTACAATGTATCATTTCTCAACAGTTTTTGGGATGTGTTGAGGAACAGAACAGATTTCATAGATTGATTATTGTAATTTATATAGTGACAACTATAATGAGGTTTAAAGAAAAAGTCAACAGATTGTTCAGAATTTCAGGAGGAAAAAACATGGGACATGTAATTGCAGTATCAGGAAAAGGCGGCGTAGGAAAAACGACACTTTGTGGATTATTGATCCAGTATTTGTGTGAAAGTGGGAAATGTCCGGTTCTGGCTGTGGATGCAGATGCGAATGCCAATTTAAATGAAGTGCTTGGTGTGGAGCCGGAGATCACACTTGGAGAGCTGAGAGAAGAAATTGAGCGGGCAGGCGTAGACTCACGATATCAGATCCCATCCGGTATGACGAAACAGGCATATCTGGAAATGCGTCTTTCGGATGCGATTGCGGAAGAAGATGATTATGATCTGATGGTGATGGGAAGGACACAGGGACAGGGGTGTTACTGTTTTGTAAACGGTTTGGTACAGACCCAGGTACAAAAATTACAGAGCCAGTATCCGTACATTGTAGTCGATAACGAAGCAGGTATGGAACATATCAGCAGGGGAATTCTGCCAATGATGGAAGTTGCGATTCTTGTGAGTGACTGTTCCAGAAGAGGTGTTCAGGCAGCCGGACGTATTGCAAAGCTGATGAAGGAACTGAATTTTAAACCACAGAAAACAGGATTGATCGTGAATCGTGTTCCAGATGGAAAACTGGATGCCGGAACTCTGGAAGAAATCAGGAACCAGGGACTGGAGCTGCTGGGTGTGGTGCCTCATGATAATCAGGTTTATCAGTATGACTGCGATGGAAAGCCAATTATACAGCTTCCGAAAGATTCTCCTGTAAGAAGTGCACTGGGAGAAATTGTAAAGAAGTTAGGACTGTGAGTTGGAGGATTGAAGGCATGAAGATTACAGTATGTGGAAAAGGTGGCTGTGGAAAAAGTACAGTATCAGCACTGCTTGCCAAAGAATTTGAACGAATGGGAAAGACTGTCCTTGTAGCTGATTCTGATGAATCAAATTATGGGCTGCATCGCCAACTGGGAGTAAAACTTCCAAGAGACTTTATAGAGTATTTTGGCGGTAAGGAGAAAGCTTTTAAAACAATGATGGTAGGTGAGATTCTTGATACTGTGAAGTTATCTGCATTTGCAAAAAAGTTCTATTCGGAACCATTTACATTGAATGAGATACCTGAAGAATATATTGCACGAAACAATGGTGTGATGCTTATTTCAAGCGGGAAAATACATCAGGCAAATGAAGGCTGTGCCTGCACGATGAATAGTATTTTAAAGCAATTTATCAAACATCTGACGGTAGAAGAAAATGAAGTTGTATTGCTGGATATGGAAGCTGGTGTAGAGCATTTTGGACGTGGCGTAGATAACAGTGTAGATTTGATCTTAATGATCGTAGATCCTTCTTTTGAATCATTGAAGCTGACGAAAAAAATCCAACAGCTTGGGGAAAGCATTGGAAAAACTGTATTTTTTGTGTTAAATAAAGTGAACGGACAGATTTTACCAACAATGTTGGAGTCCATTGACGATCAGAGTAAGGTACTGGCAGTTATTTCAGAAGATACAGAAATTGCAAGAAAGGGACTGCTTGGAAATGAACTAATGATGGAAATTCCAGAAATTCATACGCTTGCAAGGAAAATTTTGAAACAATAAATGAGAGAAAGTAATAAGAAATGAAAATAGCCGTAACAGGAAAAGGTGGTGTAGGAAAGACTAATCTGACATGAAAATCCTTTGAATATTACTTGAAAGAATATTTTCTCCGACAATTTTCCGCTGGCTTTTTCGGCAGAAGATATTGCATATGTAGGGGATATTGTTATAGATTATATGAAAAAAGTATGGAAGCAGGTGAAAGAATGAGTTTTTTTTCAGGATGTCAGGATGCACGAAATATGATTTCAATCGTAGAAATTAAGTGCCCAAAATGCGGTGCTGATATAGAAGTGTTTGTTCGGGACGGGAAAACGGTTGGAGACAGTGTTTGTGATCAATGTGGTTATACAATAAAAGAGAATCAGAATATTTAGGAAGATAAGCGGGAATCCTCGGTAATTCAATTGCCGAGATGA
>NZ_QTYB01000025.1 GCF_003461955.1 Ruminococcus sp. AM36-2AA | reverse complement strand
ACCGGAAGGGATAGAGAAACTGCCGGACAATGTATTTAAAGGCTGTAGTAAAATAAGATATGTTAATTTACCTTCAACTTTAATATCTGTTGGAGCAAGTTCATTTGAAGGATGTAGTGGAATACCATCTATAACAATCCCGGAAAATGTAAAAAGTATTGGAAATTATGCTTTTTATGGATGTAGTGGTTTGGTCATAATGACTATTCCGGATAAGATCAAAGGTTTGGGTAAAAATGTTTTTGGAAATTGTATTAATCTTTCCCAAATATATATATCTGATAGTGTAATTAATATTGAAGATAATACATTTGAAGGAGATTCTAAAGTAGTATTTTACTGTAATTATAATTCTTATGCTACAATTTATGCTATTAATAAAGGTATTTCATTTGTATCAACAGGAGGATATAAAGAGAATAAAGAGTCTGTTTTGGATAAAAATAATACCAGTTATTATGGCGATTTTAATGGAATATCATCGAATGGATATATTGCAATGACGGTAAAATATAAAATCCAAGATAATCAAAAGACTTCAGTATCTGCGTTAACTGCTGAGATTATTCTACCATCTAATGCTGAGTTCGATGAATCCACATTAAAAGTAGATGGTGTACTTTGTACTGAATATAATTATGATGGTGGAAGAATGTTGAGGATACCATTAACTGATATGGAAGGGGTTATCCGTTATAGTATCAAGGCAAAGAAACAGTCGGATACTACTAGCTATGCTACTATGTATTACTCGAAAAATAGTGAACAAACAAAGGAGATTATTGGAGTTATTAATGAAAGTATTAATATTTTTACAATTAATACACCAGAAATTGTATCAGACGATGCTTTTGATGTATCAGGAGTTGCACCAGCTTCCAGTAAGATTGTTCTGAAGATTAATGGGGAAAATTCAAAAGAAATAAAAACTTCAAAGGCAGGAATATGGGCATGTAAATTACAATTGAAGAATCCTGTGGACTATCAGGAATATAAAATAGAAGCTGTCTGCAGTCAGAATTCTGAAACCAGAAGTTCAAAGGTGACTTATCATAAGGGAGAACCTACTTTAAGTGCTTTTAAGATGTTGTACAATGAGCATCAACAGATTAAAACATGTAATTTATTAAACACAAACGGTATTACGCCTTCTGTTTATTATGTTCCAGGAACAAAATTTGATTTTGAACTTTCATTTAAAAATGCAGATCAGATTAAGGAAATATATGTAACCAGTACTCGGAATAATGAAACAAAGTATCTGAAGGCAACCTATAATAAACAAAAGAAAGCATTTGTAACTAACGGATATTTTGATGAAAATAATCATAACTATATTCCGGGAACAATTAGTTATGAATATAGTAGACCAGCACCAGAAGTTATAGTAGGCCAAGAGGTTGACTGGGAAAAAATGCTGAAAAACCTTCCGGAAGGAATGTTAAAGAATTTGACTGTAATAAAAAATACAGATTCTGATTATAAAGCAACTATTGATTTGGCAGCATTGGGTAAGGAGTTTGCAGATGTTGGCATAGATGCGACAATCAGTGTGTTTGACGAAAATACTGGTTCGAATATGGGTGTATGGAAAGATATTTTAGAAGAGAATGGAACGATATTGTCTTATATATTGCCTGGATATGATGGTAAACAATATATTTGTAATTTGGATTATTCAGATGCCAGTACATGGTATATGCTAGTAAAAGATGTGACAGGAAGTAAATATATAGGTTTTGTTCTGGATACTGCAATGGAAAATGAAGAGAATCTGGATAGATATTGGAATTTATCACAGATTTCTTCCACACTTTCTACAATTAATAAATCTGCATCTATGTTATATGAGAATTATCAGATTGAGAAAGATATGGATCAGCTGAGAAAAGATGTTATGTCATCAGGGAATTATTCATCAGCAGAGGAATTAAATAAAGCTTTAAAGTCTGTAGATGAGTTGGAAAATGACCAGAAGTTGTTTATGATCATAACAACAGTATTACCATTGATAGTAGGAAGTTCCGTTGCAGTGGGTGCATCAATGTCAGCAGCACCATTGATATTGTTTACGGCATTGCTCGGAGCAATGACGGCATCATCGTCCTTTTTCTGGAGTATCAGAAAAGCAAATATTAAAGGAGAAAAATACAGATCAAAGTTTATTGTTGATCCTAGCGGGTATGTATATGATCAGACTACAGGAAAAAGATTAGAAAATGTTACTGTAACAGCTTACTGTATAGAGTATGATGAAAGTGAGAATTTTTGGAATATAATACCATCATCAACTCAGTATGGGAAAAAATGGGATGCACTGGAATACAATCAGCAGAATCCATTGTATACAAACAGTGACGGCAAATATGCCTGGGATGTTCCGGAAGGCTGGTGGCGTGTCAAATATGAGAAAAAAGGATATAAGACTACTTGGAGTGACTGGATGACTGTGCCGCCTCTTCAGACAGAAGTAAATATCGGAATGGTTCCGGATGGAGCGGTGGAAGCAGAACATAAATGGGATAAAGGAACGGTTACGATCAAGCCGACCTGTACTGCCACAGGAATCATCCGCTATGAATGTCAGGATTGTCACCAGACCAAAACAGAAGTGTTGCCGATTGATTCGAAGAATCATGAAAAAACAACAAATGTTGTGACAAAAGCAACTGTAAAGAAAAATGGTTCTGTAACAAAGAAGTGTACAGCCTGTAAGAAAGTAGTATCGAAAAGCATTATTTATTATCCGAAGACCGTAAAACTTACAAGGACAGGTTTGGTATATTCTGGAAAAGTCCAGAAACCTAGAGTAGTCATAAGAGATGCAAAAAATAAAATAATTTCTTCTTCCCTTTATACTCTGAAATATTCAGCCGGATGCAAAAATGTCGGCAGATATACAGTCAGAGTTACATTTAAAGGCAATTACAGTGGTGCTGTTTCTTTGTATTATCAGATCCTTCCGAAAGGAACTGTGATCTCAGCGGCAACATCCAGATCAGGCGGTTTTACTGTCAGATGGAAAAAGCAGGCTGTCCAGACAAGTGGCTATCAGATCCAGTACGCCGAAAACAGCAGTTTCCGGGGGGCCAGAACGATCACTATATCTAAAAATTCAACTACAGTCAGAAACATTCTGAAATTAAAAAAGAATAAGAAATATTACGTGAGAATACGTACTTATAGAAAGGAAAAGGGAAAGAACTATTATTCCTCCTGGTCAAAGACAAAAGCGGTAACAACAAAGAAATAGTATAACGGATAACCCAAAAATCCTCCGCAGAACCGGAAAAGATCTGCGGAGGATTTTTTTAACTGTTTTGTTTCATACGTTTGATCACCTTCAGACGTGTAAACTCTTCACGCTCTTTTTCTTCCAGAGCATTGGTGATATCCCTGGTGAGAGTTTCATATCTGGGGATGGTGATGTTTTTCAGGGCGTTGGCACGCTTCTGTGTTTTCTTGATGTTGGTGGCAAGACGGATTGCTGCATTTTCGATCATGGAGAGCTGGATGGACAGCTCTTTTACACGCTCGAAGGCGGCTTTGGCCTCGTCCAGGGACAGCTTGGTGCTGTAGTAGGCGTAGGTAGGAGTATTGCCGGCTTTTTTATCGTATTCCACAAGCGGGATCTCAGTTCCCATGACACTCCTGGTCTTGATCCGGATGGAATTTTCTACAGGAACGGTATGGGAGATCTGATCTACAAAAGCGATTCCGATCTCCATGTTTGCTTTCTGCAAAGCAGCGTAGGCAGTGCGGAAAGTCTCATCGATCTGGGTCTGGATATCCTTTGCCTGGTCGATCAGCTCCATCATTTCACGGATCAGGATATTACGCTTTTTGTCCATAAGCTCATAGCCCTGTCTGGAAAGGGCCAGAGAATTTTTTGCAAGTATGAGATTTCCCTTGGTGGGAAAGGTATTCGGATCCATAAAATCACCTCACTAACGGACGGTTTCTCTGTAATACTGATCCAGAACTTTGGTATCGATACGGTCGAGTTCTTCTCTTGGGAGAAGTCCCAGAAGTTCCCAGCCTTTATCCAGAGTTTCAATGATGCTTCGGTTTTCTGTCTCAGACTGTCCCACAAACTCTGCCTCAAAAGCTTTTCCAAATACAAGGTACTGCTTATCCAGCGGAGAAAGCTCGTCTTCGCCGATAACCGATGCCAGGGCTCTTGCATCGCCTACTTTTGCGTAGCAGGAGAAGAGCTGGTTGGCAACATCCTGATGGTCGGCACGTGTGAAGCCTTCACCGATACCGTCCTTCATCAGACGGGACAGGGACGGCAGAACGTTGATCGGCGGGTAGATCGCCTGTCCATGAAGCTGACGGTCCAGTACGATCTGGCCCTCGGTGATATATCCGGTAAGGTCAGGAATCGGGTGGGTGATGTCGTCGTTTGGCATGGTCAGGATCGGGATCTGGGTTACAGAACCGGTGCCTCCACGGACGATTCCCGCACGCTCGTAAAGAGTTGCCAGTTCACTGTACAGATATCCCGGATAACCTTTTCGGGAAGGAATCTCACCTTTGGAGGAGGAAACCTCTCGCATAGCCTCGCAGAAGGAGGTGATGTCAGTCAGGATAACCAGGATGTGCATGCCTTTTTCAAAAGCAAGATATTCAGCAGCAGTGAGGGCAATCTTCGGTGTCAGAAGACGCTCTACAACCGGGTCGTTGGCAAGGTTCAGAAACATTACAACGTGGTCGGAAGCACCGCTTTCCTCGAAGGTCCTGCGGAAGAATTCGGCTACGTCGTATTTAACGCCCATTGCTGCAAAAACAATAGCGAATTTCTCATCGGAGTCTGCGCCAAGGGAAGCCTGCTGAACGATCTGTGCAGCCAGCTTGTCATGAGGAAGACCGTTTCCGGAAAAGATCGGCAGCTTCTGGCCGCGGATCAGGGTGGTCAGTCCGTCGATGGCGGAGATGCCGGTGTTGATATAGTTTCGCGGATATTCACGGGTTACCGGGTTCAGTGGAAGTCCGTTGATATTCAGGCTGACTTCCGGTGTGATCTCGCTAAGTCCGTCAATGGGCTGGCCGATACCGTTAAAGGTACGTCCCAGGATCTCCGGGGAAAGCCCGATCTCCATAGGATGTCCGGTAAGACGTGTGTGTGTATTGCCGAGGGACATATTATCAGTTCCCTCAAAAACCTGGATAACAGCCTTGTCTTCATAGATTTCCACGATACGGCCGATCTTCTGTGTGCCGTCTTCCATGTGGAATTCCACGATCTCCTCGTAAGATGCGTTTTTGACACCCTCAAGGACAACAAGAGGGCCGTTTATTTCACTCAGGCCAAGATATTCGATTGCCATAAACTGATCCCTCCTTTAACCGTTTCTTTCCAGTACGTTGTCGTAGAAGCGGTCGATATCTTTATGATACTCATCAAAACGTTCCAGTTCTTTGTTTGGAACTTCGTATTTGATGGCGATGATACGTTCGAAGATATTATCCTCTTTCAGTACGGAAACCGGCATGCCACGGTTTACAAGGGCACGGCATTTCTCGTAGAGATAAAGGATGGTTTCCATCATCAGGAACTGTTTTTCCATTGGGACACTGGTGTCCTCCTGGTGAAAAGCGTTCTGCTGCAGGAAGCCCAGACGGATGACTCTGGCAATCTCCAGTGTCAGTTTCTGGTCATCCGGAAGAACGTCGCTTCCGATCAGTTTTACGATTTCCATAAGAGAACTTTCCTGATTGAGGATCGCCATGATCTGGTTTCTGTCGTAGACAAATTTCGGGGAAACATGCTCTCTGTACCAGGGAGTCAGATCCTCCAGATATTCGCTGTAACTGGTCAGCCACTGGATCGCAGGGAAGTGACGGGCATAGGCGAGGGCCTTGTCCAGTCCCCAGAAGCAGCGGACAAAACGCTTGGTATTCTGAGTGACAGGTTCGGAGAAGTCACCGCCCTGAGGGGAAACCGCACCGATAATGGAGACGGAACCTTCTGTTCCGTTCAGGTTCTGCATCATTCCCGCACGCTCATAGAAGGCGGAAAGTTTGCTTGCCAGATATGCAGGGAAACCTTCCTCTGCAGGCATTTCCTCCAGACGTCCAGAAAGCTCACGGAGAGCCTCAGCCCATCGGGATGTGGAGTCTGCCATGATCGCTACGTCGTAACCCATATCACGGTAATATTCTGCAAGGGTAACGCCGGTGTAGATGGAAGCCTCACGGGCTGCAACCGGCATGTTGGAAGTGTTGGCGATCAGGGTGGTTCTGTCCATCATCAGGTTTCCGGATTTCGGGTCGATCAGTTTGCTGAAATCCTCAAGAACCTGTGTCATCTCGTTTCCACGCTCACCACAGCCGATGTAGATGATGATATCTGCGTCAGACCACTTGGCGATCTGGTGCTGGGTCATGGTTTTTCCGGTTCCGAATCCTCCCGGAACAGCAGCAGTGCCGCCCTTGGCAATCGGGAAAAGAGTATCCAGGATACGCTGGCCGGTAAGAAGCGGAACGCTTGCCGGGAAACGTTTGTAGGTCGGTCTCGGCACACGGATCGGCCATTTCTGTGCAAGTGCCAGTTCTTTTTCAGTTCCGTCATCAAGACGAACGGTAACGATGGGTTCCAGAACCGTATAAGCTCCGTCAGGAACGGCATGGATAACAGTTCCGTGTGTGATCGTCGGCGGAACCATGGACTTGTGAAGGATAGAAGCGGTTTCCTGTGTCTCGGCGATAACCGTACCTGCGCCGATGACATCGCCTTCTTTTACTGTAATGTGTGTTTCCCATTTTTTTTCGGTGTCAAGAGAGTCAACGCTGACACCACGGGAAATATATTTTCCAGAGGCCTGTGCAATCTCTGCCAGAGGTCTCTGGATACCATCAAAAATATTGTGGATGATTCCCGGACCAAGGAGAACGGAAATGGCGTCTCCTGTTCCGATCACGGTTTCTCCGGGTTTCAGTCCGGTAGTTTCCTCAAAAACCTGTACGGTGGTCATATGTTTCTTAAGACCTATGACTTCGCCTACCAGTTTTTCAGGGCCTACATAGACCATCTCGGAGATCTTGAATCCGGTGTCGCCCTTTAAGTAGATAACAGGACCGTTAACACCGTAGATAATACCTGTTTTACTCATGTGCTGGACCTCCGTCAAATTTGAATTCTCTGTAAGCTGCCTGGTAACCTTCCTCAAAGGAATTGTCTATGAGGATGTTTTTTTCAGGGATGATCGCCTTGATTCCGCCGATAAAGGACTCGTCGGAAAGCTTCAGCGGAAAGCCGGTTTTTACAGTGAGAGATTTCAGACGAGGTTCATCTTCTTTTGAAAGATAGATCTGGATCTCATCGTGTTCCGCGAAGCAGACAGCTTCTTCAATTTTTGTACAAAGATATTCTTCATAACGGGAAGATTCCATGAATTTCAGGATCTGTTCCCGGACTTCAGCAAAAAGTTTTTCTTTTAAGCGGCTCTGTCTGGCAGTCCAGTCACGCCGGATGTGAAGCTGCTCTGCGGAAAGTGCCTTGTTGATCTCGCGCTTTGCGTTTGCAATCTCGGCTTTGCGGGAGCTGGCGGCGTTTTCCAGAGACATTTTTTTATGTTCCTCCAGTGCGGCATCCAGGGAGTCTTTGTGCTCCTGTACATCTTTTTCCGCCTGACGGCGGGCTTCTTCCACGGAGGTGTCATAGAAGTGCGTAAGCTTCTCTTCAATTGTCATAATATCACCTGCCTATAATTTTAATCCGATGGCCTCGTTTACATAAGAAGTAATGAAATCGGGCCTGCGGCCGGTACCATGTCTGTCAGGAATTTCAATGATGAGAGGTGTTTTATGATGAAGTTTGACATCATCGATGATCTCAGGAAACTCCCGGCCGAATTTTTCGGTCAGGAGTATGATTCCAATCTCTTTGTCTGCGATGGTGCGTTCCAGGGCTTCTTTCAGCTCGTCGTGTTCATGGACGATCACACCTTCTACACCGGCCAGTCTCATTCCTGTCAGAGTATCAATATTGTCACTGATCAGATACATTTTCATATCAAAGTTTACCCAGGATCATGAAGGAGATGATCAGTCCATAAAGAGCAACACCTTCGGCAAGACCTACGAAGATAAGAGATTTACCAAGGATGCTCTGATCCTCACTGATTGCTCCAAGGGCTGCGCTTGCCGCACTGGCAACGGCAATACCACCACCGATACAGGAAAGTCCGGTAACGAGTGCTGCTGCGATGTAACCCATACCTGTTGCAAGGCCTGCGTCAGCGCCTGTAGCAGCCTGTACGGAAGCTCCGCCTGCAAATGTTACGGCAATGGCGACAAGCATGATACCGAAGAAGAAAAAGGCATTGACACCAAGTGCTGTTTTGTAGCGGCCACGGCTTTTTTCGCCGAGAAGATAATAACCAAATGGAAGAATGATGCTGAGTACAAGTGCAACTGCGATTGTGATCTGTGTAATGACTGTCATGATGATGACCTCCTTAATATTCGTTTAATTGGCTGCCTGGATCAGAAGGAGTTCTGACTCTGGTATTTTATTTGTTTTTGGAGCAGAACGGCTCGAATTTCCGGCCGCTGCCTTTGTAAAAACGGCTGAACATTTCGTAATATTCCAGACGGAGTACCTGGATACCTACGATCAGGCCCTCCATGGCGCATACAAACAGGTTTCCGAGAATGATGACGATCCAGTTTGGACTGCCGTTCTCCGCACCCGCAAGCATAAGTACAACTTCCATCATGGCTGCGTGGCTGACTGCAAAAGCGCCGATACGCACGAAGGAGAGTGTATTGGAAAAGTAGCTCAGGATAACCTCAAACAGTTCAAAGATACCCTGTACGATAAACATGCCTTTTTCTTTTGGCATAACCTCGGCTTTTTTTTCTACCAGGTTTGTGAGCGGCTCCTTGAAGAAAATAAGAAGCAGCGGTAAACCGAACATAATGGCAAGGACTGCACCGCCAGGAACTGTATGCCCGGATACAAAAAGTCCGATGCAGAGAACTGCGGAACCATAAAATACAAGTCCTGCCACCGCGTTGGTGTCGAACCAGGTTTTTTCAACATCGTGCATCTTAAAGGAATTGATGATGTTGAAAACCATGCACAGGAGGATGATTCCCATGCCGAAGCCGATGGCAACGATAAATACGGTATTCAGTTTTCCGATAAAAGGTATGGTCGTCATACTGTCTACGGGCCGCAGCCACAAAGCAGGTATGAGATCCTCAAATCCAAAGACACTTCCGAACATCAGGCCGAAGAATGTGGAAAAGACTCCGGCGCAGCTGATGATTCCGGCAAGATCGATATGTTTCCGTTTGTACAGGAACAATCCTCCGATAAAGAGCAGGAGCCCCTGTCCTGCATCACCGAACATGGCTCCGAAAATAAAGGAGTAGGTGATGGCAACAAACCAGGTGGGGTCCATCTCGCCATAGGCGGGAAGTCCGTACATTTTTACATACATTTCAAAGGGTTTGAAAAGCTTCGGGTTTTTCAGCTTGGTCGGCGGCTGATGGTTCTGGTCGTGCTCCGGCGTATTGGTATCTTCTCCGTCTACCAGGCAGAAGATTTTTTCGTCGGATGAGATATCGGCTTGAAAAGCTCTGGTGTCGGCTTCTGTCATCCATCCGCAGAGAATATAGAAATTCTCATGCTTTCCGGTGCAGGCTGCCGCTTTCCGGACATCGAAATTTCTGGAAAACTGAAGAAGTGTGTTTCTGGCGGTAACGATGGTTTCTGCCTGATCCGCAAGAAATCTCTGGTATTTCTGTTTCTGTGCTTCCAGATGCTTCAGGGCATCCTCGTATTGTTTGCTTACGCTTGAAAATGCCTGCTGGGCAGTTCCGGTATAATTATCCGGCACAAAGATCTTTTCAAAGTGCATAGAAGAGTAGGCGGCATCAATTTTGTGCGCATCATGTTTCGGTACGAAGTAAACGCCCCAGACGTATTGGTCATCTTCATCGCATTTAAGGAAGATCGTGTTCAGATTGTCGTAAATATATTTCTTGAATTTCTCATAATACTGTTTCTCGATACGTCCGAAATGAAAATGAATATATTTCAGATGCAGGATAGAGGAAATATCATAATTGATATTTCGGAATGGACGTATGATACGCAGAGATTCTTCCAGTGAAGAACATTTCTCTTCCAATTCTGCCTGTTCTTGCTGGAGCTGATCCGCCTGAGAGCGGATCTCCTTTACTGTGGAAAGTGCTTTTTCAATACCAGGACTTTCGCCGGAAGCGGCAGGAGGGCTTTTCAGCTCTTCATAAATGGCATTGATGGAATTCAGCGCATCTCTGTAAGGGTTGACCTCAAGAAAAGGTGTCAGGTTTTCTACTGTGGTCAGTTCAGAGAGTGCGTTCTCCAGATGAATTTCGTACTTGCACAGGTAGGTGTTTACAACCCGGTCGATATCTGCCTTCGGACCGGTGATGCTTAGAAAATTCATTTTTTCAATCACGTTGCTACCTCCTGGTTATTAACCGTTGCGTATATAACGCAGGGATTGTTCTGGATCCACGCCATAGCGCACGCATTCAAGGGCAATGGTCAGACGGTTGACTTCATGTTCTTTGTGATATAAATAGGAATAGATGACTGCTACGGAATAGGGATCCTTGCGTGCTTCCTGTTCCAGTATGCTACGAAGAATATAGTTATAAAATTCTTCCAGACTGGCAACGGTCAGCTGTTCGTATTTCTTACCATAATAAGTTCCATTGAAGATACGACGGAACTCTTCTGGTGTAGGGGCCTCCACAAGGGTGGTGATCTCCTCTTTGCGGAGCTTGTAGTTCATGGGGACCAGCAATGCGTAAATAGCAGCCGGTTCCATCTGAAAGCAGCGTTTGGAGCGCTGGATGAACTGCAGGTTCAGCATATCGAATTTTTCACCGTAAGCCTTGGTGATCTGTTTCAGATCGTTACCTTTGAAAAGCTTCTTCCGCACATTCCAGATCTGTGAAAAATACGAAAGGTCAAGTGCCATGCCGAAGTCAAAAAGCGTGGCATTTCCACGTTCGTTGACCTGAGACAACGGAATAAAAAAATCATTTCCCTTCAGTGCCGCAATGAATTCATCCATATTGGTGCAGGCGGTAAGCCTGTCAATGTCCAGCTTGGAATGATGTCTGAAAAAATCGCGGTAGGGAGAAATATCTACGGGATCGGTGTCCCGGTGGTCAAAGAGATTCGTCATGATTTCTTTCAGGACGCGGATCTCATAACGCTTCGAGTAAAGCGACAGGAACGTTCGCTGTTCCTGATTTGCAAAGTGGTAAAGCCTTGAAAAATTCAGGAAGATGGATTTCTTCAGGAGTTTTTCTATCTGTCCGCGGTGAAGATCATTTTCATCGAGACCGGACCAGATATTCTGATATTCGGGAGTCCGTTTCAGGTAGGCTGTTACCTGGGGGACATTGGGAAGCTGAACGATTTCTTCCAGCTGCTCATCTGTCACAAGACGGCTCTGCATGGCTCGGATCTTAGTGGAGAGTCCGCTGTATGAGAGGACAGTGCCCATTGAATCACTTCCTTTCCCTTCAGGTTTCGGTGATGCCTGTTATTTTCTGAAACAGCTCACTGCAAAGACTTTCGTGATTGGCTTCGTAATAGGCGTCCAGCCTGGACAGCTGGTCTTCGGTTTCTGTGCGAAGCTCATTGATCCGGGCGTCTTTCTCGCGTGCCAGATCTTCACGGATCTTCTGGATCTCAGTGCCGGTTTCTTTTTCAAGTGCGGCATCGAATTCCCTGGTCTGTTTTTCTGCTTCTTCCGAGAGAGCCTTTTTTTGTCGCGCAGCGTCCTGCATGATGGCATTGGCTGTGGCTTCGATTTCCGAAAGCTTATTTAGGATTTGTTCCATAGTGCCCTCCTTGTTTGGTTATTGTTTATAATTGATTTTTATATGATACACCTTTTTTATGGTAAAAACAACTAAAAAGTTGTTAAATTTTTTGCAAAGTTTGAATAAATGTGTTCAAAAAAAGACGGGAAAAGAATATTTGTTTATTAGACGATATATTCTTTTTTGGGGAAAAATGAAAACCGCAAAGGGGCCGTAAAGCCACGGCCCCTCTGCACACCCCTCGGGCTTTTTTTGAAGGAGTGCTTGGTTGTGGTGACGGGAGGTTGTTGACTTGTGGTTGTATTCTGCGGTGTTGGGATGTGGGAGGTTGTGCCGATGTGGATTTCTGTATTTGGCGGTGTTGGGGATGTGAAGGGCTGAGCCGATAGGGTTCTGTATTCTGCGGTGTTGGGATGTGGGAGGCTGAGCCGATGTGGGGTTCTGTATTCTGCGGTGTTGGGATGTGGGAGGTTGTGCCGATAGGGTGGTAAGGGGACGGCGAGGCGTTTTGCTGTTGCCTGGATTGAGGGTTGATAAATTTTTTTATTTTTTGCTTGCGATAGCAGGCAAATTGCATGTATAGTTGAGTATTGGGACGTCTTGTGAATGAGTATTTTTGGGAATGATGGTAAATGAGAAAGTTTATCATATTTATGAGGGCGTTCTGGTTTATGCGGTTGGTGAGAGGGTGGATAGATGTGTCTGACTGGGATTGCTGGCTGCGGAAAGTTATGATTTGAGTTGTATATTATAAGAAGATTAATTGGAGGTTGTTTATGAGATTGCGTAATATTCCCGGGGCGAAGGATGCTATTTTGGAGTGTGACTGGGTGATTGATGAGCCGGAGAGGTTTAAGGGGAAGTGGGAGAGTGTTTTTGGGGAGAAGAGACCGCTTTTTCTTGAGGTTGGCATGGGAAAAGGGCGTTTTCTGATGGATATGGCGCGCCTGCATCCTGAGAGGAATTTTGTTGGAATTGAGATGTATGACAGCGTGCTGCTCCGGGCACTGCAGAAGAGGGAGGAGCTTGAGGAAGCCGGGGAAAAGTTTTCCAATCTTGTGTTTATCCGTGTGGATGCAAGGCTCTTACCGGAGATTTTTGAGAAGGATGAGGTTGACGGGATTTATCTGAATTTTTCCGACCCGTGGCCTAAGGCCCGTCATGCCAAGAGAAGGCTGACTTCCAGGGAGTTTCTGAAGAGATATGAGCAGGTCCTGAAGAAAGAGGGGGCTGTGGAATTTAAGACGGATAACCGTGGGTTATTTGAGTTTTCTCTGGAAGAGGTGAAGGAGTCCGACTGGAATCTGGAGGTTTGTACATTTGATCTGCATCATGATGAGGAACTGGTTAAGGGAAATGTGATGACAGAGTATGAGGAGAAGTTTTCTTCCATGGGTAATCCGATCTGCAAGATGGTGATCAGACAGAAATAGAGGCGATAAAATGCAGGAAGAGATTTTTGAAAAGTATCCGATTCCGAAGGCGTATTTTAAGCTGGCGCTTCCGGTTGTGTTCAGTATGGTGATTTCGCTGATCTATAATATGGTAGATACTTATTTTATTGCGGGAACCGGGAATACGGATCTGGTGGCGGGTGTTGCTCTGGGTACACCGATCTTTACGCTGATGATCGCCCTTGGAGATATTTTTGGCCTGGGCGGAAGTTCTTTTATTTCCAGGCTTTTCGGGGAAAAGAAATTCGAGGATGCGAAGAGGATCAGTGTGTTCAGTTTTTATGGGGCCATTGTCTGCGGTGTGGTGGTTACCGTTGTTCTGATGCTTTTGCGAAGCCCTATTCTGGGGTTGCTGGGTGCAAGTGAGGCAACCTGGGAGTATGCTTCTCAGTATTATACCTGTATCGCACTGGGCACTCCGTTTATCATTGTGGCGTTGACGCCGTCCAATCAGCTGCGTACAGAGGGTTTTGCCACAGCATCTATGATCGGTTCTGTGCTTGGTGCGGTTGTGAATATCATTCTGGACCCGGTGATGATCTTCGGGCTTGGCTGGGGTGCGGCAGGTGCTGCCACAGCTACGGTGATCGGAAATGTATGTACGGATATTTTTTTCGTGTGGTTTCTTATTAAGAAGAGCAGAAATCTCTCTGTGAACCCTAAGGGATTTCATATTTCAGGGGCGGAAATCGGAGCAGTTTTTGCAATTGGGATTCCGGCGTCGGTGACAAATCTGATGCAGAGTATCGGGATTGCTCTTACCAACCGTGCGTTGTTGGGATTCGGTGATGATAAAGTTGCGGCTATGGGTATCGTCATGAAGATCAATATGATCGCGGCGCTGGTGCTGGTTGGCTTTGCTTTTGGCGGGCAGCCGCTGATCGGGTACAATTATGGTGCGAAAAACCGTGAGAGACTGAAGGGAACGCTGAAATTTGCCTATCTGTTTGAGGGCGGGCTGGCTCTTGTCCTGATGGCTGTACTTGGATTTTTTGCCCCGCAGCTGGTGCGGATCTTTATGAGTGATCCTTCGGTTGTGGAAAACGGCGCACTGATGCTTCGCCTGCAGCTGGCGGGTATGGTGTTTATGGGAATTGTGCTGATCAGTACCTGTACTTTCCAGTCAGCAGGACAGGCAGTGGGAGCGTTTCTCCTGTCCGTCAGCAGACAGGGTGTGATCTTTGCCATTGTGCTGAATGTGGCGCTTCGGGTTGCCGGATATCAGGGGGTGCTTGCGTCTCAGGCGGTTTCCGATCTGTTGACTGCACTGCTTGCAGTGGTGTTGGTTGTCCGATGGTGGAAGTCTGTGGAGTTTTAACCAAATCAAGTAAGTCCCCTGCGGGGTTGCGACATTTATTGTGAATAAGATTTTTTTCAGGCTGATCGGGAAACTGATCGGCCTGTTTTCATATAATAAATAAGGAAAAGAGGAACGTAAAGTGGTATGTAAATGTTTGGTTTGTTCAGGCGCAGGCTCATGATCTTACCAGGAATCTGCCGAATATGGGAAAGGGGAGAAAGAAAACTTGAAAAAAAGAAAATCCGGTTCATTCCGACGAAATCTCAACAGTGTAAACCGCAGCATCAACAATCAGGCAGCCCAGATCAGAAATTCGCTGTCAGAAATAGAAAAAACACTGAACAAAATTGCATCAAATGAAGATACAAAAAATAAAAAAGATAAAAATAAAAAAAATTAAAAAAAGGTGTTGACTTTCACCGAACCATAACGTATAATACAACATGTCTTGAGGAACGAAACAAACGAAAGACAAACAATTAAATATGCGTTTTTAGCTCAGTTGGTAGAGCACCTGACTCTTAATCAGGGTGTCCAGGGTTCGAACCCCTGAAGACGCACTAAAAGCACTGTTTTTGCAGACATGGGAGCTGCGGGGACGGTGTTTTTTTGTGCTTAAAATCAGTGTTTATGCGTGTTACGGAATTTTTGAGGTTTTGTCTGGACGGAGTGAAATGAAACGAAATCGGGGTAAAATCGGGAAACAGTAAAATGCCGATCATTAGATGTGATCAGAGTGTCCGATTTAGACACCATGATTATAGGTATAGATCCTTTTGAATAAAGAAAGGATGGTATACGATGGGAGTTTGTAAGAAGATAAAAAGGAAGGATGATCAGGAGCGGAATGTATGGGAGAATATCTCAGAAAAAAAGGAGGGCCGGGTCTTGGAACGGACCCGGCAGAGTATGAAAAGAAAAATAAGTAATGATCTATAAGATGAAAAAGCTTTGTGCTTTATTTGCTTAATAATATACCGTCAAAATGTGATGGAACTGTGAGAAGCATTTTAAAAATCTGTGATTAAAATCTAAATATCTCATAAAGTCTTATAAAATCCTGCGAAACTTCTCGACTGTTTGTTCAGACTAATCTGCAAGCGGATGTGAAAAAGGCCATAAGGATGGAAAATTCTGGAATTTACTCAAAAATACTAAAAATTAAGAGGACTTTTGCAAGGCGATACGGTATAATAAACCATAGCATAAAAATCTGAAGCGGAAATGAAAGGTGACGGATGGGAATGCCTGTCTGTATTCAATTCTGAGACCTTCAGATAAAAAGGGAGGAAATAGCTATGGAGAGAGTGTTTGAGGCGATCAACGGAGTGTTCAGCTTTATCGGTCCACTGTCTGATTTTCTGTGGGATTTTCCTACAAATTTTGACTGGTACAGCAGCATTCCCATTCTGGGAAACATATCCTTTGCGATCATACTGCTTCTTGGATCCGGAATTTTTTTCAGTTTCAGGATTGGGTTCATGCAGGTGACCTATTTTAAAAAAGGAATCCGGACTATGACCGAGAAACGTGTCGTTGAAACAGGAATTTCACCGCTGGCATCGTTTTTCTTAAGTTCGGCCATGCGTGTAGGACCGGGAAATATTCTGGGTGTAACAGGTGCTATTGCAGTGGGCGGCCCGGGAGCTTTGTTCTGGATGTGGATTTCCGCATTTTTCGGAATGGCAGTGGCATATATGGAAGGTGTCCTTGCCCAGATTTTTAAAGAAAAAAAAGACGACGAATTTGTAGGAGGTCTTCCTTTCTATGGAAGAAAACTTCTGGGAAACAAAGTTTGGATCGGAGTTTTTCTTTCCGTATTGTATATTCTGTACGCCCTTTGCTGTCTGCCTGCACAGGGATTTAATGTTGTTTCCTCAGTGGGACGTATGGCAGAGATTGTAACCGGAACAACCATCGCAAGCGGATCTGCCTTCTATTATATAGTAGGAGCACTGATCGTAGTTCTCACAGCAGCCATCGCATTTGGCGGAATCAAAAAAGTTTCCAAATGGACAGATATGATGGTGCCGGTGATGGCGGTGCTCTATATGGTAGTAGTATTACTTCTTATAATATTAAACTTTACCCGCATTCCATATTTCTTCGGAAGCGTTTTTGCAGGAGCATTTAAGCCGGATGCATTCTTTGGCGGTGTTTTTGGAACGGTTCTTGCACAGGGTGTAAAACGAGGCCTGATGTCCAATGAGGCAGGTCAGGGAACTATTACAATGTCAGCGGCGGCAGCAGATGCAAAACACCCATGTGAGCAGGGTGTGATCGCCTCCCTGGGAGTTTTTCTGGATACCATTGTGATCTGCACACTTACCGGATTTGTGGTAGTTATGGCTCATTGCTGGACCGGTGCGGATGCGGAAAACTGGCAGGCTCTTGATAAACTTCCGAAATATACGGAATCTATCGCTGTGCTGACTCCGGGAACTGCAATGAACGGAATCGTTACATTTCTTGTGACATTGTGTTTCTGTCTCTTTGCGTTTACCTGCCTTCTGGGAATGATCAGTTTTTCGGAAATCGCGGCAAATCGTATCCGCAAGGATAAGATCTGCATCAATATTGTACGTTGTATCGGCCTTTTTGTTGCCGCATTTGGAATCCTCTGCAATATTGCAGGACTGGAACTTGGAAATCTCTGGGCGTTTTCTGACCTTGGAAATATTCTGATCGTGTTCTTTAACGTACCGATCGTTTATGTCGGCGCAAAATATGTTTTCCGTGCCACAAAACATTACAAAAAGAATGACGGCACTCCGTTTACATCAGAAGTAATTGGAAGAAATGACTGTGTCTACTGGGATGAGCGGGCGAAAAAACAGTGAAATTTTTTTGCAGAAAATAAAAATTCCGGCGTGAGATAAAATTAGCATTGTAAAAGTGCATACACTCATTTATAATGAGTAACAGATTCTAAAGATGTTATAAACAACAGGAGGAAAGCCTTGAAAAGAGAATTAGTTATTGTCATTGATTTTGGCGGTCAGTACAATCAGCTGGTTGCAAGACGTGTCAGAGAATGCAATGTATATTGCGAAATCTATTCTTACAAGACAGATCTTGAGAAGATTAAAGCGATGAATCCGAAGGGAATCATCCTTACCGGCGGACCAAACAGCTGCTATGAGGCAGATTCACCGACTTACCAGAAAGAATTATTCGAGCTTGGTATTCCGGTACTTGGACTTTGCTACGGAGCACAGCTCATGATGCATGTCCTTGGCGGAAAAGTTGAGAAAGCAGATGTCAGCGAGTACGGCAAGACAGAGCTTCTCATTGATAAAAAAGATTCCAAGATCTTCAAAAATGTATCCGACAAAACAATCTGCTGGATGAGCCATACAGATTACATTTCTCAGGCTGCACCGGGATTCGAGATCGCTGCACACACTGCAGACTGTCCGGTAGCAACTGCACAGAATGAGGAGAAGAAACTGTACGCGATCCAGTTCCATCCGGAAGTACTGCACACAGTTGAAGGAAAGACCATGCTGTCCAACTTCGTACTTGGTGTCTGTGAATGCGCCGGAGACTGGAAGATGGATGCCTTTGTTGAGCACACGATCAAAGAGATCCGTGAGAAAGTTGGCGATGGAAAAGTTCTTCTTGCTCTGTCCGGTGGTGTAGATTCCTCTGTAGCAGCAGGACTTCTTTCCAGAGCGATCGGCAAGCAGCTTACCTGTGTATTCGTAGATCATGGCCTTCTCCGTAAAGATGAGGGTGATGAGGTTGAAGGCGTATTCGGACCGAACGGTCAGTTTGACCTGAACTTTATCCGTGTAAACGCACAGCAGAGATATTACGACAAGCTTGCAGGTGTTACAGAGCCCGAGGCGAAACGTAAGATTATCGGTGAGGAATTTATCCGCATCTTCGAGGAAGAAGCCAAGAAGATCGGCGCCGTAGATTTCCTTGCACAGGGAACTATTTATCCGGACGTTGTAGAGAGCGGTCTCGGTGGAGAATCCGCAGTGATCAAATCTCACCACAACGTAGGAGGACTTCCGGATTTCGTTGATTTCAAAGAAATCATCGAGCCACTCCGTGACCTGTTCAAAGACGAGGTACGTAAAGCTGGCCTTGAACTTGGAATTCCGGAAAGACTGGTATTCCGTCAGCCATTCCCAGGCCCGGGACTTGGAATCCGTATCATCGGAGAAGTCACCGAAGAAAAAGTACGCATCGTACAGGATGCAGACTACATCTACCGTGAAGAAGTCGACAAAGCAGCCGCCGACTACAAAAAAGAACACGGAGAAGACCCATCCTGGATGCCAAACCAGTACTTCGCAGCCCTTACCAATATGCGAAGCGTAGGCGTAATGGGAGACTTCAGAACTTACGATTATGCAGTAGCACTCCGCGCAGTTAAGACCATTGACTTCATGACTGCCGAGTCCGCGGAGATTCCTTATGCAGTACTTAATAAGGTGATGAACCGTATTATCAATGAAGTTAAGGGCGTGAACCGCGTATTCTATGATCTTACTAGTAAGCCGCCTGGTACGATTGAGTTTGAGTAGCGGACTAAATTGCGAAAAAGCCCATAAATAAAGGCTTTGCGGGCTGTCTGGATGTTCCGGTGGAGTGCAAATGGAGTTAAAAAATCTTTTTTTTCTTTGTTTTCTTTCCGGAGTTATCTGAGATTTTCGCAAAAGTAACTATGCTCAGAAAATATAATTAGTGTGAATATGAAGAACAGTTTGTTTTGATGGAAATATTTTCCGTCAGGGCAGACTGTTTTTTTATACCCTTTTTCAATGATATTAACTCCATGGTTCAGCGATAACAGATATGGAAACTGTGAAATTAAAATAATTTGCAAAATTTCGGAAAATGATGTCCGATTTTGTATCTGCCAGTACAGAGTATATGAAGAGATAAATATTCAAGACACAGGAGGTACTGATTATGCAGAACAAATTATTTTTAAAGGCAGCCGATATTTGTGAACTTCTGGAGGTAAAACAGACATCGGCTTATGAGATCATTGGCAATCTGTGATTATTCCGGGACTCTCAGAGCCACCTGTCCGGACTTTGAGAGCC
>NZ_QTYB01000024.1 GCF_003461955.1 Ruminococcus sp. AM36-2AA | reverse complement strand
CTAGAAAAGGGGTGTGTTCACAATTTATTTACTCATGCGTTTGTCGTAGGTAACAGACGCAATTCATCTCCCACCTTAGAGGTGGGAGTCTTCTTGCTAGAAGAGGTTAAATCCCCCTTATACACGCCTGAAGCCTTTGCCAGTGCGATGGTTCTCTTTGCACCATCATAAAAGGCAATGTCGATCATTTTTCCGTCTACTGTAAATACACCGATACCCTGTGCCTTTTTCTCATCGATCTCACGTACTACTTTTTCCGCAAAAATAATGTCTTTCTGCTTTGGTGTGTAAATATCGTGTGCGACATTGATCTGGCGGGGATTGATAATGGATTTTCCGTCAAATCCCATAAGATGGATGGTTTCCACATCCTGACGGAATCCTTCCATGTTGTCAAGGTCTGTATAAACCGTATCAAAACACTGTACTCCTGCTGCTCTTGCCGCAATCACAAGATTCTGTCTCGCACCCATCAGCTCGATTCCTGTTCCTGTAATATGTGTCTGAAGATCTTTTGTGTAATCACCGCCGGAAAGGGCAATGCCGAAAAGTCTCTCACTGGACTCGCAGATATCAAGAGCCTTCATCACACCTCTGGCAGATTCCACAGCTGCCATGATCAGGACGCTTCCCTCAGGACGGCCGAACTCTTTTTCCGCATAGGCAATTTCACGCTCCACAAGCTTTACATCCTGTGCGCTTTCTGTTTTCGGGATACGGATGGAATCACATCCACCGGCAACAGAGCAGCGGATATCTTCTTTCCAGTAAGGGCTGTCCAGGCCGTTGATCCTGACTACCCGTTCACATCCACGATAGTTAATTGTTTTCAGTGCATGATACAGGGAAAAACGTGCCGCGTCTTTCTGGTTCTCTGCTACTGCGTCTTCTAGGTCCAGCATGATAGAATCTGGTTTATAAATGTATGAATCTTTGATAAGTCCCGGTTTCTGAGCATTCAGAAACATCATTGTTCTTCTCAGTCTTTTTTTGTTCGGATTGTTCATCGGATATCCCCTCCCCATGGTAAATGTTCCGTCTGTAATACAGAGCGGTAAACTGCTGCTTCAATACGTGCTTTGATCGTACAATCCAATGCACCTTTGTCTACGATGGTAAGTTTTACGTCGCTGACGCCAAGATTTTTCAGAGTTTCCAGTGCTACTTTACGGATCTGGTTTCCATACTGGTTGATCACGGAGCTTTCCATGGAAAAATCTACATTTCCTTCTCCTTTTTCTACAGTTACCTGGCAGTCGCTGGATTCCAGAATTCCTGCAATGGCTGGCCTTACGATATCCATGTTTATCCTCCTTTTGATCCGGTAACATAACTGCTGCCGGAACCTTTATGTTGTGTTCTTTTGTTCATCTGAAGCTATCGTAAGGTCGTAACCTTACAGGAGAAATAATATTTTTCTTAATATTTGTTAAGGTACGGAATTTTTCCTGCTTTTCTTTTTATAAAACAGATATTCGCAATGTTGGTAAATCTGCCCATTGCGTTTTCTTCGTAAGGTTAGTATAATAACCTCATATTTTAAAAGTGAAAATTTATATACTTTTTATATTTTTCATTCACAGGGAGGATTTGATCATGAAAGAACGTTTAAACTGGGCAGTTCTTGGTACCGGTGTGATCGCCAATCAGATGGCGCAGGCACTTCAGAAAATGGGAAAACCGCTGTATGCAGTTGGAAACCGTACCTATGAGAAAGCCGTTGCCTTTGCAGAAAAATACGGTGTACAGAAGGTTTATTCAGAAATTGATGAAATGTTTACTGACGAAAATGTGGATATTATCTACATTACAAGTCCTCACAATACCCATTATGCCTTTATGAAAAAAGCACTGCTTCACGGCAAGCACCTTTTTGTGGAGAAATCCATCGCCCTTAACAGCCGTGAGCTGGATGAAATGATCGCTCTGGCCAGGGAAAAAAATCTCATTCTTGCCGAGGCCATGACCATCTGGCATATGCCCATTTACAAAAAACTCTGGGAAACAGTCAAAAGCGGCTCTCTGGGAAAAGTCCAGATGATCACCATGAATTTTGGAAGTTTTAAAGAATATAACATGAACAACCGCTTTTTCAATATGAACCTGGCAGGCGGTGCCATGCTGGATATCGGTGTTTACGCACTCTCCATTGTCCGAAGTTTTATGGATGAAAAACCGGATGAGATCTTAAGCCAGTGGAAGCCTTCTCCTACCGGTTCTGATGAGCAGGCAACCATTCTTCTTAAAAATCCTTCCGGTCAGATGGCGACTGTCGCACTTTCCATGCACTCCAAACAGCCGAAACGTGCCATGATCAGCTGTGAGAAAGGTTATATCGAGATCATGGAATATCCACGTGCAGATAAAGCAGTGATCGTGGATGCAGAGACAGGAGAAAAAACTGAAATTTCCTGCGGTGACACTTCCGATGCACTGCTTTATGAGATGGAGGATATGGAACATGCAGTTCTTACACGTGATACCTCCGGCTTATATCTGAATTATACAAAAGACGTTATGGATATCATGACCTATCTTCGTAAAGAATGGAATATGAAATACCCGGATGAAAACTGGGACTGATCTTCTTCAGTTACTTCTGTTTATTTCTGCCTCTGATACCTGGTCACTGCCAGGATCATGCAGACAAACACCATGGCAAACATGGCTTCCAGGCCGATGCCTTTCCAGACCGATACAGCTGCCTCCCTCGTGAGGTGGCTGTAACTTCCAAGAGTCTCATTTACGGTTTCATACCAGTACACAGGAAGAAACTGAGACACCTTCAGGACATTTCTGTCCATAACATTCATGGGAACAAAAACACCACACAGAAAACACATTCCAAGAGACAGGATATTGGCAATCCCGCTTAACATGTTGCTGTTTTTTACAAAAAGCCCGATCAGGTAGGAAAGAGAAAGTGCCACTGCCATCATCACCAGGGTGTTCAGTACATAGTATCCGAAGTTCTCTGAACCTGGAAATGTTTTTCCATACATAAGAATGGCACCTGCCATACCGATTCCCCATAAGCCCCCGCCCATGACAAACATGGCCAGAAGTCCTTCCAGGCTTTGTCTTCTTGCCGAGACTGCCGACGCCTGCATTCTTTCAGGAATATCATTTTTTTTGAAAGCCATCAGCACATATCCCATGACATAGCAGAGCACAGCAAGAAACAGATATGGCATATAGCGGAAATAATAGAGCCATCCAGGGGTACTGCCATTTCCGTCTGTATCCAGCATGGTGACTTCTCCTCTTTTTTCATCCAGGATCGCTGCTGCCGCTTCCTCCTTGGAAAAACCGGCTTCCAGATATGTCCGCATGGTGTTGAGGCAGTTCTCAAGCTGCTGATCTACATAATATGCTGAGTAGGATCCAGGCACCTTTGTCACGGAAATACTTTCCCCGTTTACCATACAGCTCTCATAAAAATCCTCAGGGATCACCACGATGTACTCTATATTTCTGTAAAAAAGCTCTTCCTGAAGCTTCTCCCTATTGTCTTCCAGCATAGTCACATGATGGGTGTTTTCAAACCATTTTACCAGTCCTTCTGCCAGTGGCCCGTTATCTTTATCTACCACACCGATCTTTATTTTTTCGCTTTCATAGCTGGTATACGATTCCTTACCTGCTGCTGCCTGAAGTGCCATTGTCACCCCGAAAAAGATGCACAGATACAGGAGGATCAGGCCTGTATTTTTTTTCATAATTCTCATATAGCCTTTAAATACTGTCATAACGTTCCCTCCTGACCATGAAAAAGGATGCCATCACCAGCACCACACACATCACTGCCAGTGTAGCCAGACTTCTGTAATATCTGGCTGTATCATCATATACATTGATACAGTAAAATGCATCGGCGATCAGTGATGCCGGATTGATCCGGTTTACAAACGGGGCACTTTTTTCCACGATATCCTTCATATTTCCGTTCATCAGTCCCGCAAGGAAACTGCTTACCATGGAGATTCCAAGCATGATCCCGATCTTGGCACCTTCCTGCATTTTTCCAAAGCTACCGATAAACATTCCCATGGATACGCCGATGAGACTTCCGAAAAAAGATACCACCAGCATTTTTCCCATCTGTCCCTGAAAATCCAGATTGAAAATATAACGGAGATACAGGATCAGAATGATCACGTCCATATAGCCCAAGGCAAAAGATGCCAGCTGGTCTGTAAGGATCAGTTTCAGCTTATGGGTCGGTGTCACACAACGTCTGGCTGCCAGAGGTGTGATGTTGGCCTGGATCCCGATAGAAGAGCCAAAACCGATAAAGCATCCGTACAGGCAGGCCATGGCGATCAGTGCGTAAAAGAACTGCACATTTCCGTCAATGGTACGGCCCCCAAGGGAAACTTCCTTTACCAAATCCTGGGAGCTTAACAGGGTTTTCATGGTTTTCATATCCATCTGGGGATTTTTTTTCATAATGTTGGTGATGGTTGCTCTGGTATTCCCACAGCTGTCAAGAACTGTCTGGAGAATACTCTCTTCCATTCCGGTCCCTGCTACTGTAAGGGAAGGATCTTTTCCCACATAATAAATTCCTTTTATTTTTTTATCCTGCAGGGCTTCCAGTGCTTCCTTTTCCGGCATTTCTTCTGCCTTTAAAAGATCCGGGCTGCTTTTTTCCACCTGATCAAGATAGGTCAGGAAAAACGTATCTGCAGTATCTTTCTTCACAACTGCCACCGGAACGGTCTGAAAATCTGCTTCATTGATATTTCCAAATGCAAAGTAGAAAAAAGTTCCAAGCACAAGTGGAAAAACCAGCGGCCAGAAGATGATATTAAAATTCCGGACCTTGGAAAGAAAACTGTATTTCAGTAAATGCAGCATTTCAGCTCACCTCCTAATCTCTCAGCTGTTTTCCGGTGATCTCCAGAAATACATCGTTCAGTGTAGGAAGCTCCGAAAAGACTCTTCCAAAAGAAATATCCTGGCTCTGCAGATAATTAAGAAGACGGATCAGGTTATGCCTGGCATCGGTACAGCGCACGACCAGCACCTGTTTTTCGTACTGCACATCAAACACATGATCCAGTGTGCGGATATCCTGGAGATTTTTTTCTTCTAGGGCAATGGCTTCCACTGTGATGGTCTCTCCTGTTTTGATCATCTGCTTCAGTTCCTCTTTTGTTCCCTGCGCGATCACTCTTCCGTGATCCATGATGGCGATCCTGGTGCAGATCTGCTCTACCTCTTCCATGTAGTGGGAAGTGTAGATAATGGTGGAGCCCTGCCGGTTCAGTGTCTGGATTCCTTCCAGGATCTTGTTTCTGCTCTGAGGATCTACGGCTACCGTTGGCTCATCCATGATGATCAGCCTTGGTTTGTGAGCGATCCCGCAGGCAATGTTCAGTCGGCGCAGAAGACCTCCGGAAAGCTTCCTGGGATGCATTTTCCGGAAATCTTCCAGGCCTGTAAATTCAATGGCTTCCTCCACCAGCTCTTTTCTTCGTTTCTTGTCTCTTATGTAAAGGCCGCAGAAATAATCAATATTTTCCTGTACTGTCAGTTCCTCAAAAACGGCTACATTCTGAAGCACGATGCCGATCTGTTCTTTAATCTTATAGCTGTCCGGTTTCATCTCTTCCCCGAAAATTTCCACCTGACCTCTGTCGTATTTCAGCAGGGACAACAGACAGCTGATGGCCGTTGTTTTTCCGGAACCGTTGGGGCCAAGCAATCCAAAGATCTCACCTTCCCGGATATCCAGATCCAGATGATTCAGTGCGGTAAGATCACCATACCGTTTTACCAGATTTTCTATGTGAACCATACCCTGTGGCATATTTTTTCCTCCTTTTTCACAGTCCATTAAACGGGACTTTTCTGTTTTATCTCAGAAATTTATATTTCTTTTATGATGCCATTATAACTTTTTCTTCTGTCTGCTCCAAGTGTGGGATGTCATTAACTGCGGATGACAAATGTCATGTCTTTTGTAAGAAAACAGATTTTTCTTTGCAGGTAAGGAGCTGGTATACTATAATGAAAATACATTGATTTCGGAAAGTCATACTGCAAAAGGATTTCATCTGGAACAGGATGCGATAATTTTAGTCAAATATACTTCTGACTCTCTGAAAACGCTGTAATTCCGGATCCGGGAAAGGAGGGTTTATTTTTTTTATGCGTTATTTTACAGATTCCGCCATATTACTCTTATACAGTATGCTGGCATTTTTTTATGTACCTGCAGATCAGTCCCTTGTATTCTCCCTCCTTTTTACAGTGATCCTTGGCTGCGTTACTTATCTGTGCAGGACATCTGAAACAGAATCCTGGCCCTACAATTCTCTACCAGTGCTGAAAACCTCCGGAAATATCCTTCCGGTTCTTGCCGGAAGTTATGTGGTTTTTGGGTTCTGTTCCCTGTGGATTACGGATCTTCTTCTGTTTTTCCCACTGCTTCTGTATCAGACATTATCTGCCAGACTTTTTCTTCTGGCAGTGGTGGAACTTCCATTCTGGGGACTCCTTGCTTTTCAGTTCCACAAGTTTCCGGAAATTCTCTGTCTCGCCGGAATCTTTGGTTTTATCCTGGCGTTTTTTCTCTGGTCTCATACCAGGCAATATGAACTCCTTGCCCGGAATTTCCGTCAGAGCCGTGATGACAGCGAAGAACACGCACTTCTTCTTTCCGAAAAAAACAAGGCGCTTCTGGAAAAACAGGATTATGAGATCTATGCTGCAACTCTCAGGGAGCGAAACCGGATCGCACGGGAAATCCATGACAATGTAGGCCATGTGCTCTCCCGCTCCATTCTTATGACTGCTGCCTGCAAAACCATCAACAAAGATGAATCCCTTGATCCTCTTCTTGGAAATCTGGAAGAATCTCTGAACGGCGCCATGAACAGCATCCGTTCCAGTGTCCATGATCTTCACGATGATGCGGTGAATCTGGAAGATGCCATAAAGGGACTTGTAAAAGATTTCAGCTTCTGCCCGGTAACCCTCACCTATGATATGTCCAGGCAGGTTCCAAGAGAGGTGAAATACAGTCTGATCAGTATTACAAAAGAAGGGCTTTCCAATGTGATGCGGCACAGTAATGCGGATTCCGTCAATATTCTTCTCCGGGAGCATCCTGCCCTTTATCAGCTTTGTATCGAGGATAATGGTACGCTGGGGCATGAAATTCCGGATATTCACGCTGAGACGGACAGCAATAAGATGGAAAATGTTTCCGGCGGCATGGGGCTGTCCAATATCCGGGACCGTGTGAAGGCGCTGGGTGGTACAGTCCAGATTACACAGGAGAAGGGTTTTCGGATCTTTGTAACGATTCCGAAATCTGTTTCCAATTGAATCTGGAAGATATTTCTCACCTTGCCAGGAACTTTCCTGATTTGGTCAAAGTACTTTTCTGGCGTATTGGATCAGTCTGTTTTTCCTGATCTGTAATTTGATTTTTATAACTCATAAACAGGAGATTTTAATATGAAAATTATAATCGTAGACGACGACTGCCTGGTTTCAGGTGCATTAAAAACCATTCTTGAGGCAAATCCGGATATCCAGGTGGCTGCCACCGGCTCTGATGGTGAAGAGGCCTGCTCCCTGTATAAAGAATATCTTCCGGATATCCTTCTGATGGATATCCGTATGAAAGGAATGGACGGACTGGAAGCTTCCAGAAAGATCCTGGGTGAATTTCCTGAGGCAAAAATTCTTCTTCTGACTACATTTTCTGATGATGAATATATTATAAAAGCTCTCCGCCTCGGCACAAAGGGCTATCTCCTGAAGCAGGATTACGCCAGCATTCTTCCGGCGCTACAGGCGGTTTATTCCGGTCAGACCGTATTCGGTACAGAGATCATGTCCAAGATCCCGGAGCTTCTGCAGTCCTCCGACGGATTTGATTATGCTTCCAGAAATATCAATGAACGGGAACTGGATATCATCCGGCTGATTGCCAACGGATACAGCAATAAGGAGATTGCCGCGGAGCTTTTTCTCAGTGAGGGAACTGTACGGAATTATCTCAGTTCCATTCTGGATAAACTGCAGCTGAGGGACCGGACACAGGTTGCTGTGTTTTATTATCAGCACAGATAAGGAGAACTATAATGAACCGCTATCTTACTATCCATATCCCGGAAACAGCTGCCCCGGCACCTGTCTCCCACTTTCTTCGCACCCAGGCCGGTCTTACAAAAAAGCAGATCAGCCAGGCGAAGTTCCGTCCCAGTGGTGTCCAAAAAAACGGACAGCAGTGCCGTGTAACAGAAACTGCTTATCCAGGAGATCAGATTACGGTATGCCTGGAAACGGATGATGTTGACTCTCTGCATCTGGAGTCGTCATCTTTTACTATCAGTTCAGACAGTCACTCTTTCCCACTTTCCACAGACTCAGGTTCATATTCTGATTCCACAGCTTCGGAATTTGCAGGTTCTGATGCCAATTCTCATATTTACCATTCACCGTCTACAACGTCACAGCTTCTTCCTGAGCTGGAGATCCTGTACGAAGACCAGGACATTCTCGCAGTAAACAAACCCGCCGGACTGGTCACCCACCCCTCCGGTTCCCACTACAGCGACAGCCTCTCCAACCAGGTTGCCGCCTATTTCCGTTCCAAAGATGAGCCTACCAAAGTCCGGTCTATCGGACGGCTAGATAAAGAAACTTCCGGCATCCTGCTTTTTGCCCGAAATCAGACTGCTGCCGCCAGATTACAAAAACAACGGGAAAATGGAATTTCAGAGAAAACCTATCTGGCCGCGGTTTCCGGTTCCATGCTGGAAGATACAGACGGAACCTTTCATGCGATCACAACTCCCCTTGCCCCAGATCCGGATAACCGTCTGAAAATGGTCATCTCTCCGGGCAGTTCCCTCCCAGGGAGCAAACCGGCGGTAACTTTATATTCCGTCCTGAAATCCACTGCCCCCGGTTCCAGGATCTCTGCATCCCTTGTAATGCTCCGCCTGAAAACCGGCCGCACCCATCAGATCCGTGTCCACATGGCATCTCTGGGGCATCCGCTTCTGGGTGATTCCCTGTACCATTTATCGGACACAACGAATCTTTTTTCCAGGGCTGCCCTCCACGCATGGAAACTTAAATTTCATCCACCTTTTCCAGCTGGTGAAACGACTTCAGGCATCCTTTCTTCCATTCCCTGCACTGAAAATGCCAAAAAAGAAATCTCCCTGGAAGCACCCCTCCCGGAAGATTTCAAAAAATTCTATGAGACGATGTTCTGAAGCCATACGCCTTTTTTTACGAGGATAAATCCAATGACACATTTCAGCATATCCGCAGCCTGGACCATTGCGTAAATCCCAAGTACAGGAAGTCCTGTAAAACGGCTTAAGGTAAATGCGATCGTCACACTGACCACCCAGATAAACACACTGTCAAACAGGAATGTGATGATAGTCTTTCCACCGGAGCGCAAAGTAAAATACGTTGCATGCAGGAATGCATTCTGGGGCATAAAAAATGCTGTGATCATAATAAGATATTTCGCCAGAGTACGGGCCTCGGCATTGGTGTTGTAAAGTTTCGGAAACAGTGGTGCCATCACAAACATCACAGCAGCCACACAGGTACAGCAGAATACGGAAAATGCAATCATCTTGTTGTCTGTATCCCTGGCTTCCTTCATCTTGCCGGCACCAAGAAGCTGTCCTACAACAATGGCTACAGAATCTCCCAGTGCGATAAATACAATGTTAAATACATTGTTGATAGTATTGGAAATATTTAATCCTGCTACCACATTCAGACCACGGACCGAATAACACTGTGTCAGCATGGCTACTCCTGCTGCCCATAAAGTTTCATTGAGAAGCAGTGGTGTTCCCTTGATCAGGATCTTCTTTGTGAGATTTGCAGGAACCTTCAATGTGGAATACAGGCCCTTAGCAAAAATATTCTTCTCCGTATGCTTATGTGTCCATGTCAGGACAATGCACGCTTCCACATATCTGGAAAGTACCGTCGCAACAGCAGCACCTCTCACTCCCAGTTCCGGGAATCCGAATTTACCATAGATCAGAAAATAATTAAATGTGAGATTGATCAGCACTGCCACAATCCCGGCTTTCATGGGAAGTACAGTCTCACCGCATTCACGTAAGGTACTTGCATAGACCTGCACCATCATAAATGCTGGAAGTCCCAGGAGCATGATCCATAAATACTGCTTTCCATAGACAAGTGTATCCCGGATTTCCTGTGCGGTTCCCTCTCCCCTGAGATACATGCTGATCAGAGAATCTCCCGCTGTAAGAAACAGTACAATAGTAAGTGCTGTCAGGATCACTGCCATCCAGAGTTTATAACGAAGTGTCTGACGGACACCCTCGTGATCCTTCTGTCCGAAATACTGGGCTGTAAAAATCCCTGCACCGGATACCCCGCCGAAAATGCAGAGATTATACACAAAGATCAGCTGATTGACGATCGCCGCACCGGACATCTGCTCTGTACCGATCCGCCCGATCATAATATTATCCAAAAGACTGACAAAATTCGTGATACCATTCTGTATCATGATCGGCACCGCAATGGACAAAACCATCAGATAAAACTTCTTATCCCCTACGAACTTCCGGAAAAAAGATGTTTTTTCTTTTACCTTCTCCATAATTTTCCCCCTTGTTCTTTTCGTTTTCCTCCATCCAAAATTCTTCACAAATAGAAGACTGCTCCTCCGAAACAGTCTTCTTTTTCGTAAGCGTTGTAGCTACTACATTACTACAAACATTTTCTTTTTTCAATAGCTTTTTTAATATCTTTTTACTCTACCATCCGGCTCTCATCTGCAATGTATTCGAAGAAGTCGAAGTCTGCACATTTTTTGTGGAGAACGCGGTCTGCACAGGTGATTCCCACCATGGTTCCTGTGAACTCTCCGTATTTGCAGTACTCATCAGAGAACCTTGTGGTATCAAAAATGCGTCCGATCTTTTCATAATTTTCTCCGTCATAGCTCCACTCAAACCAGGATTTTCTTCCCTCAATGTAGAGTCTCAGATAGATCGGTTTATCTTCTACCGGGATTCTGGTATTCAGGAACTCTGTTTTTTCTCCATTTTCCAGATGGATGATGGACAGGGCGCTCTGTCCCAGGGTTTCACTGTAATATTTCCGGAGATTGATGTAATTCATGTTGTCGTAATACAGGATCAGACCTGCACTGTGCTGGTGTACTTCCGGTGTGAATTCCATCTTTGTGGTGATCCGTGCGTATACGCTTGTAAGCTTTCTGGCCAGGATACTTACTTTGTTGAGAGAGGTTCTGGATTCCTGTCCACGAAGGCGCACATAGCCTTTTCTTGCTTTCACATCTGCAAAACGCTGGGGCATGATCCTTGGAGAGTAATAGAAGTTCCCAAGCTCATCTCCGTCAAAATCATCAAAGTCCGGAGTTTTTTCCACTGGGTATTCCGGAAGGGAAGTTTCCGGCACTTCAATTTTCGCCAGATTGCTTCCATCTGCCATGCGGAGCCAGTTATCTTCGGTCCACATCATTTTCTGAATGGCCGTCTCTCTTCCAAGTGTACAGCGAAGTTCCGGTACAAAAGGTCTGGAGCAGAGATGGACCAGATAAACTTCTCCTTTGGGAAGTTCCACATAGCTTCCATGACCGGATTTCTGAAGTACAGTGTCCGGATTATAGTACTTTGGTTTCAGATGGTCTGGATCCTGGCGCTCGTAGGATTCTCCCGGAACGCTGGTAACGATGGGATTCTTCGGGTCTTTTTCATATGGGCCCCAGACATTTTTGGAACGTCCCATCGTAACGCAGTGGTTATATCCGGTGCCTCCCTCTGCACACATGATGTAGTAATACTCGCCTCGTTTTGTGAGATGCGGTGCCTCGATGCAGCCTCTGTCTGTGCCACCTCTCCAGACCCGCTTCGGATAACCGATGATCTCTTTTTTCTCAGGAGAATATTCTACCATACAGATAGCACCTGGCTTCTCATAGCCTTCTCTTGTTTCCCACTCCAGGGATACCACGTATTTTTTGCCATTGGTGTCATGGAAAAGTGACGCATCAAAACCGGAGGAATGAAGGTAAACCGGCTCGCTCCACGGTCCACGGATATCTTTTGCACAGATCAGGAAATTGTCCACGTCAAAATATCTGGCGTTCATGGAATTCATTACTCCATAGACAACGTAGAACATATCCTCTTCCTCGCAGTAGGTCAGGCAGGGTGCCCAGATTCCTTTTGCACTTGGAAGTTTTTTGAGATCTACTTTTTCATCGTCTGTAATTACGTGTGTGTACAGCTCCCAGTTTTTCAGGTCTCTGGAATGGTAGACCGGGATTCCCGGAAACCACTCAAATGTGGAAACTGCCATATAGTAATCGTCGCCTTTTCTGCAGATACAAGGGTCCGGATTAAAACCCGGAAGTATTGGATTTACGATCATTTTAACATCCTCCTTTATCAGCCGGAAACCAGCCAAAGTCATAACATCTTCCCAGATCCCAGCTGTCCCATCCGATCCATCCGGGAGTATTTACCGTATCAGTCAGAAGCTTGTAGCTCCAGTAATAATAACCGCTGCCTTTCTCCCAGAATTCCAGCTGTGCCTTTGCAAGGGCTTCATAGATTTCTTTTTTCTTCTCCGGTGAAAAGCTTTCCTGCCGGCTCCCTTCCACTCCGTTGAGCACGCTCTGGCCGCCTTTTGTGTCACAGCCGCAGGCAAGGGAGTTAAACAGACACCACTCGCCGCAGATCACCGGGAAATATTTTTCCATCTCTGTGATCTGTGGTTCCAGTTCTTCTCTGATATATTTCAGATAGCCTTCAATAGTCTGGCTGCATCCTCTGGCCTCCGCAACCATGAGATACTGATGGGTATCCAGGATCACATTGGAATATTTCTCTTCCTGCATGAAATCTTTCCATTCCATCAGTTCAAAGCCATCGTGGATCACAACGTACTTATCTTTTGGCATATAGGCACTGATACGGTCGTAGGCATCCAGATAAAACTGTCTCAGGAATTTCATTGTGATCGGTGCGGAGCCTTTTGCCATCTCCTGATCTGCCGGAGCATAACGGTTCTGGATATCCATGGTTTCCCACATATTTTCTGTGATGGGCTCATTTAACGGCTGGATTCCAAACAGGCCTTTTCTGTTTCCATATCTCTTTGCAAGACGTTCCAGAACGCTTAATGCAAACTCTACTTCATCAGGATTCTGTGCCCATTTGCACACACCGCTGATGCCTCCGTTGTCAAAACCGTTCTGGCTTAAGGGTACTGTAAAAAGTTTTTCAAAGTGATTTAAGCCAGCAGAAAAAAGATCTGGATCGGCTGAACCTTGTACTGAATTATATTTCTGAAAATTATAAGAGGCCCATTTCCCTGGATGAGATCGCAGGTGTCGCTTATCTCCAGACCGGATATTTCTGTCGTTTTTTTAAGAAAAAGATGGGGGTTACGTTTCTGGAATATCAGAATGAATACAGACTTTCTTTCATTTACAAAGATCTGATCAACACAAAAGCCCCCGTGCATGTGATCCTGGAACGCCACGGCTTCACCAATTATAAGCTGTTCCGCCGGATGTTCCAGGAACACTTCGGGTGCACACCTACGAAGGTACGGGAGAATATGAAGAAATAAATTTTCTTAAATATCAAAACTTCCGGGAGCTGGACAACATACTCCCGGAAGTTTTATTATCTATAGTTCCTGTCCATTGGTCTCAATCACATGCTTATACCAGTAGAAACTCTTTTTCTTATAACGCTTCATAGTTCCGCTTCCGTCATCGTTGCGGTCCACGTAGATGAATCCGTAACGTTTGCGAAGCTCTGCCGTGGATGCGCTGACAAGGTCGATGCATCCCCAGGTGGTGTATCCCATCAGATCCACGCCATCCATGACAGCCTCTTCCATCTGGCGGATGTGATCTCTGAGATAAGCGATGCGGTAATCGTCTTCTACGGTCATCTCGCCATCTGCACCCTGAATCAGCTGATCAAACGCACCAAGACCATTCTCCACGATAAACAGTGGTTTCTGGTAGCGGTTCCAGAGTGTGTTCAGAATATAGCGAAGTCCCTTCGGATCGATCTGCCAGCCCCAGTCGCTGGCTTTCAGATACGGGTTTGGCACACCGCCCAGAAGATTTCCCTCTCCCCGGACATTTTTTTCCGGATCTGCTGTGGCACAGACACTGACATAATAACTGAAGGAAACAAAGTCTACGGTGTTTTTCAGGATTTCCATATCCTCATCCGTCACAGAAATGCTGATGCCGTTTTCCCGCATATAACGTTTCGCATATCCCGGATAGCAGCCGCGGACATGGACATCTGCGAACATCATGTTCTTGTGATCCTGTTCCATGGCAGCAAGAACATCCGAGGGATCAGGTGTCAGCGGATATACCGGCATACTTAAGATCATACAGCCGATCTTGAAATCCGGATTGATCTCATGACCGATCTTGGTCGCCCAGGCGCTGGCTACAAGCTCATGGTGAACTGCCTGGTAAAGATCACTCTGGGAAAGTTTTTCTTTCGGCGTATTGATCCCGCCGCTCATAAATGGAGATTCCAGGATGGAGTTGATCTCATTAAATGTGAGCCAGTATTTTACCTTATCTTTATAACGGTTGAAAACTGTAGTCACATACCGTTTATAAAATCCGATGAGATCACGGTTTACCCAGCCGTCATAATGCTCTGCAAGATAAAGCGGAGTCTCATAATGAGATAAGGTTACCAGGGGCTCGATCCCGTATTTTCTGCACTCGTCAAACAGATCATCATAGAACTTAAGGCCTGCCTCATTGGGAGTTTCCTCATCCCCCTTCGGGAATATCCTGCTCCAGGCAATGGAAGTACGGAATACCTTAAATCCCATCTCTGCAAACAGCTTGATATCTTCTTTGTAATGGTGGTAAAAATCAATTCCTACCAGCTTCATATTGTCTTCTGTGGGTGCTTCCGTCCTCGGGCCTTTGATCCCGTGAGGAAGGACATCCTGGATGGAAAGTCCTTTGCCGTCCTCGTTGTATGCACCTTCACACTGATTGGCAGCTACTGCGCCACCCCATAAAAAATTCTTGGGAAACATTTTTTCTGTCCTTTCTCATATAAATCGGATATCTCTCTGCCGGATATCAGATATCCAGCGCTGCGTGATAGCCCCAGTATACTGCATTGGTGATGGTGGAAACTCTGCTTGCATCACCGATCACCGCCACATATGGCGCGCAGTCACGAAGCTCATCCACAATGTCGGTTCTGGATCTCTGGCCCAGGGCACAGATGATGGTGCTTCCGGGAACCAGAACCTTTTTGCCCTCTTTATCCTCACACCATACACCTTCTTCGGTTACCTCAAGGCCCTTGTATCCTGTGTAAACTTCCGCGTATTTGTCGATTTCTTTCAGAAGAAGTGGTCTGTGTCTTACATTGGCATCCGGTGCGAGAACATCTCTCATCTCCACAATGCGGACTTTCTTCCCTTCCATTCCAAGGTGGATGGCACACTCACATCCTGCAAGGCCGCCGCCAAAGACAACTACCTCATCTCCTACTTTTTCTTTCTCTTTATAGTAGTTATTTACGATCACCACATTGTCGCCGTTCAGTCCCGGGATCGGAGGTACCAGCGGTCTGGAACCAGCCGCGATGATCAGTGCATCTGCGTTTTCTTTTTCCGCATACTCTTTTGTCACCGGTGTGGATGTACGGATCTCCACGCCTGCTTTTCTTGCAAGAAGCTCGTAAGTTCCTGCAAGCTCGTACATCTCATGCTTAAATGGCAGGGCCTGCTCGCTTTTCAGGATTCCGCCCAGAGTATCCTCTTTTTCACAGAGAATGACCTGATGGCCTCTTCTTGCCGCTGTATAAGCTGCGTACAGACCTCCCGGGCCGCCGCCTGCTACCAGAACTTTTTTCTTAGCAGGTGCAGGCTGTACTTCATCCCCTTCCATCTCACGTCCGATCAGCGGATTGACGGTACATCTTCTTGTGGAAGTTGCCGCTCTTTCTGCCATGCAGGTAAAACATCTTAAGCACTTAACGATCTCCTCGTCTCTGTTTTCCATGACTTTTCTTGGAAGGAAGGGATCTGCAAGAAGTGCTCTTGCCATGTAAACGATATCGGCTTTTCCCTCTGCAATGATCTGCTCCATCTGTGCAGGATCGTTCAGGCCACCGATGGTTGCAACCGGAATGGCCACATGTTTCTTGATCTCAGCCGCAAGGTAAACATTGCAACCGTGGTCTTTAAACATGGACGGATGGGTGTCACCGAACCCTCTCTGATAAGTTCCTGCGGAAACGTGAAGAAGATCAATATATGGCTCCAGAACTTTTGCAATCTCCACACCGTCTTCCAGTGTGTAGCCGCCTTCAAAAAGTTCAGAACCGCTCATACGGAACTCGATGGGGAATCCAGGTCCCACACCTTCACGCACTGCCTTCAGAACTTCTACTGCAAAACGGCAGCGGTTTTCAAGGCTTCCGCCATACTCATCGGTACGTTTGTTAAAATACGGAGAAAGGAACTGGTTGATCAGCCAGCCATGTCCGCCGTGTACCATGATCATCTCAAAGCCTGCCCTTTTTGCCAGGGACGCGGTCTCTTTATAGGAAGCTACGATCTCGTCGATCAGCTTTTTTGTGAGGGCTTTTACCTCCACGCCATCTGGACGGACGGTATCAGACGGGCCCCACTGGTTCATGGATTTCTGTCTGGATTTATCTGTCATATAAGTTCCTGCATACATTCCGGAATGAGAAAGTTCAATACTCGGTATGGCTCCGTGACGACGGATGGCGTCTGCAGTATAAGTTGCGGATGCCAGGGAATTCAGGATGGATGTGTCCAGATGATAGGCATGGGAGCCATCGGTTTTCGGATGTACCATACACTCGCTGACTGTTACGGCACCTGCACCGCCTTTTCCTCTCAGTTCATAAAAAGCTGTAGATTTCGGGCCGATACATCCGTCGTTTGTAATATCTGTTCCGCCCATCGGAGCAGAAAACATACGGTTTCGAAATGTTACACGGCCAATCTGGATCGGTTTGCATAAGTTTGGATATTTTCGGATCATAATTACCTCCCGTTATTCTGTAAGGAGGGCTCTCAAATATTCGCCCTCTCTTCGGTTTTCAAGTAATTCCATGAGTTCATTTACTTTTTCAAGACTGATCTTTTTCTCTCTTGCTTTCATGTGTACATAGACGGCACCGATCAGGTTTGCGTCATTGTAAAAACGGCAGCTTGTCACCTCCGGGACCGGAAGCGTCCAGGGATACATGCCGTTGATCTTTAAAAGCTCTTCACGGATCAGCTGGAGAAGCAAAGGCTGTTCACTGATCCCGCCGCCTACTGCGATCTTTTCCGGATCAAACATGTACTGACAGTTGTAGATATGGATGGCCAGTTTTTTTGCATGATTCCGGATTCCTGCCAGAGCTTTTTCATTTCCCTGGTTCGCAAGGGAGAACGCTTTTTCTCCGTTTAACTCTTCTACAGGAATGCCGGTTTCCTCTGATACGCTTTTAAGCAGTGCCTGGGCACCGGCTGTCTCTGCAAGGCTGTTAGACATTTTGTAGTCATCCTTACTATCTGTGATCACATAGCTGAATTCCCCTGCCATGAAATTTTTTCCACTTACTACTTCGCGGTTAACGATCACAGCACCACCTACTGCAGTTCCGCAGACAACAACGATGGCATTCTGGCAGTCCTTTAAAGAGCCCTGCCAGATCTCAGCCAGCGCTGCACATTTGGCATCGTTTTCTACTGTCACCGGAATCCCTGTTTTTTTCTCCAGGATCTCCACGATATTTACATTGCTGATGCAGAAAAGGCTTCCACCAGTATACATAAAACCCCTTTTGGAATCAATGATCCCCGGCATGCTTAAGGCAATTCCCTCGATCTCATACTGCCCTTTGATCCTGTCACAGATTTCTGTCAGAGACTGGATAAATATTTCCAGAGAATCCTGTTTTGTAGGGGTTTTGTCTTTTTCCAGGATGGAACAGTTTTCTGTGATCACTGCATATTTGATAAATGTTCCTCCTATATCGATCGCCAGATAATTCATGGTGTCACCTCTTTTTTGCGGATTTTTTCTTTGCTGTAGATGATATTGCCTTCGCCGCCGTCCAGACGGTTGAAATATTCATTGGCCTTTTTTGCAACAAAGGCCTGCTGCCCCATAAAGTTAAATGGAACATCATCTGCCTGATCCTTCATGATCGTATCACAGACTTCGATCACACTGCGAATCATATCTTTGGAAGCCCAGATCACATGATGACAGAGACAGGTTGTGTCAAAACGTCCCTCCAGTCTGTTCTGGATCTGGATCAGATTTTCCCTGTACTCTTCCACAGTAAGGGAATTTTTATCAAAAAGGAAGGTAGCATTGTTGCAGGCATCTCCAAGGATCAGGATCTTTTCTTCCGGGATCAGCATGACCATGGTTCCCGGAGTGTGCCCCGGGAGGGCATAAGTTTCCACGGAAATCCCTCCCAGGTCAAATCTGTCACCATCTTTCAGATCTTTAAATGTCATCGGTGCAGGCGGCAGAAATGTCTCTTCCAGTCCTTCCGGCATCTGGCCGCCAAGTCCTGCCAGTACATATCCTTTTCTGTTTTCTATGGAATTCATTCCCAGATAAATTTCGGTATCCGCATGGTTCATGTAGATCTCACATTCAGGCTTTCCATCATTCCCGGTGAATTCCGGTGCTCCCATTGCATGATCGATGTGGCCATGGGTAAGCAGCACTGTAAGTGGTTTTTCCGTAAGTCTTTCCACAAAATCCCGAAGGTTTCCTGCTCCCACGCAGGTATCGATCAGCAGGGAGCGTTCCGATCCATTTACCAGATACATGATCTCTCCTGTGAAGCTTATTATCGCTGTGATTCTGTCGTTTACTTTTTCTGCTCTGTAAAAATCCGCCATTTTATTCTTCCTCCATATCAAGAAGCTTGGATAACTCTGTTCGGAGATTATCTACGATTTCTCTGGTAAATCCCATATAAAACAGTTTTTCCAGGCTCTGGATGCTCTCATAAAAATAATCCTGATTTCCGGTAGAAAGGAAATACATCAGCATTGGAGATACTCTCTCGATCACTTTCATTGCCTCCGGATCATGCATCATATCCTTAAACATGGTTTTGTTGTTATAACGCTGACGAAGATCTTCTGTGGGACGATATTCATAATGATAGCTTCCAGCTTCCACTTCCATAACTTCGCCCTCATAAAACGGCAGACCGATCACTGCACTGCATCCAAATGGAACCTGGATATCTACTGTTACCTTCCCGTTCTTCAGGATTTCCCAGTCTACCTTATATTCTCCATAAGCAGAATCATAGGTCATATGCATATATTTCAGCTTTCCGTTCATCAAAGGAGTGATCAGCGCTTTCTTAAATCCAGGCTCCAGTGCCTTTAAGCCTGCTACATCTCTGTAAAGATATTCCACAACAGAGCCATAAGAATAATGATTCAGGGAGTTCATCATCGTACCGCTTAAATGCCCGTCATCCAGAACGGAATTCCATCTTTCCCAGATTGTTGTTGCTCCAAGATTGATGCAGTGCATCCATCCCGGATAATCTTCCTGAAGAAGGAAATAAAAAGCGTCTTCCTCGAATCCGTTTTCGGCGAGAACCCTGCAAAGGATCGGTGCCCCTGTAAATCCGCCCTTTAATTTGTAGCAGTCTTTGTAAAATCTTGCTTTCAGTCCTGCCACAACAGCTTCTTTTTCTCTGTAGATCCCGGAATATAAAGCTACAATATATCCAGTCTGGGAATCAATTGCCAGACGTCCCGTTTCTGTAAAATATTCCCGGATGATCGCTTCTCTGATCTTCTGATAGAGACCATCATAATATTTTTTATCCTCATGATATCCTAGGATTTCTGCTGCTTTTGCAGTCTTCTGCACAGACATTGCATAGTAGTTGGAGCCAATATAATAGGCATCTGTTCCACCTTCCATGCTCTGCTCGGTTCTTCCGTCAAGTGCAAGCCAGTCACCCAGCTGATTTCCGAAATCATAAAGATATTTCTGTCCTCTTGCCTGGTCTTCCCTGGTGATCTTATCCACCCAGTCCTTCATCATCGGATAACTGGATCTCAGCATTTCTGTATTTCCTGAATGTTCATAAACCACCATTGGAAGGAATGTGGCAATGTCTCCCCATACACTGGAAAAGATCGGTCCGTTTGGATCAAGTACCGGAATCACTCCCGGAAGGATTCCATCGTATTTTACCTGCTCATTTCGAAGGTCGTGGATGAATTTCTGATAAAAAGCTGCAGTGTCCATATTAAAACTTGCTGTTCCGACAAATACCTGAGCATCCCCGGTCCAGCCAAGTCTTTCATCCCTCTGCGGGCAATCTGTAGGAAAGTCCACAAAATTTGATTTCTGTCCCCACAGTGCATTCAGGAACAGTCTGTTCACTCCCTTATGGCCGGTTTCCATATATCCGGTCCTGTCCATCTTTGAATAAACTGCTTTTCCTGTAAATTCTTCTGCTTTTACTTCTCCCGGCCATCCTGTCACACGCACATAACGGAATCCAAAATATGTAAAGGAAGGACGTACCAGCTCTTCCCTGCCATCGGATACATATACAAACTGAGATTTTGCAGCACGGTAATTTTCGTTATAAAAATTGCCATCCTGAAGGATCTCGCCATGGTCAAATATAAGTTTGCTTCCTTTTGGGAGATGATTCCAGAAGGTCACATATCCGGCAAAATTCTGTCCGAAATCCAGGACTGTTTCCCCTGCCGGTGTATGGATCACTTCTTTTACCGGCATATCTTCCATTTCCATTACAGGAAGGCTGTATCTGGAAACCAGTTTTCCTTCTGCCTCTGTAAGAACTGCCTGTTTCGCCGGATTTTCTTTTTCTTCCCATAACAGATGGTTGATGATCTCACCGTCATAAATTCCATCGTCTTCCACACCAGAGCCAATATAGTTCCAGGTTTCATCTGTTCCGATCACCTGGATTTCCCCATCTTCATAGATCAGACGAAGCTCCGCGATCAGCTTAAAGGTATCACCAAAATTATTGCTCTGGCTGTTCAGTCCAAATTTTCCTTTGTACCAGCCATTTCCCAGCGATACAGCCAACTGGTTTTCTGCTGTTTCCTGCATTTCTGTATGGTTATCGATATTTTTGATATTTTCCATGACATCAAATGTAAGATACTGTTCTTCATCGTGATAATTGCTGTAATAAGGAGTCAGAACTTCCTCCCCGATTTTTTTTCCATTTAATTTTGCCTCAAAAAGTCCAAGACCGCAAATATAAAGTCTGGCTGAAGCAGGTTTTTTCTTTACTTCAAAATTCTTTATAAAGAGAGGGTGAAAGGTATCTTCTTTTTTTGTTGTGATCCATTTTCCCATCCATGGATCATCCATCTTTCCGGTTTCAAAATATGCAGGCTTGGAAACAGCAGTCTCTCCCTCATCGCTGGTAACGGTTACTCTTACATAATATCTTGTATATGCACTCTGCTCAAATTCCAGTTTTTCCGCCGCACTGTTAAGATTCTTTCCCTCTTTTGTCCAGAGAAGCTCTGAAAAATCTTCTGTCAAAGCTATCTCTATTTTTACATTCTGCTGTCTTCTGGCTGATGTCTCACGAACTTTCCACGATACACATACGGTTTCAAAATCAAATCCCACAGGATTTTCCATACCGTTGATTCTTACATTTACAACTTTCATATATCTCTCCTCTTACTTTGGAATATCTGCGATCACAACTTCAGAAACGCCTCCAAATACTAGAATAGTTATCTAATTTCCGGAGGCGCAAGCAGTTTTCTCTGCTTTTCTCAGTTATTCATTTATCAGCTTTATTCAGCTGCTTCCATTTTCTTTAAATCTCTCTCGCAATGATACAGGATTACCATCAGTACAAAGATAGCGATCACCATGATAAATGGCAGCCAGTTGTACAGGAAGTTAATTGCTGTGGAAACACTTTCCGGCTGTGCGATACCCTGTGCATCCAGAGATCCGTCATAGCCTGCTCCGTTGAGAACCCAGCCAAATACAGCTGTTCCAAGTCCGAGACCGATCTTCTGTGCTGCAGAAACACCGGCATTTCCAAGACCAACGGTATCAATTCCTGTTTTCTTTGTTCCGTATGTAATGGTATCTGCAACCATTCCAAGTGCCATACCGCCGGCCATACCAACACCGCAGCCTTTCAGTACGTTGCAGATGATCATCACGATCGTACTGGAACCGCCAAGAACAGCGAATCCGAGGAATCCAAGTCCCATAACTACCATTCCTGCTTCATAAACAGCTGTTTTTCCAAACTTTTTCATAAATGCAGGTGTTACAAACATAACTGCAAACTGTGCAATGGAAATAGAGTTGGATACCCAGCTGTACTGTCCCATATCATAGAGAACATACTGACAGTAATATACATTTCCCATTGCGTACATGATAATTACGAAAAATACTACAAAACTTGCAGATTTCTGAGTATCTTCCTCTGCGCTTTCAGCAGAATGTACTCTCTCTTTTGTTGAGAAAACACTGAAAATTGTAATTACGATCATTGCGATGCAGTAGATCAGCATTGTGATCGTAAATGCTCTCTGTGTATAAATGTTTTCTGTACTGCTTGTAAAGATTCCAAGTAAGGTAACAAATGTTGAGTTTACAACTACATTTCCAAGTGTCTGAAAAATCTGCTGGATGTTTCCAAGGAATCCTCTCTCATAAGGATTTGCTGTCATCAGTGAGATCATGGAATAATACGGTACCAGCATTCCGGTAAGGCATACAGCATTTACAATGTTATACATCAGGAAAATATATACATACTGTGCCATTTCCGGAAAATTCTGTGGTACAAAAAACAACAGCATGGTGGTGATTCCAAATGGAATACACATTCGTAACAGCCAGGAACGGCCTTTTCCGAGTTTTGATTTTGTACGGTCCACCATACGTCCTACGATCACATCTGAGATTCCGTCAAAAACCTTTGATATTGCAAAAATTGTTGCAATGATACCTGCATTCAGTCCTACTGTGCTGGTAAAATAAATGGTCAGGAAAGAACCGATGATACCATTGATCATATTAAAGGCAAATCCGCCTGTTCCGTAACCGATACGTTCGCTCCATGCCAGGCTGGCATTTGGATCGTTGTGTTTACTTGCCAAACTAAACATATCTCTTTCTCCTTTTCCCTTTTCATTTAATGGGTTTTCTGCATCTTCTGTATTTTTCTGTTTTTATGAAATTACTTTTATTTATCACCTTCTGTCATTCTTGTGTTTTCCTGTTGATAGTGATATTATCAGAAATAAGCGAACAGGATAACGTCTTTAAACGACATATAATTTATCCTTTTCGGACATATACGTTTTTCCTATTGAAGCTCGTTGACAGACTAAGCGGACTTTCATAATCCGCAGAGAATTTTCCTGATTCAGTTAATTTAGGTGATTTTATGAATGAATACAAACATTTAACAGAAATGATTCCTGAAATGGAACCTGACGAAATATTTTATAAACGGATTTTTCTGGAATATCCGGCTGCACATCTGGACCAGGCACATACCGTCGAGGAAATAGAAAAACTCTGCCCGGAGGCATCTTCCCATGCAGCCGCCGGCTTTACTTACCATCCTGGAAACGCTCTGGATGAAACTATTCTTCCTTCCGATGAGGATACGATCATTTTCCGTCATAACCGGTATGCTCCTGCTTTTTTGCATTCGCACACTTTTTTTGAGATGATCTATGTGCTTCGTGGAACCTGTGAAAACATATTTACCTCCCATACGATTTCCATGCGATCCGGTGATATCTGCATTGTGGCTCCTTCGATCATCCATGCATTAAGTGCTTTCAGCGATGACTGTGTGATCTACAATTTCCTGATAAAAAGCCAGACCTTTGAAGCTGTATTCTTAAATTCCCTTCCAAAATACGGTACTTTACATGACTTTTTCAGCCGGGCACTTTATTCCCCCGGATCTCAGTTTTATCTGTATTTTAAATCTGGAAAAGATCCGCAGCTTGTGAATTTATTTAAAAAAATCCTGAAAGAATATCAGACCCAGAAGCGCTATACCTCCTCCATGATAAATGCGTTACTGGAAATCTTTTTTATCTGTCTTCTCAGAAATCATGAAAAAAACATGATCGTCCCCAACCCGGCCGGAAAGAAGCAGGAAAAAAATATTATTTTTATACTGAAATATATCGAACTACATTATGCAACCCTTACGCTCCCGGAATTATCTACGTTTTTTAATTACAGCGAACGACAATTAACACGGATCCTGAAAAACTATACAGGAAAAACCTTTTCCACTCTTATCCAGGATATCCGGCTTTCCAGAGCAGCCGAATTATTAAAACAGCCGACCCTTCCGGTAACTACTGTTATGGAAGAAATCGGCTACTCCAACATTACACATTTTTATAAAATATTTGAAAAAAGGTTTCATATGACACCAGCAGAATACAGAAGCAGTATCAGTCCGGACTCTTCTTTGCTGTAACCTTTTTTGAAGCTGTTTTCATATTGTAGATAAATGTTCCAAACGATGCCAGAATAATCAGCGCATATCCGGTAAAGCTGTATTTATCCGGCACTTCTCCAAACAGGAAAAATCCCAGCAGCGTTGCAAAGATAATCTGTGAATAATCAAAAATGGAAATTTTTCCCGCAGGTGCATACGTGTATGCCGCTGTGATCGTAAACTGTCCGCCTGCCGCAAATAATCCTGCCATCATAAGTATTGCAAACTGTTTCACCGTCATTGGTGTGAAATGAAATACCATCCACGGAATCACAGACAAACATGAAAAAACAGAAAAGTAAAATACAATGATCGGGCCTTTCACTCCATGGGTTCCAAGTACACGTACCATTGTATATGCAATTCCAGCGCCCAGTCCACCACAGACTCCGATCAGTGCAGACATAAATTCCGCATTATGAAATCCCGGTTTTACAACAAACAGACATCCCACAAATGCCAGGGCCACACATGCTGCCTGCGTCGGGCTGATTTTTTCTTTTAACAGAAGAAAAGAAAAAATGATCGCAAAAAAGGGAGACAGTTTATTCAGGATTGAAGCGTCCGCTACCAGCAGATGATCGATCGCATAAAAGTTACACAGGATTCCCATGGTTCCACATACACAGCGTAAGATCAGCGGCCCCCAGTATTTTTTATTAACCTTCGGCAATGTATGATCTTTACATAAAATGACCGCCGCAAACACTGCCGCAACCAGATTCCGGAAGAAGCTTTTTTCCACAGATGGAAGATTTCCGGCCAGACGGACACTTACATTCATACATGCAAAGAAAAATGCTGACAGGATGATCATTATCATACCTTTTATATAATTTTCCTGTTTCATTTTATTTATTCCTGCCTTTTTATAATTTCATTGCGCTACGGATGCAGCTCTCAATATATGCTTCTCCTAGATCTGTATTCAGGCTGAGATCAAAGTTTCCTGCTGCGCCCCACATGCGGCGAGTATAGTAACGGTAGTTGTCTGCGCGGAGTTTTTCGTTTTTCTGGACAACAGCTCTGGCTTCTTTCTCAGAGATGTTCTGTCTCTGTGCTACTCTTTTGATTCTGCTTTCAAGAGGTGCAGAGAAGAATACCTTCAGGCAGTTTGCGGAATTTCTGAGGACGTAATCTGCACAGCGGCCTACGATCACGCAGTTGCCTTTTTTTGCCAGATCACGGACAAACTGTGATTCCGCCTCGAAAATTTTGTCCTTTGGTGCTTCATCCTGCATATCTGTGTTCAGGTACATCTGATTGACCAGATCATAGAGAAGACTGTTTGTCATGATCTCCTCATTTTTCTTAATAAATTCCGGCGTGTAGCCTGTGGTTCCTGCTGTCATCTGAATGATCTCTGCATCATAAAAATCGTATCCCAGCTTTTCTGCAAGTGCCTTGCCCATATCGTGGCCACCACTTCCAAACTGTCTTCCAATGGCAATGACATTTTTTCCATAAGTTCCTGTTGTCTGCTCGTTTGCTTCGCTCTCGTTTTCTGCTGATGCTGTTTCCGGGAAGATCATATCTTTCAGGAATGCAAGTTTTTTTCCGATAAGTCGTGCGATAAATCCAACCAGAAGGGCTGCAATAACTGTACCTTCTCTTACCCCGTCCAGTCTTCCTGCAAATACAAAGGAAAGTACTGCAGCGATCACTGCCATGGATACATCAAAACAGATCTTGGTTGTTCCGAAGTTTGTTTTCCATGTGAGGACAATGGCACGGACAAAGGATTCTCCCGGAAGCATGACAACGTCCGCCAGGACCTCCATATAAACGCCTGCGCCAAGGATCATACACCCGATGAGCAGATATACGATTTTCATGATATATACTTCCGGATTGACCCAGGAAAAAAGGATCATGGTAAGATCGATAAAATATCCGAAAATGATGGATACCGGGATCTGAAGGATGTGCTCCAGTTTAAAATTCTTCCGCAGAATGATCAGCTGCAGGATGATCAGTAAGATACTGAAAAAGATGGTAAAGTTTCCAAGTGTGAATGGAAAGTTCAGGCTTAACACATAGGGAATTGATGAGATTGGTGAGGTTCCCAGGTTTGCCTTGGTAATCAGACTGACTCCCAGGGAGTTTACAAACAGTCCCACCAGAAATATTAAGTATCGTTTTAGTTTCTCCATTATTTTTGTCTCCTCCTCATTGTACAGATTTTCGCCGGATAATTATGTCTATGCTGCCATTATCCGGTTATTGTAAAGCGGATATCCGCCTGTTTACTTTATCTCAGCAAGATTCCTGTATATCCTGAGAAATATCTCCATAAATACTTTCTGTTCTTCTTCTGAAACATTGTTTAATGCTGTTTCTTCAATCTTTTCAAAAGTCTCTTCTACCAGCTTCTGATTTTTCTTTCCGGATTCTGTCATAAAAATATGAAAGGTACGGCGGTTTCCGTTAAGCATTTTTCTCTCGATCAGTCCTTTTTCTTCCATTCGATTTAAAATAGAAGTTAAAGATCCTGCCTCGATCAGACATCCTGCCGCAATTTCCTTCTGACTGGCGCCATCGTGATCTTTCAGATAATCCAGAACCTTTGGCTGTCCCAGGGTAAGGCCGGTATCCTTTAACTGTTCCATCAGCTTTTTCTGGACCATCATGTGGTTTGCCATGGACAGATAGTGAAAAGAATCGTTCATATATCTTTCTCCCTTTTTAATAGTTATAATTCAAATATTTAGAATTATAACTATATTAATTACGTATGTCAATATTATTTTTAAAATATATTGGAATTCTGTACAAAAAAGAGAGCTGTTTTTATTTCAATCTGCACAAAATACAGGGAAAATCACAAGGACAAACGTATAAATAAAATGATTATCTGTCCGCATAAAAAAACAGCGAAATGGATATTCGCTTCCATTTCACTGTTTAATGTTATTTCTGTTAATATGTTTGTGTTGTTTTATGCAACCTGATTCTTGTTGTTAGTAATGGTGATCAGATGGCTCTTGATCAGTACCGGACGTACTGCGTTGTAAATGATCGCTACCAGGATCACGGATACAACTGCATTGATGAATGTTGCTGCCGCACTCATTTTTGCAAGTGCCTGTGCCAGCTCCTGTGGCTGTCCCAGGATGTACTGTTTGTAAAAATATCCTACGATAGGATCTGCTACTACGTTAAATGCAAGTCCTGCGATGGATGCGATCACGCTCCATTTAAATACATATTTCTTATCTGTGCTTTCGTTGATCTTTGCAATCTTATGTGCCACGAGACCTACGATCAGACCGATACAGAATTTCAGTACAAAAGTTTTCGGTGCTCCTGTGATGTAAACAGGGTCCATGATGTCTGCGATTCCCATTCCAATTGCTCCGGAAAGACCTCCGTATACGCCGCCAAGAAGCAGTGCTGCCAGTACACAGAATGCGTTTCCGATATGAATGGATGTTGCATCTCCGCCTGGTACCGGGATCTTGATCTGCAGGAATGTGAAAGATACGTAGCATAAAGCTGCTAATAATGCAGTTTCTGCAAGTTTGACTACTGTGTTGTTCTGTGTGTTCATAATAATTCCCCTCTCGTTTTGTTATTACTTTAGTGTGTGATTAGTTTAATGTATGAATGTAATAACACGGGTGTTATGGTACTGCTTGTTTGGGTATATTGCAAGGGGCAATTTTTATATTTTTTTAGGGGACAGTTTTTGGGGGATAAAAAAAGTGGCTTGATTGGCCACTTTCTTTTGTATTGTATATTCAAAACTACATACATGTGTTTGTTGATGGTTAATCGT
>NZ_QTYB01000023.1 GCF_003461955.1 Ruminococcus sp. AM36-2AA | reverse complement strand
GGCTCTCAAAGTCCGGACAGGTGGCTCTGAGAGTCCCGGAATAATCAACATGTTTTTATAAATATCTTTTCACAGGTTAATTATACATTAAATTCTATAATGCAGTTGTAACTGATTTGTAACAGCAAAAAAGGAAACCAAAACCATTCTGTGAGAATAGTTTTGGTTTCCATACGTAGCCGGATTCCTTTCATTTACCTTTACCAGATCGTATCATTCAAATCACATCCACTGATGATGCGATTCCATAAGTTCTCCCGCTTGTCCATTCCTTTGGTAAAATAGGGAAGTCTTTCCTCTTCCAGCTCTTCCAGACGAAGCACATTTCCATTCAGATAATTGTCAATCCGGTATCCTGTACTTTTAAGTCTTGTAATTACGCCACCAATTTTTATATCCAGAATCTCATAACCAAATGGCTTTGCATCGTTCATCCAGATTTTTTCTCTTGATGATTTCATATCTGTCAGATTGCAGATGATTCCAGGAATAACATTCTGACTGATATCTTTCAACGCTGCTCTGTCCGATCTGTCATATGCTGATTTTATACACATGCCCAAATCGGCTTTATCAGCTAATACCGCCGCCAGTTTTTCATAAAACGAAAATAAAAGCTGATATTTTCCTGTTTTTTTTGCACATTCATTCATACATTTCTGTATGTTTTGGTAGTAAGATTTTGTATTGACACCTGATTCTTTCACATGATAATCAAAAATGCCTAACATTGGATCCTGGTATAACAGATATTTTGAAGGATTTTGAGCCTCTTTATTCTCTTTCGTATTTAAGAATAAGGAATCAAAATTGTCAAGTGCCATAAAATCATCAAATTCCCCGCCTGTGCAGTTCCTGAACTCCTGCTTAAGGATTGTTTCGTCATAGTCTCTGTGAAAATCAAGGTGTGCAAAAAGTACAAGTCCCGGAAGCAAAGCATCCACCGGGGTTTCTGCACCATTATCCATCCATGCTGTACAGAGCACCTCTTTTATATTGTATTTTTTACAAGTAGAAAGAGCTGCTTTGGTACACGCATAGGTCTTAGAATAATTGGGGGAAATTCCGTTCCAAATCCAAGATCCTCCTGCAAAAATAACGTTATCCGAAAGCTGCGCATGGATATCCAGCATTTTTTCATAGGTTCTGGTATCAGCATGATAATAGTCCCAATATACTAATCCTAAATCTTTTTTCGGTTTTTCCCATTTGGAGCAGTCCGTGTTTTCGGGCAGATCATAGTATCCGCCTGCAGAATTTGCTGTAATGTACATGTCACTCCATATCATAGGCTTTAATTCTAATTTTCTGCAAATATCTACGACCCTGTTACAATGTTCCCTGATTATCAGTGACCCTTTTTTATATCCATTTTCTTTTAGATAATTTCCAAGTCCCAGCATGACAGCCTCATCCATTCCAAGATGTACCCTGTTGGTAGAAAAATTCTCTTTTACTGAGCTGAGCAGTTTTTCAATAAACTGATAAGTTTCCTCTTTTTCAGGCTGGAGAATGTCCGCAGAATCACGAATCTTATCCATTCCCGGCCACTTCAGCGCATTGTGCAGATGAGCCAGGGTCTGAATACACGGAACAAGCTCTACCCCAAACATGGAAGCGTAAGCATCCAGTTCTTTTATTTCGTCCTTGGTGTATTTTCCGCGATAAGCCCCAAAATAAGGCTGCCCCTCTACTTCATAGGTATCTTCTGTATAAAGCATGAGTACATTCATTCCAAGTTTTGCCAGTGTCTTGATCAGGAATTTCACCTTTTCAACTGTAAATACAGCATTTCTGGAACAATCCAGCATAAGACCGTTTCTTTCAAAACAGACATGCTCTTGATATTGAAATTCATCCTCTTTCATATGATGTATGGCATAATTAAGTGCGCGATAATAATGAGATATTTCCCGACAGATGATACGAATCTGGTTTTTTCTTTTATTTATCAATATTTCTGGTCTGTCCTGAAATTCAACAGACAATTCTATGTTTTGGTTGAAACCGTCATTTTCAGCCAGCAGTATTTCAGTACCTTTTTTAATAGTATTATATTCTTTCTTATCAGATGAAAAAACAATGTTCATACGTATTCCTCTTTCTTTAGGAATTCTGCTCTTTCTTTAGGAATTCTGCTCTTCTTAATAAATCAATCTTTTTAGCAGAGCATCCCCTGTCAATGTTCTATTTTATTCGTTTGTAAATAATCGGCTCATCATAACCAAAAGTTCTTTTCCCATTTACTTCCATGGACTCTGATACTTCCAATTGATTTTCAGTGAACTTTTCATGCAGAGAAAATTTCAATACGGGTGAAAACATACTTACACTTCCGCCTTCCCATGTATCACCTGATTTTCTGAAAAATGCAGGAGTAAATTTTGCAGAACACTTTAGCTGATCATAGTCGGCACCTTTGAAGATTTTGTAAGTAAAATTCTTTTTATCATATCCTTCCGGTATCTCATAAGAAATAAGCTTTATTGAATTGCTTTCTTCCATAAAAAGAAACAAATGTGAAGAAGAGCGGGTAGTCCCCTGTACAGAATAATAACTTTCTTCAATCATAAATACGCCTTCGAAACCATTTGGGAGATTTGCGATTTTTGAATTACATATTGTATTGATGTGCTTTGCATATGGATACTGTGGATTTGTCTTACTTATTTTCTCAAATTGATCCTTATTATCAAATTTTCCATTCAACAGCGTAACAAAATTTATCAAGTTAGCCATGATCTTATGCCTCCATAATCTTTATCATATAGTTTTCATTCACTATACACCTTCCATATAAAAGAGTCCATGTACAAAATAAGGGAATATATAAACAAAATGCATCAGTTAACAAACATCGGCAGGGGGAGCATATCATTGTCCAATTGATATGCCCCCTCTAGCTATAATCACAACAGCAGATGCATCACTTCTGTTCATTGTACGTATTTCTCTGGTAGCTTCCAGGCCATCCATAACTGGCATCATAATATCCATCAGAATTACATTGATCTCACCAACACCTGATTTTGCAAATGCTTCAACAGCTTCCTTGCCGTTTGAAGCCTTTATAATTTCTGCTCCTGCATTTGTCAAAAGAAATTCCGCAATTTCCATATTCAATTCATTGTCTTCGGCCAAAAGGATTTTCATGCCTTCAATTGATACATCATCATCCTGGCTTTCTGCCTGCTTCATATCAGCAGAAATAAGGAATGGGAGCTGTACCATGAATGTGGTTCCTACATTTTTCTCGCTTTCAAATTTAATCGTACCGCCCATTTTCTCTATTAGTTTTTTTGTAATTGGCATACCAAGACCTGTTCCTCCATAAACAGATCTTGCACCGCCTGTTTCCTGAGTAAATGGCTCAAAAATATGGTTCTGAAATTCTTTACTCATTCCAACTCCGGTATCCTTGCAGTGAAACTCAAACAGTATATGCCTGTCATCCACCTGTGTTTCATAATAGCTAAGCAGTATTACTCCTTTTTCTTTATTGTATTTGACAGCATTACTTATGATATTCATAAGGATTCTTTTTAAACTTTAATCACAGCACTTTTGCATGCTCTGTCAATGTGTTTATTTCCATAAATAAATTTTTCTTTGTACCCATTATATGGTTCCAGTATTGATACGTCAATCCCATTAATGTGCCTTCTCTTCTTCACTCTTTGTGAAAGGAAGAGATTGCTAGCTTTTACCAATCGCTCTTCCACTTCCACATCAAGTCTGCTTTGTTCTGGATTACCGAAATGGTGATCATGCGTCAGGCTGATACTGTTGACAATGAAAAACAGGAGCCAGCTGCATTACAACTTAGCTCCTGTCCTGTACATCTTGAATATAGAATTAGTAAAAACAGATTATCGGGACATCATACTGAATAAGACTATAAAGCTGTCCGGCATTTTCTGGTGGAAGATTGATGCATCCATGAGAACCACCTGTAAGATATCTGTCACCACCAAAGTACGGCTGCCAGTCTGCATCATGAAAGCCAATTCCTCCATTGAATGGCATCCAGTACGTTACCGGCTGTTCATAAGAATAGGTTCCATTTGCTGTCATTTCACCTCGCAGCACGGACGGACTGCTCTTTGAATTCAGTGTGAATATTCCAGGGGGTGTTTTTCTATCCGGATCGCTTGGCAGTCCGGATACGATTTCTGATTGGAAAATAATATTTCCATTCTGATAATACCACATATACTGTTCTGTAAGATCTACCTCTATATATGTATCTCCAAGATCATTGATTCCGTGTGCATTTGCCCTCATAGAATATACCGGTTCCCTGGTTGTCTGGGTTCCTGACTGAATTTCCTGCATGAGCTGTGCTACTTCCTTGTCCTGATCAATCTTCCATCCATAGGCTGAGCCATATACATACACCGTCCTTCCGCTCGTGGTCTGGAATTGTCTTTCAGTGCCAACTGTATCATGATCTGCTGCAAGCTGTGCCACATAATCCACTACATGCTGCCGGAAGGCTTCATCATTCTGGAGCAGCTGCCCTTTCTCGTCAAACTGCAGCCAGTTTTTGATGGTATTCCCATCGAGTGTTACCGTTTCATCTCCAAATGTATATGTGATATTTACTTTTGTCAGGTTCTTATATGTATTTACCATATTCTGAAGCTCTGAACTTTCTTTCGTCACATCTGCTTTCTTATAAGCCTTTGGATCACTTTCCAGATCTACCTCTGCCGCATCGTTATCGATTGCCCTGCATATCATCTGATAAGCTTCTTTGGTATTTAATTCATTGCCTTCCGTTTCTGGCACAATAGTGAATTCTGAGTTAACAAAACTTACATACGCATTTTCCGGTGCTATCTGATTCTCTTTTTTCGCACAATTTAATGAATTTACCTGTTCTTCCAGTTTCTCCCGGCTGAAAAAAGTCTCTTCTTGAACCATATAGTTTTTTGTTTCAAAAAGACTGCCGATCCATTCCCATGATTTCTGAGTTTTCAGCAGCTGGAGAACCGCACCGCTGGATACGTATTTATAATCAATATCTTTTCCTGTAATGGCCTGCGGGTCCTGCATTCTTGCCCTTACCTGAATAGTATAGTTATCCTTTTTCCCAGCAATCTCCTGCTCAACCTCATATGCTGTCTTATTTGAACTGTCAATCCCATTGATGGTCGTCCCATAAAAGAAGTGATATGAGTAATAATAAGATATACCTGCATACATACAACAGCCTATAACAAAAAGCATCAATATCATCAATATTACAATTTTCTTAATTTTATTTTTCTTCTTTTCTGAAAATATAATGGATCTGAATTCCGATTTATCCATCGGCACATACACAACTGAACCTGGTCTTGCCGATTTTGTGGTTCTCATTGATTGCCCTATCACTTCTTTTGGTCTCATGTCTTATTTATCTTTCTTTGAATCAATTAGCTTTTTGCATTGTCACTGTCAAAATGTAATGTCTTATGGTACTTTGCATTTTCCTCCAGAAGTTTTTTCCATTTCTGTCCGTCTTCTTTCGTAGGATTATCAAAATTCTGCTGCCCCTTCAGTTCATCCATATACTGGATATAATCCAGGAAATAAATATCTACTGTCGAAATATCCCTGTCCTGAATTGCGAAGTTATTACAGTTTCCAGTAGACTCATTATATGGAAGTGTGTTCCCATTGGCATCAAGAGCTACCATGAAGCAGTCACTGTTGGATCCTTCCTTATAAAGTTCATTTACCGTCAGTTCATACGGAGAACGAATTACGGATTTGAGTCCGATACCAGCATCGTTTGTATCATTCAGTTCCAATACTTCTGTCCGGGAATCATCTACTGTAACCGGGATATCGAAACTCCAGTCACCTTCATATTTGTAGTAGCCGGCATCCCTTCCATAGTTTTCATCATCCGCTTCTGACCACTCATAGTCTGCTTCCAGCCCTCTTACCTTCGTGATATCCAGATGCAGATTAAAAGTATCCGGAATCTCAATATCTTTAATATATTTCTGATATGCTCCACCACGCTCAGATACTTTATTGATAAACTCTTCCAGCAGTGCATAACCTTCATCCGTCTGATCATCTAAGTCCGCCTGAGTTATTCCCATCTCATCCATTACCTGCTGTGTCATTTCATTGTATTTCTCATTATATTCCGTATAGTCTTTTGCCGCCTGAGCAAGATCATAACGGAAAATGCATGCATAGGTGTTGTCATCCAGAAACTGTCCTTCCACATGACCGTCGATCACCCGACTAGCTTCTGAATCAAAGTCCACATCTCCAGTCATATCCAGATCAATGACCGGTGTTCCACTTTCCGCCCTGGTTGACGTTTCTGGAAATGGCTTATCACTCTTAAACTGCATAGTTATATAGACTGCCTGGCTGTTGGCATATACCTCAGAACATGTAATTGTCAGCCCATCTGCTGTTTTAATGTAAGCATTCTCACTAGTGGCATTACCTGTCTTGTCCCCATCTGCTTCACTGCCATCTGCCGTTGTTCCATCAACGGATTCCAAGGTTGTTGCATAATCCGAAAAATCACCAAAGAAACTTACATTATCCTGCAAGATTTCAAAAAGCCCTCCTACAACTGGGATATTCTTTGCCATTACTGGATTGGTTGCACAGAATATAAATCCGACTGCCAATACCGCTGCCATACCTCCTGCTACCCTGCCTCCAATTTTCATCCAGTGATATGGATCCTTTGGTGCTTTTTTCTGTAACACAGCATTATTTTCAATCAATCGATATGCCTGATTGATACGTTCATGCACGATTGCCGGCATTTCTGTATCCTTTTGAAGTTTTTCCTGGAAGTCTTTCTCATTATTATTTAAAGTCATCATTAAACACGTCCCTCCTTAACCTTATATCCATACTTCTCTGCAATCTGTTTTCTACCACGATGAAGACGAGATTTCACAGTGCTTTCCTTCATATCCAGAGCGTCACTGATCTCCCGGACACTAAATCCTTCCATATAGTACAAAAGAACAACCAAACGATATTTGCTATCCAATGTTTCTAATACTTGTGCCCATTCCATCGCCGCATATTCTTCTTCGTGAAAAGGTGTTTCCGGCATCTGATCCGTATAAGTAACCAGCTTTTTCTTCTGTATCATGTCCTTACACTTGTTGATCAAGATTCGAATCATCCAAGTTTTAAAATATCTGTTCTGTTTCAGACTTTTCAGATTTTCATAACAGGAAAGAATCGTATCCTGTATTGCATCCGCAACATCTTCATCATTTTTCAGATATGCTGCCGCAATCTTATACATACTCTGTACATTCTCATCCATAAGTCGGCAGAAAGCATCTTTGTCGCCTTTCTTCGCTTTTCGTATCAAAACCTCATTCATTGTAGTTCCGGCTCTCCTATCTCAGACTAGTCATCCGTAGTATACTATAGAAGCTTCATTTATGTGCTTCTACTTATTAGACGTGCGAATCCCTAAAAAGGTTGCAAATATTTTTAAAAAAATTATCCCAGATAAAAACACCCCCGAAATCGTTCAAATTTTGTGATCATCAGGTCCTATTAGGGTATAAAAACAGCCGTACCATGTGCGTTTTACATGATACGGCTGTCAATAATTCTCATACCCTCAGGATAGATTAATTGAATCGCCAACTAAGACTCTCCATTTTTATTTATGTAATAAAGTTTGATCCAGCATGTTTTTAATTTCATCCGGAAGACTGTCTATCATTGCATTTTCATCCATAAACAGTAAAGTTGTATATTTTTTCGCATCATTCGGTGCTGAGAAAATATGAGTTACTGTATATGCTGTTGTACTTTTAGAAAAACAATCTTCATCTCGCAGTGATTCTACTACAAAGCAATCGCCTTTTTGCTGTCCCTGATCATCATACTCTTTATTTAAGCATAGAGTAAAATTAAGATCTGTTGTGCCAAACTTATAAGTTCTCGTATCTGTAACAATCTCTTCCAACATAAAGCCTTCTGAGCCAGCCAGCATTGCAATCTGGCCGATATGCTTAATTTTACGCTTACACAATGAAAAAGGGTGCTGCGGTGTAAAAAATATCTGCGAAGCCTGAAGCAGTTTTTTTGCTGCATAACTATAAAACTTTTTTGCGGAAAGGTTTGTGGCCACACCTGTTAAGTGCCTGAAATTGGCAGCTTTATAAAGCACCTCAATATATCTGCCTTCAAATACATATAGAAATCTTTTACCTACTAAATGCTTCCTATACAGATCGGCAGCTATTTTAATCTCCTGTACGATTTTCTCTCTATCCTGTTGTTTTCCAATCTATCTTTTCCCAATCATCACTATAATATAAAAACAGCACCGGACAACTTTTTGTTATCCAGTGCCCATAATCATAAAAAGCGGTTTTATGCTGGCTGTCAGCCGCGACATCCTTCCGAACGTCTAAAATGTCGCCGGTATCATTAAGTCCCCGGCGCGGACTCACCGTATCTCCCTGGTGTGGGCGTAATACCCTTCCGAGTATCAAATAGTCCCAGTAATTACCCTGCCCGGGCACAGTACAGCTTTTACGTGCCGCTACACGAAACCTTTTGGTTTAACTATATTATATGCGATACCCTAAGAAATATCAATAGTTTCTGGCAAAATCGATTGGCTATATTTTATTGTACCCCATTACTTACCACTGTCTATGATTTCCAGGCCCTCGGGACAGATCAACCAAAAATCATATCCTCTGTCACATCAGGTCTTAAAAATATTGTTTTTGAAATTCCATTACATTCCAGCGTTACTTTCTGCTCACGGGAAGAGCAGAGGCGAACCCTGTGTATCCTGCCATCTCTCCATTCGAAATCAACTGTGATGTCACCCTGTACCTTCATTCCTCGGACATTTCCGTCTTTCCATTCATCCGGAAGTGCCGGAAGTAACAGGATATGCCCTTTCCTGCTCTGGATAAGCATCTCTGCAACCGCAGCTGCAAAGCCAAAGTTCCCATCGATCTGGAACGGTGGGTGTGCACACAGCATATTGGGATAAATGCCGCCTCCCACACAGGAGATATTTTCCTCCCTGGTATAACGGAGCTGGTTTGATCGAGTAGGAGACGGCTTTTGCCGCCGACCTCTCACACCACCGGACATGCGGTTCCGCATCCGGCGGTTCAGTTAACTTGACATCTCGCTTTACAAAGATATTCCTCGGCTGAGAGTAAACCAAATTTCTTCAAACGTGCATTTGACATCGCATAACAAACAGTTTTTGTACGGCACACTCGGGCATATCCATGAAATCCCGCCGCACACCTTGCATTCTTTTTACTAATACCCAGTTTTACCAAATTTTTATATCTGGTTTTTGGATTTTTCCAGTGTTTCCATATGCACATCCTGAATCTATACCTGATTACTGTATCAAGTTTTCGGCTTACTGTAAGAATTGAGCCAATTTTAAAGTAATTAATCCATCCTCTTACTACCTCTGCTATCTTTTTCGCTTTGTATGAATTACTCACGCTCCACTTGCGGCTCGTAAGTTTCCTGACTTTCTTCATTACTTTATCCAATGACTTTTTCGGAACTTTCATCCTATATTTCTTTTCCTGAAATTGATAATAAAAAGCAAATCCCAGATATTTTGCTTTTGTCGTACTATCATTATACTTTTTTATTATAAAAAAATACATAAACAACATTCGCCAAAACATGCACAAAATGTTATACTTTTACATAATAGCCAACTATTTTTTAACAATATTTTGTAGAATCGTAAAATTGCACAATTCATATTGTTGTGTTTTGTGCAATATGACAAAGAGGACATTACTTGTATACATTATCAGCATACTATCACAAATCCAGGGTTGATTTTATGGATAAAAAACATCCCCTGTTTATTGGAAGCTGCGGTACTTATCATCTATACACCGTAGAAAAGCTTCCTACCCACCGCCCGAAAGACCGGCTTGATTATCAGCTTCTTTACATCGCATCCGGACGGGCACATTTTATTTTGATGGAAAACCTACTGTTGTAGAAGCCGGCAATATGGTACTCTACCGTCCACGTGAGGAACAACGCTATTATTATGGAGCGGATCAGACCGAAGTTTACTGGGTTCACTTTACTGGAAATAATGTAAAGAACTTTCTAAGAAGATATGGGATTGCCGACGATACCCGCATTATTTATACCGGTATCTCCATTGAGTACAAAAATCTATTTATGTCTATGATCGAGGAACTGAATCTGCAGCGAATTGATTACGAGGAGATGCTGATAAATTATTTCATGATTCTCCTGATCAGCCTCCATAGAATAGCACTGCAAAAGCCACGTAAAAAGAACCTTCAGAACATGAACGATATGGAACAGGCTGCACAGTACTTTCGGATGCATTATAATAAACCTATAAGTATTGAGGACTATGCTGTTTCCCACAATATGAGTATCAGCTGGTTCATCCAGAACTTCCGTCAGTATGCCAATACTACATCTGCTCAATACGTGCAGTCTCTGAGGCTTACCAATGCAAAAATGCTTCTGGAAACGACCAATTATAATATCACAGAAATAGCCAACCTGGTCGGGTACGAAAATCCATTATATTTCAGCCGATTTTTCCGAAAACAGTGTGGCATGTCCCCTTCACAGTTCCGCAAGCAGCTGGTGCTGAATGCAGAAAACTGTCCAAAATAAAACCAACCAAAAACGCTGGGAGCAATTCTCAGCGTTTTTGATTGGTTTTAAATATTACGATACTTTTTTACCTTAGAATTAATGGACATAAAGCCTGTTTCAGGATGTCGCGGATAAATATTCTTATACCTGTAAGTACTCAGCACGATCCCCATGAGTCCATAAGAAATTATAATACAGCTTCCTCCGGCTGAAAAAAACGGAAGAAATGTTATTGATTGCGGAAATACGCCAAGATTCTCAAGGACATTTATCAAAAAACTGATGAGAAATACAATTCCGCACCCGCATCCCATCATCATACCCAGCTGATTTTTCTGTCGCAACGCAGTGTTAAAGATTGCAAAAATCAGAACCGCAAGAACACAGCACAAAAGTATAGCTGCAATTATTCCATATACAGATGACAGATAGGTCAGAATATAATCCGCGTTAAATGCTGGCAGGATTCCCGTTACATCTGATTTGCTTTTCCCGATCAGCTTATTCTGTCTCCAAAGTGAATGCAACATTTTTGTGAGATAGTCTGTTTCGCTACCACTGGAAAACATCGCCTGTATGCGCGCAATTTGATATTCCGCCAGCCTGTTTCTCAGGTACATACCCAGGAAAGCTGCTATGGGCGCGGTCAAAAACACAGCCCAGATTCCACAGATAGTTCTTTTCTTTCTGACAGTAAACCAGTCCTTTTTGATTGCGATCGTCAACATAGTCAGCATAGTTACCAGCATCACACAAGCTGTCCTGAGTGCCGGCAGGCTGTAAACTAATATTACTGGAGCAATCAGCCATAAGATTGCTCTTATCAGTCCCTTATATCCCCACCCATGATATTTATATAAAATTGCTCCATATATGGGGACATAAAACAGCATCAGTTTTTGTACATCCATGCCTCTTCTGCCTCCTGGCAGTGATATAAAAATCCTTGCTCCGTTTACCTGGCCTCCTTCCAATATAACCAGCAAACAGACGGACAATAAAACAGCTGCAATTATTTTTGAAAATTTTGCCAGTACGGTATAGTCCAGCAGATACAAAATCATCATGACAGCCAGCCCGATCATAACATGAAACACATATCTGTCAGAACCGGCTGCCGCATTCTCACTGGCTTTTCCGGAAATCCCTGCATGTATCAGAACACCTGCAATGCTGATAAATATAATCATTCCCAAAAGTTTCCATGCAGCCTGAGGTCTGTGGATACTGTCAAGGGAGATTCCTGTTTCCACAGGATCCCCCATGTCTCTGACGGCTTCCTTCTCTGCCTGTTCATGATCCATGCCTGCCTTCATGTTTTCCGCAATCTGATCCTCCATATGATCCTGCAGTTCCTGTTTTATGTATGGTCTGGCTTTTGTGCAGCGAATCTGTTCCAGCAATAATTTCAGATATTCATCCATAACTCACACCTCCAGTATAAGCACATTGGTCACTGCTGCAGAATACTCTTTCCATTCCTCTATTTTCTTTTCCAGGAATCCTCTTCCCTGTCTGGTAAGGCTATAATACTTTCTGGTCTTTCCAGCTACATCCTGTTCATATACTGTCAGGAGTCCTTTCTCTTCCAGGCTGTGCAGCAATGGATAAAGAGTTCCTGCCTTCAGCTCAAATACATTCTGAGATTTTTGCCTCAGTGTGTCGATCATCTCATATCCATACATATCCTTTTCAGACAAAAGTTTCATTACAAGCATTGCCATACTTCCTGAAACCAGCGCTCTTTCAATAGCCATCTGGCCCACCCCCTTCTTAGAATAAGTTATATATCGACGTTCTATATATCGGTTGTCTATATAATAGATTATTTTACGTTATTTGTCAATATATCAATAAGATTTATCAAAAATTTTATATTTTATATCTAATTTTTGATTATCCGCATAGATACTATACTTTCACGTATTTTGAAGTATAGAAAAACTATAGAAAATCATTCATTATACCACGATTTGCATTGTAGAACAAATGTTTTTTTATTTTGCAATTCATCTCCTACCTGTAGAGGAAGGAGAATTCTTGCTATATATTCTGTTAAATACCTTACGGCTGGACATGCTCTACGGAAAAGACTTCCTTGCAATCCTCCCAATGCGTATTGTAAAGAACTTGATCATGTGGCCAACTGATTACATATATTTGAAAATATATAATCTTAGTGATATCAAATAAAAAACGCGAATATTCCAGTGCTTAATAAGCCACTGATATTCGCGTTTCTTATTATCCTAACCACTTGAAAGATGGATAGTATCTTACAATAGCTTTCCCCACAAGCTGGTCAAATCGCACGAATTTGTTTTTCCATGAACGTGAATCCTTCGAATCATTCCGGTTGTCACCAAGCATGAAATAACTGTTTTCCGGAACTGTATATGGACCATAACTTCCGATCATTTTCTCCGGAATGAAAGAGTCATCCAATGGAGTGGGTGAACCATCAATGTAAACTTTCCCATCCTTAATTTCCACTACCTCTCCCGGCAGTCCGATCACTCTTTTGATAAAAAGACGGCTTTCATCATCTGGGTATTTGAATATTACAATATCAAATCGCTCCGGGTCCTTGAACTTTTCAGAAATTTCATAACCGAACAGATTAAGATTAATTCCATACGCAAGCCGAAAGCCGAAAAGGCGGTCTTTCACCATAAGTGTTTTTTCCATGGAGGGTGAAGGGATTTTTGCGTTAATCAAAACAACATTATTGATAACCAGAGTAATTGCCACTACTATTACAATCAATTTCACATAGCCTAACAGTTCACGCCAGATTTTCATGCTCTCCACCTCACCGTTCTTCATTATTCATATATCTGAACAATCTTTTGTCATATTTTGCTTCCCGGTACCAGCCAATTCCGATCATGACCACGCCTAATACAATGGTAACCGTTCTGACCATTGTATCAGCTGAAAACAGGCAGGAAATTACAATTCCAGTTCCTGCACCTGTAAAAAAGTCAATAACAGACTTTTCCCGTTTCAATGATCCAAGCACTCTTTCTTTATCCATGGTTTTTACCATTTTGACATCTTCCTTTATTAAGACATCGAGAGAAATATCAAAACGGTTGCTGATGTCTATGAGAATCTGCAGATCCGGATAGCTCTTTTCATTTTCCCAATTAGACACAGTCTGTCTGGTAACATGAAATATTTTTCCAAATTCCTCCTGGGTCAGTCCCTTTTCTTTTCGTATTTTTAGTATCTGCGTTCCAATATTCATATTGCTCTGCTCCTGTTCTTCCAATCGGTTTTGCTTTCTCACTTGGATTATATAAAAATTTCTGCCAAATGAAAAGCAATTTACCTTTTACAGCGAAAAAACAGGTATGCAAAGCTTCTTTGACATGGGATTTTTGAAAACAGATTCACGTTTCTCTACTTAATCTGAATCCTTATTTTATCCCCGACAGGTGTCCAGCCGGATTCTGCAGTGATTTCACCTGTAGCTCCATCATAATATGCGCTTTCTTCGGTTCCGTAATCTTCATCCGTTTTATCTGCTGCGTCGGTATTTTCTTTCTGGTCTGTATCGTCTTGAAGCCTTACTTCTGTGGGAGCATCTGCCCCTCCGATAATTTGAGTTTCAACCTGATCCTCTGCATCTGACGGATTTTCTCCCTCCAAAGTATCCTCTGGAACTTCTTCTACCTCTTCTGTAGTCTCACCAATTTCTACAAAATCGTCATCACCCCAGACAGTGTCTGCAGCAGCCATGTAAGGTTCTCTGGTATAAAGCTGTAATTCCAGATAATCGCTGTCAATATCCGGGAGCAAAAGAACCGGACCGTCAGAATCCAGCTGATACATGCCCCAGAAACTGGTTTTAAAACTCCATTGAGTTTTACCATCTGCTGCCGAATTACTGCGCAGTTCATACTGTACCTGATTTCCTTTACTGTCTGTCCCCATAAGCATCATCTCATTACCATTATACAGCTTTTCCTCAAGTTCTTCCGGAATTTCTGCCTTAATTATACTTTGCAGTTTATTCATGGAAAAGTCTGTTAATTTTACGGTTCCTTCTTCTGTTTTAACAGAAACATCTTCCAGCTTTTTATGAACTGTCTGTTTCATAAGCTCCTCATGGGGAATAGAAAAATCAAACTCAAACTCTGCGAAATAATCTTCGCCAAGATTTTCATTTTGATAGGCACCGAGTACCAAATGTACTTCTGGATTTTCTCCCAAATCACCATCAAGGGAAAACCGGGATTCCAGAACAGCATCATAGACATTTTCATCCAGTCCAGTATTTAGCAAATCTTCGTCCGAATATGGCAGAAGGTGTCCGCTTTCGTATTCTTCAATTTTCTGTCCATTTATTGTAGTTTTCTGATAATCAATGTCAAGCTGTGTATTGGCAAAGGTCCAGTCATCCTGGACATCATCCGTGTCCTTTTGCCCGGAAGATGTTTTTTCTGCATGCACCTTTGTTAACAGAACCCCATTATCCAGAACAACTTCTTTTAATGTTACAGTAATTCCTTTGTCTTCCTTAGAGGTATTCAACACTTCCGTATAAGATTCAATGCCTTTTGGGAAACCAAGGGTTTCTCCTATGGACAATGTAATATTTTTTATTGCAGCCTGGATATGTGGATTAGAAAAGATAACAGAACCCAAGGTGACGATCACACAGGCAGCTGCTGCTTTGCTCCACCCTTTTGGTCTCCGGTTTTCCTTTTTTTCACTCCATTCCCGCTCTGCTTCCTCTATATATTTCGGATCAATATTACCAAATTCTTTTGAAAAATCAAACTTTTTCATATGCGTCCTCCTTCTTTTTCCAACAGTTTCAACAGCTTTTTCCGGTTTCTGTATAAATTCATTTTCACGCTTCCCGCTGACATATGATGCCTTTTGGATATTGCAGAAACAGGATCTAAAAACCAGTATCTTCGTACAAAAATATTTCTGTCCTTTGGAGACATTTCTTCCAAAAAACGATTTATGGTTTCCATCAGTTCTTTTTCCGCCAGCTGTTCTTCCACGGTATAAGTTACATTTAGCTGCTCCATTTCCTCCATAACATCTGCCATATGAACATCCGGGCGCTTGCCTGCAAACTTTTTCCTTAAGCAGTCAATACTAAGATTTCTTGTAATCCGACCGCAAAAGTGTGCCAATACAGGAGGATGCGTAGGTGGAATCTGTGACCATACTGAAAACCAGGTATCATTCAGACATTCCTCGGCATCTTCTCTATTCGCCAATAAATTCCAGGCAATCTTGTAGCAATAGGGATGATACTTAGTACTCAATTCTATAATTCCATTCTCATCTCTTTTCAAAAACAGGTTTATAATTTCATCATCATTCATTTACAGGTTGTCCTCCGGGTTTCTTTAAGATAAAAGTCACTGTCCATAATCTGACCAGCAACAGATAAGGCGCCTTTTTGAATAAAAAAATTTCCATTCATATTATATATCGTAAAAAATAGTGGATGGTAACAAAAAAATTTAATTTTTTTCAGTTGAGATCCAAACTACAGTTTTGGTTTTCAGAAGATTACCTTTTAGAGGTAAAAATAATGAAAAGCAGCCGATATTCTCATTTTATAAATCATGAGATACCGGCTGCAACTGCTGTTATAAAATATTTAGTCCAATAAAACTCCCTCTATTTGTATTTTTTAGAAAAGATTTGCACGTCTAACTCATCACTGAAATAACGAGAATGCGACGCACAATTATTCAAGTCGTTGAGTCACTCTTGAAAGTAAAACCGTATTACACTTGTAAAAAAGGTCTGCCGCTTCTGCACTCAGATTTTTTAGCAAGTGTAATATTCTACATATTCCTGAACTCTCCTTATGGAGTAACATATCACTGATATGGACAAACAGATACCTTTCGACGATCAATCAGTCTATTAATTGTTTTTAGTAGCAACATCAAATTGAATCAATTTCTTTATATAACTTTATTAATTGCTTAAGCAAATTTTCATATTCTTTTATTGTCTCATCCGAGTCAGACTCTTTTACTATATCCTTGTCATTTCGTAGATTAGAAATTTCAAATGGGTATTGGTTCAATAATTTGATTGTTTCTTTGCAATTTGGGATTAATTGATTTCTTTTATTATATGGAATCACATTTATGCGCTCTCTTAAATTATGCCGCAGATTGTATGCAAGCCAGTCTGCCGTATCAAAAAAAGCACGATACTCATGTCCATATGCTTTCTCAAGGTTTCCTTTGATATAAGAATAGTAATCGTATCCTTCCGGCACTTTTTTGGTTGTGCTTGCAAAAATCCTTACAATATGATCATATGCATCCCGGTGCTCTTTTAATGGCTGAATCAATGCATCCCCATTTTCTGATATTTCTTCGGCTGTAAGTAGATAAATTTTGGTTTTTTGATGTAATTGATATATCTTTTTCCACAACATCCCAATCTCATCGTTTTGCATCAGATTAAAAACATTTTGTTCAGCCATTTAAAATACCCCGCTATTGAATTAATGAATTTTTAACTTTGACTCCTTTTCCCTCATTACCAGAAACGATTTTTCATCTAGAATACGGTCACCAAAAATCCGCCAGGATCCACGTCGCTTTATTCGGTACGCTTTAATAGTGGAGATTTGTCCGTTTTCACAGTTTCTTGAAAAATTTTTCCTATATTTAAAAGTTTCTACTATCCCCCATAGAGTTCCTACAACTATAAAAAAAAGAAGTACTGCTACAGCTTCAATCATAAATATTCTCCTTATCATCCCAGTTGCATGCATCGTCACAATCGGACTGCATCCCAAGGTCTTTTGGTTCGATCACATTTCTTACACTACTACCTGCACTATATTTTTCTCTTCTGTAAATTATGCTAAGATGAACAAATATTTCTCTGTAAAGTAACAAAAGAATAAATCCAACAAATATACAGGATAGTAATATAACTCCTTTCCTAGATGCCACAGATTGCAATTGTGGATTTCCAAGGAAGCAAACTGCTGAAATTGCGCTTCCTGATTTGCCTTTCCATTTAAGAACAATGAGTCGAAAGCATCCAAAACCGTAAGATCTTTCAGATTTCCACCCACATACTCCTTAAACTCTTCCTCCAATAATCCGAAAGTTTCTATACAAACAAATAGAGTTTTATCATAAAAGTCCCAAATACCATTGTCAACGGATTTTTCGTATATTTATATTTTTACCGTCTCATAACCAACTCTCTCACTTCGAACATGTAGCAAAAAATCTATCATACCAGATAAGGAATGTCAAAACTGTCCAGATTTTACGGCTGTTATCTGCCTTTTTCTCTTTGTGCTCTTTCAGAAGTAAAAGAAGCTTATCTGTATGAAAAAACTCTTCTGCTTCTTTCGAGGTAAATAACTCCTTTACCCTCTGATACCAGTCATCCTGCCGCAGCCACACACGGATTGGAATTGGAAAACCAAGTTTCCTACGTTCATCGGTTTCCTGTGGAAGAAATTCTGAAACAGCTTTACGGAAAATATATTTGGTTGTACCCGCTGCAATCTTGGCTTCTTTCGGAAGCTTTGCTGCAAAGTCAAAAACTTCTTTATCCAGAAATGGTACCCTGACTTCCAATGAATGTGCCATGCTCATTTTATCTGCTTTCTGTAAAATATCGCCAGGAAGCCAGTATCTCAGATCTACAGACTGCATTTTTTCCATGTCTCGAAGTGATCCTCTGTTTTCTGACTCAAGTTCTTTAAAAAATGGTCTTAAATATTCCTGTGTGGAAGGTCCTGTTACTTTATTTTTCAAAATCTGCGCTTTCTCTTTTTCACGGTAAATATATGCATTTCCGATGAAACGTTCTTCCACTTTCATTCCTGCACGGATAAGGAAATCTCGTCCCTTCACATCCGGCAGCTTTGCAGCCAGTTTTCCAATTACACGTCTGACACCAAATGGAATCCAGGCAATTTTTTTCAATGATTCCGGTTCTCTGTAAATATTATATCCACCGAAAAGCTCGTCTGCTCCTTCTCCGGAAAGAACAACCTTGACATGACCTGCAGCCTCTTTTGAGAGAAAGTAGAGTGCAACGGCAGAAGCATCAGCAAGGGGCTCATCCATATGATACATAACATCTGGAAGGGCATCCCAGAATTCCTGCTTGGATATGATTTTCACATGGTGTTTTAAACCAGCTTTTTCTGCCACTTTGGCAGCTTTGTTTACTTCACTATATCGGTCTCCCTCATCGAATCCCACTGTAAATGCCTGATCTGCACCAGAGGAAGAAGCCAGATAACCGGAATCCACTCCCCCGGATAAAAACGCGCCGACTTCCACATCACTTAACATATGGTGCTCCACTGAATCCTTTAAATTCTCTGCAAGCTGATTCCGCAGCTGCTCCATATTCGTCTTACGGTCCCATTGGCCTGGTGCAAGCTTTGTTTTGAAATAAGTCTTTATCTCATAGTTTCCGTTTTTATATAAAAGCATATGACCTGGCATAAGCTTATAAATCCCCCTGAAAAAAGTTTCTTCCAGAGGGGAATATTGAAATGACAAATACTGCTCCAGTGCCTTCTGATTTACTTTCCTTTCATAGCCTGGAAATGCAAGGATACTCTTAATTTCAGAAGCAAATACAAAGTGTCCATCTATTTCGGCATAGTACACAGGCTTAATTCCAAAAAAATCCCTTGCAAGCATCAAACTCTGCTCCTGTTCATTCCATACAGCAAACCCAAACATTCCCCTGAGCTTATCCAGTGCCTTCTCCCCATACTGCTGAATAGTATTTATCAGAACCTCCGTGTCAGAATGAGTACAGAAAGAAATGCCGAAAGCCTCAAGTTCTGCCCGCAGTTCCTTATAATTATAGATTTCTCCATTAAAAACAATATGAAGGTTTCCGTCCGCACTTTCCATAGGCTGCTGCCCATCTTCTAAATCAATAATACTAAGTCTTCGAAAGCCCAGCGTGATCTTCTCCCTGCAAAAAGAGCCCTCACTATCCGGGCCCCTATGCTCAATGGCCTTCATCATCCTTTCAATTACTGTCTTCTGATCCTGTCTGTAACCTGTAAATCCACAGATTCCGCACATTTTATCCTCCGTATCTATTTGATGTAGTTTATACGCTGCAGCAACTCTTTTACCACAATTGAATCCCACATAGTCACATCGTAATCATAGTGGTCTGTGAGTCTGCGCTTCAGCTTGTGTTCTCCCTATTTTTCTACAGATGTAGAAATCTTTTCTAATTTTACATCTGTAGAATCAAAAAGTCAATCTTATTTTCTACAATTGCAGAATCTATGTCATATATTTGATTACCCGTCATGACATACCTCAATGACTCAGTTCTTACAGATTTTCAAACGGTGTGAATGCCTCACTGCTGATAAAATGAAAAGCCGGAAAAACGGTCTTTTGTTACAGAGCCATTTTTCCGACTGTATGGTTACCTATTTTCTCATTATCTAATTATGGGAGGATTTTTCTGTATCACCGAAAAAACTATTATTCCCGCACTTCAAGCCACTGGTCAATGTTCCCAAAATGTACCGCCTGCAGGTTATCTACATCAACCAGTTGCGGGAAGCTGTTTCTGATGATCATGACACCATTTTCCTTATCCTGTTTTTCTCCACCGCCAGCGATGCCTCCCATGGTCCTATCAAGTGTTAAAACCGTTCCATCTTTATAACGCACCTGGTCAATACTAGTTCTGGCATAAAGATCCATGCCATAGTCCGTACCTGCGTACTCAAATTTGTTTTTTTCATCTTCATACACCTTCATAGCTTCATCATAATCAAGATATAATGACCATAAAAGGGGCGTTACTTCCATTTTTTTCACTGTGATTTCATAACCTCCAAAATCACATTTCCGGTTCACTTCCAGAGTTGTCGGAGGCTTTACTGCACCCAGAGTCCATTTAAAATCCCATGTTCCATCTGTAATAACAGTCGTATCATAATCTCCTTCCTCCGTAAGATTCTTTAATGTGATTTCTACTGTTTTATTACTCAGATCATAATCACCGTCATAAGATATACAGGCGTTAAAATATTTAAGATGTGTAGAATTTTGATCTGTTTTCAGTAACACATCCTGTCCTACCCCAGTATTGAAACTTCCAAATCTGTTATCGTCCACTGCATATACTTCTTTTCCATCGATCTTAAAATGTGTCATCTCCTCAAAAGAAGTATGATCAGTCATAGAAATACTGTCCTCTGTTTTCACTTCAAAAAAAGCATACAGGAATCCCTGATCCTGAATAGAATCTGTCAGGGTAACCGTCACACCATTTTGTGTTACAGACTGGTCTATATTCTGAATATAAGTTGATTCCTGCAGTGTCTCCTGCTGTTCCTCCGATGGATCCAGTCTTTTCACCAGGTAATCATTCCATTTAAAGAACTCTTTTGCAGCCACAGTAACAGCCATACCAGTACAGATTACTGCTGCTGCAATCAATAATCGTCCACTGATTTTTTTTCTTTTGTATTTTTTATCAACTGAATCCGCCTGTTCAATCTGTTTTAGTGTATCTTCAAATTTATTATGAAAATCCTGTGGTACTTCCGGTGCGATATTATTCCATTTCTTCTCTAACATGACATTTTCCCCTTTCCTGTTATTCTCTTTAATTGCTTGCTGTTTTTCCCAGTTGCCGGTCTTTTCTCTTCTTCGGATAACTGCACCTTCAAAAACTCTCTTGCACGTGAAAGTCTGCTTTTGATCGTTCCTTCCGGAATATCCAGAGCCTCACTGATCTCTTTCAATGAAAATCCTTCTAAATAATACAATGTTACCAAAACCCTCAGATCCTCCGGAAGTTCCATAATCGCCATATACAGATGACTGTATCTATCCTCCTCAGTCATTTTCATATTGTCCATATATTCTTCATATGGAATAACATTTTTTCTTTTCCGAAGAATCCCTTTGCATTCATTGATCAATATCCTTGTGATCCATGTTCGGAAATATTTTTCTTTCTTTAAAGTGGGAAGTTTTTCATATGCCTTAAGAATTGTTTCCTGCACAGCATCCCCACAATCAGAGTCATTCTTCAGAATGGACTTTGATATATGATACAGCATGGCTTCTGCATCCCGAACCTCCTTAATAAATACATCTTTTGTCATAACTTTGTCTTCTCCTTTTGTCCAGCTGGATTACTACTCATGTTTACTTTTACACTAATTAGATGCATCGGAAAGGAAATCGGTTCTCATAAAAGTATTTTTTTCCGTTGTCTCTTCCATTGCCAACGAAATATCCACTTTTTTTAATCTCTGTTCTGTTTGTGTTTTTTATGTAATTCCGTAATATATTCCTCAAGCTTCTCTTTGTCTTGCTCTTCACAGGCGACCAAAACCAAACACTGCTTAGATCAATCCGATATGCTTTTACTGTTTTCTCACCCAGTTTCTCTGTATATGTGCAATAATTCCAGAAACGGTGCTAATTTATCCGGTAGTTTCATTTTTACTCTCTTACGTTTTTTACATTCTCCGTATTATACTACCATTTCACCAGAATATTTTCAGAAATTTTACAAACAAAAAGATGGACATAAGCAAGATCATACATGACAGAAGCACTCCTTGCATTGCCAATCAGATCCAGATTCGGATATTCATCAACGATGGATAGCAGGTTGTGTTTTGTATCCCAGCTGTCACAAGGGATGATGACATGATCTTTGCTGTGAAATTCAGGCATAACATGACTCTCACAAAGCAGTGTCCATTCAGATAGTTGGAACCGTTGTGTGCGGCCCAGTATAGATAATATCAGCAGAAATAAGGTATCTGCTGTCGGAACAAAAAAAGTTTCAAAATAGATCAAAAAATATTGCTGAAGTCTACCTATCAGTGTTTTTTCGCTGTATAATGTTTTTGCCGTACAGGGTCACTTTCCTTTGTAATGTTTTATGCCAAATTCATTATACATCAGGAAATCCTGTACGATATTTTTTTATAAAAAAGTTGTAAAGTGGTGTATCAATATCATAATTTTCTAAAATTGAAACTTTTTGCTCTTTGACAGGATATATAAGAATGTAAAGGTTAAAAGCTTTTAATTTTTGAAAATATTAAAAAGAAAGTAGGATTGATATGACAGATGAAGCAGAACTTTTGCAGCGTCTCAGGAACAGAGAAAAAAATTCAATAGATGAAGCAATCCGAATTTATACGCCGTATTTGAGTACTGTTTTGTATCATATGGCCGGCAATTCACTGCCGAAAGAGGATATTGAAGAAATTGTGGCAGATGTGTTTGTTGTACTTTGGAAGAATACCGGGAGGATAGATTTGCAGAAAGGTACATTACGGTCATATCTTGCTGCTGTTGCCCGGAATTTTGCTCTGAAACGGATAAACAGAAAGATGGATCATACATCTCTTGAAGATATTGAGCTGTCAGATGGCAAAAATTTCATGGAAGAGAATTTTCACAATAATTATGTATGGGAAACAGTTATGAGCCTTGGCGAACCTGACAGCGAGATTTTTGTAAGGCGGTATAAATTTGATGAAAAAATCAAGGATATTTCAAAAGCAATGGGACTTAATATTTCTACAGTTAAGACCAGACTTTCAAGAGGAAAAAGAAAACTCAGAAAAATGTTATCGGATGCGGAGGAAAAATTATGAGAAGAAAAAATTTGCTTAAAGAATTGGGAATACAAAAACAGGCAGATATTTCCTGCAATGCTCTTGATATTGATACAGAGAATGTCAGACAGAGAGTCTATGCAAAACTTGACTTCGCAGATACAGAAAGGGAGCAAACGACTATGAGATCAAAAAAGAAAATATTACCTTTGTTGATAGCTGCAACACTTACAATTGGAGTTACTGCTATGGCAGCAACAGGAAAGATTTCAATGTGGACAGGTTCATCTGCATCACGTGCTGATTATACATCTCTTCCAACGTCAGAACAGATTACAAAGGATATTGGGTATAGACCGGTATTGATTGATACCTTTGAGAACGGGTACTGCTTCAAAGAGGGCAATATTATAAAAAACAGTTTTAAGGATGGCAATGCAAATGTAATTGAGAATTTTAAATCTGTGTCCTTTGATTATCAGAAGAATGGAGATGTTGTATTGTTTGAACAGCAGAAATTTAACTCAAAACTTACTCCGTCAGGTGATATTATTGCCACTGTAAATGGAACAAATTTGTATTATGTACATTATATAAATAAAGTGGTATCAGATGATTACGAATTGACAGAACAAGATAAAAAAGACCAGTCCAGTGGAAAAGTTATATTCAGTTACAATGACAGTGCTTCTCAGATTGAAGTCAGTCAGGTTCAAAGCGTTAACTGGAATAAGGATGGCATCCAGTATGATTTGCTGCAAATAGATGGAAAATTATCTGCCGGAGAACTTGCAGATATGGCGAGAGAGATTATTAATAACAGAAGATAAAGAAAAAAGATGGTGGATTCAGTCCGGTTCACCATCTTTTTGTAACTGTTGTGGAAATACCTGTATCGCAGCTGATGCATAATATGTTATAATTTACAGATACTCTGACCATGACATCGTATAATAAAAAATGGCGAGATGCTTATCGTAACACCCCGCCAAACATCCAATTACACAACATTTGAATAATCAGATTCTGTTCAATCTTTTATACTGTCAACAATTCAGCATTTTTTATGATATCTTTTATCTTTTTTTCGTCCATTTCAGCTACATCCGCGATCTGAGCAGCTGTATAACCTTTGTTGTACATTTTCATAATCATTTCCCGTTTACCCATCTCAATTCCGGTTTCAATTCCAGTCTCTTTAATTTTCTGGCTCAAATTACACATAATACTCACATCCTCTCTAAAATCCTTTTCCATTGGAATTGCATATTCATTTCCAATGATATCCAGTTTTTCGTTTGCTGTTAAATCCTGAGATAACAATGCTCCCAGTAATCTATGTAATTCATATTTCTCCTCATGCTTCGGAAGTTCTTTGGCAAGTCCGATCATTACGATATTAACCAAGTCCAGTTTGCCTTTCCATGCATGGGAATTTACAATACTATCTTTCACCAGGTGAATGTGTTCCAGACTATTTTCCGGCATATTCATACAAACCCAGATGGAATAGACTCGCTTGATATCATTATAATTTGAATTTGAAAAATCTCTTTCTTTTTGCGAAGAAATCATACGGCTTACATAAAAGATTGCCCGATTCAATATATCATACCCGTTTGGTTCGTCCTTTTGGGCTTCTACATTGATAATAATCTGCGACAATCCATCCCTCATTCTGACATAAAATATAATATCAAATCATATCATTCCCTCATGAAGCTCCGGATTTTCAGAATTAAGACCAACCACACGAGATCCAGCATTTTTAATAACAGCATTAGTAAGACCAGTTTCTATCGGAACAGTGTTAATAAATGGTTCGCCTTCAATGTAAGAAACCACCTCTTTCGGATCCATTCCTGCATATTCATCAACAGTCTTTACTAATATATGGGCCAGGATACTTTTCTGGCCAAGTAATCGTTTCGCGCTTTCATCATATTGTGCGTCTTTATCCGTCGTAAGAATCGTATTTTTGATTTCTGTATTCAAAGTCTTTCTCCTTTTCTACAGCACTTTAAAAACTATTCTTCGGCTATATATTTATTATACTCTAAATCTGCGTTTTCAACAACATCCAATTACCTATAGATTTTGTGAATATCCACTTTTGGTTTTAATACGTAAAAATCTTTTATAATATAAACAGTATCTCCTTGCTTACATCATAAAAGATTTCTCCAATAGTCTATATTAATTTTAATCATTTACTACTAAAAAAATAGATAATTGCAAATTCGTTTCCCAGTGCCATGCAATCATCAGAAAAAAATGTCTAGGTTGTTTTATGACCACATTTTTACCCAGTTTTTGTTGCTGCTTGAGCGTATTCCTTACCACTGAGTACCATTTACTGATAGAAGTTCATGAGTCGTTAAACCGCATATTTCCTGTATTTATGCGAGTTTCCGGAGATACTGAAATTTCACTACCACATTTTTGGACTCAATGCCATTCTGTCTAAATCTCCTATTCTATACGGTTCTATACGGTGTAACACCGTTTTATCTTAAATCTGACCATGTTTGTGCCACAGTGAAAATTGCTTTTTAGATCTGTGTATAAACATGGCCAGATAGTAGTTAGTTGCATTTTTAAAACTTATTAAGTTTAACATATCCGGGCAGGAGGTTCAAGATACTGTGATGAGAAAATTTTATTAAAATTGTTTTCGGCTTATTTTATCAAAGACTCAGATCATTCTATATTGAATCGAAGTTCTAAAGGCTTTCTTTTTAATAGCCTTTCACTTCGGCGATCCGGCTGGGAAGTTCCAATATAAACAGAAAATTCATCACTGTCTATATACCTTTTTCCTTCTTCATCCACAATCTGCAATGCATCTTTATCAATTTCTATTTCAAAAGTTTCTTTTTCTCCGGCATTCAGATGTACTCGTTTGAATGCACAGAGGTGATAATTTCTTACCGCATATTTTGATTTCCAGTCCTTGATATAAACCTGCACTACATCGTCGGTGTCTGCCAGACCTTCATTTTTTACAGTACATTTTAATTTTAAATTCTTATGTTTCTGTGGCTTTTCCGTAAATTCCGCAGCTTCTGCAAATACATCTCCGTAGGTAAGCCCAAATCCGAAGGGATATAATGCTTCCTTCTTCATATACCGGTAAGTTCTGTTTTCCATGGAATAATCGGTAAATTCCGGAAGATCATCGGTATCATAATAGAATGTAACTGGAAGCTTTCCGCTAGGGGACACCTTGCCAAATAATATGTCTGCCAGTGCTGTTCCGCCTTCAGCACCCGGATACCAGGCTTCAAGAACTGCATTTGTATGTTGATCTGCATAACGAAGATCCATTGCACTTCCTGACATTAATACGGTGACAACTGGTTTTCCAGCTGTTGCAACCGCTTCCAGAAGCTTCTGCTGACAAAGAGGAAGCTCCAGAGATTCCTTGTCTCCTGCCTGACCTGCATTTCCCTCATCCGGTTCTTCTCCCTCAACAGTTTCATCCAGGCCAAGCACAAGAACAACAAGATCACTGTGTTTTGCAGTAATTATCGCTTCTGAGATCCGATCATCCGGCCATGCTAGAGGCTCGGTCTTATCCTTATACAGATGGCAGCCTTCTGAATACAGAACTCTGCAGGTTTCTCCTGCTTCCTTTTGGATTCCATCCAAAACAGTTACATAATGTGAGGAAGTTCCGTGATAATTTCCAGAAAGCACTCTTCTGCTGTTTGCATTTGGTCCTATTACACCAATTGTCTTTATTCTGCTTTTATCTAAAGGAAGGATTCCATCATTCTTTAAAAGAACGATTCCTTTCTCTGCCGCTGTGACCGCAAGTTTTCTATGTCCCTCACACTCCACAACTTCATAAGGAATACTGTCATATTCACTTCCATCAAATAATCCTAATAGAAACCGCGTTGTATACAGTCTGACACAGGATCTGGTAATCTGCTCTTCCGTGATCAGTCCCTTCTTCAGCGCAGCCATTATATAAGCATACGTGCATCCGCAGTTTAGGTCACAGCCCGCATCCAGCGCCATTTTTACAGATTCTTTTGGCCCTTCCGTCACTTTGTGGTTCAAATGGAAATCCCGGACTGCCCAGCAGTCTGATACAACATGTCCTTTGAATCCCCAGTCATCTCTTAATATATCTTTCAGCAATGTTTTACTTCCACAGCATGGTTCGCCATTTGTCCGGTTATAAGCTCCCATTACAGCTTCAACGTCCGCTTCCTTCACAAGGGCTTCAAAAGCTGGAAGATAAGTTTCATACAAATCTTTTGGAGAAGCCTTCGCATCAAATTCGTGTCGGAGTGCTTCTGGTCCGGAATGTACTGCAAAATGCTTTGCACAGGCTGCTGCCTTCATTGTATCCCCATCGCCCTGAAGTCCTTTTACAAATGCGACCCCAAGTCTTGAAGTCAGATAAGGATCCTCTCCATAAGTTTCATGTCCTCTTCCCCATCGAGGATCCCTGAAAATATTGACATTGGGAGACCAGAACGTAAGGCCTTTGTAAATATCCCTGTCCCCTTCCCCGGAAAATGCATGATACTTTGCTCTTCCTTCTTCTGCGATTACATCTGCAATTTCTTTTAGTTTTTTATCATCAAACATTGCAGCCAGTGCGATCGCCTGCGGGAAAACAGTAGCAGTTCCGGCCCGGGCCACTCCGTGAAGAGCCTCATTCCACCAGTTATAAGCGGGAATTCCAAGGCGTTCAATTGACGGTGCATCAAACTTCAGCTGCCCTGCTTTTTCTTCTACCGTCATTTTGGCAACTAGCGCTTCCGCTTTTTTTCTTGCTTCCTCTCTATTCATCCTTATTCCTTTCCTGGTACAAGTACCGTTTCATTTCTCTTTGATGATTCCTGTGATTAGATCGATACTCATCCATGCATTATGTACATGGATATAATGTATGGATCTGAAACGACTGCACTTCCATTAAAATTCCGGTATATTCATAACCGTCTCCTGCCATTCTTTCGGGGACATTCCGTATTCTTTGCGGAATGCTTTATAGAATCCGGAATAATCTTTGAAGCCAAACAGCAGATAAGCTTCGCTGATCTTCATGTTATTCCGGATTGCCTCTCTGCATGCCTCCAGTCTCTTTTTCTGCACATACTGATGAACTGACATTCCAATATGATCCTTAAAAAAATGGGCAATATGATATTTACTGACAAAAAATTCTGCTACCATCCTGTCCAGAGACAATTCTTCTTCCAGATGCTCTTCAATATAGTCTATCAATCTTTCTGACAGCTGCTGTTCCTCCTGAACACTACGCTCATGTCTTTCATTATATACAGTCCGGTTTAAATGAAGAAGCAGATCGCTGACGCACAGGGAAACCTTCGCCGCTTTTCCAAAATGATTGGAATAAATTTCCTCCAGCAAATGAAATACTTTTGTCTGAATCGTATTAAAAGCGATTCTGTCGTGATGGAAAATATATTCTCCTTTTGTCTGCACCAGCTGTATCAAATAGCCATACTCCCTAGCATCTTCCATCAAGCGGTTCAGATAGTCAACCGTAATCCAGAATACAAACCTTCTATAGGGCACGCTTTCATCGTGAATGACTGCATGATGCTCCAGACCAGGAGGCACTACCGCCACGTCTCCGTATTGCAGCGGATATTCTTTTTTCTCTATCTCAAGAGATACATCACCCTCCAGAAAAAAATAAATCTCATAGTAATCATGGATATGGTTGGCAACCTTTTTCATATGCTGATCTTTATAATAATAAATTTCGAAGTCTCTTGAAACCATATACTGCCTTGTATTAAATTGGGTGTTTAACTTCTTTCTCATCTTCCGCCTCCGAACCACCGAAATATCGTTCCTATCCAATAAAATCAGCATATCATTTTACCGCAACTTTGGCAATGTATACAACAATTCTGCCACGACAAACGCATGAATGGTTAGCAACTGCAAATTTTATTTTTTCT
>NZ_QTYB01000022.1 GCF_003461955.1 Ruminococcus sp. AM36-2AA | reverse complement strand
CCTGCATAAATAACACCCCTTTTTCTTTTATTTTACTAGAAAAGGGGGGTGTTCACAATTTATTTACTCATGCGTTTGTCGTGATGTTCCTCTTCCATCATTGCTTCAATCCATGCCTTTTTTGCATCCAATGCATTTGCTACCGCAATTTCAACAGTTTCACCGCAGGTAATGCACCCTGGCAAATCAGGATAAAAAGCCACAAATCCTCCCTCTTCCTTATCTTCTATAATTTCCATACGATAGGGCATTTCCATATAATCATTCAGCGTTTTCATTTTTATTCTCGGTCTCACTTTCGACTATTTGTCTTACCAGCTGGTAGATCGCTATTCCGTCTTTTCGGCCATTTCAACTCACAGCCTCTCAAGGAAGCTGACATAAAAAGAAAGTAAAAATCCTATATACAACGTTTTCTTTTTTCACTCTTGTAATATCTGATCTTTTCGTTTATAATAACCATTGGTTAGTATCGTTCTATATATTATCATAACCGTTGGTTAATATCAAGAGGTGAATTTTATGAATTTTTGTCCGGAAAGGCTGATCCAGCTTCGAACGTCCCTGAATATCAATAAAGCAGAAGCCGCACGCCAGCTGAATATTTCGGCTATGGCATACGGCCGTTACGAACGTGGAGAGCGTGAGCCCTCCTATCAATCTGCATGTTTTATCGCACAGACTTTTCATTGTAATGTAGATTTTTTATATGGAATATCTGACCAGATGGAAGCCGATCAGATCATCATCTCCCGTTCCGAATCACCGGAACTGTATGAACTGGTACAGACGATGCAGACAGACCAGGAACTGAGAAGCAGGATTTTTACTTATGTCAGGGAACTTTCATACAAAAAAACTGAGGAACTGTCCTGTAAATAGAACGGTTCCTCTGATATATTTTTCTTATATAGGGAAAATATCCATTATAAATATAGAAAATAACTCCCTTCTTCTGCCTGATTTATTCCCAGTCACTTCTCCGTTTTTTGTAGTCCTCATCAATCTGCCTTTTCCAGCTTTCATCAATACGCGCATCATTTCTGAATACAGAAATCGCTTCTCCGATCACCTGGTAATTCAGCATAGTTCCTCTGCTGTCACAATTATAATTTACCGCTCTGTCTTCACTGATGCCAAATCTTCCTGCCGTTTGTACCGCATCTATGTTTGCTCCCAGAAAAAGGAACTCCCAGCCATATCTGGATTTCTGACGCTCGATCATTCCTTTCACCTTTTTGGCACTGTAATAACGACTGGCATTTTCTTCCCCGTCTGTTATGATAACAAATAATGTACGCTCCGGCACATCCTCCATTCTGGCATATTTATGTACATTTCCAATATGATGGATTGCCCCTCCGACAGCATCCAGAAGTGCAGTACATCCTCCCACAAAATACTCTTTTTCTGTTAAGGGCCTGATCTTCTCTAAATCTACCCTGTCATGAAGAACTTCTGCCGTATTATCAAAAAGCACCGTAGAAACCAACACAGAACCTTTTTCTTTTTTCTGCTTTTCGATCATGGAATTAAATCCCCCAACCGTATCTCTCTCAAGTCCTGCCATAGAACCGCTTCTGTCAAGGATAAATACAATTTCTGTCGTCTCTTCCCTCTCGCAATCCCTGTCAATTTCTCTCTCAAACTGGTTAAGGACTTTTCTCATATTGCCTGGAATTCTCTTCCTGCATTCTTCCCGCAGCTCTTCCGATACACCATAAAAAGCTTCCGCAATACTGCCCGCAATAGCTGCCAGAGTATCTGTATCACCACCAATAGAAACTGCATTTCTCACAGTATCTTCGAAATCCCCTGCTTCCAGAAAAGCAATGATCGCTTCCGGTACTGTTTCCTGACAACTTTCCACATGATGATAAAATGGCCTGATCTCATCCAACGTTCTGTTCAGATTATAATGAAATTCTCCTGTTACATATTCCCGGATCTCTTCCTTTGACTTTCCATTTCGGGCAAGAAAAATACAGCTGGCCGTTGCCTCAGCACCTTTAATTCCTTCCGGATGATTATGTGTCACCTTTGCTGTTGCCCTTGCTACTGCCCGGGTCTGTTCCAGATCCGGATATAACCATCCTGCTGCCGACACACGCATCGCAGAACCATTTCCATAGCTTCCATAAGGTTCCGGATGATCCGCCATAAGCCACTGACGAAATCTTCCGCCATACCCTGCTCTTGGATATCGTCTTCCCCATTTACGCATCTGATCCTGAACAGCATTTTCAATTTTTTCTTCATCCGCATCTATTCCGGTTTCCATCAAAGCTTCTGCCACCGCGATTGTCATTACAGAATCATCTGTAAAACGACATCCCCATGAAAACAGTTCAAAATCTTTTGTCTTATCGCCTCTGTCAAATTCAAATGGACTTCCAATAATATCTCCTAAAATCGCACCGTACATATATGCCTCCTGTCCCCGGAACCAATCCGGTAATCTTGTTTTTTTATTGTGATTTTATAATACACAGGTTTTATACCAGTATGGTCGCTGAACCGGCGACATTTTTATAAGATAGGAATAAAATATCCATTTGCACTCCACTTTGCTGCATTCAGACTCCCAGTATTTCATTTGTGTATTTAAACAAAACCGTATTCAACTGCATGATATCATACTGTCTGTCTATAAGCGCTTTCTGCACGATCAGATCCACCTTACTGCTCGGGCTGAATGCCCAGTCTGCTCTCGCCAGAAGATCTTTTGCCTGTTCCAGATTTAATTTCAGCGCAATACACAATGCCATAACTGTTTTTTTCTTCGGATGATAATGGCTGTCACACTGGATTTTTGAAAAATGCTTCCTGTCAAGATTGGCCGCTTTCCACACATCCTTATTATCCATTCCCGATCTTTCTATCAGCTCGAACAGTTTTTCATGAAAACTCGGTCCGATCTGATTCAACTGCTCCTCCAGGGACATCGCTCCCCATCCCAATGCTTCATTGGAAAAAGATGCCTCATAAAAATTTTCTTCTGGAAATCGATCCGCAGGATAACCGTTTCGATTCTCATACTCTGATCTTCTGTCCCGGCGAAATGGTTGAGAATATTCTGCCGCATAATTTTGATTCACATAATTTTCATCAATGTAAGAATCTACAACATCTACAATCTGACTGGAAAGCTGAAATGATTCTTTGTCAAATACCGCAAGAATGATATTCATCTCATGCTCAGCAAGAAATTTACTGAATGTAGAAACTGCGATCTCAAGAGCCATATCTTTCGGAAATCCATACACACCCGTTGCGATCAGCGGAAACGCGATACTTTCACAATTCAGCTCTGCTGCTTTTTTCAGAGATTTCCAGTAACAACTTTCCAGTATTTCAAATTCATGAGATTTTCCCCCCTTCCATACAGGCCCAACGGTATGGATGATATACTTTGCGGAAAGATTATACGCATCCGTTACCGCAATCTCTCCCCGACGGATTTTTCCGATCTTCCACCTTGCCCGAAGTAACTGTGATTTTCCTGCCGCCTTATAAATCGCATAATCCGTGCCACTGCCGTAAACTGGATTGGGATTCGCCGTATTTACAATGATATCCGCTGTAATTTTTGTGATGTCATTCTGTATGATCTTAAATGGCATAGCATACCTTCTTTCTGTTATTCACGTTTATGAATATAATATTTCCTGGACTAATTATCTCTTTTCTTATCATACCATAAACCGATATTTCAGCGATATCTATTTTTCTTCCGTAGTGTGCTCCTGCCACAAGAGCTTTTTTATGCCACTGGAATATTACGAAATAATTTTCCATAACAAAAAAGCTGAACCAGATTTTACATCTGATCCAGCCATAATAATTCTATATATTTCACGATCTCAAAATCCGGTCCTTACGCAGACTCACACAGGAACAACTGTACTTCCCAACCAGAACCAGGTACATCACGCCAACCACCAGGATTGCCATGATACCTGTTTTGAAAAACAGATGGGATAACATTGTAACGATCAGCAACAGCCCGATGGCTTTGCTCATAAAAATATAAGTCTTGTAAGAACTCTGATAGATAACTTCCTTCTCCGCCTCATCGCAGCTCTCCAGCCACTGCTGATGGAATTTTCTGGAGGAAATATCTCCTCTTTTTTCCGGATGCACTGTCTGAAGCAGCTTGATATATCTGGCCTGCATGATTCCATTATAAAAGAAACAAGCTACAAACAGCCCACAGGCAATGAGAATATTAATCGCATTTTTATTACTGGATTCGATATATCCTATCTGGTATCCATTTGCAAGAAGAAAAATGCAGAGTACCTGTGAAACAGCATTGACACACTGCAGAATGGCTCCATATTTTTCCTCCTGATAGCTGACAAGATCTGCTTCCTCATCTTCCGCTGTAGCTATTCTGTCACAAACCGTTTTCAGTTTCCACAGGCAAAATTCTCCAGCCAGAATGGAAACAATATTTACTATCAGCAAACCCGGAACCAATATACTCTGAACCATCTTAGTCCACGTTGTCAGAAATGCTTCCAGATCTCCATGAAAATAATACATAAAAACACCGAAAAAGCCTCCAAGCACACCTCCAAACACCATTGCCAGAAGCATTTTTATACTGAATTTCTTAACACTTTTTGTCTTATTCTCCTGTTTCATCTTCATCCTCCTCATACATGAAAATGTCCTCTACACTTACCTGAAAGATCCGGGCGATCTTAAGCGCCAGTGTTACAGACGGTGAATAATCGCCTCTCTCGATCAAGCTGATCGTCTGCCTGGACACCCCCGCCAACTTCCCCAGCTCAGTCTGATTAATCCCCTGGCTGGAACGGTATTCTTTTAGACGATTTAACAGTGGCAATTCAGCCCCTCCTTTTGCTGTTTGTTTTGACAAGTTTTCTTGTCATTTCATGGTTTTATCTTAGCATTGACAACTTTACTTGTCAATATGTTTTTGACAAATATTGTTGTCATTTTTTCAAGGATAGTTTTATGCATTTAACTCACAACTTCGCGAAGGGAATGACAAATGTATTCGTAGATCATATTATACCTGTTGCATTTCAACCCACAGCCTCATGAAGAGGCTGACAGCGAATTCATTTACTTTGTCGGACATGGTGGTATATTCTATTATTTTTTCTTTGTCAATACGTCTTATTAATTTTACAATAAATAATAGCACAAATTAATCTTATCCAATATAAAAAAGGCGATGAAACTAATCTCATCGTCTTTTGGCATAAAACAATATATAATAGCACTTTTCAACTCACAGACTTTCATCTGACACTAAATAAAGGCTGCAGGAACTACTCGTTCCTGCAGCCTTTACGATCAATTGTTTATAACAAAAATAATTTCTGGTAAATACCACCCCCGCCAGGGCCAGTGCACAGCCGAGACCGGAATAGAAAAAAGCAACGAAGATATCAGGGAATATTCCCGCTGCCCTGAAACCAATTCCTCCGCTCATCATACATGTCATGATCAGATATGCTTTCAGATCAAAAAATGCCAGAACGGACGGTGGCTCTCATATCCCAGGATCCTTTTTGTATGCTTTTTGCTCATCTTATAAAACATCATGCCAAACATAAAAAGTACAACGACCGAAAACAGATACAGATACCACTTCCGATCGATCACCCGGTATGATAATATCCCAAGTCTGGCAACATTAAATCCGGCAATCAGCCATACAATACCCGCGATCAGCAAAAGAGTCCTTTTCTTTACATGAAATCTCTTTTTCATCATCTCACCTCATATATTTATCCGCATTTTCGCAGATCTTATGAAATACCTCTTTACAAATACGCTTCTCTTCCACTGTCAGGCCGTCCAAAGCGATTTTTGCAAATTCCTTCTGTGCTTTTATTCCATCTTCAATGATCCGATATGCCTTATTTAATAAAACGATCTCGATATGCTTCTTATTATCCGCACTCTGGATCCTTTCGATCAGACCTCTGCTCTCCAGATTTTTCAGAGAAGAGGACACGTGGGATTTCGTCGACTTACGGACTTTAACGATCTCAGCCGCAGTATTATGCTGTGGATTGTTGTGTAAAAACATAAGGATATCATATTCCATATGCGTCAGCTGATATTTCTCACATACACTCCCTGTGACTTTTTCATAACAGCTTGTTATCGTTTTATGCTGATCCCAGAAAAACATAGCCTTCCTCCATATCTTTTTCGTTCTATTTAGAACGATTGTATAGTATTGTTCTCTATTTGTCAACTATAAAATATCTTCTTTCACCATTTATATATCTGCCACAAATAAAAGCTGCCGCTTTGCGATCTATCAACCGCTAAAGCGACAGCTTTCTTCTCAGCCGTATATTTATTTTGAATTTCTCTTTCCTTTTCTGACTTTGATCCTGCGGATCATCCTTCGGATCAGAAATACCACAAGCACAATGATCACAATAAAGATCAGACAAATACCTGCGATCATTGCCGAAAACTTATTCGGCTGCTTCACCAGATCAATGATATTTCTGCTGTCCTCCACAACCTTACGTCCATGTGTCGTCTCATAATACTCCGGCACATTGGCAATTCCGTCGCCGTCTGTATCCTCAAAGGACTGCATATATCTTGCGATCGCATCCCAGGCCTTTAATTCCCTGTCATCCTCCATGATCGCCTGATCTTCCAGATTTTCAATGGGATTCCCATCCCTGTCCTTCGGTTCAAGAGACAACAGTCCATAGGACATTTTCATCACAGAACCAAGCATCTGGCCGGTATACAGATCTGTCACAACATGATACAGCTTATCATCCTGGATTTCGATCCGTTCTCCGTCTGCCCTGGTGAGATAACAATCTGTCACCTTATTCAGGATCATCCGATGTGGATTGTATGCAAAATTCAATCCACTGCAATATAACCTTGCCGTTGTCATAAAATCTGATACAGAAGCGTCCACCTCCGCTGCCAGCTTCAGCTCTTTTCCGGTCAGGTATGCACTGATCAGCGGATATCCGGCAACACCGTCCTTTCCGATCCCCAGTGAAAAGGAATTAAAAACATCCTCTACTGTGATATCGCCCTTTGTGTATGTGTCCCGCACGGTTCCGCTTGGAACAACGGCTACATCAACCGGATCACCATCATAATACTCGGAATTTTCCACTGCATATATGTATGCATCGGACATGATATCACCAAGATTCAACTCTTCATGCTTCGTGCCCATTTCTTCCAGACTGTTGAATTCAACATCATTTTCAGCAAGAACCTCTTCCCTTGTATAGCCGAAATCGGCAAGATAATTCTTATCCACCGTATCCATCAGGGCATCGATCTGTTCCTGTGTCGCCTGGTCCGGTTTTACATCCTCAGAAACAGGGATCAGCTCATAGGATGTCAGCTCCCACCGTCCGTCCTGTTTCTGTGTCATGGAAAGTGATCCCAGATTTCTTCCGTATTCGCCGCAGGATACGATATATGTGTTTCCATGCTGAATTGCCTCTTTCAGCTCTGTGTGCGTATGTCCGCTGATGATCAAGTCGATATCCGGCACCTCTTTTGCAAGGATCTCATCCTCCGATTTGTTCTCATCCTCCCAGGTTCCTCCATGGGACACACAAGCGATCATATCCACTTTTTCATTTTTTCGGATCTCTTCTACCGTCTGTTTTACGGCCTCAACCGGATCCTTGAACTTTAATTCACAAGTCGGTGCACATTCCAGGGCATCCTTACCGAACACACCGACTACTGCAGCCTTTACATCTCCTTTTTGAACTACTACATAATCCTTCACACCGTAGGCTTCAAATGCCGACCGGATCTGCTTCTGACCATCGCTTAATCCATCCTGCTCCATGCTGTCCCAGTCCACGTTGCACACTACCAGTGCCGGCACTGTCTCACCGGAAGCCTTCGCAGCCTCCAGCATATTTGCCAGTCCCTTTGAACGATAATCATATTCATGATTCCCCAGAGTCGTCACATCATACCCCAGATATCCCAGCATCCGAAGCTCTGCCGCCTCCGTTTCGTATACGGTCTGAATCAGGGTTCCCATGGAAAAATCGCCGCCATCCAGCACCAGGGTGTCCGGATCTTCCTGCTTCTTTTCATCGATCAGGGTTTTGATCCTTGCAAATCCGCCAACTTCTTTTTGCTCTCCATCTACGATGGTTGAAAAGCTGTTCAAATGCGAATGTGTATCATGGCTGAACAAAACATCGATCTGTTTTGCCTCGGCTGCTTCCACCGGAACATTCCATGCAAGAGGAAGCAGCAATGCAGCAATAAGCATGATCGCCAGCAGCTTTGCTGAAATTTTCTTTCGTGTTTTCATAACACTCTCCTTTTGTATATAGTTTTCTTATGCATTTTTACAAAACCATCAATAATGTTCCCACACCGATCAAAATACATCCCATCATCGATCTTGCTGTGAATTTCTCATGCAAAAAAACAAATGCCAGTACCAGTGTGATCACAACACTCAGCTTGTCTATCGGCACAACCTTCGATGCATCGCCTATCTGCAGGGCACGATAATAGCATAACCACGAAGCACCCGTTGCCAGACCTGAAAGGGTCAGAAACAGCCAGCTTTTTTTGCTGATCGCTGCGATCCCGCCCTGGGTATTTGTGAGGAAAACCATTCCCCACGCCATAACTAGCACCACCATCGTTCGAATCGCTGTTGCAAGATTCGAATTAACACCGGCAATACCTATCTTGGCCAGTATGGAGGTCAGCGCCGCAAATACAGCAGACAGCAAGGCAAACACAAACCACATAGTAACTCCCCCCTTAAATATAAGATTTTTTTAACTATCCCAATACAAGTCCATCATATCATTTCCCCTCTGATATGTCACTATTTACAATTTTCTCCGCCGTATATTCCTCTATTTCTGTCTTTGTCACCTGTTTGATATGCTTTTTCTTCAGGCGCAGATATACGAATTCCCGAAAGATAGTATAGAACACGGAAAGCAGCGGAATGAAAACAAGCATACCTACAATTCCCATAAGGTTTCCGCCGATCGTAACTGCTGCAAGAACCCAGATCGACGGAAGTCCTACGGATTCACCCACAACATGAGGATAGATCAGATTTCCCTCGATCTGCTGCAGCACCAGAAATACTATAATAAATAAAATTGCCTGTTTCGGATTTACCATAAAGATCAAAAAGCTTCCCACCGCACACCCGATGAAGGCCCCGAAAATCGGAATCAATGCGGTAAACGCAATCAAAACTCCGATCAAAAGTGCATATGGCATCCTCAAAATACTCAGTATCACAACAAACATGCAACCGAGAATCACAGCTTCAAGACACTGGCCTGCAAGAAAATTTGCAAATGTCCGATAAGTCAGAGAACAGACTTTAAGAAAAGCATCTGCCTTTTTCTTTGGGAGAAAGGCAAAAAATACTTTTCGGATCTGCACATGCAGCTTCTCCTTCTGAAAAAGAACATAGCAGGCAAATGAAAAAGCAATAAAAAAGGTTGCCAATCCACTGACTATGGAACCCACTGCTGACATTGTGGTATTCATCATATTTCCTGCACCGTTTCCAAGAAGGCTTATCCCCCACTTGATTGCCTGATCCGGATTAAACTGTACCTGATCTACCAGCTTCATGATTTCCTGGTTATTATGGGAGAATTCCCGGATCCAGCTTTGCATCTGCGGAATAAAATCAGCGATACTCATCATCAGAGTTCCCATTGTCCGCGTAAGCTGCGGGATCACACCAAACATCACCAGTACGATCACGCCAACCGCAAATACGATCGTAAGGAACAGACTTATCGGTCTTGCCAGTTTTGCACCTATCTTATTTTCTTTTTTTACCCTTCCAAAAATTTTCTTTTCCAAAAAGCTCATTGGCACGTTGGTCACAAATGCGATCGCTCCGCCAAGTACAAAAGGAAATGCGATCCCCCATATTTCTTTCAGCACATCGAGCACCACATCAAACTTCCACAGAGCGACCACAAGAAATGCTGTAAACACAATAAGCTCCCGGATTTTTTTTACAGATATTTTACTTATATCCACTATCATTCTCCTCTTTTTCTTAATTTCATGCGTATCCATTTAAGCAGCTGAATGATCGGAAGACTTGCAAACGCATACAGATATACACAGCCAAGCTGCATCAGATCCAGCGTCTCTACTTTAAACAGGAGATGAAATCCCGGAACCGTCAGTACAACGGTAATGAGTACTGCCCCAAGTACAAATGCTCCCTGAAGCCATTTATTATTAAAAAAACGTTTTGTAAAGATAACCGGATGATCCGATTTGCAGTTGAATCCATGGAACAGACGTGCCAGACAAAGTGTTCCGAAGGCATAAGTACTGCCAAGCAATGCACCATTCTGATGATATCCTGTCAAAAATCCTATCATCGTCATCATACCGATCACCAGGCCTTCCAGACCGATTTTACCAAGAAAATCCTTTGTCAGTATTGACTCGTCTGCTGATCTTGGTTTCTCATTCATCACCTCACTGCTGTGCGGCTCCACGCCTAACGCGATCGCCGGAAGACTGTCTGTCAAAAGATTGATAAACAGCAGATGTACCGGTGCAAAAGGAACCGGAAGTCCTGCAAGGGATGCACAAAGAACTGCCAGGATCGCACCAAAGTTTCCTGACAGAAGAAACTGGATCGCATACTTGATATTCTGATATAAATTTCGTCCGTTTTCCACTGCTTTTACAATTGTTGCAAAATTATCATCTGTAAGCACCATTGCTGCGGCATCCTTTGCGACCTCGGTTCCGGTCACTCCCATTGCAACACCAATGTCTGCCTGCTTCAATGCCGGAGCATCATTCACACCGTCTCCGGTCATTGCCACGATCATCCCCTTCTCCTGCCATGCACGGACAATACGGATCTTGTGCTCCGGTGACACTCTTGCATACACAGAAATATTCGGGACAAACTCCTTCAGCTGCTCATCACTCATATTTTCAATATCAGCACCTTCGCAGGCCTCTGACAGATCATGTAGGATCCCGATCCTTTTTGCGATTGCCGCTGCTGTGATCTTATGATCTCCCGTGATCATGACCGGCCGAATCCCCGCTTTTATGCATTCTGCAACTGCAGCCTTTGATTCTTCCCTCGGCGGATCCATCATAGCGATCAGGCCAAGAAATACCAGATGGTTCTCATCTTCTATCGTCAATACATGCTTCTCCGGAATTTCACGATAGGTAAATGCCAGTACCCGTAACCCTTCCATTGAAAATTCCTGATTCTGGCGCCGGATCTTTTCTTTATCTGCTTCTGTGATTTCCCGAACTCCGTCCTTTGTCCAGATCCTGTCTGTCAGCTCCAGAAGCCGGTCAACCGCACCTTTTACGATCATCCGGTTTTCATCATCAATTCTGTGAAGTGTTGACATCATCTTACGGTCACTGTCAAAGGGAAGCTCTCCTTCCCTTGGATAAAGCTTTCTTACACCAGCAGCCTCGATTCCGTACCGGCTGCCCAGATTGATCAATGCCGTTTCCGTCGGATCTCCGATCTCCACTCCATTTTCATTTGTTGAATCATTACATAAAATGCTGTAGTCCAAAAGACATCTCTGCGCCGGATCTGCTACATCAATTGCATCTGCTGTGATTCTTTTTCCATCAATATAATAATCTTCTACTGTCATTTTGTTCTGTGTGAGTGTTCCGGTCTTATCCGAACAGATAACAGAAACGCTTCCAAGACCTTCCACAGCCTGGAGCTTACGAATGATCGCGTGCTCCTTTGCCATCTTCTGTGTTCCGAAAGAAAGGACGATCGTCACGATGGAGCTTAAAGCTTCCGGAATCGCTGCGACTGCAAGTGCTACTGCAAACATAAATGCACTGCTGATCTTCTCACCGCGGAATACACTGATCGCAAACAGAATTCCGCAAAATATCAGGATCAGAATGGAAAGCTTCTTTCCAAAATCATCCAGATTCGCCTGAAGTGGCGTCTGTTTTTCCGAAGTCGATTTCAGAAGTCCCGCAATCTTTCCAACCTCTGTCTGCATTCCTACATTCGTTACAACCGCTCTGCCACGCCCATATGTGACAAAGCTTCCGGAAAACAGCATATTTGTCCGATCACCAAGCGGTGCTTCCTCCAAAATAATGTCCATATTCTTTTCAACCGCAAGACTTTCTCCGGTAAGGGCACTTTCATCGACCTTAAGGCTTGCATTTTCAATCAATCTTCCATCGGCCGGGATCATATCACCTGCTTCAAGAAGGATCACATCTCCTACAACCAGTTCTCTTGCCGGGAGCTGTACCGCCACACCATCACGTAATACCTTTGCCTCCGGTCCGGAAAGCTTCTTTAAGCTCTGCAGGGACTGCTCAGCCTTTACTGTCTGCACAGTTCCCAAAATCGCATTGATCGTAATAACGATCACGATAACTGCTGCACTTTCCACATCTCCAAGCATACCGGATATCACTGCCGATGCGATCAGGATCAGCACCAGAAAATCCTTATACTGTTCAAAGAAGATCTGCAAAATACTTTTTTTCTTTCCTTCTGCAAGCTCATTCCATCCGCACTTCTCTCTGGACCGTCTGACCTGTTCATCGGTAAGCCCTGATTCCCTGCTTTCCACACGCTCGAGAACTTCTTCTGCTGTCTGCTGATAAATTTCTTTCATTCCCTTTGCCTCCTTTTTTGCAAATATTCACCAACTGTAATTTTTTTATGCAATAAAGGATTTTTTTGATAAAAGGATATAAAAAAAGAAACCCTTATTGCACAACAAAAAATGCAATAAAAGTCTCACCATTTCCCTGCAGCGCCGGATGTTTCCACCGTACTGACGACACTGCAAACGCAGATTTCCAAACGTAGGTTACTCCCCTTTATCAGTTTTAATAGTATAACAGGATCGGTACCTCTGTCAAGATACTTTATAAATCACACCTTGCAAATATGATACTCCGGTAACAGAAAAACTCCCATTTTTTGAATGGAAGTTTTTCTGTTACCCTGAAAGTATTATAGGCCTGCAGCCGTTTTATTACCTTTTAAGATTTATTACTCTGATCAGCCACAATATTTCCCTGTACAACTCTTCCCTGATCTTTTCCTTTTCTCAGCCCTCGAACTACCTGCACATTTCCAAGAATCAGATAATCCATTTCTCTCTTAGTGATTTTCGCAAAATTTTTCTTTGAAACAAAATAGAAGGTAACTCCCATCAACACCCACACGATCAGTGCTGCAAAGGACTGTGGAGCCATGAATGCAGGAGAACCGGGCACAATCAGAAGCAGCAATATTGCGACAGAGATCACGCAACCGCCCATTGCTACTGCCGGATGGATTTTATTTGTATCTGTATCATCGCCATATTTTTTCAGAAGAATATAAGCACCTGCACAGGTAAAGAAATATCCGAACGCAGTACCTACGGAACACATATCTACAACCTAGCCGATCACTTCTCTGCCGAAAAATGGGCAGATACAGCAGATGATCATGGTAAACCCAACACATATGGACGGAGTTTTATGCTCCGGATGAACCTTTTCAAAAGCTGACGGAAGCATTTTTGCTCTTGCCATACCAAATAAAAGACGGCTGGATGTCATAAAAAATCCATTCATACCGGTAAAAATTCCCATGCACACTGCCAGTGCCACAAAGCACACACCAATTTTTCCCATTGCAAGATCAAGAACTGCACCTGTATGCCATTTTACAAGAGTTCCATTCGCATCTGTCATAGTCAGAACCTGCTGCCAGGGAACAACACAATCTGTCACCAGTGCCATTGCACCATAGATCAAAGCACCTACGATCAATGCTGAAATGATCAGCATTTTGCACTTCTGTGGTGGAAAATCATATTCTTCTGCCGCCTGTGGAATACAGTCAAATCCTACATAAAGGAACGGAGCCAATGCCAGGATAGATACAAAACCGCTTCCAAGAGACTTGCCTTCGGCTCCGTATGCCGGCTGCAAGTTTGAAGCATCAAAATGTCCTGTTGCGATCACACCAATGACTGATACAACAACCGCTGCACACATGATAAGGACCATCGCAAGCTGAAGATTTCCTACAGATTTCGCACCTTTGTAATTCATGATCCCGAAAAGTATGATAAAGAACAGGGATAATCCGACTTCACCCATATATACATCATATCCTGCAATTGTATACAGGTAACCTCTGTTAAAGACTCCAGGAAAAATATAGGATGCCAATACCGGAAGTGCCGTTGCATTCAAAGCTACAATAGACAGATATCCAAGCGACAGCATCCATCCGCATATGTACGAAGCAGTTCTTCCAAAGCCTTTATATGCATAGGCAAATTCACCACCCGCTACCGGGAATTTTGCAATCATATAAGAATAGCTGTAGCCTACCACGATCATTAAAAGACCGCCTGCCAGAAATCCCAGAAACAGCGGGAGCGGTCCACCTGCACGTTCTGTCCAGAGACCACCCTGTATAAAACATCCCCATCCAATGATGGAACCGACTGCAACTGCCCAGATCGAACCAGGTCCCATGGATTTTTTTAATTTTGTTCTTTTATTTCTTTCACCCATATATATCCTCCTGCTTCATCAATCATATCATTCATCATCATCTTCTCTGGTTTCTTCACTGATCGTATATGCCTCACTGATATCGGAAACAAAAATTTTTCCATCACCATAATGTCCATACTGCCCACTCTTTGCACTGTTAATGATAATATCTACAACCTCATCTTTTTCTTTGTCCCCAACAGTAATATACAGCATGTTTTTTGCCATTTCCTGATAAAGGACATCCCCTACCTGAATTCCTTTTTCCTTACCTCTTCCTGAAATTGCCCATTTTGAAAAAGCAAAATATCCTTCCTGCTCCAGTGCTTTGATGACGTCCATCACTTTCTCAGGTCTTACAATTGCTGTGATCAGTTTCATAATCCTTCATCTCCCATCCATAAATACAAAAAGAGCCCAGATACCAAAGTATCCGGACTCCATCGTCTCTCTATATTATCATTATTTTTTTCAATATTCAATCAAAATCTTTCACTTTCCGGCCAGATATCGATACATCTCATCCAGCATCTCGTCTGTGATCTCTACCGGATTGTTATAAAGGTTCGGGTGTCTGCTGATGCGAACCAGCTCTGCAATCTGATCATCATCAAGCTCCAGATCCTTCAGATCACACCGCAATCCCATTTTTTTCTTTAATTCAAGAACTGCATCCGCCATCTCTTCTGCATCTTTGAATCCAATCCTTCTGGCAAATTCCTCTACACGTTCACCACCTTCGCCTTTTGCATTGATTCTTATAAAATAATCCAGGGTCAGGCCACACGCCTCGCCATGCGGAATGTGATAAATATTGGTCAATGGAAATGAACACGCATGGGACGAAGTGGTTTTCGGTAAAGTAAACGCCAATCCTGCGATCAAAGATGCTTCGCACATTTTCTCCCTTGCTTCCTCATCATCGGGCTTCCTGTATGCTCTGTAAACATATTTAAATACCAGTTCTGCTGCATGCATCGCAAGTACATCACAGATCGGCTGATGACCTTTGCTCCAATAGCCTTCGATCGCATGGGAAAGAACATCAATTCCTGTTCCTGCCGTAACCTGCGGTGGCATTGTATAAGTAAGTTCCGGATCAATGATAGCTGCTGCCGGATAAAATCCCTCTGATACGATCGGCGCTTTTTTTCCATTTGCATGATCCGAAAGAACTGATACACAGGTCACTTCACTTCCTGTTCCTGCAGTCGTAGGAACTGCGATCAGTGGAAGATGTTTCTCCGGCATTGCTACTCCGGTTCCATGATACTTACGGATGGAATCCGAAGTCAGAGCTACACTGGCAGCTGCTTTGGCACAATCCATGGGACTGCCTCCACCCAGTGCTACCACAAATCCGATATTTTTCTGCCGGATCACTTCTGCACAGGCATCTACCTCTGCAACGTCCGGGTTTGGAGAAACATCTCCAAAAGAAGCAACGATCATTCCTTCTGACTCTTTTATGACCTTTTCGGCAAGACCGCTTTTAAAGAAAAACGGTCCTGCCACCAGAAGGCCTCTTTCGCAGCCAAGCTCTCTGGCTATTTCTTTGATTTCTTTTACTCTACCTTTGCCGAAATGAATTTTTACCGGCTGTAGATAATCCCAGTTCATAGGCTACCTCCTGCTTTATCAGTCACAAAATTTTTCATCGACCATTGTAAGCACTTCATCAAGGATCGGGAGATACTCTTCCAGCTCCTCTTTCGTGATGATCAGTGGCGGACAGATTTCAATAAAGTTCTCACGTCCGAAGGTTGCAAAGCCACGTTTCTTTAATTCTGCAAATATCCACGGCATTACCGGTCCGGGTACGCCGTATTCCTGCATCGGTTCTCTGGTTTCTTTATTCTTGACTACTTCAAGTGCACCGAACAAACCGATACATCTTGCTTCACCAATACATTTATGCTTCTTTACCATCTCATCCATAAACGGAGCAACGATCTCGTGCATCTCAGCTACATGGCCCTCGATGTCGTGTTCTTTATAATATTTCATTGCTGCTACACCAGCCGCACATGCAAGTGTATGTCCACTGTAAGTAAGTCCGCACTGAAGAACATTTTCCTCAAAATACTCCGCAACCTTTTTACTTACAATACATCCGCCCAGCTGTACATAACCACAGGTAACACCTTTTGCAAATGTAATGATATCCGGTTTCATGTCGAAATTCATAAATGCAAACATTTTTCCTGTACGGTAAAATCCTGCCATAACCTCATCACAGATCAGAAGGATTCCATATTTGTCACAAAGTGCACGAACACCTTCCATATATCCGTCTGGAGGAAGAATGACACCGTTTGCACCTACTATAGACTCCATCAGGATCGCTGCCACATTTCCGGGGCCTTCATATCTGAGCTGCAGATCCAGCGCATCCAGATATTTCTTCGTTACCTCTGCATCATCAACTCCTTTTGTATATCCGTCACGATACATCTGAGGGTTCATAAAGTGTACGAATCCATTTGCACCACCGATCTCTGCTGCATATCTTCTCCAGTCACCGGAAGCATTGGATGCTCCAAGTGTAGCTCCATGATAGCTTCTGTAGCAGGAAAAGATCTTGGTTCTTCCGGTTACCATACGTGCCATTTTTATAGCATTCTCATTGGATTCTGCTCCACCATTTGTGAAAAAAACTCTCTTGTATGTATCTGCTCCTGCTGCTTCTACAAGCATTTTTGCCAGCATGCTCTTAGGCTCGGATGCATATGCCGGTGCCATGAAGCACATCTTATCAGCCTGTTCCTTGATCGCTTCAACGATCTCCGGAAGCTCATGTCCGAGGTTGGAACACACCAGAAGTGAAGCCATATCTGCATATTTTTTTCCATCATAATCGTAAAAATAAATTCCCTCAGCTCTTTCTACCGGTAAAGTATCTGCTCCTGATCTTGCCCATGACTGCATCACATAATCTTTGTGCATCTGTGCTACTTCTTTTCCTGTTAAACTCATAATAACTTCCTCCTCTTTATCTGTAATTCAGTTTTAAATATTGTTCATTTTTGCGGTAAACAAACTTATTATTTGTTGTAGAATAAGAAAAGCGCCCGGCCCACATTCATTTGTGAACCAGACGCCTTTGTCTTATCTGAGTCATATATTACTCTCGACACTGGCTGTCTGCAATAGACATCTATACAATTATTTTTGTGCTGCAGCACAATCGTTATTATTCTGCTGCCGCATTTTCCTTTTACATTTCATTCATCTGATATAACAGGAAACCCAGCCTCAGCTGAAAACGCACATCAAAATCAGAAAGATTTTTTCCAAGTATCTCAGCGGCCTTTCCAAGCTTATAATTAATTGTATTTCGATGTACGATCAATTCCTGTGACGCACTTTTGACACTGCAGTCGTTAGCCAGGTAGCACTGAAGTACTCTGACCAGATCTGAGTGGTTCATCTCATCATATTCATACAATGGAGCTACTGTATCTGCCAGATATTCTTTTATTGCTTCCTTATCTGTAAGTGTGAGCAGTACCCTGTAAATCCCAAGATCTTTGTAAAAAATAATCTTTCCGCCATCTGTGCTTTGCTCGCCCGGAACCTGACAGACACATAATAGATCAGACATTTTTTCCGCAAACTGATAGCTCTTATAAATCTGCCTGATCCCGGAAATCTGCTTACTTACACTTACAAAAATCTGTTCCTTCTGACATACCATCCTGCATAGTATCTGAAAAATCCTCTCTGTAGTTTTTCTGCATGCTTCATCAGAATAATCACACAAAACCAGAAGAATCTGCTTATCCTGGGCACAACACAAAATCCCATTATAATTACAGCGGATATGACTGCTCAGTTTAGATAAAATCTGCTCTAGCCTTGTTCCTGTTACACGATCATTGTCTTCCAGAACACACACATTCACAACCGTATATGCACTGTCTGTAAAATACCCTTTTCTCATCAGTGCCGAAACATACAATTCTTCCTGGGACGGACATAAAAAGGCATTGTTCAGTGCCGTCGCAACCTCAATTGCGTTCTGCTGCTCTTTTGTTATTGCAAAACATATGATCCGCATGATTTCAGCCATTCGAACCTTCCACGGTACTTCAAATACCGGGAATCCCTTTTCATTTGCAAAATCAATAACATCCTGTCCGATCTCACTGATATAAGGCCCTGTATTAATCACGATCCCACTGGCTTTGTTTCGCCATACTTCCTTTACCAGACGAAGAAGAGTCAGATTTTCATTCAGTCCCAACCCTGTTGTAAAGGTAAGTTCCTGTCCCTGCAGAAATGCAGAAATCGTGTCGCTGTCTACCATATGCGTCCATGACACTTCATGATCCAGTCCTGTCTCACCTGCTACCAACTTCATCTCCAGATGCTGTACCTGTTTTATGATCTCACGCAATGTTACTGCCATATTTATACACCTTTCTCCACCGCAGCTTCCTGTGATCAACTGCATCAAACGATCAAAGATACTCCAGATATCAGAAGCAGTATATAAGTCAGATTCAGAAATACCTTCTGAGATACTTTACATACCAGCTTTTTACCTAACCATGTAGCTATAAGTAATGGCAGGATACTGATACAGATCAGTCGAATATCTGCCGTTCCAACCAGGCCGCTCCTGAACTGGGTAACCATCAGAAAAAAATTCAGCACCACCCATACAGGGGCCACTGTCGCACGAAATTCTTCTTTTTCTTTCAGTACCTGTGTTGCATAGATCACAAGTAACGCCCCTCCTGATACAAACATACCATGAATTATCCCTGCCAGGATCAGAACTATCCACAAAATGAGATCCGGAAGTTTTTTCTCTGTATGGATGCACAGATTCTTTAATGCAACTACGACGATTATGATTCCATATATTGTCAGAAGAATATTTTCAGATTTCACGATCCGGCAGATCTGTATCCCTGCAAACATTCCAACCAACATGACCGCAGACATCTTAAGCAATTCTTTCCAGTTTATATGTCGATATCCAGTCACTGCGATCATCAGTCCGGACAGCCAGGCCATAACATTCAGGACCACCTTTGCATGATCCAGCCCAAGCAAATAAACGGAGGGCGGCATCGCCAATACCGTACCGGCAAACCCTGTGATAGCCTGAATAACATTAGAAACAAACAATACAAACAAAAATAACAATTCTTTCATAAAGCATTCTTCCTTTTCTGTATTATCTGTTTACCGCACACTCTTTATCACTGCTGATAAAATAAAAAGACGCTTTGCAATAATGACTGCAAAACGTCTTTGTTTTCTACATTCTCGATTTTAACACGCTAAAAGGCAAAAGTCAACAGTTGCCTTTCTCCATTACCTTGACACATTCTTTTGTATTATTATTTTTTGCTATTTTTCTTAATGACAGCTATGGCTTCCACATCCATGGTCGCCACATGTATGTCCTTCCCCGTGGCTGTGCTCATGATGAGAACACTTCACATCCGGATTATAATCGAGTGTTTCATTGATAAACGCTTCTACTGCTTCATCCGCATCTCCGGAAACTCCTCCGAAAAGCTTAATGCCGGCTGCCGCTAACGCTGTCTGTGCGCCGCCTCCGATTCCGCCACAGATCAAAACATCTGCATTCAATGCTTTAAGAACTCCTGCCAATGCGCCATGTCCGCTTCCATTCGTATCTACTACTTCTGAATGTACTACTTTTCCTTCCTCTACATCGTAAATCTTAAATGTCTCTGTGTGTCCAAAGTGCTGAAAAATCTGTCCATTTTCATACGTTACTGCTATTCTCATGATACCTTCTCCTTTTTCCGCTGCATATTTTTGATGAAGCTCCTGCTTGTAACATCCTCCAAGCCCACAGTTACTGCTCTGACCATCACAGATTTTGAAATCTCCACCTTCAATTTTAAGCGGATATCCATCAATGAGTGCATCTGCTATTTTCTTCCTGGCAATCTCATAAATTCGTTGAACGGTTGTTCTTGCGACTTGCATAGATGCTGCGCACTGCTCCTGACTATAACCTTTCTTGTCCAAAAGACGGATGGTTTCATACTCATCTACCGTCAGAATAATAGGTGTTTTTTTCTCAGTATCATCTGCCGGAAAGAATTCTAAAACATTGGGGAAATGGCAAACTTTTCTGCATTTTACTGGTCTCGGCATAAACTGCTCCTTTCTTGCTTTTCTTATATAATAGTTCTATAAAAGGCATATGTCAATAATATTTTTGACATATGCCCATATAGCTCAACTAATAGTATTATATACAGCATAAACTTCTCCTCACGACACATATATTTCGATGTTTTTCCGCAAATCAACTATTGATAATGGAATAGAAAAAACAGTCTGTCATAACAGAAATTAATCCCATCAAAACAGACGGTTCTTTTTCCTTTACAAATATTACATTAATGAGGTTCCTGCCTCATGCTCATAGAATCTCTTTATTATCACCTGCACCGGTTTCTCACATATTTCATAACTGTCGTCCTTCCATGCCTCGGACGCAGAAGGCAGCTTTGGTGCCCATTCCCATAAAGCAAAGCCACGAAGCCATGGTCGTTTCTTACAGGCCTCAAACATTGCACGATACCATTCACACTGTTCTTCCAGGCGAAGTTCTCCCTGCAATTCCCAGTTATTCGGAATCATCCCGGAGCCTTTTCGTGACATACATCCCGCTTCGGCAAAGAAAAATGGTTTCCTATATTTTAAGACGGTTTTTTCGATACGATCCAGTTCCTGCTCCCATTGATCAATCGGATAATATCCGCTGGAAGAGATCACGTCGACACAGTCCCACCAGGATACATGATCTTCCTGATATTTGTCCGGGTTATAAGATACCAGTCCATGATATTCCATTATTTTTTCATCTTCTCTGCTCATCCAGCGTGCCCACGCTGCAAGGCCTGCAACATGCTTCACTTCCCCTGTTGCCACAAGCGTCTGGAATTCTTTTACTGAAACCTCATGAAGCTTCAATACTTCTGCCGGACCCAATGATTCTTCTCCAGATTTTCCACATCAGATCGCAAAAAGATGGATCTTCATATCCGGTCTCTTCTTTTTATAATTCGACTCCATTTGTCTCTATCACGTGTTTATACCAGAATGCTGAATCTTTCATTTTTCATGTTACTTTATTGTTATTGTGTTTCAAAACCGCATCATTTTGATACGGTTTTGTATCTTATTAATGTGGTTACAAAGCTGCTGTACCCAAATTGTACCCAGAATAGCATATAAGCCGAAGCTCGTTTTCACGTTGCTAAACAATACCCCAGCTTTTATACGCTTCCTCTGAGTAACACCCCAAAGCGCCTCCCTTAGGATACTTTGAATTAACAACAGAAAACTGATTAATCGCGTCAAATATCGGTTCTTTTTTTAACGGTATATGTATACAATGTGCCCTTTCATTTTTTATTCGTTCCGCCAAAGATTTTGTCCACATGCTATTCAATTCTGAAGGTGCGCCAATCTTAGAATACCCTGGATATGCTATTATGATTGGCAACTCATAATAATCAACGGCCTTTTCAATTTCCCAATTAAGAATTCCTCTGTCATAATTTGTCTTATCCGATATAATCAGAAGAAAATTCTTACTCGCTGATAATCTAGTTTCTAATCTGTTAAAAAGCGTTGCTTTTGATGAGCTATCACGTACCTGATAAGTTTTTTCATGTGAATTAGTAAACCTAAAATCTATACTTCCAGATTTATTCCATGCCTTCAGCAAGTTAAAATAATGAATATCGCTTTCTGTAGGATCTGTCGATCCCTGCCCGTCAAAGGCAACATATGTACCTGTTCTGTTCACGTGTGGTTCCTCCCTATAACATTTTCAGGTTCATCAAACCTAATTTTTCTTCTTTATCACTTACAACAATATGTATATCGCAATCTATTTCATCCTTAAAAAGCTCAATTGTTTTAACAATATAGACAACTAAGTCATTTACACTGCCTGCATCAGCCCCTCCCGTCCCAATTACAGGCATATATGTAGAAAACCCTTGAGAGCGTTCTGAAATATACTTTACTAAAGAAGCTATAGCTTTTATATAGTCTATCTTTTCGACATGGGCTCTTAATTCATTGTCAAAATATGTTAGCCCCAAGATAAAATACTGTTCATTGTTGAGACCATTTATTTCAGCAACCGATCCGACATCATATCGACGCAAGTTTCCACTTCGTTTTTCTTTTTGTTTGAGATCTGTATACTTATATCCATGCAATGACAAATTGTTTTGTATCTCATTCGAGACTGTATCTGAATCCCTATTGCCTTGCTCATATATTCGTTTAAGTGCCATACCGTGAATTTTTTTTGACCCTATTAAATCATCATCCACAATCGTGTCGAAACATCGATTCCCAGCAAAAGCAATGTTCTTCTCTTCATTTGGATCTCCGCTATTAAATAAATCCCCATATTCCACAAACAACGAATGATTTGAGTGAAGATCAAAAATTTTCACTTGTTTTCTTTGCTTCGTATAAATCGTGACCCCTATTACTATAGCAAAATAGATTACCATCAAAATAAGCACGGCTACAATTATTCGCAGAACTATATTATCAATACAATTTAACATAATATCTGTAGGTGTAACTAATGTAACAAACCCCCAAACAGAAAATAGGGCTACTGCGATTTTGTTACTTTTAGAAAATATGTAACGCCAGTTATATCTCATTGTACGAAATAATATTTTCATCGTATCTCTCCTAGAACTACTTCTCTCATTGGCCTAAATGTATCTAAGATATCGTTTCGAGGTTCTGTTTTATCATAAAAACTTGTGTAATATTTTTCTTCTTTATGCTTTGTGTAGAAATTTCCGATTTCCCAAGCACACCATTGGCGAATCTATATTTCAAATTATATCATAATTAAATCGTTTTTCATCAAAAAAATTTTATAAACTTTACGTTTCAATTTCAATAATAAGTCTGCTATCTCCTGTATTAATATCTCCACTCTTTTCTCTTATCAATATACAACATAATTAATGTAAAAATAGTTATAACATTAATTGCATCTCCCTGATGCCCCATGAATAACCAATCTGGAATAAATGTTGCAATAAAAAATAATATAATTAAACATACCAATTGAAATTTCCAAATGGTTTTCTTTTGATATTCCAAATCATATCTTAAACTATCCTTTTGTTTTTCTTCATATTGCTTTATATCATTATTCTTTTCATCTATATACTTGGAAATATCATCTTTAATCAAATAGTCATAGGTCTTGTTTTTCTGTCTTTCGCCTACTTTCCTTTTTATTTTAGAAATCCCAAAATGATTCATAACTTTTAGTATGATCATATTAGTAACATCCATCTCTAATTTAAATAGGCATAATATCAAAAATAATTCCAACGGATATTTAATAATATTATAGTTGTATTGATTTTTTACAAAATAAATTATAGATTCCGTTACTCTTTGCACACTCAAAATATCAATATAACACAAAGCCATAATAACAAACAAATCAATAACTAAAATAATAAGCCAGTTTTCCAAATTATCTAACTTTTTAGCTCTGTAACTTAATATTATTTCGGTTATTTTCAAAAAAATTATTATAGGAATACAAATAACGACACATATCGTCAAAAAAAGTTTATACAAGACTATTACAATGCTAGTGAATCGTTTTGATGTTTTCTTTTTACTATATATGTAAAAATATGAAGTGAACGACAATGTAGCCAAAAAAGCAAATGCAATTATTAAATATCTAAAAATAACTCTATCAATCACTCCCTCAGAAAAAATATTAGGTATAAAGAAATAACAGCTTAAAACAGCAAAAATCAAGGCCATCCATAACAAACCTTTTCCGCCCATATTCTTATTTTGGCTTTGATATAAATTATTTATTTTTTCATTTAATGCTTTCATCATAATCAGCCCTCCATTTCAAATAAATAATAACAAAACACTTCCTGTTTTACTAGTAAATATATTTCAACTCTCATACCTAAAAAACTCCCTAGCCATCATCTCCGCTGTAACCCTGTTATACCCATTCTTCAGATACCCCTGCACAATCGTCCCAAACATTCCCTTAACCATATCATCCTCAATATCACAATATGCCTGCATTTCCCCGGACAAAGCCATTGCCACATACTCTATCGGCTTGTTATCCAACAACCTATGCAGCTTCGCCAGAGACTGCTCTGTTGTCCTCAGAGCAGCCTCCACTTCTTCGCACTTTATCCGTAACATATTTCCATCTGTAAACCACACCTCAACATAGCCGTTATCCATGTTATAAGCATATTCCACGATATTATCCATTCGATTATCTTTCATCTCATCAAATCCATCCTTCCCATTATCTTGTCCCATAAGACCTGTCATACCGCCTTATCTGCTGCTCTGTACGCTCCTGTTCCTTTACCTTACGAATAATCGTATCAATCTGCTCTGCACCGGCATATCTCTTCACACGCTCCAGATCATCAGCCTTTTCCTGCAACAGCTCTGTCCTATCACTCATATCCTTAATCTTGCCCTTGTAAAACTCCACATCCTCTGACAATCTCTTCTTTTCTTTTCGCAATTGCAGGACTTCCTCTTTTAGCCTTACACACTGGATTGTCAGATTCTTTATCAGTGTTTCAAGCTTATTCACAAATGGCATAAACCATTTATAATTTTCTTCATAAGTCAGATGACAGATTTTCCCGCCCACCTGACAGGTATAGCGATATCCGGTTCCGCCAGCTTTTCGACTGGCACAACGTTCCGGTTTTGAAACCTTATCAATCGCATACTTCCGCAATCTTTTCTTTCTGCTTTATCTTTAACTGGGAATACTTCTTATTCGTTTGCAGTAGTCTCCCATCTATCATCTTATGGTTTTTCCGTGACATCGGTTTGACCTCTTTTCTTCTTTTTCTTCTCTCAGTACCTTATTTATAGAGGAATCTTTTTTAAGGACTCTCTTCCGGCGGCTGTGCCACCGGTAAATAGCAAGGACAGGAAGTGTATATACACTTCCGAAAAACCAACAATTTAGGGAACCCTGCCCTAAATTAAAAACTCAGAAGTCACTACTTCGAAGAACCAATGAAATGAGAATCTGCCTATGGCAAAGAGAAAAAGAAATATACAAATTTTGTTTTGTGTTTCCCCGGAAGAAAAGAAGCTGATTCGCAGAAAGATGATTGAATCAAAAACAAAAAATATGGGAGCTTACCTTCGTAAAATGGCAATCGACGGTTATATTGTCAATACAGACACTACTCCATTAAAGAAACAATACGAGGAAATGCATAAGATCGGTGTGAATATTAATCAGATTGCCAAGAAAGTAAACAGCACCGGAGATCTGTATCCGGAAGAAATGCAAGAATTGAAAGAGATGGTGAAAGAATTATGGCGTATCTTAAGATCTTCCCCATTAAAGTAACAGACAAGAAAGCTCTGGACTATATTACGAATCCTGATAAGACTGATGAAAAACTGTTGTTACACTATATTAGAATTTCGCCATGCGGTGGAGTTGACCGGCACACAGGGCGGCACCATCCGGGGTAATCTCTATGAGCTGGACTATCAGCAGCATTTCCGGCACGTCGTTGAAGCCTCCCAGCCGGTGAGCGTGAACCGGCTCTTTTATGAGCATGGAACCCGTGACATCCCGGATGGCCAGTATTTTGACGGAAGCCCTGACCGGGTGTTGGGAAATTTCCTGCGGTATGAGGCCCAGCCCCATGACCCGGCTGTGCTGCAGGAGGCTTTACGGCAGGAGCAGCACAGCCGGGGGCGGGCCGTCCCCGGCGACTTCAAAGCCCACGTTACGGCTTTGCATGACAGCCGGATTGAAACCGAGGCCCGGCGCATCGTGGATAAGCTGAAAGATCTGTCCGCGCCCAACAGCCCCAACAAGACACATTTTATGGTGGAGATCTCACCGCACTTTGACGCACTGGCTTCCACCAAGGACAATGACCGGCTCTTTGCCATGCTGCCCTATAAGTCCCTGTGCTTTACCAGCATAAAAGACCGACACGGGGTATATGCCATGATTAACAAAGATGAGCGCCGTGATGTGAGTATTCGCAAGCCCCGGCCATCTATCCGCAAGCAGCTTGCCGACAGCAAACAGGCCACCAGCCCGAAAAAGGCGGCGGCCAGAACCAAGAAAAATGAATTGGAGGTATGAGGAATGATGCACTTTACCGTGGAAGAAGAAAATTTGATCTGTATGTACCACAACGCAGACCGACGCAGGACGATAGGCAAGATCACCGCAGCCATGCCGGGTATGGACGGGGATAGGATAAAGTATTCGCCCACCTCTGCAAACGTGCGGGAGAAGCCTTGAAACTGGCGGTTATCAGCCCCGAAAGGCGTAGGTTACAGTCATTATTAGCCCCCGAAACAGGTACAGACGCGCAGCGGGTGTATCTGTTTCGGGGGTGTGCAGGTGATAGCCGCAAAGCGGCGTAAGAGGGTGCAGCCCTCTTGATCGTTATTCTTGTTCCAGCGGGAAGCTCGGCAACGCTTCCAGCAGCTTTAAGGAAATGTGCTGCCGCATATCCTCGTCAATGACTTTTTTCACTTTGCCGCCCGGCTGCCTGATCTCCACCGTGGAAAGCTCGTCGATGTAGTCCGCATAGTGGGCCAGCACCTTTTCTGTGGCCCACTTCTCACCGGCAACGGCGGCTTTGATTGTTTCATAGTCCAGCAGCTTTTCTTGTCCGTCCATCCTGATACCCCCGTCAGATTGATTTTTTCCATGATACCATATCTGGGAGTATGGAGCCAGAGAAACCGGCGATTTTCTGCTGGTAAATTCTACGCATTTAGAGCGGCACTATGGCGGGGATAGGATAAAACACTCACATACCCCGCCGACTATGCGGGAAAAACCTTGAAATATAGGGCTTTTTAAGGCCCTAAATGCGTAGGTTGGTGCTTTGTTGCGATATGCTCCACGGTTACGGTGTATTGTTCATATTCTGTTTTCGGGAATCTTTATGAAATCTTCAAAATTGCCCGGTATGCTATCCGTAAAATCAAAGAAAGGACTTGATTATATGGATATGATTTTGAAAACGACTGACCTCTGCAAAAATTTCAAGGGGCAAATGGCGGTAAACAATGTGTCACTGAACATCCGGCGCAACTCGGTTTATGGTCTGCTGGGGCCGAATGGGGCTGGCAAATCCACGATCTTAAAAATGCTCACCGGCATTTTGCGCCCCACATCGGGAAGCATCGAGTTTGACGGCCACCCGTGGAAGCGGAATGATCTGGAGCATATCGGTGCTTTGATTGAGATGCCCCCGCTTTACGAAAATCTGACTGCATACGAAAATCTCAAAGTCAGAACTACATTGCTCGGCCTGGACGATGCACGAATTAACGAGGTATTGCAAATTGTCCAGCTCACGAATACCGGCAAGAAACGGGCCGGGCAGTTTTCTCTTGGTATGAAGCAGCGGCTTGGTATTGCTATTGCATTGCTGAACAGTCCCCAGCTTTTGATTCTGGATGAACCGACTAACGGCCTTGACCCTTTAGGGATTGAGGAACTTCGAGAGTTAATTCGCTCTTTTCCCTGCAAAGGGATTACAGTTATTTTGTCCAGCCATATTCTGTCAGAAGTCCAGCAGATTGCAGATCATGTGGGTATCATTGCTGGCGGCGTCCTTGGATATGAGGGAGAGCTTCGCGCCGGTGAAGATTTGGAACAACTCTTTATGGATGTTATTCGCAGAAATGGTAAGGAGGGATATTAAATGGAGATGGCATATATTCAGGCAGAGAACCTAAAGCATAAGAGAACTTTCACAAAAACGCTGATCGTTCTGGCCCCGTTTGTAACTGCGCTTATGAACTTTTTTGCCCCTCTTTGGTTCCAGCTCAATTCTTATAATTGGTGGTATAACCTGCTTTATCCTGGATTCCTTACGCTCACCTGTGCCTTGATTGAACAGCGGGATAATGGCAAACTAAAATATCGTGCCGTTGCTTCATTGCCTGTTTCGCAGAACAAAGTCTGGAAAGCAAAAATTGGAGTGGCCGGTATTTACTCCTGTGTGGGGAATTTCATTTTCCTGGCGCTAAATCTGTTGGGCGGTTTTGCAATATTAGTTATCAACGAAATTCCCCTGACAATCGGAATTTGGCAGGCTGCGGCCGGAACAGCTTGTATTGTCATTGCAAGCCTATGGGAAGTTCCGCTGTGCTTATGGTTATCAAAAAAAGTTGGTATCTTTGTCACGGTTATTCTTAATGCCGGACTTGGAAGCGTTTTAGGGATTTTCACGGCTACAACCTCTTTGTGGATGATCTGCCCGTATAGCTGGGTGCCGCATCTTATGATTTCCGTGTTAGGTATTTTGCCTAATGGTGAGCCGGTTGCAGATCAGAGTACGGCAATGGCATTTTGGATGATTATACTTGTATTGGTCATTTCGCTGGCCTGGTTTGCGGCGCTGTCATTTTTAACTGCAAGATGGTTTGAGAAAAAGGAGGTGGGGTAACTATGGTATCTGTGGTTCGCTGCTGGAAAGCAGAATATCAGAAGTGTAAACATAGCATTTTGCTCTATATGCACAGCATGATTCCGATTATATGTGCGGCGATTTTTGCGGGTTACTATCATATATCCAGATGGGAACTGGCAACCAAAATCAGTGCCTATCTGGAAGTGCTGGCCGTTGCGTTCCCGTTTCTGATCGGCATTATTGTGGGCCTGGTTGTTCAGATCGAAAATCAGGCCGGGCATTATCAGCTTTTGTTGGGAACAATCCCATCTCGCATGGCAACGTATATTGGTAAACTTGGTTTTCTGATGATCTGTGCTTTTGGCGCAACATTTTTAGCGTTAGGAACATTCGCTGCACTATATAGGGATGCTCCGGCAAGCCTTTACCTGAAAGCAGGGATTCTATTGTTGATTACCATGCTTCCCATTTACCTGATTCATTTGTTTGTGGGAATGAGCTTCGGAAAAGGTGCATCTATGGGATTGGGAATTGCAGGGAGTTTAATAGCTGCCCTTATGATAACAGGGCTTGGTGACGCTACATGGAAATATATTCCCTGGGCCTGGGGCGTTCGTGCTATGGATTACACTGTGCTTGCATGGGATAGCCCCCAACTGTATGCACAGGTAAAAACCGATTTTTTCAGCGGTATGATTATTTCTGTATGCTGCACTGTTTGTCTGCTGATTGCCAGTTTGGTTTGGTTTCATGGTTGGGAGGGAGGTAAAAACAGTGAATAAAAAGTGCCTGTTTGCCGTGGTAATTGTGCTTGTAAGTCTTATATGCTTATCGGCCTGCGGTGCGCTCCGCGATACCGCCGATAAAAATAAGGCGTTAAATGAATCTCTGCCGTATTATGAGCTGAACGCCGCAAACTATGATGAAATTTCATATAACGGCCTGACATATACCATAACGGATGAATGTCTTGAAATGTCAGAACTGCAAGAAGAAATCGGGCAGGTATCGAAACGCTTCAAAAATGTGGCGGGGGAAGATTTCAGTTTCGGCTACGTTTACAGTATTGTGGATGTGGATATAAGCAATGCCGTAGCTGTAAATATCAACAATGAATATCGGAAAGCTGACATTAAAAATAATGATGAGTAACCTCGACAATGTGGTATAATGGGGCGGGAGGCGATTTTTTGACCCACTTACTTGTAGTTGACGATGAAGTTTCTATCTTGGAATTGATTAAGAACAGTTTGGGGAAAGATGGATATTTGATAACAGTCTGTCAAAATGCGGATGATGTAGACATCAAAAAGCTGCATTTCTATGACCTCATTCTTTTGGATGTGATGATGCCTGGCACAGACGGGTTTGAGTTTTGCAAACAGATCAGGAATATGGTAGACTGCCCGATTCTCTTTCTGACCGCAAAGACATTAGAGGAAGATATATTGTTTGGATTGGGCATCGGTGCGGATGATTATATTACGAAACCTTTTCGTATTCAGGAGCTTCGCGCCCGTGTCGCGGCACATTTACGCAGAGAAAAAAGGGAGCATCACAGCACACTTTCATTTGAGCCTGATATAAGATTTGACCTTTCCGCAAAGGTACTGTATGTTTCAGAACAGCCGGTTCCCCTTACCAAAAGCGAGTATTCAATCTGTGAATACCTTGCGAAAAACCGGGGACAGGTTTTTACAAAAGAACAAATCTATGAAGCCGTTTTCGGGTTTGATGGAATAGGCGATAACTCTACGATCTCAACGCATATAAAAAATATTCGTGCGAAATTGGAGCATTTCAAAATAAGTCCGATCAGCACCGTATGGGGGATAGGATATAAATGGGAGTGAAAAAGAAACCTACATTGAAAATATTGTTTCGCCAGTTTGCTATCTCCCTCATTGTCATGCTGGTAGCGGCAATTATTGTCCCTTCTGGTTTGGAGGGACTTGCTGTAAATGCTGGATTAGCTACAAGAGCAAATCTAAGTGAATTGCAGGTAAAAGAGATCATTCCAACGCTGACGATTGCCCCGGATATTACAAAGGTTGTGATTCCACAGGGATGCGGCTACTTAATTCTGGACAAGAACTTTAATGAGCTTTACAGCAATATGGACGATGATGAAAAAGAAATTGCCCTGCTGTACGCAAAGGGAGAATATATTGAATATGCTACGGGGAGGCAGTTTGCACTTGTTGTCCGGGAAAACGAATTTTGCGTTTTAAGGTATTATATTGGTTCTCAATTTACAGTGTCATGGCTACCGGAATATTTTCCATCTCCTGACACGCTTGTGTTTATCCTGATGGCTGTAAATTCGCTGCTGGTCATTATCATACTGACCGCCAGATTTGCTAAGAACCTGCGTACACAACTGACCCCGCTTTTTGAAGCAACTGCGGAGGTTTCAAAGCAAAACCTTGATTTTGAAGTAGGACACGCCAAAATCAAAGAGTTTGAAGATGTCCTTGCATCTTTTTCAGATATGAAAGATAATCTGAAAATTTCGTTAGAACGGCAATGGAAAACCGAACAGACACAGAAAGAGCAAATCGCCGCGCTTGCCCATGATTTGAAAACGCCTCTGACGGTTATTCAAGGAAATGCTGATTTACTCACAGAAACAAATCTTGATGATGAGCAACGATTATACGCTGGTTACGTCGTGGAAAGCTCCGGCCAGATGCAGTCATATATTCAAACCCTGATTGATATATCACGGGCGGCGGTTGGTTATCAGCTCCATATTGAAAGCATAGACTTGCCAGCGTTCATGCAGCACTTGTTCGGTTATATGGAATCACTATGCCGGACAAAAGAAATCCGGCTGCAAATGAATACTGTTTCACTCCCTCAAATGCTGAAATTTGATAGGGTGCTGATAGAACGTGCTATTATGAATGTTATCAGTAATGGGCTGGACTACTCCCCGCAAGGCGGAACGCTTTATGTGGATGTTCAGAGTAACAACGGTTTCGTGGAAATTTCAGTCACAGACGAGGGAACGGGGTTTTCTAAAGAGGCATTATGCCACGCACAGGAACGGTTCTATATGGGCGATCAAAGCCGCAATTCAAAGTTACACTTTGGTATGGGTCTATATATTACAAATTCGATTATGGAACAACATAATGGTCAGCTTATTTTAGAAAATTCAAAAGAAACCGGCGGCGCAAAGGTTACTATGAAACTTCCTTGCTGATTTTCCGATAGTGTAATGGACGTCTTTTATGTCCGTCCATTTTTCAAATCTTTATGGAATCTTCAAAAATTCCTCTTATCATGTATCTAAAGAAAAAACATCTGCCCAGCGGCAGAAAAGAAAAAAACCGCTGCTGGGCAGACCCATTTTCACGCTTAATTTATATTCACTGGTGGCGGTTTTGAGAAATCAAGGCCGCTGCTTTCTTTCTGTCATTCCCAGCAGTTAAAGGCATGGCGGCCCACGGGAGGACGCCGCCATGCTCCATATGGGATTTTGTAAAGTGAAACAAACGCTCATTTTTCATAATTCCGTACAGATGGCTGCAATACTCTCGAAACTCATCCGCCAGGAAATCTGGCATGGTTATAATCCGGATACTTTTCGGTGTTTTCGGCTGTGTTATCACATCTTTTCCTTTTAATCGCTGATAAGATTTCGTAATGGAGATGGTCTTCTCCTCAAGATTGATGTCGTCATAAGTAAGGGCAAGCAATTCACCGATACGCATTCCGCTCCAGTACAACAGAAGAAACGCCATTCTTGTCTCCGGTTTATCACTTACTGTCTCCAGAAAATCATTGAACTCTTCCTGCATCCAAAAGTCCTTCGGTTCTCCTTTGCTCTTGCCTATCGCTCCTGCCTTCCTGCAGGGATTATCCTGCAGGTTATAATATCGGATAGCATAGTTGAAGATTGCAGTCAGCTGACAGTTGATTGTTTTCAAATACGTCTGCGAATAGCCTTTTCCATTCTTATCCTTATACATCAACAACTCATTTTGCCATGCACGTACATCTGCCACCGTAATCTCACTAAGAATCTTTTTCTCAAAATATGGTCTGATCTTCAAGTCAATGATGTAACGCTTTGTATACATGGTGTGTTCACGAAGTCTGACATCCATATCCTTATAGTAGATTTCCAGAAAGTTCCCGAATTCGATATCTACACCCTGGCTCTGTTGCTGAAGAAAGTCTCGCTCCCACTCTTTTGCCTCGCCTTTGGTCCGGAATCCACGTTTTTGTTTTCTCTTTTGGTTACCTTGCCAGTCTTTATAATAGACCTGTACTTTCCAGTTCTTTCCTTCTTTGTAAACACCCATTGTTAATCCTCAACCTTCATTCCGTAAATCTTTTCTGCCAAAAATTTGGTAGAGATTTTTCCAGCTACTACAATATAGCCTTTTGCTTTCAACTCCTTGTTGTACTCCCGCATCAAATTGTAGGCATACGCTTTAGAAACACCAAGAATTGCACACACATCATCCACATCCATATACATTTTTTCCTGTACTATACTCATATCGCTTTATCCTCCTTCAAATACTGCTCAACGTGTTCCAGACCATAGATCTTGTCCTCTACATAACGGGTTGGTACCTGACCGAGAATTACATAATAGTTCTTACTTGCCAGATCGGCGTTCATTCTTTCCACCACCCGGTAACCAAAAGAAACTGATAACTCAAAGAGTTCGGCAATGTCTTCCACTGATAAATACATTTTTCTTTTACGCATGAAACCATTCCTTTCCTTCTTCCTGTGGAATCTCACAAGTATCTTCTACTCCGTAGAAACGCTTCACAAAATACTTTGTCGGAACTTTTCCTCTAAGCGTCAAATATCCCTGTTCTTCCAGCTCCTTATTCAGATTGAATATTACGGTGCGGCAGAGCCGCCAGTCCGGTGTGGCGAGAGCC
>NZ_QTYB01000021.1 GCF_003461955.1 Ruminococcus sp. AM36-2AA | reverse complement strand
ATTTCCATACGCCGGACAGGTGATGGATTTCACCCCGGATTATTCAAATGGTCATAAGATTGGGGAAAGCAGACCCGGATTGTTCGGAGGGTATAATGATTATGATGCCAAAGGCCATAAGATCGGAGAAAGCAGACCTGGTATTTTCGGAGGAATGAATCATTATGATGCCAAAGGCCACAAAGTAGGAGAAAGTCGTCCGGGAGTATTTGGCGGAGCAAACCATTATGATGCAAATGGCCATAAAACAGGCCATAGCAGCAAAGGAATCTTCGGAGACTGGAATCACTACGACGACTGATCGAAAATGAAATACATGTACAGTATTATTGACGGCAGATCCACAACAAAGAATCTGCCGTTTACTTATTTGACAAATCCGGTAAAAATTCTGTTGTACAACTGTAGAAAAACCAATTATAATTAAAAATTAAAGGATACAGAATTATCAACAGAATGGAGAAATATATGAGATTAAGAAGTCAATCCGCACGGACTTTATTATATGAAGAAGTAGTAGAAGAACTTTACAGGCTGATCGATGAGAAGCATATCCAGCCAGGTGGCAAGCTTCCGCCGGAAAGAGAACTGATCGAGCAGCTGAAAGTCAGCCGGAATGTGTTAAGAGAGGCATTTCATGTTCTGGAAACCAGAGGTGTGATCGTTTCTTACCAGGGAAAAGGAAGATTCTTAAGGGAACAGCCAGGCCACGGATCCGAGAAACGTACAGAAAGTCTCAGCAAAAATCTGGAACGCTATTCCATGCTGGAAGCTTATGAAGTCCGTCAGGTTCTGGAAGTAAAGGGTGTGGAGCTGATCATCCGTAACGCATCCGAAGAAGACATTGATGATCTGGAAAAAGCTTACAAAAAAGTGGAACATACCTACGAGACAACCGGAACTACAACCGGTGAATTTGAACTGCACAAGCTCTATGCGGAAAAAACCGGCAGTATGTTCATGACCCAGACACTGGAGCTGGTCCTGAATGCGATCTTGGATATGATGTATGGGCAGTTTTATGATGTGCTGGAAGCCACTTCCGAAAAGCAGGAGCTGGAATCACATCGTCAGATCATTGATGCGATCCGCAGAAGGGATACGGAAGCAGCACAGAAGCTGATGCAGGAACATCTTCAGGTAACGATGGATATGCTGAGGGATAATTGATTAAATATGCATTTAGCTAAAATGCCAGAAGTTCCCGGCCTTTGCTTGGAAAAAATCATGGACCGGGGGCGGAAACAGGCGAAAAAGTACAGGATAATGAAAAAACCATTGACGAAAAGCACCTTCGGGTGCTATTCTTTATAAACAAGTGGGTGACCAAGTGAACAAATATTAATTCAAAAAGAATGAATATGTATTCAGACGATAATTCACAATCCAGAAAGAACAGAAAGGAATACACAATGGGAAATTTAAAATGGCCGGAAGGTAAAAAATGTGCGGTAATGTTTACCTTCGATGTAGACGGAGATACCACCTGGGAAAACGGAAACCGTGGACTTCCAAACGGTGAGAAATACATCAAATCCTTATCCGTAGGCCAGTACGGACCAAAGCGCTGCGTAGACCGTATCCTGGATATGCTGGATCGTTACGGTGTAAAAGCAACATTTTTTGTACCGGGGCTGACAGCTGAACGTTATCCAGATGTGATCATGAGGATCGCAGAGGCAGGACATGAGATCGGACATCATGGATATGCACATGAGAGATTTGCGGGAAAAACAACAGAGGAGCAGATCGAGATCATTGAGAAGACTCAGGCAATCTTTAAAAAGCTTATCGGTCATGAAGTAACAGGCTTCCGTACTCCATCCGGTGACTGGGCAAAGATCACACCGCAGCTTCTGTATGAGAGAGGCTTCCGTTATTCAAGCTCCATGCGTGGTGACGACAGACCATATCGTACGATCATAAACGGTGAGGAAACAGATTTTATCGAGATCCCTACGAAATGGGAAGTAGATGATTACGTAGCTATGGCATATAACATGTATCCGGCAGAACCGGCAGGACAGGACAGGATTTCCAGCTATCGTCTGGTAGAAGACAATTTTATGAGAGAGTTCCGCGGACATTACAGAGAGGGGCTTTGCATTTCTTATATGAGTCATCCCCAGGTAATTGGTTCCCCTGGAAGGATCCAGATCCTGAAACATATGCTGGAGCAGATCACATCCAAAGAGGATGTCTGGGTGGCAACAGGAACGGAAGTATCAGACTGGTATCGAAGCCATTCACAAGAACAGGAGGAGAAATAAGGATGAAACTGGAAAGACCAAAGTGGCCGGAAAACAAAAAATGCAGCGCCATGATCACCATCAACCTGAATGCGGAACTGTTCTGGCTGCAGTTAGATCCCACCTGCAAGGATATGCCGAAAACACTGTCTCTTGGACAGTACGGAATGACAAGAGGCGTGGACCGTATCTTAAAAATACTGGAAGAACGGGGCATCCGCGCAACATTTTTTACTCCTGGATGGGTGGCAGAGCAGTATCCGGATAAGCTGAAAGCCATTGTGGAAAAAGGCCACGAGATCGCAGCACTGGGATATCATCATGAGCATATGGCATTATTATCCGAGGAAGAGCAGGAAAGCGCCATCAAAAAAGGAATCGCTGCGATTGAAAAGGTATGCGGCGTTACACCGAAGGGATTTCGTTCCCCGGAAGGCGAGCTGACCCTGGATACATTACGGATCGCAAAGAAAAACGGCCTGGTGTATTCCAGCAATCTCTGCGATGATGACAGACCATACTGGAAAGATCTGGGTGAGGATAAGATCCTGGAGATCCCTATTCACTGGGTAAACTATGATCTTCCGTATTTTGCGTTCAACTATCATCCGGCATTTCCGGCAGGCCAGGGCAGGATCGCAAATTATACAGGAGTTCTTAACAACTGGAAGGATGAATTTTTCGGATGCCATGAATACGGCCTCTGTTATGTCCTTCAGCTGGATCCGGCAGCCATCGGAGCACCGGGCAGGATCGGACTTCTGGAAGAGCTTCTGGATTATATTGAAACCTTTGATGGTGTATGGTGGACAACCGGTGAGGAAATGTATGACTACTGCCTGAAAAATCAGCAGGAGAAGTAACAGGAAAAACAACACAGGTAACAGATCCCCTGTACTATGTGATCGCAGTTGCTATTATCGTGGTCATCGCAGTTATCACATTTGGCGGAATCAAAAGCGTAACAAAATTTTCCGATGCGGTTGTACCGGTTATGGCAGGGTTATATGTTCTCATCGTACTGGTACTGATCGTTCTGAATATCGGAAAAGTGCCGGGATTCTTTGCGGCTGTATTTGTAGGAGCATTTAAACCAAGCGCTATCTTTGGCGGAGCATTTGGTGTGGCTATGGCACAGGGACTGAAACGAGGACTTTTATCCAATGAGGCTGGTATGGGTACTGCAACACAGGCCTCCTCTATTGCGGATGCCAATCATCCGTGCGAGCAGGGATTCATTCAGTCCATCGGTGTATTTGTAGATACCATCGTGATCTGCTCTCTGGCTGGTTTTGTGGTAACTGCAGGTGCTATCTGGAATAATCCGTCCATTGACTGGGATGTGATGAAGGCAAACAAGATCGGAACGTTCCTGATTTCCGTCAAGGAGCTGGTACCGGGAGACGGAATCCTGGATGTGATCGTATTTATCATCGTGGTCGTTGCATTTGGACTGTTTGCATTTACAACACTTCTCTGTGACCTGACTTATACAGAGATCGCTGCAAACAAGATTTCCAAGAATAAAAAGTTCATCTATTTTACAAGATGCCTTGGAGCGCTGATCTTCGTTCCACTTGGAACCCTGACTGTATTATCCGGACTTCAGCTGGATAACCTGTGGTATGTATCTGACCTGATCAATGTAATCCTGATCTTTGTCAACATCCCGACACTTCTGGTTGGAAGAAAACTGGTTACCAAAGCATATGAGAATTATAAGAAAAATCCAGGCAGGCGTTTTGTGGCATCTGATATCGGAGTAGAATCTGAGGTATGGACTGCGGAGGCAGCAAAGGAGAACAGATAAAAAATGAAAATAAAAGTAATCATGTCAGACAAAGCCATGAGCAGAGAAACTATGGATGCACGTGAGAAAATGCTGAAAGTGGCACTTTCCTCCGATGCTGAGGTTTCCGTGGACTGTATCAAAAAAGGTCCGGACGAGCTGGACTGTAATACAGATGAGGCCTTTGCTGCGGCGGAAATGGTAAAGGAGAGTATCCGTGCGGAAAAAGAAGGATACGATGCCATTGTGATCTACTGCTTCAGCGATGTGGGAATTGATGCCATCCGTGAAAATGTAAGAATTCCGGTGATCGGTCCCGGAGAAACCAGTCTGACTGCGGCGAGCATGATCTGCAACCGTTTTACGGTGCTGACTTCCGAGAGTATCAATATTCCAAGAACCTACCGTCGTCTGATGCGAAACGGCATTGCCAGGGAAAAAATGGCAGCAGTCCGGGCGCTGGATATTCCGATCGGAGAACTGCGCACCAATCCGGAGGCTACAGAAAAATATCTGAAAGCTGTCTGCAAAAAAGCAGTGGAGGAAGATCATTCCGACGGGATCATCTTAGGTTGTCTTGGAATGGCAGGATATGGAGAAAAGCTGGAAAAGGAACTTCCGGTGAAGATCATTGATCCGGCATTTCTGGCGGTTGCGTATGCGGAATTATGTGTAAGAGTTGGAATGCGGCACATTCCGGCAGTTTATCCGGTTTTTACAAACAGCAGCAATGTAGAATTATAAACTGAAAAACAACAGAGCAGAAACACTTTCCGGATTGGATCCGGAAGGTGTTTTTTTGCATATAAAACAGAGATATGAAACTTGTAAATGTCCGATATTTACGGCATAATAACTTTACAGAATGTTTTTAGGAGGAATCACAGTATGAGGAAAAAAATCAGAGGTCTGATAGCAATGGTTATCTTATTGATCTGCTTTTCAGTACCGGCAGCAGCGGCAACAGAAAGTTTTCATTTTGAGCAGAAAACAGCTTCTGTGCAGGTAGGAAAAACCAAAGAGTTGTCTGTTTACAACAATGGAAGAAAAGTAGATCCAAAGAAAGTCCAGTGGAAAAGCAGCAATCCCAAACTTGCAGCCATATCCAATGGAAAAGTCACCGCAAAGAGCTGGGGAAATGTTCAGATTTATGCTGTTTATGGAGGAAAAAAAATTTCCTGTAAAGTGTATACATATAATCAGCTCATATACACAGATTTTACCGGATATAAAACAACTCCGATAAAAACAAAAACAGGAAAAACAATACAGCTGAAGCCGGAAAAGCATGGAAGCGTGGCAATTTATAAATCTTCGAATACAAAAATCGCGACAGTTTCATCCAGTGGTATTGTAACACCAAAAACAACAGGCACAGTCAAAATAACCTGTGTGTCTTTGGGAAGAAACCGGTATATTGCATCTGCGGAAGTGGTTGTCGGAGCAGAACTGAAATCAGTTTCGACTTCTTCAGAAATCGTAATGGATAAAGGGGAACAGAAAAAACTGAAGGTAACTGTCCATCCGGGAAATGCATATGTAAGAACAATAACTTATGCCACATCCAACAGTTCCGTTGTTACAGTATCCAGGACGGGAAAAATTACAGCAAAGGCTCCCGGCCTTGTAAAGATCACAGTGACGGCAGATGGTGGAAAGAAAATAAAAAATACCATACAGGTATACGTTCGAGACAAAAAGACAGGTACATCCAATGCACCTCTGAGTGGAAGTTCTGGTACGATCCTGCACAGAGGATTAAGTCTGGAAGCACCGGAAAACACACTTCCTGCTTTCAGCCTTGCAGGACAGAAAGGTGCGAAGTATGTAGAAACCGATGTACGACAGTTAAAAGACGGGACATTTGTGATTTTTCATGATTCTAATCTGCTGCGTATGTGTGGCGTTGATAAGAGAATTGAAAACCTCACATATCAGGAAGTAAAGAAGTATCCGGTTATTACAGGAACAAATGCTTCTGCATATAAGCATAATATTATTCCTACACTGGAACAGTATCTTCAGTGCTGTAATAAATATTCCATGACACCGGTGATCGAGATCAAATCAAACCTGGATCAGAATGGTGTTGCAAAGTTTAACCAGATCATAAAAAAATCCAGAAAAAGTCCGGTTGTGATCTCGTTTAAGGAAGAACCGCTGATCATGCTCAGACAGATAAACAGAACCGTGAGCATACAGTGGATACTCCGGGATCAGATCACCAGTGCAGCGCTGAATGAATGTGCCAGATATAAATTTGACGTAAGTGCTCAGTATGGATGTACCAACAGAGCTACAATAGCCAGAGCGCATTCGAAAAATATTAAGGTCGCACTGTGGCTGTTTACAGATTCCAGGATTGCAGACTGCTATAAAAACTGGGGTACAGATTATCTTACCTGTGAGAGAATGATGTAAGACGCTGGAGGCTGACAGGTATTCTTCTGTTACGGTTATGCAGAGCATCAGATGGAAGGTCAGAGAATGTTACAGATACCAGTAGAGGAGTTGAAACAGTATGGAAACAGAAATATCAGGAAGATTGCTTATTACCGGAGATCTGCACGGTGATACTGCGGCATTAACGATGATTACCAGACAGCTTCGAGAGGGAGATGCATTATTTGTTGCCGGAGATTTTGGGTTTGTATTCTGGGATAACAGAGATGAGCATGTATTTTTGGATGATGTAGACCGGTTTCTTCAGAAAATAAACGGATATATTATTTTTGCGGATGGAAATCATGAAAATCACCGTGCACTGAATAAATTCCCTGTTGAACAATGGAATAATGCCAGAGTCCATATGATCCGAAGCAGGATCATTCATGTGCTTCGAGGAGAAGTTCTTTGTCTGAAAGGGAAACGAATATTCTGTTTTGGAGGAGCTTTTTCCATAGACAGGGCATATCGTACCCTGAACAAAAGTTACTGGGAGGAAGAGATTCCCTCTGAGGAAGATTATGAGAATGGAAATAAAAATCTTAAGGCCTGTGACTATAAGGTAGATTATGTGATTACACATACCTGTCCGTTAAATCTTATACCTTCACTTGGGGGATATCACTCGGCGATGGAAGAACGGCAATTGCAGAATTATCTGCAGTATGTAAGTGAGACGGTATATGATTCACTGACCCGGTGGTATTTTGGGCACTGGCACAGAGATCAGGAATTTGGCGAAAAGTTCCGTGTGGTCTATCTGGATCTTGTAGATATGGAAACGGGAAAAAAGATCTGGTGATTATCCTTGCTTTTATATTGGTAACAGGCTATACTAATGAGACATATATCTGATTGATGGAGGGTTTTATAAATGAAAATTGCAGCAACATACGATAACGGAAACATTTTCCAGCACTTTGGAAAAACTGAGTTTTTCAAGGTGTATGAGGTAGAGGATAATAAGGTTGTTTCCAGTGAGGTGATCGGTTCCAATGGTACCGGACATGGTGCACTTGCAGGACTTCTTGCAGAGCAGGGAATCAGCGTTCTGATCTGTGGAGGAATCGGTGGCGGAGCACAGAGTGCACTTGCTGAGGCTGGTATTGAGTTATGTTCCGGAGCACAGGGTGATGCAGATGCGGCTGTAGAGGCTTATCTGAAAGGTGAGCTGGTATCTACCGGTGTGAACTGTGATCATCATCATGAGGAGGGACATTCCTGCGGAAGCCATGAAGATGGACACTCCTGCGGCGGACATGAGGAAGGACATTCCTGTGGAAACTGTGGTGGCGGATGTGGTTCCCAGCCGGCTATCACAGGTCCTAATGTTGGAAAAACCTGCCGTACCCATTACAGAGGAACATTTAACGATGGAACACAGTTCGATTCTTCCTATGACCGTGGCGAACCGCTGGAATTCATCTGCGGAGCCGGTCAGATGATCAAAGGTTTTGATGCGGCAGTTGCAAACATGGAGGTTGGCCAGGTGGTAGATGTTCATCTGATGCCTGAGGAAGCTTACGGTATGCCGAATCCGGATGCGATTTTTACACTTGAGATCGAACAGCTTCCAGGTTCCGAGGATCTCACTGTAGGACAGCAGGTATATCTTTCCAACCAGTACGGACAGCCGTTCCCGGTTAAAGTAAACGCAAAAGATGAGAAGACCATTACTTTCGATGCCAACCATGAGATGGCAGGTAAAGAGCTGAATTTCAGAATTGAATTAGTAGAAGTAAAATAATCAGAAACAGTGGGAGGTGCTGTATGGGAGCATATGGCATCTCTCTTTTTGTCTGAAGGAAGGTGGGTTTTCCGGTGAGGATTTCTATGATACCATTTGGATTGCTGTCCGGTTTTATGGACAGTAAAGAAATACGGATCACGGAGCTGGGAGAAGATGGATTCCGGTTTCGGCTGACAGAAGAATGTCCGGAGCCGGAGCAGTTTCGGATCTGTTTTTATGATATGAAAAAAGCCGGGTATCGGAAGGTGGAGATCCGGAAGTTTGAAATGAACGCAGTGGCGGGGACTCTGGAAGCAGAGGAACGGTGCGTACAGGAAAATGATGGCTCTTTTTTCAGGGAATATTCTGTGAGAGTAGAACAGAAAGACTATGTACAGGAAGTTCAGCGTCTGGCCGGAGAGTACAGCAGATATATTCGTCTGAAACTGGATGGCGACGATGGAGAGCTGGCGAAGACGCTGACCGGTTATCCTGCGGAACTGGATGAGGTGCATTGTGAGAGCCTGGAAGAGCAGAAGAAGCTGTGGTTTGGAGGGAATTCCAGTTCTGTAAGACGAAATCCGGATGCAGATCAGAGTGTAGAAGAATCATTTTTGGACAAAGGGACAGAGCTTGCCTTGGAATTAAACGGCCCTTCTCTGTATGAAGAATACTTGTGTCAGCCTTTGCAGGATTTTCTGGCTTCTTACTGGCAGAAGAATTATCTCACTCAAAGCTGGCTTGCAGGTCGCACACCGGAAAGATTTTATATTGGAAATCAGTTTTGCCATAACCTGTTTCCAACAGAAGAACAGCTTTTTTCTATTATGGATAAAATGCGTTCGGAAGACCTGGAGGTTACACTGGCATTTTCCTATATCCGGGAATTTATGCTTTCGTCCGTGGAAAAACTTCTGGAAAAAGTGGATAACTGGTGTTGTGTTCATGGGGTGAATGTGGAAATTGTGGTCAATGACTGGGCCATGGTGGAGATACTACGTGGAAAAACTTCACATTTAAGTCCGGTTTTTGGGACACTGCTCAATAAACGTAAGAAAGATCCGCGGATGAAATATAAATCCGGAGATACCGCATTATTTCAGCACAACAGTCTGAATGCGGAATTTTACCGGGATTTTCTGGCGAAAGAATTTCATATCCACAGATATGAATGGGAATCCTGCGGTTATCCACAGGAGTTTCCACCAGGGAAAAACAGCATTCATCTGCCTTTTTATCAGACGAATACATCCCAGTATTGTCCGCTGTACGCCCTGTGCACCACAGGAGATCGTGGTATGCAGCAGCTTGCGGAACACTGTCCGAAATTCTGTGAAAAATATTCGTTGCTTTACCCGGAACATTTACACATGATCGGGAGGTATAACTCTCTGTTCGGTGTGGATAAAACACTTCTGGAGTCACCGGAAATGTGGAAAAAAATAAAGGGCATAAAACCGGACCGCATTGTGGTGAATCTGTGACAGGGAGGAAAGAACTATGAAGATCACAGCCGGATTAGGCTCCATAGATGAATATGAACGTTTCGTGCAGGCGGGAGCCGATGAATTTTTCTGCGGCTATGTCCCGTTTTCCTGGGCGGAAAGATATGGTACAGTAATGCCGTTAAATCGCAGGGAGGTTTTTTGCTATAATGTTCAGCTTGGGGCATACAGTGAGCTGGAGATTCTATCCCGTATGGTGGAAAAATATAAAAAACCGGTGCATCTTACCTTCAATTCGCTGTATTATCTTCCGGAGCAGTATCCGGAGATCACGGAAATTATAAAGCAGTGCATGGAACTGGGATTTCGAAGCTATATCATTGCAGATCCGGCGCTCCCTGTTTATCTGAAAAACAGGGGGATTTCCTGTGAGATCCATCTCAGCGGAGAGACAGGGGAAGTGAACAGTGAGATGGTAAAAATGTTCCGGCGTTTTCCGCTGAAGCGGATAATTTTTCACCGGAAAAATACATTCCAGGATGTGCAGTCCGTGATCGCATCTCAGAGAGCCTTTGAAAAACAGACAGGGATCCGGCCGGAAGAGAGGATGGAATTCGAAGCTTTTGTGCTCAACGAAATGTGTCAGTTTACGGGAGCTTTCTGTAATTCTTTGCATTGTGATGAGATGGGATATCTTTGCAGGGTGCCTTACTGGCTTGGAACGGTACAGGATAGTGATGTTGTTCCGGAAAAGTTGCAGATTCTTCAGGAACGGTCCTGGGAGCAGGAGCCAGATCCATCTGCTTATGATGACACAGGCTATCTCTGTGGAGAAACCGGTTGTGGATTATGTGCCCTGTACAGGATGAGGCAGGCGGGGATCACTCATCTCAAGCTGGTTGGCCGTGGAAATTATGTGGATCACATGGAAAAAGATATCCGGAATCTGCGGACTGCACTGGATATTCTGGAAATGGCGGAAAATGAGGAAAAATTCCAGTGTACGATAAAACGTACAATGTTTCCCAATGGGTGCAGCGGAAAGTGTTATTATCGCTAATGTAGTGTGATATTTTTCGGTTGGAGTTGCAGTTTTGAGTGGGGTATTATAATATTAGGAGCAGACTTTTGCAGAATCAGGAAAGGATATTGCGAATTTATGCTGAAACAGTTTTTTAAGTATATTTTTCAGAGTATTGCAGGTATGATCGGGATATCGGTTTATATTCTGGCGGATACATTTTTTATATCGGTTCATTCCGGAGCGGACGGACTGGCTGTTCTGAATCTGATCCTTCCGGTATATGGTGTGGTATATGCCATCGGAGCCATGATCGGTATTGGTTCGGCCACCCGATTCGGGATCAACAGGGCCAAGGGGGAAAATACGGATCACTATTTTCTCCAGTCTGTTTTCTGGAGCGTTCTGTGCAGTGTGCCTTTTATCATTACAGGGATTTTTGCACCGGAGAAATTTCTGCATCTTCTTGGCGCAGATGCGGGACTGACTGCTCTTGGAAAAAGTTATCTCCGTATCATGCTGATCACTACGCCATTATTTATGACTAATTATACATTTACTGCATTTGCGCGAAATGATCAGGGAACTTCCACAGCTATGACCGGTGCGATTTCTGCCAGTCTGTTTAATATTGTGTTTGACTATATTTTCATGTTCCCTATGAAGCTGGGGCTTGCGGGAGCGGCACTGGCGACAGCCATTAGCCCTGCGATCACCATGGCCATCTGTACCACCCATTACCTGGGGAAAAAGAATCACGTGGGATTCCGGTGGGTACGGCCTTCCATCCGTCATCTGGTTTCCTGCTGTCAGCTTGGAATTTCGGCTTTTGTGGGAGAGCTTTCCTCAGCGATTATTACGATCATTTTTAACATGCTGCTTCTTGGAATTGCGGGAAATGTAAGCGTGGCAGCTTATGGAGTGGTGGCCAATCTTTCTCTTGTTGCAATGTCCATCTTTAACGGATTGGCACAGGGAGCACAGCCTCTTATCAGCAAAAGCTACGGAGAAGGACAGCGTGACCATGTAAAAAGCCTGCTTCGCTGGAGCCTGATCGCCAGTGCAGTGCTGGAAGCGGTGACGATTCTGGTGGTGTGGGGATTTACGGACAACCTGATCGCTGTTTTTAACAGTGAAAATAATCAGCAGCTTCTGGATTATGCCCATGTGGGACTGCGGATTTATTTCCTGGGATTCCTGTTCGCAGGGATCAACATTATGCTGGTGGCATATTTTTCGGCAGTGGACCGTGCTGTTCCGGCAATTACCGGATCTCTTATGCGTGGAGTGATCGCCATTGCCATCAGTGCGGTGATCCTTTCCAGACTGTTTGGGATCAACGGAGTGTGGAGTTCATTTTTGAGCTCGGAGATCATTACCTTTGTCGTACTTCTTGTGCTGGCGAAGGCAGGGGAGAAAAGAGGATTAAAAAATGAAATTTGATCGTGTAAGAAAAGAAGAGGCAGATACCGTTTTAAAATTATATCGTTCGTTGCTGGGAACGCCCTACTGTGTGTGGACAGAAGACTACCCGACAGAAAAAGAGGTGGAATTTGATTTTTCCAGAGATGCCCTGTTCTGTATGCGGGACGATGACGGGAATATCATAGGTGTGATTTCCATTGATGATGATCCAAACGTGGAATGTCTCACATGTTGGTCGAAAACCATGGTGCCGTCAGCGGAAGTCTCCCGGGTGGGAGTATACCAGGAATTTCAGAATCAGGGAATTGCCCGGAAACTTCTCGTGGGCGTGATGGAAGAACTGAAGAACCGGGGATATCAGGCCGTGCATCTCCTTGTTGCAAAAGATAATGTAAAAGCGCTCCGTTCTTATGATAAGCTGAATTTTGAGAGCGTGGGAGAGTGCGAACTCTGGGGACATATGTACTGGTGTTATGAGAAAGCATTATAGAAAGAATTGAAAAAAATATGCACTTTTCAGACTGGGTATTGATGAACAACCAGTAAGGGAGGTGCATATTTTTGTATAAATCGCAAGTGCTTCGATCATGTTTAAGATAATGTATCCGCCGACAGAGGCATTTAAATCCTCCGGCAGCTGTCCCTCTCAATTAGATGATGGGGCACAATGATCTTCGTAGCTGGAAGGTTCGGGTTTTCAATATGGCTGATCATCTGCGTAGCTGCCTCCATTCCAAGCTGTCCGGAATTGATATCAATGGAAGTCAGCTGGGGTGAGGTCAGTCTGGCAAACAGGGAGTTGTTAAAGGAAAGAATGGACAGATCCTCCGGTATGGAAATCCCCGCTTCCATGCAGATACGCTCCAGGGAAAGTGCCAGGATGTCATCACTGACCAGCATGGCGGTTGGACGGTCGTTACCTGTAAGCAGTTTCCGAAGCTCCTGAAATTCATTCTGGGATGCTCCCGGAACTTCGATACAATATTCCGGCTGTACCGTCAGTCCGTGGTTCAGAAGAGCTGCCATATAGCCTGTTTTTCGGTCTGCGGAAAAGACCAGAGAATTATCGACACCCAGATATGCGATCTTCCGGTGGCCCAGTGCATAGAGATATTCGGTGGCTTCCTGTCCGGCCAGAAGGTTATCGTTATCAATATAGATCGTGTGGTTCGTGTACTGTGCCGGTTTTCCGATAAGGATATAGAGAAGTCCCTCACTGAAAAGAAAATCAATGACAGGGTCGTTCACACGGGAATAAAGAACAATAAATCCATCCACTTTACCACTTCTGGACATGGAACGGACTGCAGTCAGAATCTCCTCTTCATTCTGTCCGGTGACAATGGTGCTGATATACTGATGGGCGTTACAGTAGTGGCTGATTCCACGGATCGCCTCCAGGTAAAAAGAATTCTCATAAGTTTCTTTCGGTGACGGAGGCAGGATAATACCGATGGAACGGGAAATCTGAGCGGCCAGATTGCTGGCCTGGAAATTCGGCTCATAGCCAAGCTCTACCATGGCTTTTCGTACACGTTCCTTGGTTTCCTCACTGATGGATGGATTATTCTTGCAGGTTCTGGAAACAGTGGAAGGGGACACCCCGGCCAGAGCTGCCACATCTTTGATGGTTACTGCCATAAAATTTGCCTCCTTATGGATATGCCGGATCAAAGCGGAAGTATGCCTCTGATCCGGCTTTTTTATCTCAGTCTGATAGAGATATTGTAGTTCATAACAAGGATACTGTCAAACATATTGCACGTAAAATTGCATGAAATTGCGTAAAAACAGATGCACAGAGAATCAGGTAGTGAGATGCAGACAGATTTCTGCTTGGCATGATGAAAAACTGCACAAAATCAGGATGTAAAAATTGTAAGAAAGGTAGAAAAGACAAAAATGCATTGCACTTCATGCAAAATGGACGTATAATTTACGCAAACGGTTGCGTAAATTATATGAATATGCATCCGTGAGAGGATAATAGATAAGATGCTCTGAGATGCAGGGCTCAACATAAGGAGAGAAAAGATATGGATAAAAGAGCAGCCGGCATTCTGATGCCGATCACAAGCCTGCCGTCAGAGTACGGTATCGGATGTTTTTCAAAAAGTGCCTATGATTTTGTGGACTGGCTGAAAGAAGCAGGACAGAGCTACTGGCAGATCCTTCCCCTTGGCCCGACAAGCTACGGAGATTCTCCGTACCAGTCCTTTTCCACTTTTGCGGGAAATCCGTACTTTATCAGCCTGAAGGCTCTGGTGGAAGAGGGAGTTCTTACAAAAGAGGAATGCGAGAAAGTCAACTGGGGAAAAAGGGCGGACAGCGTAGACTACGAGAAGATTTACAAAGGCCGCTATAAACTTCTCCGCAAAGCATACGAAAACAGCAACATCAGCGAGAATCCGGATTATCAGAGATTCGTGGCGGAAAACAACTGGTGGCTTTCCGACTATGCACTTTTTATGGCTGTGAAAGATCAGTTTGGCGGTGTGGAGTGGACCAAATGGGCGGAGGATATCCGTCTCCGCTGGGAAAACGCTATGGACTATTACCGCAGAGAGCTGTATTTTGACATTGAATTCCAGCAGTATATGCAGTTTAAATTCTATGAACAGTGGATGAAACTGAAAAAATATGCCAATGAAAAAGGTATCCAGATCATTGGGGATATTCCGATCTATGTAGCTATGGACAGTGCGGATACCTGGGCTCATCCGGAGCTTTTCCAGCTGGATGAGGAGAATGTGCCAACAGCTGTAGCCGGATGCCCGCCAGATGGATTTTCCGCAACAGGACAGCTCTGGGGAAATCCTCTGTACCGCTGGGATTATCACAGAAATACAGGATATCAGTGGTGGATCTCCAGACTGAGTTACGTGTTCCGCCTTTATGATGTGGTAAGAATTGACCATTTCCGTGGTTTTGATGAGTATTTTTCCATTCCGTACGGTGCGGAAAATGCCATTGGCGGCCACTGGGAAAAAGGCCCGGGAATCGATCTGTTCCGCAAAGTGGAGCAGGCCCTTGGCTGGAAGCAGGTCATTGCGGAGGATCTTGGTTATGTGACAGATTCTGTTCGCCAGCTTGTCCATGACAGTGGTTTCCCGGGAATGAAAGTCCTTGAGTTTGCTTTTGATTCCAGGGATTCCGGATGTGCCAATGATTACCTTCCGCATAACTATCCGGAGAATAGTGTGGCATACACGGGAACCCACGATAATGAGACTATTGCCGGATGGTGGAAGAGCATTACTGTAAAAGAGCGTAAACTTGCCAGAGATTATCTCTGTGATAACTGGACACCGGATAAAGATCTGTACAAATGTTTTATCAGTCTTGTGATGAGAAGCAGCGCAAAGCTTTGTGTGATCCCCATGCAGGATTACATGGGTCTGGATAACAGCTGCAGAATGAACCAGCCGTCCACAGTAGGAAAGAACTGGAAATGGAGGATCCGCAGGAGAGAGCTGACTGCGAAACTTCAGAAGGAGATCCACGGGATCGCACTTCGCTACGGACGGATGAACTGGTCCGATTAAAAGGAATATTTGTGAGGTATATTCCGTTTAAACGGGACGTAGAGGAAAGTGGAAAGATTTTAGATAGAATCGTGTTTTTTTGTGTGATATAATGCTGTTTCGTGAAGGCAGCTGTCAGTAAAGGGGGAGGCTGACAGCTGCTTTTTTCGTTTATAAAGACGCCGGGATGCAGGTGAGATGTCTGCTTTGCATGCGTCAGATTTTTTTACTAAGGGGAGAATTATGACAGGAAAAACACACGCGGCAGTCGGACTCGGAACAGTGCTGGCAGTTACACAGCCTTCCACTGTTTCCGGTCTGGTACTTGCCGCAGGAACGGGAATGCTTGGAGCACTGATCAGTGACATTGATGTGGGAACTTCCAAGTCCCATAAAGATGCGGATCGGATCACATTGATCGCGGTATTGCTCGTGGCAGCAGAGATCGCACTGAATTATTTTTGCAATTTTTCCATCTGGGAGAAGATCCGCAATGACAAATCCGTGGCACCGGTAGCTATGGGAGTTATTATTTTTATTGCAGTCTGTGCTTTTGGGAAAAATCAGCCGCACCGGTCATTTATGCATTCGATCATGGCTATGGCTATTTTGAGCGGAGCGCTTTCTATGGTATCTGTACAGCTGGTACCTTATTTTGTGGTGGGATTTGCGTCCCATCTGGTACTGGACTGTTTTAACCGGAAACGGGTACGGATCCTGTATCCTCTGCCTGGAGGGATTGCATTGGATTTCTGTAAAGCAGGAGGTTTTGTGGACTCTCTGCTTTTCAAACTGGGCTCTGTGGCGGTAATCTTTGAGATCGTGTATCTGGCTGTGCGGATGGGTGAGAGCTGGAAGTTTTTTCAGATGTAGGATGCATAGAATATCCGCTTGACTGTGCAGGACAATAAAAAAAGAGCAGATTTTCCATTGTGGTGAGTCTTCTTCACTGGACAGGACCAGTGAAGAAGATGTCCGCAAATATGGAAGATCTGCTCTTTTTTATAAATATGTAAGTGAAATTATTTTTTCTTTTTGCAGGCACATGCAGTATAAAGTACGTCTGTGGAAGAGTTCAGCGCTGTCTCGCAGGAATCCTGGATAACACCTACGATGAAACCGACACCAACTACCTGCATGGCAACGTCGTTCGGGATTCCGAAAAGGCTGCAGGCCATCGGGATCAGAAGAAGAGAACCACCGGCAACTCCGGAAGCACCTGCCGCACTTGCAGCAGCCAGGATGCAGAGGATCAGAGCGGTCGGGAAATCTACGCTGATACCAAGGGTATGTGCAGCTGCCAGAGCCATGATGGAGATTGTGATCGCAGCACCACCCATGTTGATGGTCGCACCAAGAGGGATGGAGATGGAGTATGTATCCTCATCAAGTCCAAGGTCTTTACAGAGCTCCATGTTTACCGGAATGTTGGCAGCAGAGCTTCTTGTGAAGAATGCGGTGAGACCACTGTCTTTCAGGCAGCGAAGAACCAGCGGATATGGATTCTGGCGTGTGCAGATAAAAGTAACGATCGGATTCAGTACAAGTGCTACAAACAGCATGGTTCCAACCAGTACACAGATCAGACGGCCATAGCTTAAGAGTACGCCAAGTCCCTGCTCGGAGATGGTTGTGAAGATCAGTCCCATGATACCGAATGGAGCGAGGTTGATGATCCATCTTACTGCTGTGGAAGTTGCCTCGGAAATGTTTTCGATGACGGTCTTGGTTGTTTCACTTGCGGCCTTCAGTGCAATACCGAAGATGATAGCCCATGCGAGGATACCGATATAGTTTGCGTTCACAAGTGCGTCAACCGGGTTGGAAACAATGTTCATCAGAAGGTTTTTAAGAACCTCAGCAACACCGCTTGGCGGGGTGATGTCGGAAGTATTTGTATTCTCGGAAAAAGTCAGCATGATCGGGAACAGACGGCTGGAGATAACAGCTGCCAGTGCTGAGAGTACATTTCCCAGAAGATAAAGTACAACGACGAATTTCATGTTTGTTTTCTGGCCCTTTCCCATATGGCACAGAGAGCTCATTACCAGGAAGAACACCAGGAGCGGAGCAATTCCACGGAGAGCACCGACGAACAGGTCACCGAGAATGGAGATCACAGACGCCTGCGGAATTGCAAGTCCGAGGATGATACCAACGATCAGTCCGCAGATGATACGCTTGATCAGATTGATGCTGTTCCATTTTTGAATCAGGTTTTTCATAACTACTTTCCTCTTTCCTATTGTATGAGTGGGCATTTTACTGCTTTGAAATAGAATATTACTACTGCATCACGTAAAAGCACAATATAGCAATTATATACAATTTTGTCCGCCTTGTAAAGACAAATGTACATAATTGGAGAAAAATATGAAAAAACCCGGCGTAAGGCTGTTCTGCTTACGCCGGGTTATCGTCTTTCAGCAATAAGACTCCGACCATTAAGAGTGGAGATGAATTGCGTTCGTTATGTACGTATTTTTTTGAAGCTGATAGCAAAGAAAAGAGTTTCCGCAAATCCGGTGATCCCCCATGAGAAGATATAAAGAAGATACAGCGCGGATATCGTCTGGAAATGTGCGAACACCGTGTAGATCCAGATGATACGGAATACACAGGATCCCAGGATGACGATAACGGTGGGAGGGATACTTTTTCCGATGCCACGGGAAGCAGCGATGCTGCCATCCATAAAACAGCTGAAGGCATAGCTGAAGCCCATGATCCGGATCCTCTGCATACCTGCATCGATAACAGCCGGTTCTGTAGCAAACAGCGACAGGAACTGCCGGCCAAAGATCAGAAGCAGCCCACCCAGGATCGCGCCGGAAATAAATGCATATGTAATACTGATGCCGTAGGATTTCAGCATTCGTTTTTGGTTTCCGGCACCCCAGTTCTGACCGATGAAGCTTGCACATGCAGTATAGAAAGCAAACATGACGTTATAGATCAGGGAGTCTGCATTTGCAGCGGCGGCATTTCCGGAAACCATGACTGCATCAAAAGAGTTGACACCGGCCTGTACGAACAGATTAGCAATGGCAAAGATACCGTTTTGGAGTCCTGTAGGGATACCCAGGAGCAATACGGCTTTGCAGGCCTTGGGATGAAGGCGGATCTTTCTCAGTGATACTTTGCAGTCATCGGTTCGTCTCAGGAGATGGCTCATAACCAGAAATGCAGATACATACAGGGAGATCGCACTGGCAGTTGCCACACCTGCGGCGGCCATATGGCAGACGATAACAAAAAACAGGTTCAGAAGAACATTGATCACTCCGGCAATGGAAAGATAGATCAGTGGTCGTTTCGTATCGCCGCGGGCACTTAAAACACCGTTACCAAAATTGTATACAGCCATGGCAGGCATGCCCAGAGCGTAAATCTTCATATATAAAACAGCCTGGTCGATCAGTTCCGGCTTTGTGTTCATCATGGCCAGCATCTGTCCGGAAAACAGAAGACAGATGATACAGACCAGAAGACCTGCGATGGCACAGAGAAGAAGGGATGTATGGATCGTTTCTTCCGTGCCTTTTCTGTTTCCGGCGCCAAGTTCGTGGGCTACACGGACGTTGACACCGGCACCCATGCCGATCAGGATTCCGGTAAACAAAGTGACCAGAAGCGTTGTGGAACCCACAGCTCCAAGTGCCAGGTAGTCCGCAAACCGTCCTACAACCGCAACATCGCTTAAGTTAAAAAGAACCTCCAACACCTGGGACCCCATCAAGGGAAGGCTGAAGAGGAGGATATTTTTCCAGAGAGAACCGGAAGTCATCTCTATGGAATGAGTTTTCTTTTTTTCATTTTCACACATAAAATTACCTCATAAAAAGTATATAAAATTCCTTCATCCAGGTTATACAATACTCTGTTGAAAAAGGTTTGTAAAGAGGGGAAAACCGCGTAAAATAAATATTTTTCGGGCAGATTCTACTTGACATATCCGGTGGTTCATCATAAGCTGTTGAGAGATATGGAAAAATCGAAAAGTCTTTGAAAAAAGGGGAAAAATACACATGAATAACTGGGATAATGTACGTCTGGTACCGGAGTTTAACGAGCAGGGTGTCGCATGCTATCGTCTTGATGGCGGAGATTATGTAAACGAATATTATATTACTTCAGAGGCAGAGACAAGAAAGCTTCTGAATACTCCGGAAGTGGTAGGATATGAGGTATATAACTGTCTGATCCCGTCTACCTGCCAGATGCTTTATTATCTGAAGGAGCAGAAGAAGGTTACCACTGCAAATATTCTTTCTATCTTAAGAGGGGCGCTGAATTATCCTCTTGAGGAGGCCTGTTATAAAGAGCATATCCGTGTTCATGATATCAGCTTTCTTTCCAGCGAGCGTGTTTTTGCGGAAGATGAGATGACAGGGCTTGAGATCAAGTACAGCAAACTGACCATGGTTCCGGACAGTACTCTGATGATCGGTGACATCATCGCAAGTGGTGAAACACTGATCCATTGTCTCCGTTATGTGACTGATTTTTACAGAGAACGTGGGACAAAACTTCGTAATATTATCATCTTTACTATTGGAGGAACCAGGGGAATCGATATTCTTGAGAACCTGACAAAAGAGATCCGCGAGTTCTGGCCGGAGTTTGAAGGATTTATCACGGTATTTTATGAAGGAATTTTTTCCACCTATCAGGATAAAGGCGTTTCCGGGATCAATCTTCCGGATGTTGATTTCTACTGGAAGGGTGGAATCGTTGCACCGGAATTTCGAAGAGAGACACTTTCCATGTGCAGCCCTCTTTTTGAAAAATGTATTATCTACGATGGCGGCGCAAGACGTTATGAGATCCATGAGCATGTAGAGGAAGTCCTGGAATTCTGGGAGGGAATCCTGGAGCGCGCGGACAAGATCGACTTCAAGGAGCTTCTGGACGAGAAACTTGGCTATCCGACACCGATCAGCTACGAAGACTGGCTGGCTCACAACCACTACTAGGAGATCCGCCCTGCCGACACCAAATGGCTCTATCGTCAGGAGCAGGGATATATTGAGAGTATGAAGAACATTACACTGAGGGAACTTGCCGAGCAGAGAATCGGGGAGTTTCGAAGTGCGTTACGGAAATATATTCTGTAACAGTTTAGAGTATAAGACGTAAGTAAAAACAGCCTAGAGCAAGCTTGCTTGTGGAAGGCTGTTTTTATTTACACAACAGGTATAAAAATGGTAAAATCGGGATAGAAAAAAGGCAGGGGGGAGGAAGATTTTTGGCTCCCGTGCCAGAGGAGATTTTAAGCGAACCAGCGATATTGATATTGGGAGGGGATCATACTGTATGAAAAAGTATGAGAATTTTTGTGCATCGCTTGTAAATATGAAGACCTATGGCTTCGGGCTTTGCAGGCGAGAAATAATGTAACGCATTCTTATAATCAGAAAATTGCGCTGGGAATTGTGGCAGAAGCGAAAGCAGATTATTATGATATGTTTACAAAGTTGAAAACGGAAATAGAATCAAATTGGATTTAACGGCAAAAATAAGATAATCAAAGAAAAGGAGATAAGAATATGCCATACATTAAAAACATCGAACACGAAAAAGTAGTAGATCTTGCAGGTGAAGTACAGTACATGCCGGGACAGGTGGTGAGCAAAACTCTGGCGCAGAATGAGGCGGTCAGTGTGACACTTTTTGCTTTTGAGAAAGGTGAGGAGATTGGGACTCATGATTCCAGAGGAGATGCCATGGTGACTGTTCTGGATGGTGTTGGAGAGTTTGCTGTAGGCGGTGTGAAACATGTCTGCAAAGCAGGTGAGGCTCTGGTAATGCCGGCAACTATTCCTCATGCAGTTTATGCGGTAGAGCGTTTTAAGATGCTCCTGACTGTTGTATTTCCAATCGAGAAATAAAACGGAATAATGAACTGGATAATTATGGATTGAACGTTGCTTTCAGTATGAACAATGGTATAATAAATGATAGCAATGAGACAGTATTTTCAGAAATATTGAAAATATAAAATACAGCAAACCAAGGAGGATCTTAATACAATGAAAATCGGAAATGATATTTATTATGTAGGTGTAAACGACCATCAGGTAGATCTGTTTGAGGGACAGTATGTAGTACCAAACGGAATGTCCTACAACTCCTACGTGATCAAAGATGAAAAGATCGCAGTTATGGATACTGTAGATGCAAACTTCACAGAAGAATGGCTGGGAAAAGTAGCAGAAGTTCTGGATGGTGCCAAACCGGATTATCTTGTTGTACAGCATATGGAGCCGGACCATGCCGCAAATATTGAAAACTTCATGAAAGCATATCCGAATACAACCGTTGTTGCTAACACTAAGACATTTACCATGATGGAGAACTTCTTCCGTGGAATGAATCTGGAAGGAAAGAAACACGTAGTAGCCAACGGCGACAGCCTGACACTTGGAAAACATGTCCTTACTTTTGTATTTGCACCGATGGTTCACTGGCCGGAGGTTATGGTCACATATGACAGCACAGACAAAGTTCTGTTTTCCGCAGATGGATTCGGTAAATTCGGAGCCCTTGATGTGGAAGAAGACTGGGACTGCGAAGCACGCCGCTACTATATCGGAATCGTTGGAAAATACGGCCCGCAGGTACAGAAGCTTCTCAAAGCAGCTGCAACTCTGGATATTCAGACTATCTGCCCGCTTCATGGACCGATCCTTACCGAGAATCTTGGACACTACCTGGAGAAATACGATATCTGGTCTTCCTACAAGGTAGAGAGTGAAGGCGTAATGATTGCCTACACATCCGTATATGGCCATACAAAGAAAGCAGCAGAACTTCTTGCACAGAAACTGGAAGAAAAAGGCTGCCCGAAGGTTGTTGTCTGCGATCTTGCAAGAGAAGATATGGCAGAAGCAGTGGAGGACGCTTTCCGCTACGGCAAACTGGTACTGGCCAGCATTACATATAACGGAGAGGCATTCCCGTTCATGAGAACATTCATCGAAAACCTGACAGAGCGCAATTACCAGAACCGTACCATCGGCCTTATCGAGAACGGAAGCTGGGCACCAACTGCAGCCAAAGTCATGAAAGGAATGTTCGAGAAGAGCAAAAATATCACATGGCTGGAGAATAATGTAAAGATCATGTCCTCCTTAAGTGATGAGAATGTGGCAGAGATCGATGCGATGGCAGAGGAACTCTGCAAGTAATTTCTGAATGCCAGGCATATGCAGAAGAAACTGAAGATATAGCATAATAAAAAGACGTGAACCCGGATTGATAGGTCCTTTCATTTACTGAGTTGTTAATGAGAGAAATATATCAATCCATAAGGTTACGTCTTTTTTATTTACCGAGCAACAGGAAAAAATTATCTGTGCTTGTATAATTTTAGAAGATGCTACAATAGATTAAGCGGCTCGTGAAAAGGATATTTTCGTAGTTGCCGGCAGATCCTGAATTCTGACCTGAGATTAGAGAAAGGGTCATGCCACAGAATAAGTTACATTCTCTTACACCACATAAATCCATAAGCCGGAAGCTCCACGTCCTTAAGCTCCAGTGTCTGGTCAGTGATCAGATCGCGGAAGGTTCCTTCCTCCTGCATCCAGGCAGTTTTTTCGCTGTCACTGAAATTGAAGATTCCGATGAAACGTTCGTTTCCTTTCTGGCGAAGGATGCAGAGAATGCTGTCATCATGAACATCGTATGTATATACATCACAGTCCTTATCAAAAACAGATTCCTGGCTGCGGATCTGCTCCATGCGGCTAAGAGTCTGGAAGATCTGTCCCTCAACGGAGGATTTTGAGTTTCTTTTTCCGGCAAGCTCCCACTGGAAAGCACCACGGTGGATATAGCGGGAATCTGCAGCCTTATCCGGATCCTCTTTATAGGAATAATCATTGAGACGTCCGATTTCATCGGAGCTGTAAAGCATCGGGATTCCGGACTGGGTAAGCATATATGCGTGAAGCATCAGATCCTCGCGGATACCCCTTTTCAGCTTCTCGTCATCTTTTTCAAAAAGAGCAGCCTCAATCCCGCACATGGAAGCAGTAGTTCCGCAGAAGCGGGCATCCTGAGTTACCGGGTCATCATTATAGAGCTCTCCGCGGCTGTCGCTTCCCGGATGCTTTCCTGTAAAGAAATCATTCAGGTAACGCTTATGGGATGGCTCATCCATGCCCCATTCCTTCAGGGTGGCGAAATCAAGTCCCCAGCCGATATCGTCATGGCAGCGGAGATAATTCAGGAAGGTGTACTGCTTCGGAAGGCTGTTTACAACGTCCATCTGTTTTTTCAGAAGACGGATATCGCGGGTGGCAATGCTGTTCCAGGTTGTAGCCATGGTGGTTACATTGTAAAGCATATGGCATTCCGGCTTCTCTACAGTTCCGAAATAAGGAACAACCTTCTCCGGCTCCATAACGACCTCACCCAGAAGTACAACACTTGGGCAGACGATTTCGGCGATCATACGCATCATACGAACGATCGTATGCACCTGCTTCAGGTTACGGCAGGGAGTTCCCAGTTCCTTCCAGATATACGGAACCGCATCGATACGGATCACGTCCATTCCCTGGTTTGCAAGGAAGAGGAAGTTGTACATCATCTCATTGAAAACACGGGGATTGCCGTAGTTCAGATCCCACTGGTACGGATAAAAGGTAGTCATGACATAGTGACCGATATCCGGAAGCCAGGTAAAGTTCCCCGGAGCAGTGGTCGGGAATACCTGTGGTACGGTCTTTTCGTACTCGTCCGGGATCTCACGGTTGTTGTAGAAGAAGTAGCGGCTCATATATTCGCCGTCACCCTGGCGTGCTTTTTTGGCCCACTCATGATCCTCGGAGGTGTGGTTCATAACAAAATCCATACACAGGTTCATTCCGTTTTTGTGGCATTTATCTGCAAGGGCAGCCAGGTCCTTCATAGTACCAAGGTCCGGGCGGACTTTGCGGAAGTCGGCTACTGCGTAACCACCGTCGGAACGGCCCTTCGGAGTGTCCAGAAACGGCATCAGATGCAGGCAGTTCACGTTGCATTCCTTAAGATATGGAAGCTTGGCAGAAACTCCCTTGATGTTGCCGGCAAAATTGTCAATATAGAGCATCATGCCAAGCATATCCTTCTGGCGGAACCAGTCCGGATTTTTTTCTCTTTCCAGGTCGCGGTTTTTGAGCGCGCGGCGGCGTGCTGTAAAATACTGGTACATCTGGTCGCAGAGCTCTGCAAACATATCGTCATTGTGATAAAGCTCTGTGTACAGCCATCGAAGCTCGTCGTGATGATGGTTTAAACGTTCCTGAAAAATTTCCTGATCTTTTTTCATGATTTCCTCCCTGAATAGATATTTATAGATGTCGGGAAACCTGTAAAATATTTCCCGGCGGTAATGGTTATCTGACATTTTTCCACAGAATTATAGCATGAAGTTTCCAGTACATGAATATACGGGTTGTTATGGAATATGGAAAAATGTTGTAAGTATTTTCAGTCTCCTGTTGTCTGCCGTCGTATCAGAACAGGAGTGATCTTTTTGTGGATCGGTTTTTGAAGCGGTGCCGGTTTTCTTTTTTTCATTTCGTTCATCTGTTCCACAAGAAGTTCCATGGTAGTCTGTGCGATCACATCAATCTGCTGTCCAACAGTAGTGATCGGAATGATGGACTCCGCAGCAATGGGTGAATTATCGAATCCGATGATCTGATATTCATCCGGCAGACAGTTGTATTTCTGGAAGATCAGATTGAGAAATATATTTGCGTAAGTATCATTGGATAAAAATATGCCTTTTTTCTGACCGGAATATTTACTGTCAATATCCTGAAAGATCACACGCATCTGTTCAAAAAGCGCCTGATAGGAATCACCGGAAACATTAAGGTTCAGTTCATAAGGAACATGATATTCCCGGCATGTTTCCTCAAAGGCACGGATACGGTCATAAGCCGGAATATTCTCAGGTACATGGACATTGATGTGGATTAGTACATCACACTGATTACGTATCAGCAGAGAAGTAGCCTGCATGCTGCCCATGTAATTGTCTGTTGTAACGCTGCATATATGTTCTGCTTCACGTTCAATGGCGATCACAGGAATATTATAGGAAGCCAGTTTTTCAGAGGAAAGAGTATGGCTGAGAACAATAAGTCCTTCAATCTTATAAGCCATCAGCTCGTCCAGATACTGCATTTCTTTCTCCGGGCCGCCATCACTGACAAAAACCAGAAATTTGTAATGATAATCGGAGTAACTTCGAAGAAGCTGTGTCAGCATTTCGGAATAATAATGAAGATAAAGGTTCGGGACAATGATCCCTACAAATTCGCTTTTTCCATTGGCAAGAACCCTGGCAAGCTTGTTTTTTCTGTAGCCGAGCTCATCAAGGGCTTTTGCGATCTTTTCCTGATTTTCCAGGGTCAGAGAATCCGGATGATTGAAATATCTGGAGATCGTAGTCTTGGAAAAACCAGTGTATTCTGCAATATCGGCAAATGTTACCTGTTTTTTAGCCATAAAAAAATAGTCTCCTTTTAACAGCAGAAAGTTATGATACGGAATGCAGATGTGATCATATAAGAGAAATCTGCAGACCGTACAAGATAATTGGATTGATGTAATTAAGTATAACAATACAGACGTTAAATAGCAATAAAAAAATAACCAGTTAAGTTACCGGTAACTTTTCTTGAATAAATTAACAAAAAAGGTTGACAGAAGCTATGTCATATAGTAGTATCAAATTATAAAGTAACCGGTTACTTTGCCGGTTACTAAACAAGAACGAAAGAACAAAAACGGGAGGAAAAGAGAATGAAAAAAGGTTCTGCGAAAGCTGTTCCGGCAGGAAAAAGAACTGCTGCAGAAAAGCTTCAGTATGTGAAAAAGAACTGGCAGCTGTATGTGTTTTTTCTGCTGCCTGCACTTCTTCTGACGATCATCTTCAAATACGTGCCCATGGGTGGCGTACTGATCGCTTTTGAGGATTACAATGTCATTGATGGTGTATTTGGAAGCAAATGGGTAGGACTGGAATACTTCCGGAGATTTCTGGCATCACCGGATTTTATGAATTATCTTGTGAACACTTTGAAACTGAGTATTTACGGACTGCTGTGGGGATTTCCGATTCCGATCATCCTGGCACTTCTTCTGAATCAGATCCGGAGAGCCGGGATCAGGAAAAAAATTCAGCTTCTGATCTATGCGCCGAATTTTATTTCCGTTATCGTACTCTGTGGTATGGTTCGTATGTTTCTTTCACCGGTAGGTCCGCTGAATAAACTGATCGGTTCCGATGCCAACTGGATGACTATGCCGGCAGCATTTCGTACCATTTACATAGCCAGCGGAATCTGGCAGACAGCCGGATGGGCATCCATTATGTATACTGCAGCACTTGCCAATGCAAGTAAGGATCTGGAAGAGGCAGCAGTGGTGGATGGTGCAAATATCCTGCAGCAGATCTGGTATGTACAGCTTCCGGCTATTAAAAACATCATTGTGATCCAGTTTATCCTTCAGGCCGGAAATATTATGAGCATTGGTTTTGAAAAAGCATATGCACTGCAGACAGATATGAACCTTCCTGCATCTGAGATTCTTTCTACTTATGTATACAGAATCGGTCTTCTGAATGGAGACTATGGATATTCTACAGCAGTGGGGCTGTTTAATTCAGTGATCAATGTAATTCTTTTGATCTTTGTAAACTGGGTAGTCAAGAAACTGAATGACGGAGAGGGATTATAGGAGGTGCTGTTATGGCAAAAGCAAAGAAAAAGAAATATTCGGCATCTGATAAAGCCATTTTAGGAATCGGATACGTACTTCTGGGTGCATTTGTACTTTCCATTCTGGTTCCGCTTTTATATGTTGTGATCGCATCCTTTATGGATCCGAATGTGCTGAACAGCCAGGGGATCAGCTTTGATGTGCGGAAGTGGACGATCGATGCGTACCGCAGAGTTCTTGAAAATAATATGATCTGGAGAGGCTTTGCAAACTCATTTTTTTATTCCCTGGTGTTTACCATTATTTCAGTTCTGGTAACTCTGCTGGCAGCATATCCAATGTCCAAGAAAGAATTTGTGGGAAGAAATTTCTTCAATGTTATTTTTCTCATTACCATGTTTTTCGGTGGAGGAATGATCCCGACTTTTATCCTGATCAATCAGCTGCATCTGGTAAATACAATCTGGGCAATCCTGCTTCCGGGTGCGTTTAATGTCTGGAATATGATCCTTGCCAGAACCTATTATCAGTCTATCCCCAAGGAACTCAGAGAGGCATCTGCCATTGACGGTGCCACGGAAATCGAGCATTTTTTCAAGATTATGATGCCGGTATGCAAACCGATCATCGCAGTGCTTGCACTGTGGTCCTTTGTAGGAATGTGGAATAGTTATTTTGATGCTATGATTTATTTGAATGATGCGAAACTGCAGCCATTGCAGCTGGTACTTCGTTCCATCCTTGTACAGAATACACCGCAGCCAGGAATGATCGCAGATATCCAGAGTACTGCACAGATGGCAAAGGTAGCGGAACTTCTGAAATATGCTACGATCATTGTATCAAGTTTACCGCTTCTGATCATGTATCCATTCTTCCAGAAATATTTTGACCAGGGCATTATGGTTGGTTCTGTAAAAGGCTGATGACAGGAGGTTGATAATGATGAAAAAAAGAATGAAGGCATTATTGGCAATCGGGCTTTCTGCAATTATAATGGTATGCAGTGCCGGATGTGGAAATGGAAAAGAACACATGAAAGCAGAAACAGATCCGGATACCCCGGTGGAAGATGTGTCCTTTCCTCTGAAAGAAAAAGCAGAGCTGTCTTTTATTACCAGTGCACCTGCAACATCTACACAGGAACCTAATGAAAGAACGATCTTTGAAAGACTGGAAAAGCAGACCAATGTCCACATTGACTGGACCTGTTTTGTATCGGATCAGTTTGATGACAAAAAAAATCTGGCGCTGGCACAGTTCGGAAATCTTCCGGATGGACTTTTTAACGCAGGGATGAGTGATTATGATCTTCTTCGTTATGCCAAACAGGGAATCATTATTCCGGTAGAAAATCTCATTGATAAATACATGCCGAATCTTAAGGCTGTATTTGAAAAATACCCGGAATACAGAACAATGTGTACAGCACCGGACGGACATATTTATTCTTTCCCATGGATCGAGCAGCTTGGTGCGGGGAAAGAAGCCATTCAGGCAATTGGAGATATTCCCTACATTAATAAAAAATGGCTGGATTATCTGAAGCTGGACGTTCCGACTACAACTGAGGAACTGGAACAGGTTCTGATCGCTTTCCGCGACAATGCAGATAAACTGGAAAAGAAATTCAACATTGAGGGTGGTGTGATCCCGATGTCCTTTATCATCAATAATGGTGATCAGGATCCTGCAATTCTCATCAACGGATTCGGAGAAGGATATGGTGACACCGGTGATCATTTTGCAGTGAAAGATGATGGAACCGTTATTTATACAACTGTACAGGAAGGCTATAAAGAAGGTATTCAGTGGCTCCATCAGCTGGTAGAAGAAAAGCTGGTGGATCCGGAGGCTTTTACCCAGGAATGGTCAACTTATGTTGCAAAAGGTAAGAACCACAGATATGGTCTGTGTTTCACCTGGGATATTGCAAATATTGATAACAATGAAGATTATGTAATGCTCCCGGCGCTGGCCGGTCCGGATGGTCTTGTAAATATCACAAGACAGAATAACAGTGAAACCAGTGGCTTTGACAGAGGACGCTGCGTTCTGACTACAAGCTGTCGAAATACGGCACTGGCAGCAGCATGGATCGATCAGATGTATGAACCGATCCAGTCTCCGCAGAATAACTGGGGTACTTACGGGGAAAAAGATTCATTTAATATCTTTGAGATGTCCGAGAATGCAGAAGGTGGTCAGATGCTGAAACATATGGATCTGGGAGATGCATCTCCGGTAGAGGTTCGTGAAGCACAGTCTGTAAACGGACCGTTGGCAATACTTAACGAGTATTACGATGTATATGTAACAGAGCCGGCAGATGCAAAATGGCGTCTCGACAATATGCACGAAACATATCTTAAGGATATGAACAGTAAATATGTGTATCCGAATGTATTTATGAGTATTGATGATACCAATAAAGTATCTCAGTATGACACGGATATCAAGAAGTATGCGGAACAGAAAAAAGCAGACTGGATCCTGAATGGCGGCATCGATAAAGAATGGGATTCCTATCTGAAAAAGATGGAGCAGTATGGACTGTCTGATTATCTGGCAATCAAACAGAAATATTTTGACCAGTATCAGAAGTCTCTTAGTGAGACAGAGAAATAAAAACAGAAAAAGATACCGGTCAGAAACATAAAAAGGAAAGAGAGAGCAGAGTATGAGTGAAAAACTTGAAAAAGCACGTCTTTATGAAATAGAGGAAGCAAAAAATATCCCGCAGGAAGAGAAACCGGCCTTTCATGTATCTGCACCGGTTGGCTGGATCAATGATCCCAATGGATTTTCTGTTTTTAAAGGAAAGGTACATCTTTTTTACCAGTATCATCCTTACAGCCGTGACTGGGGCCCTATGCACTGGGGCCACAGTGTGACGGAGGATATGATCAGATGGGAGCAGCTTCCTGCAGCGCTTGCACCGGATCAGGAATATGATCGAGAGGGATGCTTTTCCGGAAGTGCTATTGAAGCGGATGGAAAACAGGCTTTGATTTACACAGGAGTTACAACAGAAAAGCTGCCGGATGGAAAAGAAGAAGTCCGGCAGAATCAGTGCCTTGCCTGGGGTGACGGAAAAGATTATGTAAAGGCAGAGAAAAATCCGGTAGTCACCGGGGATATGCTTCCGGAGAAATGCAGCAGAGTTGATTTCCGTGATCCGAAGGTATGGGAAGATAACGGAACATACCATATGCTCGTAGGATGCCGCAGCGAAGAAATTCCTGGACAGGTAGTTCTGTTTTCCAGTAAAGATCTGAAAGAATGGAAATTTGAAACAATTCTTGCGGAGAACTCCACAGGAGAAATCGGTGTTATGTGGGAATGCCCCGATTTCTTTCCGCTTGGGGATAAACATGTGCTGATCTGTTCTCCGCAGCATATGCGGGCAAAAGGGTATGAGTTTCATAATGGACATAATTCCCTATATTTTACGGGAGATTATGACAGCGAAAAACATACATTTGAAAAAGACGCACCGGTAAGTCTGGACTACGGACTTGATTTTTATGCGCCGCAGACAACCCTTCTTCCAGATGGAAGAAGAGTGATGATCGCCTGGATGAAATCCTGGGATAGCTGTGTGATCAAGGAAAAGCAGAGATGGCAGGGAATGATGACTCTTCCGAGAGAGCTGGAATATCGTGACGGAAAGATCTGGCAGAAGCCGGTCCGAGAAATTGAGAATTATCGGAAAAACCGTTGCTGTTATGAGAATGTAAAAGTGGGTGAGAGCTTAAGCCTTGAAGGCGTCCGTGGCCGAATGATCGATCTGACTGTGGAACTGCAGAACGCAGATGGCATCATGGATGGAAGCAGGAACTCCGGAAATCCAAATCAGGAAGCATTGGATGTGTACAATGAGTTCCGGATCGAGCTTGCACGCAATGAAGAATATACAACGGTCTTTACCTATGATCGAAAAAGACAGATACTGGAAATCGACAGAACCTGGAGCGGGGTGCAGCGTGATGTTGTATGTACAAGAAAGCTCCAGATCACAGATGACAGACAAAATCTGAAGCTGCGTTTTATCCTGGATCGAAGCTCCATAGAGCTTTTTATCAATGATGGAAGCAAAACTGCGACTACCGTGATCCCAACACCAGTGGAAGCAGATGAGATCCTGTTTCACAGTGACGGAAATGCTGTGATCCAGGTTGAGAAATATGATATTGTGTTGTAGAAGCCTCTCAAATATTGACAATTTCTCTATTTTTGTATAACATAGGGGAAGTTGCTTACGCCGGATCAGGAGTTATTCGTATCTCCTGATCCGGCATATATTTACAGGAGAGGAACACAGGAATGTTTTATCAGTTAAAAATCACAAGAAAAGGAACGAAACCGCCGGTATGGAGACGCTGTACTGTTGCGGCTGACGTTACATTTGCAAATATGGCAGCCATGCTTGAAAAACTGGTTCAGTATCCGGCAGGCAGCCTATATGAGATTGAATTTTTTCAGAAAAAAGTACAGATCCGTGAGAATGGTGACGGAGAAGCAAAGAATAATTTCACATTATTAAATGCAGGCGAGACAGAGACTGCAGAGCTTATGGATTCCGAGAAATGGTTTACCTTCCGTCAGTATGGCGCGGATAAGGAAGCTCCGGAATACAGAGTTGATATTGAGAAGAAAGACGAGGGAACAGCAGAAGCTCCTTCTATTATAAAAGAAGTAAAGGGTGAGGATGATCCGTACTGGACAGAGGCACCGGAGCTGGGATGCACTGCAGCAGTTGAGACAGAGGCGGAAACAGCCAAAGCATCGGAAGACATTGCTGCAACAGTAGCAGCAGTAGAGGCAGCAGCCAGAGCTGCAAAAGCAGATGAGGCAGCCACAGGCAGCAGAAGAAATCCTACAGTAAAAGATTTCCTCATGTCCTATCGTAAAGAAGACCTTCTCAGCATTGCAGGTGAGCTTGGACTTCACTGCAGGGGAATGGAGCAGGAAGAGATCGCCGCAAAGGTTGCCGCAGAGGTTCTTAAACCGGAGGTTATGAAAGCAAGCTTCCTCGTAGCAGACGATCAGGAAGTACTGGCTTTTGAGGCGGCTATTCAGAGAAAATGCTTCCATGTTGCAGAGGATGAGTGGAATACATTAGAGTGGCTGAACGATATGGGCTACCTTGTTTCCTACAGTGATGATTACGCAGAAGTTCCGGCAGAGGTTGCAGCTGTTTACGATCAGATCAATACACCGGAGTTCCAGACACTTCGCAGCCAGGTAAACTGGCTGAAGGATTGCCTTATTATGGTAAGCTATCTGTATGTATCTGCACCGGCAAAGACCGTATATGAGATGTTTAAGCAGAGAAAAGGCTTTGACATCGGATATGACAGCTTCATCGAGCTGTATCATACCATTCCGGAGAAGGCCTGCATCTGTGAGCTTGCGGAGGATCAGCTGATCCTGAAATCCGCACTGGTCAATAACATCTACAAGGATATCGAGAGACGTCAGGGCGGACGGAAATTCTATATTCCGTCAGTAGATGAGATCCTGGATTATTCCGAAAACGGTTATCCGACAAAATCTGCTTCTTACCAGAGACTGGGCAGATTCCTGCTGGATGAGATGAAGGTTTCCGATGCAGTGAAGGATCAGGTACTGTTCTTTATTTACAAAGAATGCTCCATGGATGGCAGAATGTCAGCGATCATGGAAAACCTGAACCAGAAGGGGATCCAGTTTAACGATGAGCAGCTTGAGAAATTTACAAAGCTGATCATGGAGGCAAACAATAACACAAGAATGCTGGAATTCCGCGGTTACACACCGAATGAGATCTCAGGAGCAGTATGGCCGTTTGCCACAGGCAAGCCGCACACTGCAATGCCGAACAGCTTTGTGCCGACAGCAATGCCGATGCAGCCGGCATCTGCAAGAAAAATCTATCCCAACGATCCGTGTCCGTGCGGAAGCGGTAAGAAATATAAGAAGTGCTGCGGAAGAAGATAGTTCCGCAGGAAATTTACAGTGGTTCCGGAGCTGATACAGTTGAGTTTTTGAGATAGTATCGCCGGGATATCATACAAATTAAATATAAGACAGTTCGTTTGTACCATCCTGTCTATAAATAAAACCAGGGCTGAAGAAGATGTGAGAATCAGGGCAGACTCGTGGCGGGTCTGCCCTTTTTTGCTTTAATCGGATCATGGCCGGGAATACCGGTTTTTTTTATTTATGGAATATCGGGGTGGTGTGACAGATCCAGAAGGAGGAAAAAAATTATGTATCAGTTAAAAACAGAAGCAGATTTTGATTCTGCACATTTTCTGTCCGGTTACACCGGCAAATGTTCCAATATCCATGGTCATCGCTGGCATGTGGAGATTGAGATCGAAAGCCGGAAGCTGGAGAAAAACGGCCAGGAGCGAGGGATGCTGGTAGACTTCGGAGATCTGAAAAAGGATCTTCGGGAGCTGGCAGATTCCATGGATCATACGCTGATCTATGAAGAAAATACATTACGTCCGAAAACGCTGGAAGCACTGGATGAAGAAGGCTTCCATCTGGTGAAGGTTCCATTTCGCCCTACAGCAGAGAATTTTTCAGAGTATTTTTTCAGGAAAATGGAAGAAAAGGGCTATCCTGTAAAAAGAGCTGTTGTTTACGAAACACCAAATAACTGTGCAGCTTACCGGGAAACGGAAGAAGAAACGGAGGCGGTATGGCTATGAGTACCTATCAGGTTGTAGAGAAATTTGTCAGCATCAACGGAGAGGGCAGACGGGCAGGAGAGCTTGCCGCTTTTATCCGGTTTAAGGGTTGCAATCTTCAGTGCAGCTATTGTGATACCAGCTGGGCAAATGAGCCGGGATGTGAGAGTGAAAGGCTGACAGAAGAAGAGATCCTTTCCTGGATCCGTGAAACAGGCGTAAAAAATGTGACACTTACAGGCGGGGAACCACTTTTACGGAAAGGCATGGAGGAGCTGATCGAGGCAATCCTGGAGGATCCATTCCGGCGGGTGGAGATTGAGACCAATGGAAGCGTAGATCTGAAGCCTTATCATATATTAAAAAAACGTCCGTCCTTTACCATGGATTATAAAGCACCGGACAGCGGCATGGAAAAAGAGATGCTCCTTTCCAATCTGGAGCTTCTGGGCAGTGAGGATACGCTGAAATTCGTGGTCAGCAGCCGCAGAGATATGGAAAAAGCTCTGGAAATCCTGGAAAAGTACAGGCTGGTCGGAAAAACGGCAGTTTATTTCAGCCCTGTTTTCGGCAGGATCCAGCCGGTGGAGATCGTGGATTTCCTTATGGAAAAAAAGCTCAACGATGTAAAGCTTCAGATCCAGCTTCATAAGGTGATCTGGGACCCGCAGAAACGGGGAGTATGACAGGAAAACATATCACAATATAACAAGAAATACCGCAGAAAAGGAGAACGCTATGAAAGCACTTGTACTTGCAAGCGGCGGTGTGGATTCCACCACCTGCCTGGGGCTTGCCGTAAACAAATATGGAAAAGAGAATGTAATTGCATTAACAGTAGCTTACGGACAGAAGCACACAAAAGAAATCAAGGCTGCCAGAAAAACAGCAGAATATTACGGAGTGGAGCATCTTTATCTGGATCTGGAGCCGATCTTCCGGTACAGTGACTGCTCGCTGCTGAAGCATTCAGACAGAGAGATCCCGCACGAAAGCTATGCAGAGCAGCTGAAGGAAACCGATGGCTCACCGGTTTCAACCTATGTGCCGTTCCGGAACGGATTATTTCTTTCCTCGGCAGCAAGTATTGCGCTGTCAAAAAACTGCAGTGTGATCTATTACGGAGCACATGCGGATGATGCAGCCGGAAATGCATATCCGGACTGCAGCAGTGCGTTTCACAATGCGATCAACGAGGCGATCTATCAGGGAAGCGGCGGCCAGCTGAAGGTTGAGGCGCCTTTTGTCAGCTGCACAAAGGCAGAGGTCGTAAAAACCGGCCTGGAGCTGAATGTTCCTTATGAACTGACCTGGAGCTGTTACGAAGGCGGCGAAAAGCCCTGCGGTGTGTGTGGAACCTGTATTGACAGAGCAGAGGCATTCCGGCTCAATGGAGTGAAGGATCCGGCACTTGACAGATAGATCGGATCATAAATATCCGTTTGACCATAGAAAGGAAAAAAATATGAGCAGAGAAAACCTGGAAAAAGAAGGGATCACCCTTCTCGGAAATCAGAAAGTAAAATATCCGGACAATTATGCTCCGGAGGTACTGGAAACATTTTTGAACAAGCACCCGGACAACGATTACTTTGTAAAATTTAACTGCCCGGAATTTACAAGCCTTTGTCCCATTACCGGACAGCCGGATTTCGCGACGGTCACGATATCCTACGTACCCGGTGAAAAAATGGTGGAGAGCAAATCTCTGAAGCTGTATCTTTTCAGCTTCCGCAATCACGGAGATTTTCATGAGGATTGCGTGAACATCATTATGAAGGATCTGATCCGTCTCATGGATCCGAAATACATTGAGGTCTGGGGAAAATTTACGCCGAGAGGCGGCATTTCCATTGATCCATACTGCAATTACGGAAAAGCCGGAACCAGATGGGAGGAGATTGCCTGGAAACGTCTGACAGAGCATGACATGTACCCGGAAAAGATCGATAACCGGTAGAAAAACTAAAAGTCCCTGTTTTCACTGCGAAAAGCAATGAAAGCAGGGGCTTTTTGTTTAGGTGCGCCTAGCGGCGCAGGTTTATCTTTATGACAGCCGGATGCACTCCGATTCTGTGTCAAACAGATCAGCGATCACATCGTGCACGGTTTCGATCTTATCTGCCATATAGGCCTTTGCTCCGCAGAACAGCAGGCCGTTTTCCACGTCGCCCTTTACGGCGGCGATCAGCTTGTCTGTAATGCAGTAAGGGATCTCGCCGGGGGAACATTTGGCAAGGCAGCGGTGGCAGGGACTGTGCGGGATTTTTTCACCGGCCATGACGTGCTGCATGAAGGAGTTCATAATGGCACGTCCCGGCATACCTACCGGACTTTTTACAATGGCAATGTCGTCCTTTGCGGCGTGGATCAGGGATTCTTTCAGCCGGATGTCTGCGTCACATTCTTCCGTTGGGATAAAACGGGTGGCGACCTGAACGCCGTCCACACCAAGATCAAGGACATGCTTTACATCCTCGTGCGTGGCGATGCCGCCGGCAGCTACTACAGGGATTTCCGTGCCGAATTTTGCGGCATAGCTTTTTACAGTCTGGACGATCTTTCGGATCTCATTGTCGTAGGCTTCCGGTGTATAGGAATCCAGCTCTTCCTTGTGGAAGCCCAGATGACCGCCTGCCTGGGGACCTTCGATCACCACAAGGTCTGCAGTGCGCTTGTACTTTCTTTCCCAGTATTTCAGGATAACCTTTGCAGATTTGTCCGTTGAGACAATGGGGGCGATCTTTGTTTTGCTTCCGCTGACAAGAGCAGGGAGCTCTGTAGGAAGTCCTGCACCGGAGATGATCAGGTCAGCGCCGGCATGGACAGCGGCTTTTACATGAGATGCGTACTCCTTCAGTGCAACCATGATGTTGTAGCCGATGATACCGTCAGGAGAAATCCTGCGTGCTTTTTTCATCTCGGACAGGATAGCCCGCTGGTTGGCTTCTTCGGTATTCCGGTCGAAATCCTTTTCCCGGTAGCCGATCTGAGCGGTGGAAATGATTCCGATCCCGCCTTCCTTTGCAACGGTGCCTGCCAGACGGCCAAGGCTGATGCCAACGCCCATTCCACCCTGGATCAGGGGAAATTTCGTAAGTTTATCACCGATTTTAAAATTCTTCATAATGATCAGATCCTCACATTCATTTGCGTTCTTTAAATGATTTTAATATAAAATAGTTTTATCATCAAAGTATATCATAACAGGGAAATTTGTCAATGTATATGTAGGAAGGTTGAATCAGGGAGATGTGATGATTTGTCGGTATAGCTTTTCGGAATAAGAAAAGGGTGAGCTGACAGCATTATGCTGAGTAGTTTCACCCTTTTTATGTGTGATGAAATTTTAAACTGTAAAGCAGTAGACAGTGGTCGAAATCCCTCTGACAAAATCAGAACTTAAACAGATTCAGTCCGATATCCTCGCTGAACTCACGACCGATCTCTCCGTCGATCACCTGGATCTGGATCTCGGCGGTAGCACTGATGATGGCACGGTTCAGATGACCGCCGTGTACAAGGCCTTCTTCGTCACCGGCTGCGATGTGGAGATGAAGATAAACTTCGCCGTCTTTACGGGTAACGGTACCGGTAAGAGAAACAATCTCATAAGCTCCCTGAAACTGAATAGAGTGGTATTCCTTTGTTACGGTGTTGTATACGCCAGCAGTGAAATCATTGATGGCGCCAAGGCCTGTGACCTGTGCAAGGCGGATGTTCTCTTTCTCTGCAACCTTGCCGATCTCCTCCAGGATCTCTTCCTTCGGATCAAGTCGAAGATAGATCGTGTTTCCAAAATGTCTGTATTCCATGATAAAAAACCTCCCTGTAAATTTTTTGATTTTCCTATTGTCTGAGTATGATTCCAGTATAATACATTCCTGTTTTTATTCAATAGTTACATTGATCAGATTACAGCACTTCCGGAAATTACTGCATCATGCCCTGTCCAATTTTTTCGTAGAGTATATTGCAGATAATTTCGAGAAAAACTGAGAAAAGACATACTTGAAAATAAGTATATCTACCAGAAACTAATCATAAACAGCCAGAAATTAAGAATTGTACACATTGGCTGACCGGGGTACAATATAAGCAATTCAAAAAACAATTAAACGAAATGCAAAGGCGCATTTGTTGTAGAAATACAGCGAATGCGCCTGTTTTTTTACCTGAATGAACGCAGGATGCAGATGCAGATCGCGGGATGATTTTCAGAAAGAGAGGGCATGTATTATGGCAAAGAGTGAACAGGTAATCAAAGATCTTGACAGAGTGATCGGACTGATCAATACAGATATGAAAGATATTCCTGCTGAGGAGAAAAAACAGATGGTGGCAGATACCATCGATCATTTTGACAACTACGTAAGCCCGGGCTGGCTGAAATACCGTAAATCCGTTTCTTCTGACTCTGAGCAGGGTGCGGTTCTTGAGTGGCAGGATGAAGGTGCTTACTGCTACGGATTAAATGGAGAAAAATTCATCGACTGTCTTGGTGGATTTGGTATTTATACCTGTGGCCACAGAAATCCGGAGATCCTGAAAACTGTTAAAGCACAGTTGGATCATCAGGCACTTCATTCACAGGAGCTTCTTGATCCGCTTCGTGGATATCTGGCAAAAGCTCTTGCAGATATCACTCCTGGTGATCTGCAGTACTGTTTTTTCACAAATGGTGGTGCGGAGGCTGTTGAGATGGCTCTGAAGCTTGCACGTATCGCAACTGGCGGAAGATGGTTCATCTCCACAGTCGGCGCTTTCCATGGAAAGAGTATGGGTGCTATCTCCATGGGTGGTAAGAGTACATACCGTACTCCTTATATCCCAATGGTACAGCAGGTACAGCACGTACAGTACGGTGTTGCAGATGATGTAAGAAAAGCGATCAAGAACCTTCAGGCTGTTGGTGAGAAGGTTGCCGGTGTGATCCTTGAGCCGATTCAGGGTGAAGCTGGTGTTATCGTTCCTCCGGCAGGATACCTTCAGGAGGTTCGTGAGATCTGCGATGAGACAGGCGTAGCACTGATCTTTGACGAGATCCAGACTGGTATGGGCCGTACCGGTACAATGTGGAGATGTGAAGCAGAGGGTGTTACACCGGATATTATGACCTATGGTAAAGCTTTCGGCGGTGGTATCATGCCGATCACTGGTATCATCTGCAAACCGAAGATGTGGGTTCAGGATCTGATCGACAACCCATGGCTGCTTGGCTCCCCGACATTCGGAGGAAACCCGGTATGCTGTGCGGCAGCTATCGCAACGATCAAATATATGCTTGAAAATGATATCCCGGGTGTCTGCAAACGGAAAGGTGAGATCCTGAAAGCTGGACTTCAGAGTCTTGCGGAAAAATATCCGGAGATCATTCAGGAGGTTCGTGGTACAGGTCTTATGCTTGCCGTTGAGTTCCATACCTGCGAACTTGGCTATGAGACTGCAAAAGGTCTGTTTGCAAGACGTGTCATGACAGCCGGTACTCTTGTTAATGCAAAAACAATCCGTTTCGAGCCTACAGCTGTTATTTCCGAGCAGGATATCAAGGACGTTATCTCCAGAATGGATGAGGCTCTTGCCGATACAAAGAAAGCACTTAATGTATAAAAGACAGAGGGATTTTTTACTGAATTAAGTAAGTCCCCTGCGGGATTGTGAAGGCAATAAGCAGTGGGCAGAGATTTGCCAGAATGTTTCTGTACGGGAAGGCATCGGTTTAACTGAGATGATGCCTTTTCGGAGATTTTTCCGAAAGGGATGATATTATAAGATGAGTTTATGCAGAATTGAAGTTATCACAAGCCTTGCGAAATTTTCCAGCCTGAAGTCTGCGCTCAGCAAAGCCGGTGTCAGGGGTATGACGGTTATGCAGGTGCTTGGCTGTGGCGTGGAAAAAGGTACCCGTGAGTACGAAGTGGATGAAAACTATGAGATGGAGCTTCTTCCGAAGCAGCAGATCAGTGTTGTGGTAAAAAAGGAGCAGGTGGATAAGATCGTGGATGTGATCAAACACGAGCTTTATACCGGTCATATCGGTGATGGTAAGATTTTTATCTATGATATCGACAATGTGATCCGCGTGCGTACTGGTGATGAAGGGGCAGATGCTTTATAGATGATGGATTGCGGATCATGGAATGATGGTCTGTATTATAGAGCAGGCGAGGGTGTCCGCGGATAAAGCGGAACCTCGCCTGTTTTTGTGTTGGATATTTTTTATGATTTATATTTGGTTTGCATAATGCAAATGTCCATTTCATTATGGGGAGGTGCCTGGGATTATGAGTGAAGATAAGAAATTAGGATTGGGGAGTGTTGTATCTATATCAGTAGGGCTGGTCATTGCTACAAGCTGTCTGGTTTCTCTTGGACAGGGTGCAGGTACAGTTGGCGTTGTGTTCATTTTTTCTATGATTATTGCCTGCCTTTTGAATATGACTACTGTGGCTTCACTTTCCGAGCTGAATGCGATTATGCCGAATACGACGGGTGGTCTGGCACAGTATACTCTGGCGTGCCTTGGGCCTTTTCCTACATTGATCTCCATGGTTGGTGGGTATCTGCTCTGTAATATTCTGTCATCTGGTGTGGAGGCTTCGATTTTTTCCTATGCGATGGCGCAGACGATCAAGCTACCGATTCCCAGCATTGCGTATACGTTGGTAATGACGATCGTGATCATGATCGCGAACCTTCGTGGCGTGGATATGTTTGCCAAGATCCAGGATCTGGTTGCGTTTCTTTTGGTTGGTTCTATGATCATTATGGGACTGATCGGTATGTTTAAGCTGGGTACGGGACAGGTGGTTTCTCAGCCGTATGCTATGGCTACGAAGCCTTCGGAGCTGTTTTCTGCTACGGCTACAGCATTCTGGCTGTTTATCGGGGCGGAGTATGTGATTCCGGTTTCCAAGAGTGTTAAGAATGCGAAGAGGAATGTTCCTCTTGGTATGATCATTGGTCTTGTGCTGATCTGTGGTGTGCAGTCGATCATGGTGTTTGGGTTTCATAATTATACTCCATGGCAGGAGCTGATGGATTCTCCTGCGCCGCATCTGCTTTATGGGGAAAATCTTCTTGGCAGTGTGGGTAAGATCTGGATGACTCTGGTGGCTGCTCTTGCGGTTGTGAGTACGCAGAATTCTACGGTGAATGGGCTGGCGAGTATTTGCCAGGGTATGGCGAAGATGAATATGATGCCGAGGATTTTTGCGAAGACGAATAAGCATGGGGTTCCGTGGTTTGGGGTTGTGTTTGTCAGTGTGACGATTTTTGTTTTTGCGTTGATCAGTAATAATTCTTCTTCTGTTATTTCGTTTTTGATTCTGGTGGGTTCGGTGTTCTGGATGATTTCTTATGTACTGGCGCATGTGGATGTGCTGATCCTCCGGAAGAGGATGCCGAAGGTGCCGAGGAGTTTCAAGGTTCCTTTTGGACCGGTGTTTCCGGTTATTGGTATTGTGGGGACTTGTTATATGATCTTGAATATTTCTTCGGATCCTGTGGAGAGGAATATGATCTGGCTGGTTGTTTTGATTGCTTTTCTGGTCCTGGCGGTTTATTCGTTCTGGTGGATTAAGACCAGGATGAAGATGCCGGTGTTTAAGAGTGTGCCGATTCAGAAGGTTATGGCCATGGAGAATGAGTTGTTTTATACAATCCGGAAACGTCGGGGGATCTGGAGGTGATATTTATGAGGACGCTGCCTGTTGGGTGGCGTTCTTTTTTTGTAGAGGGATGCCAGGAGGGAGAGGATATCGGTCTGGGCAGGGACTCCGGGGGATACAACTAGGGTCCGTGAGGGTGGAGAGAAAGAGGGACGCCAGAGGGAGAGGATATCGGCCCGGGCAAGGACTCCGTCGGGGGATACAACTAAGATTCCGTGAGATGGCTAAAAGCATTGCGGCAGGGCCAGAACTCGCCGTTGGCTCAAACAGCTGCCCCTGCCGCAATAACGCCCTCTCCCGCAACCTAAGTTGTATCACCCCTCCCCCGCAACAGCCCGAACCGATATCCTCTCCCTCTGGCTGACACTTCCAGCCGGTAGGAAAAAAGATAAAACCCGAAAAGGGACGGAAGCGGACGCGGGGCGTCCTGTCCTGGAATTGTCGAAGTGTAGCTGTATCAGTACAGCGTTCCACTATAAATACAGAAGAATCCAGGAACCAGATCGGCACAGCGTTCCACTCTGAATACCGCAGCATACAGACAAAAGTCAATACCGCACCACATACAACAACGAAGAATTCTTTCCGTGCCCAACGGGGTGGGAGCGCGAGGGAGGGCGTTCGGGC
>NZ_QTYB01000020.1 GCF_003461955.1 Ruminococcus sp. AM36-2AA | reverse complement strand
ATTGTGCCTGCACCCTTGCAATCTCTTTATGAAAATATCTTTCCAATCTTTTACCTGAAACGGGTGCTCTTTGAACGGACGAAGACGCTCAATCTCAATTTCTATGATTCTTTCTTCGTTTTCTCCTGATTGTCTGTTTGGCTCAGCCATCTTGACTCCTTTCCTCCAGGATTCAGGACACTAAAAAATGCCTGCCTGGAACTTTTATAGATAGTAAAGTTCCAAACAAACATTGCTGTTTGACCATTAGCTGTAGCTAATAGAATTGAATACTGTTTCAGCTAATTTATGTTTGCAGGTTTGGGAGAGATTGTTTCTTTTCCCGCCTTTTCTCTGATTTACATTCCCAAATAAGGGGTGACAACAGAGCGGAACCCAAATGTTAGCTGGACTTCCTAAAACCCATGTTTGCAAACCGGTGATTTTGATTAGCTGTCAGCTAACAAAAATCGGATTGCGTTAGCTGGAAATTGATCATTTTGAATGGAATTTCATCTCACGAACGTGATTAGAAAATAACAAAAGCGTTCGTTGTCAGCTAATCCAGCTAACATTTTCGAACGCTTTGAAGCCCGTCGCCAAGAGGATTTGAACCTCCGACCCCTCGCTTAGGAGGCGAGTGCTCTATCCAGCTGAGCTATGACGACACATGCCGCAAACCCTTGATTTTACTGGGTTTCTAGGATTTCTCCCTTCGGCCATATATAAGATTATCAACTCTTTTTCGAGTTGTCAATCTACAGATTTTTTTGATTTGGTAACATTAGAACGTTCCCCAATTTGGGGAATGCTTTGTTGTCACCATTAGCATTTTTCAGAATAGATTCGAACTGAAAGTTGTTTTTCATTTTTTCCCTTTGGGGAATGCCTCGGCTTTCTCTTAGGAGGCGAGTGCTCTATCCAGCTGAGCTACGAGGACATATATGGTTGTGAAACATTTCGGATGCTTCCGGAAGTTTCACAACCATTATTTTACTATATTTATTTTGAAATTACAAGAATTAATTCCGTGTCTGGCAAACTCCTGTTACTTTGCCGGCAAAGCAGCGAAAGTAAAATATTCATCTCAGACCCCGAGATTTTTTTCAATAATGCAGCTGTCCCTGCAGCCAGATCGTTCCTTTAAAGCGGCGGCCAACTGCCGGCTCACCGAGAAGATCTTTGCTGTTGATGCAGACATCAAACTGCATATCGTTGCTCTCAATAGTCATCTGGCAGATTTCTTCGCCAGTCAGGATATTCTTAAATTTCATGATGTCCAGAATCTCGCCAAGTACATTGTACTGGTCACACTCAATTCCATATGGCATGAAATAGGAATCCACAATGGTTAAAATATCGTCAGTAACGATCCTCTGGGAGATCATGGAATACGTATCCATATCTTCCATTGTAAGGCTTTCCATTGCTTCCTCATCACCATTTCTTGCAGCCTCGATAAGATTCGTTCTGTTTTTGGCAAGCTCTCGCTCCACCTTTACAGCTTCTTTATCTTTCTGCACCGGAAAAAGGATCTTTCCTTCTGAAGCAAGACCGGAAACGGTTACAGGTCTGTTTCCGGGATCTTTCAGGCCTCTGCATTTTTCCTGCATATATTCTGCCGGATTCTGCAGATAAAAGATCATCGTCACACCAATACGAAGATCATCACATGCACCTGCATAAGATTCTTTCTCTGTATGACGTTCAACAGTTACTTTTTCCCTGGATGTGATTCCTGTTCCTCTGAAAAACGGGAAATAATATTCCACGTGAAACTCACCGTTCTCATCGTACTGACCACAAACGCTGATTCCACAGTCGCAGCCGTAATTCTTAGAAAACTGTACAAATACACCTTCCGGATGATTTTCCACGCAAACTTTTTCATCGTAGTTTGCGATCACATCACGGATGATCTCTTTTACTTCACTTCTTCTGGTAACCTGTGAAAAGCCAACGGCCTTTAAATAACTATGCACAAGAACACCTCCCTGAAAAAGCCTGCGTTTCTCTTACGCGCGTGTCTTTTTCTCAATCTTTGTCATACCGCCCATGTATGGCTGCAGAGCTTTTGGAATGCTTACAGAACCGTCTGCATTCAGGTTATTCTCCAGGAAAGCGATGAGCATTCTCGGAGGTGCTACTACTGTGTTATTTAATGTATGTGCAAGATATTTCTTACCATCTTTTCCGTTTACACGGATCTTCAGACGACGTGCCTGTGCATCACCAAGGTTGGAGCAGCTTCCTACCTCGAAGTATTTCTTCTGACGTGGGGACCATGCCTCAACATCAAGAGATTTCACCTTAAGGTCAGCGAGGTCACCGGAGCAGCACTCAAGTGTACGAACCGGAATATCAAGAGAACGGAACAGATCTACTGTATTCTGCCACAGTTTGTCGAACCACATTTTGCTCTCCTCTGGCTTGCAGACAACGATCATCTCCTGTTTCTCGAACTGATGGATACGGTAAACACCTCTCTCCTCAAGTCCGTGAGCACCTTTCTCTTTACGGAAGCATGGAGAATAGCTTGTAAGTGTTTTCGGAAGCTCTTCCTCCGGAATGATCTGGTCAATGAATTTACCGATCATGGAATGCTCACTTGTACCGATCAGGTAAAGATCCTCACCCTCGATCTTGTACATCATAGCGTCCATCTCAGCAAAGCTCATAACACCTGTAACAACGTTGCTTCTGATCATGAAAGGCGGTACACAGTAAGTAAATCCACGATTGATCATGAAATCTCTTGCGTAGGAAATTACTGCGGAATGAAGACGTGCGATGTCTCCCATCAGATAATAGAATCCGTTACCTGCAACACGTCTTGCGCTGTCAAGATCGATTCCGTCAAAGCTCTCCATGATATCTGTATGATATGGAACTTCGAAATCCGGAACAACCGGCTCACCGAATTTCTCGATCTCTACGTTCTGGCTGTCATCTTTACCGATCGGTACCGAAGGATCGATGATGTTCGGGATTACCATCATGTCTTTCAGAAGCTCTTCCTCAACCTCTTTCTCTCTCTGGGAAAGTTCCTCGATACGTGTTCCGGATGCAGCAACCTGTTTTTTAACCTCTTCTGCCTCTTCTCTTTTTCCCTGGCCCATAAGAGCACCGATCTGTTTGGAGATCTTGTTTCTCTCAGCACGGAGAGCCTCAACCTCCTGCTTAATCTCTCTGTTCTCTTTATCAAGTTCGAGAACCTTGTCAACCAGCTCCAGTTTGCTGTCCTGGAACTTGTTGCGGATATTCTGTTTTACAACCTCCGGATTCTCTCTCACAAACTTAATGTCTAACATGATATTCCTCCTGTATTAAAAATATTCTTATTTTTGTTCCTTCTCAATCTCACCAAGTCCGAAGTTTACAGCTTTTCTCAGAGCTTCCACTTCTTCCTGGCTGAGGACAACATAGGACTCACCTTTTACAATCTCCTTTAAATAAAGAAAACAGTTGTCACGGCTGTGAACCGCATTCAGGATCAGACCTGTGTTATTCTTATCAAGAAGCGCCAGCGCAAAACTAAGTTTTCCGCCTACATCATCAAAGGCATCATACTTCTCAACACCATATTTGCTGAACATTACATTCAGATTTTTTTTGATAAAGCTGATGTCATGATCATGATCTTCCTTTGCCTCATACAGCCGGTCGATCTGTGCAAATTTTCTTACAAAAACTTTTTCCAGTGACTGTGCATCTCCGCCTCTCATAAACAGCTTATATTTCCGTTCCAGGCGGCTCAGACGCATATTGCTGCTCACCACATTAATCAGAAGAATGATGGTAAGGATCAGCAAAATAATGATCACAATCCCGGAATCAATTCCTATGCTTTCAAAAATTCCGCTCATTCTGCCTCCTATCTGATAGATTCGAACAGATCAATGATCCTCTCCAGTTCATCCCTGGAATAATATTCAATTTCAATTTTACCTTTGTTGTTTTTCTTTCGCTGAATGGATACCTTTGTTCCCATAATGCCTTTCATTTTTTCTTCCAGGCTTTCATAAATGGCATCCTCTGCGGTATTTCTCTCTGTTTTCTCTTTTTTTGCCGGAGAAACCAGATTTTTTACAAGTTTTTCCGTCTCACGGACACTGAGTTTCTCGTCAAAAACCTTCATGGCTGTATTTTCCTGAAGGGTTTCATCGGAAATTCCCAGAAGTGCTCTTGCATGGCCTGCAGAAATCATATCTGCAATCACCATTTCCTGCACTTTTGAAGTAAGCTTCAGAAGACGCATGGAATTGGTTACCGCTGTTCTGCTCTTGGCAACTCTGTCTGCGATTTCATCCTGTTTCAGGTGAAACTCTTCCATCAGACGTTTGTAGGCCATTGCTTCCTCTATAGGGTTCAGATCTTCCCGCTGAATATTCTCAATCAGAGAAATCTCCACGATCTCCTGGTCCGTAAACTCTTTTACCACAACCGGAACTTCCTTAAGACCAGCCATCTTGGCTGCTCTCCAGCGACGCTCTCCTGCTATGATCTCAAAATAATCCTTCTTATCTGATACCAGCAGCGGCTGAAGAACGCCATACTGTTTGATAGACTCAGAAAGTTCCATCAGTGCGTCCTCATCAAAATGCCTTCTCGGCTGATTCAGATTCGGTTCCACACTGGAAATTTTTACAAGACGTTCTGCCGCAGGTTTTTCCTGTGCTTCCGTTTTTTCTTTCTTTCCCGTAGATCTTGTCCTTTTTACAGTTTCCTTTGACGTTCCACCGGCTTTATTAGGAATCAGTGCATCCAGACCTCTTCCAAGGCCTCCTGTTTTTCTTGCAGCCATTATTCGCCCTCCCTGCTGATAACTTCTTCTGCCAGAAGACGATAGCTTTCTGCTCCTGTAGATCTTGAGTCGTACAGATTGATCGGTTTTCCATAGCTTGGAGCCTCTGCAAGTCGTACATTTCTCGGAATGATCGTTTTGTATATATTCTGATCCAGGTTTTCTTTTACATTCTCTACAACCTGGAGTGACAGATTTGTTCTGGCATCATACATGGTGAAGACCACGCCCTCGATTTTCAGACGTTTATTTAATCTGTCTCTCACCAGTTCGATGGTATGTATCAGCTGTGACAATCCTTCCAGTGCGTAATATTCACACTGAATCGGCACCAGAACAGAAGTTGCCGCCGTCAGGGCGTTGATTGTCAGCATGCTCAATGACGGCGGACAATCCATGATTATGTAATCATATTTCCGACGCAGCTTGTCAGTAATCTTTTTCAGGATATATTCCTTATCCTCAAGATCTACCAGCTCAATCTCAGCACCGGAAAGATTCATATTCGATGGTATCAGGTCAACATTATCTACTACGTTTTTTATAATGGTATCTTTGGTCTCTGCTTCTCCAAGCAGCAGCTCATAAAGGGTATTTTCTACTGCATTCTTGTCTACACCAAGTCCGCTTGTGGTATTTCCCTGCGGATCTATGTCAATGGCAAGAACCTTTTTCCCTTTTTCAGCAAGGCAGGCCGATAAATTAATCGCCGTTGTTGATTTTCCAACCCCGCCTTTCTGATTGGCAACTGCAATGATTCGTCCCATTTTACCCCTCCTTTTTTGTATTTTTTAAGGGATTTTTACTCATTGGATACCATTATAACACTTTTATTTTTAAACCGCCACATAATGTTTCACGTGAAACAATAGAAAATGAGTTTTGAATTATTTTATTTATTGTATAGTATACCCAAACCACAGGGCTCTTAAACTGCCCTTACAATACTCTGTTTTATTGCAAAACCACAGATGATTCTTCTCAGGGCAATGATTCCACTTCCCTCTTACAGTACTATAGCAGTTCCAGGAATGCCTCAAAAAGATCGGTCCCATACGTAATCTCCGTAATGATTCCACCTCCCTCTCACAGTATTTTTACTGTAATGCCACAGAACTGAACGCCAGCGTTTTTACCGGATTTTGCCTTACAATATGCTTGCTGTTCTTACTGCAAAACTGACCGCGCGTATTTCAGTACCTGCATGGCAGTTTCTTACATTTCTTACAATATGCAGCTCTTACTGCCTGGCACGTTCTGTTATGCATTTATGAATGCAATTATTTCATATTTTATTATCAGCAATTGCTGCTCTTTTTCAGCGTATATGCCCCCAAGTTTGTCACCATTTAACCAAATCAAGTAAGTCCCCTGCTTCAATTGCGAAAAACAATAAGCAGTGGGTGGGGGACTTGCTTGTATCAGGAGGAGTGCAAGCTCCTCCTGATAAACTGCGGAGCAGCTATTTGGTGTAGAGCTACGTAGCGAAGCGGATTGCGAATATCCGCTTGACCTGAATCAAGTAAGGCCCCACCCTCTGCTTATTTCTTTTCGCAATAGAATCAGGAGACTTACTTAATTCGATTGGATAGATAAAATCATTTACATTTGTCATGTAGTTATGTCTTGCTTCTATATATCGAATTACTCAAACGCCTCTCTATTTCCCTTCAGGATAAAAGCAAAAACAACTGATACTACGATGAAGAGCAAAATGTTGTAAAAGATTTTTTGGTATCATTTTAGAAAATATAATGGCATATTTTGATATATAGCAAAATGAAACAGTGATTTTTGGCGTATTTTAGGAATGTCTGATTTTTGCCATTTTTATCATTTTTATATAATATATAGAAACTACAAGTTACTAAAAACGCTTATTTTACAAGCGTTTTATTACTAGTATAGTTGAATTTATATTGTACAGGAAAAGCGTATTATTTTTTCATTTTAACCAGCAAGTTTCATTTTGTGCTATTCCTTTTTCCTGGTTATACGCCGCGAAGCGGCGTATTTATATTTTTTATTTCCGAAATATCCCATTATGTATTATTTGTCTCCTGTCCTCGTCAAAACCAGCTCAAACATAGCAGAAACACAGCAAAATAACAGCTCTCAGACGCCCTAAAACGCCTCTTTTTTCTATATATGGGCCGTCAAGTGGATATTCGTAATCCGTTTCGCTGCCTGCCCATAGCCGAATAACTACTTCGTAGCTTATCAGGAGGCATGTAGGCCATCCAGATCATTGTTAAGCAGGCATTTGCAGCAAAAACAGCATTATTTTTTCTATTTTTTTCGTATCTTTCATCGTATTTTTAACCAAATCAAGTAAGTCCCCTGCTTCAATTGTGAAAAGCAATAAGCAGTGGGTGGGGATTTGCTTGTATCAGGAGGAGTGCAAGTTTCTCCTGATAAACTGCGGAGCAGTTATTTGGTTATGAGCAGGCAGCGAAGCGGATTGCGAATATCTGCTCGACTGCGTGCAGGTGCACATGACGGTGTTTGGGTGTTTTTGTGCATTTTTATATATGTACTATAAATCGTACACATATATTATTGCGGTACTATAAACCGTACTTTTATATCGTTTTTAGCGTTAAACCTTCGTATTTTGACGTATTTCTTTTTTCATTTCCCACCTTCGCAGAAAAGTCCGATATATTGGACATATGTTTTTTCTTTTCTCATTCCATACTACTATCCCTTTTGTCAAATATCATTTTTTCTTTTCAAAATCTTTATGAATTCCCCCCTTGTTCTTCTTCTCTTATTCTCAGCTTATCTCTTTACACTATCGCCATATAATTTATCGATAAAAATCTCCGACCCTACTCCATACCCCCGCAGATGCAGGCACGTTTGCGTTTAACTTAATCTTGCCGCTCTATTTCCTGAAATGCTATAATACAATCACGAACAATCTATCTATATCGAAAGGAATATTTCTATCATGAATCCAACCAACAAAGATCAGGCAAAGGCTCAATTAGATAAAACGCTTCAGGGAAATGACAAAATCGAAACTGCAATCGCTGCTCTCCAGCAGGATGCCACTGAAGAAATGCTGGCGCACGTTCTCACGGTAATTCGTCGCAGAATGAAAGAGTATGCTCAGCTGATCGTAGCTGTAGAACCACCAAAAGGTGATGGAAAGATTAATCTCCAGGCTATAAAAACCGGTGATGGAAAACAATGGTGGGCTGCTTTTACCAGTTTTGACGAAGAATTAAAAGGCAGCAGCCAGATCATGTCTACTTTCACAGCAGACATTGACAAAATTTTTCACGCAGCACTCCAGGAACCATCTATTGAAGGAGTAATCATCAATCCCTGGAACCGCACTATTATGCTGAATAAAACTTTAATCAATATTATTCTGGGAAATCCTGTATAATTTGACTCTCTGTATCCACAACCACAGCTATGGCAAGTGAAAACCGGCAGAGTATTTATTCACTCATAAACTGTGGTGCAATTTATTCGGTGCAGAGCTACGAGCAATGCGAGATGCAAATATCCGCTTGTCCAGTAGATAGCTGCACCTCCGTAAATAACTACAGCATCTATGGCATAATTGCTTTACATTTGTCAAAAAAAATCTCCTGCCTCTCACTAAGTGAAGCGGATATTCGCAATCTGCTTCACTACTTGCTCATAACCGAATAATTAACTACTTCGCAGTTTATCAGAAATTGCTTACACTCTTCCTGATACAATCAATCCCCCTGCTTATTGCTTTTCGCAATTGAAGCAGGGGACTTACTTGATTTGGTTAAAAAAGGAACTATTTGCCTGTATTACATGCAATATATGTTTCACGTGAAACATACACTGTAAAACAGTCAAGTAAATAAATTCATCCGCATTTATTACTTACTCATAACCGAATAACTGCTTCACGGTTGTATCAGGACCTGCTTGTGTTCCTGATACAACCTCATCCCTCCACACACCACATTTTGTTTCTCGTAGCTTCACAAGGAGATGGGAACTTTCCTGATTCGATATAAAAAATATCGCTCATTTTCTATCTTGTTTCACATGTTACCTTCCTTACTCCAATCTACAAAAGCATTGTAAATTTTCCACCAATAGCGTATAATAAAAGCCAGAAAATATTCAGAAAAATACCATCAGATCAGTGAATTTTAGTGCATCGAACAGTATTTTCCCAAATCATTTAATACGAATTTCAGGAGGCTTTCAATGAAGAAAAACGGACATAAACTACTTACTCTTGCTGCTTTATTAGGAACAGCCACAGGAGTTATTCATATTACAAATCGTTTTATAGATGCCACATCTCAGCTTAAAGATATGCTGGAGCAACCACATGGTAAAACATATGACTGGCGTTTTGGAAAAATCCACTATACAAAGCAGGGACATGGTTCTCCACTGCTTCTCGTTCACGATATAATGCCAGGCGCATCTGGCTATGAATGGAATGCCGTTGAAAATCAGCTGGCAACAGAACATACCGTTTACACGATTGATCTTTTGGGCTGTGGACGCTCTGAAAAGGCAGAGATTACCTACACAAATTTTGTATTTGTGCAGCTTCTCTGCGACTTTGTTAAGAATGTAATTCACGAAGAAACAGATATTATTGCCAGTGGTTTTTCCGGTTCTTTTGCAATCATGGCATATCGTAATAATTCCGACTATATTCGCAAGATCATGCTTGTAAATCCACCAAGTCTCAGTTCACTGAAGCAGGCCCCATGTGAAGACAATAAATTATTCAAACACATAATCGAACTTCCTGTCTTCGGAACACTGATCTATCATATCGCATGTGCACGTGAGGCTATCAGCAGCATGTTTATGGAACAGTTATTTTATAATCCGTTTCACGTGACCGATACACTTGTAGATACTTATTATGAATCCGCGCATAAAGGTGGTTCCAACGCCAAATATCTCTATTCCAGCTATATTGGCAAGTATTTGAATATCAGCATCAACAACGCAGTTGAATCTTCTGATGCCTGCATTTATATCATTTCCGGCAAAAAAGAGGCTTCTGGTTCTCTCATTGCCGAAGAGTATCAGAAACTGAATTCTTCTATTGAAACTGCAACAATTCCTGATACCAGACATCTTCCTCACATCGAAGATCCTGAGCATTTTCTGGAGCAGGTATCAATTTTTCTGTAAACAAAAAAGCTCCTGCTTGCAGGATTCTCCTCCTGCGGCAGATTGCTTCAGCGGCATAATTGGCATAATTTCTCTCCGGCGCAGCGTGATCCTGCCCGGAGATTTTTTTGTGTCATTGGAACATTACGGAGTAATCACCTATGGCATAAAAAAATGGGGTTGTCACATTGTGATATGCTACCCTCATATAGGACAATGAAATATAAAAGTCCTATATGGAGGCAACAATTGTCAGTGCGACAACCCCATTTTCGTATTTTATTTATTATTGTTTCACGTGAAACATCAGCTCTTATTTTATCTTAAAGCCTGTTCCAAATACATATGTGTTGTATTATCAATCAGCTTATGGGTAAGCTCTGCCATATGCTGTGTAGATTCCTGGTTTTCAGAAGAGAGCCATGTCTTGATCATTCCTACACATCCATTCAGACAAAAGGCGTACGCATACTCAATATCCCGATTATTCTTAGGCAAACGAATAGACAGACGATGCAGAACTGTATCCGCAATCAGCTTTTCGATTCGGCTGACAAACGCCATATCCCCATTTTTTCCGAGCAGTGCAATACAAATATCCTTATTATTATCCAAAATTGTAAAAATCTGCTCAATAAACGGATAAGAACTCTCCTTATTGTTAAGAGGATCAAGCGGATAATCTTCTACTAAATGAGAAACTTCATCCATCAGTTCCGCCTCAATAGATTCTAACATCTGGTAAATATCTGTATAATGAAGATAAAACGTGGAACGGTTGATATCTACTTCTTCCACCAGTTCTTTCACAGTAATCTCTTTAATACTCTTCTTCTGCATAAGACGTGCTAATCCTGCTCGAAGCTGTGCTTTTGTTTTCCGTACTCTTCTATCAACTTTTTCGGCCATTTTTCTTTTCCCCCTGTTATTCCGTAAAGCTATAATAAGTAAAGCGGACATTCGCATTCTACTCTACTTCATGTTCATAAATTACCATATAGTCAAGCGGATATTCGCAATCCGCTTCGCTACTTGCTCATAACCAAATAACTGCTCCGCAGTTTATCAGGACTTGTTTGTACTCCTCCTGATATAAGCAAGTCCCCACTCATTACTTATTGCTTTTCGCAATCCCGCGGAGAGGGCTTCCTTGATTCGGTCATTTTCTCTCAACTATAGTATTTCTGGAATTACTATAATATCATGTTCGTGTCTGCAGCCATAAAAATCATCTTTCTGTATTAGACATTTTTCGCATTTATGTCCATTAATATACATTCAGTAAATATTTAATGGTTGTATCTATGTTTTGTGTTTAGTATAATACATCACGTAAAGAAAATCAACACTTTGTTTGATAATGGATTTGAGAGCTATTAATAGAATTCAGTATGTTTAATAGATTTTGAAGCCATTACTGGAATAAAGTTTGATTAAGCAACTAAGCTTTATATAAAACTAAATAAAGAAAGGGATAGGTAAAATGATCAAAGACGAATGGAAAAGCCTACTTCGTAACAAGCTCATGCTTATCGTTGTAATCGCTATCATCGTTATCCCGCTCATCTATGCAGGCCTGTTTCTGAAATCCATGTGGGATCCTTACGGAAGCGTGGATAACCTGCCGGTGGCCGTGGTAAACGAAGACAAACCAGTTGAGTATAATGGCAAGACGCTAAGTATAGGTAAGGATATGGCGGATGAGCTGAAAGACAACGACTCAATGGCATTCAACATTGTAGACAGCAAAACAGCAGAGGACGGTCTGGCAAACGGAACCTACTACATGGTTATCACAATTCCGGAAGACTTCTCCGCAAATGCAGCTACTGTAATGGATGATAACCCCAAGCAGATGGAGCTGACATATCAGACCAATCCGGGAACCAACTACATCGCTTCCAAGCTCAGTGAAACAGCAATGCTGAAGCTTCGCGACAACATCGCCTCCCAGGTTACAGAAACCTATACAGAAACCGTTTTTGATTCTATCTCAGAAGCAGGTGACGGAATGCAGGAAGCTGCTGACGGATCCGGAAAACTTGAAGACGGACTGACTACAGCTGCTGATGGTAACAAAACCATTACCAAGAACCTGAAAAAACTTTCCACAAGTACTCTTACATTCGTAAGCGGTGCTGACAGTCTCACAGAGGGACTTAAGACATACACCGATGGTGTAGCTCAGGTTAACGACGGAGCCAAGAGTCTGGATGATGGAGCAAAACAGCTTGACAGTGGTGTCGCTACTCTCACCAACAAGGTACCGGAGCTTACAACCGGTGTTGACACTCTGGATAAAGGTGTGAAACAGTACACCGCAGGTGTTGATCAGTTGAATGAAAACTCCGATGCACTGAAAAGCGGTGCAAGCAGCCTGGAATCCGGTGCCAAAGCTTTAAGCGAAGGTATCAATACTCTTTCCAGTGGTGCTACAAAGTATGTCAGCGGTGCAGATACTCTGGCTGATGGAACAACCGCTTATGTAAAGGGTGCACAGGAACTGGCAGACGGCGCTAAACAGCTCTCCGCTCTGGAAAGCCTTGGAGATGTTTCTGATGGTATCGCTCAGTTAAATACCGGCGTTACAAAAGGAACTAAAGATTCTCAGTCTCTGGTATCCGGAACTGCAGCTCTGGAAGCAGGAACCAAAAAACTTAACGACACTGTTTCTGCTCTGAAGGGAAGCACTACTGAAGAATCCTTCAAACAGCTTTCCAGTGGCCTTACAAAGGCTCAGAAAGGTATGGAATCTGCTTCCGCCGGTATGACTAAGGCTCAAACTGGTATGGAATCCGCTTCCGCAGCCATGACTCAGGGTGCGTCAGCTGTTACCGGTCAGATCGTACCTGGTCTTAACAGTGCAGCAAGTGCTCTTACTGATGCAAGTACAATGCTTTCTTCCAAAGCAGAGGGTCTTGGTACTGCATTTGGTGGAATGAAAGCTCAGATCAGTGCAGTAAGCTCCGCAATGGATACATACGGACAGACAACAACTTCAACACTTAATGACGCAAACGGAAGAATTGATGCCGCACAGCAGGCTATGAACTCTGCTGTTGCAGAACTTCAGGCAATTCAGAGCGCACAGGATGAAGATGGAAAAATTTCCGCTGAAAGCCTCAGCAATGTGATCAATACTCTGTCCGGTGCTGCCGGAAGCGCTTCTCAGGTAGATACTTCCTTTGCAGCCGGATATTCTGATCAGGTTTCCCAGTTGGGCGTTGTAAATGGTGAAATTGATGCAGTTCAGGGAGAACTTGGAGATGCACTTTCACAGCTGAACAGCAAAACTGAGGATATTAAGAGCAGTGTACAGACTCTGACAGGTGCTGCAGCAACTTTGAACCAGCTTGCAGACGGACTGACAAGTGGTGCTACAGAAATGAGCAATGGTGCAGCAGAAATGGGCAGCGGTGCTACAGAAATGGGCACAGCCGCTACTACAATGGGCGCAGTTGCAGGTCAGCTTCCTACAGATATGATCTCTCAGCTTTCCGCTGTTACACAGCAGCTGTACGCGGGTGCAACAGCTGTAAATACCGGAACAAAAACTGTTTCCGCCGGACTTCAGAAACTGGAGACTGGTACCGCAGCTTTCCCGAAAGCAGCCGCCGGAATCAAAGCTCTGAACGATGGATTTGATAAATTAACCGCAAACAACAAGAAACTTACTGATGGCGCAACAAGTCTGAAAAAAGCAGGAAAACAGATCACAAGCGCACTTCCGCAGGTGAAATCCGGTGCAGGTCAGCTTGCCGATGGTTCTGAAACACTGACTACAGGAATTAAGACATACACAGATGGCGTCGCTAAACTGGCCGCTAACAGTTCTGCTCTTACAAGCGGTACCAGTCAGCTTTCCACTGGAGCTAAAACTCTTTCCAGCGGTGCTACTACTCTTGCAAACGGAACTAAGACATTAGCAAACGGTACCTCAACTCTTCTCAGTGGTACCAAGAAACTTGTAAGTAACAACAGCACTCTGAACAATGGTGCGAAACAGCTTGCAGATGGTGCTGCTCAGATCCAGAGTGGTTCCTCTCAGCTGTATGATGGTTCCAAGAAACTTGGAAGTGGTATGAAAGAACTGAAAGATGGTTCCAAGACATTAACCACAAGCCTCAGTGATGGAGCTAAAACAGTTAAAGATAACTCAGCAAGTGATGAAACAATTAAAATGTTCGCAACACCTGTTGTGAGCGATGAAACAAAACTTACCGATGTTCCGAATAACGGACACGCAATGGCACCTTATATGATGTCTGTAGGCCTCTGGGTTGGTGCACTGGCATTCTGCCTGATGTATCCTCTGGCTCAGTATAAAGGCAAACTGAAATCCGGTTTTGCATGGTGGGCAAGCAAAGCTTCCGTACTTTATCCGGTAGCAATGCTTCAGGCAATCTGTCTGATCCTTCTGTTACATGCATTTAACGGATTCACCCCTGCTGAGATGGGCAAGACAGTTCTCTTTGCCTGCCTCGCAGCAATGACCTTTACATCTATGATGTACTTCTTCAACATTACACTTGGTAAAGTAGGAAGTTTCCTGATGCTGGTATTCATGGTCGTTCAGCTTGCAGGATCTGCCGGTACTTATCCGGTCGAGATTTCTCCTGCATTTGTTGCAAAGATTCACGCATACCTGCCATTCACTTACACAGTTGATGCATTCCGTGCAACGATCAGTGGTGGCAGAAGCATTACTACTTCTGTAATTGTACTGGCTGTACTGTTTGTGATCTTCACGATCCTGACAATCCTTCAGTTCAATCACATGGCCAAGAGAAAGAAAGAAGAAAAAATCGTTCTCTTCGACTGGCTGGAAGAAAGAGGTCTTGCTTAACTAATATGTAACTGACAGAAGCTCCCCCGAACCTTCTGTTGGATATAAAAAAAATAAAACCTGTACGGTGGACTGAAAAACCACTGTACAGGTTTTTTTATTATAGAAAGCCCCGGAACTCCTGATCCATGGAATTCCGGGGCTTAGTTTTATTTTTCACTTTTCCGCCTCAGCCGTTGGTGTTGCTGTGGCTTCTGTTTTTGATTCACCGTTTATCAGTGTCTCATATGCATTAAACATTTCTTTTACCGTCATTTTGTTTACGAGAAATACTTTGTTTCCAACGACAGCTGCGTAATAGTTTGTGTCATATGTGTAGAAGGTAACGGTTGTCTGGTTCTTATCAGAGTCTGTGAATACAGCAGTCATCTCCGGGTCTGTAGCCGGTGTATAAGCGTCCGTCAGTCTCTTCTGGCCTGCCATATTTATCAGCTTGTTATAGAAAGTGGTAAAGGTTGTACTTTCTATCTCCTTACCATCCAGCTGATAAGTCGTTGTCTCTTTGTCATTGCCGTCATCATCTTTGGATGTTTCACGTGAAACATTTACAGTATTTGTTGCGCCGCCGTAAGTAACCTGAAGCTGATCCAGATTTTTTACAGACAGATAATTGACGATCAGTGACCAGAGATCTGATGGTGCTTTGTCAATAACTGCGCTCAGAGTATCCGCGGACATTGTATAAATATGTTTGTTATCCACAGTTACATATCGACTGCCATCACTTGCTTCATCGCCAACGTAGATAACAAGTTGTTTATCTACTGTTGTTGTCTTGGTATCCTCTGAAGAACTGCTGTCATCAGAAGCATCCGTGCTGTCAGAACTATCTGTCGAACTGTTTTCTGCTGAAGCTTTATCATCAGTACTGTCGACACTCTCAGAATCACTCTCAGAGGCTGTAGAATCCTTTTCTGAAGAATCTGTACTGTCTGAGCTGTCATCCTTCACCTCTTCCTGATAATCCACTGTAATCGTCGCATACGGCTTATCAAGGCCATACTGTGAAAGATCCTCTGCATTATAATTTACAAACTGATCATATGCAAAATTTCCAAGTCCGGAGGTTACATTTCCTGCTGCTGTAGTATCCGCAGTTTCTTTATCACTGCTTCCATCGCTGGAAACATCCCAGGTAGCTCCATCAGAATTTTCTTCCAGAACATAGGAATCTTTATCCTCGCTTACCTGGATTTTCTTTACTGTGGAAGAATCAATTGTCGGGAAATCTTCTCCCTGTGCATAATCGTAAAGAGATTTCATAAACGGAGTGACCGTATCTGCCGCTACTACATACACAGTACTGTCATCATCATCTTTGGAAATGTAATACTGATTCGTGGAAGTATTCTCATCTCCGATATTAAACTTGGTTGTGCCATCACTGGTATCAACGGTCACCGTATTGGACGGGGAATCCAGTCCATATTCGGTAAGATCGTCTACTTTTTTCAGAACCCTGTCAGCTTCCACCTTTTCGATGGCGGAAGCTGCAGAATCCAGAGTTGTCTGATTTACAGGGAAAGCAGTCTCATCTTTTTTCACCCAGGAATCATCTTTTTTCTCAAAGGTAGTTTCCTTCTTGTCTACGATAAATTCCAGAGATTTGATGTCATCCGTTTTCACGGAAAACACTTCTGTTTTGCTTTCCTCCTCACTGCTGCTCTCTGTCTTTTCCTCTTTGGATACGTAGGTATTCAGTCCCACATACGTACCACCTAGAACTGCCAGAACAACAACAGCTGAAACAAGTTTGGTTGATTTTTTCATTATGCTTTTCTCCTCTTAAGCCAGATTAAAAATCCTGCAACAAGGAACACTCCCGGGATCAGACCAATAGTACAGATCTTCCAGAAGGCCGCATCATAATCCGTTACGGTCAGGCTTGTAGACTCAAGGCTCTTGGATGGGATGGAAACGGAATTGCCGTCATCTGTGCTGGTCATCCAGTTTAAGGACTCCAGAAGAAGTTTTTCATTTCCGCCGGATACCATCTGGTTTACCTGACTCTCCATCAGATTTGCTGTGGAATAGTAAACGATCTGTGTTTCCTTGTCATCATCCAGTTTCTCAGTAATGGCAACACCAAGATCAAACGGGCCGTCTACATCTCCGTCTTCTTTCTCGATATTGCTGCTCTGCATGTTTGTCTTAGAGTAAGCCTGGTCAGAAGTTGTCAGGATACTGTCAATCGTTACGGTATCTCTTACATCATCTGTTTTCTGAATACCCTGTGCATATGGAGCCAGTACATAAGAGCCTGCGGAAGCGGTCTCAGAGCTTGCATCTGTGCTGTTAACAGTCGGTACCAGATAATACGGCATCTGCATTCCATAATGCTGGCTGTCGCCCTCAAATACGATTCCTGCTGCACGCTTTACGCCATAATTTTCAAGGACAGCATCGAAGTTCGGCAGATCATCCTGTGTATAATCAGAGAAGATCATGGCCTTTCCGCCCGCCTCCAGATAATCCAGGATCTCTGTTTTTTCTTCCTCGGAAATATCGCTCGTCGGAGATACGATCATCAGGCAGTCAGCATCGTCCGGAACTTTTCCTTCTGTGAGAAGGTTCAGATCCTTGATATCAATGTTGGCTTTCTGGATATCCTCTTTAAAGCTGGAATCCAGATCTTTTTCGCCATGTCCGGATAACGTGTACATGATCGGAAGGTTCTCGGATGTCACATATCCGATAGCACTTGTGATCTGTCCCTCACCGTCAAATCCGGTCGTGGTCTGCTTCCAGGTATTGTAGTCTACAGAAGTAGAATACATATCGTTGTAATTGATAACTTTGTTTCTGTCTCCGCAAACTACGATCAGGCTGTTTGATGCAAGATCATCGCTTGTATATTCAGAAGCAAATTTCGGATTTACAACCGGATCTTTTACTTCAACTTTAATATGTTTGGACTCATCTTTATAGCGTGACAGCAGGTTGGAAATCGTATCATCCTCAGAGCCGCTTGGCGCGATCTGGTAAATGGTCACATCTTTATCCAGTGCTTTCAGCACTTTCTCTGTCTCATCACCGATGGTATAAAGCTTGGATGAACTTACATCCAACTGCGAATATTTAGACGGGATTGCACCTACGATCATATTGATCACAACTACGATCACGATAAAGATCGCTGCCATAGCCATGCTGTAAGTACCATTTTTAATATGCTTTTTACTGATAGTGCCTACCAGTTTTTTCGGATCTGGTTTATGTTTCTTTTTCCCGGAATCCTGCGCAGTTTCTGTCTCTACTGCCTCGCTTTTATTTTTCTTGAATTTCTCACTGAATTTCATTTCCATTCACCCCCTAGTTCCAGCGTCTCTTCTGAATGGACTGCATGGTGAGAAACAGACAGATTGCAACGACAGAGATAAAATATACGATTCCTGTCACGTCAAACACACCGTTTGTAAAGTTCTCATAATGTCCGCTCAGATTAAATACATTCAGTACTTTCTGGATACCACCCTGGAAAATACTTGATTTTACAACGTATACGATCACAAGGGCAACTTCTCCTACAACTCCGATCACTGCAGAGATCAGAACATTTTTGATCATGGTATAAATGATAATTGCGATCGCCACGATCAGAAGTCCGAATGCCACTGCCGTTGACATGGAAGTCTGTGAGAAAAATGAGGAAATTCCATTCATCATATAGAAAGCAAACAGAAATACAAAAGTAAGTACTGCTGCAATTACCTGGCTTTCCGTAAGTGCTGACATAAATACACCAATTGCCAGATTCGCACATCCAAGAAGGAAAAATCCCAGGATTCCTGTATATGCGGAAGCATAGGAAATGGTTCCAAATTTACTCATGATCAGTGGATAAAAGCACATGATCACAACCGGAATGGCAAATACGGCTACCAGTGCAAGGTATTTTCCAAATACGATATCCCACACAGATATCGGCGCTGTCAGAAGCAGCTGATCTGTTTTTTGTTTACGTTCTTCTGCAAGTACACGCATGGAAAGGATCGGCACACCGATCAGGAACACGAAGGTCAGTGCGCTTAATGTAGATTCAAATTTTGAATAACCTGCTGAGAGCTGATATGCGGAAAAATAAATTCCAGTCAGCACCAGGACAAAAAATATGAAGAGATATCCAACCATGGAGGTCAGATAGCTTTTCAGTTCTCTTTTAAAAATTGCTGTCATGACTGATCCCCCTCTTTTTTATCTGAAGCTTTCTCCGTTTTCTCAGATTTTTCTGTTTCCGAAGATTTATCTTCTACCGGTTTCCACTGTGATCTTTCCTGTTTCCCGGTGGATTTCTTTTTTTCTCCTTCGGTAAGCTCAAGGAATACATCCTCAAGAGAAACTCTCTTAACCTGCATCTCGTAGATCGGGCAGTTTGCTTTTGCCATAGCATAGAAAACTTTTTCGCGGATATCCACATTTTCCTGAATGGAAACTTTTGTTTTCCACAGTTCTTCGTCGCTGTCGTAGGACATTTCCACACCGGTAACGCCTTCGATCGTTTCCAGATCTTTTCGGATGGTATCTTTCTCGCCTTTTACTTTCATAAGGAGACTGTTGGAACCTGCTGCCAGACGTTCCAGATTGTCCGGCGTATCACTGGCTACCAGTTTTCCGTGTGAAATGATCAGAACGTAATCACATACTGCTCTCACCTCGGAAAGGATATGAGAACTTAAGATAACCGTATGTTTCTGTTTCAGGCTTTTGATCAGGTCACGGATCTCGATGATCTGCTTCGGGTCAAGTCCTACTGTAGGCTCATCCAGGATGATCACTTCCGGATATCCAAGGATCGCCTGTGCAAGGCCAACTCTCTGGCGGTAACCTTTGGAAAGGTTTTTGATCAGACGGTCTTTCATGTCTGTGATCTTTACCATATCCATGACTTCTTTTATCTGTTTGTCTTTCTGGTTTCTTGGGATTTTTTTCAGATCAGCCGCAAATTTCATGTACTCAAGAACAGTCATGTCAAAATAGAGTGGCGGCATTTCCGGCAGATAGCCGATACATTTCTTGGCTGCCTCCGGTTCTTCCAGAATGTCATGACCATCGATCATTACTTTTCCCTCTGTGGAAGCAATGTATCCTGTGATCATGTTCATTGTTGTTGATTTTCCTGCACCGTTGGGGCCCAGGAATCCGTAAATTTTCCCCTTTTCGATCTGAAAGGAAAGATGGTCAACGGCTGTATGATCGCCGTATTTTTTGACCAGATTACTTACTTCGATCACTTTACTCTCCTCCTTTTATTCTCCGGGAAATACTTTTTCAATTCTTGATTTCCCATCTTATAAGATGCCAGAGGCAAAAGGTCGTAAAACAGAGGCCCTTTGACTCTGGCGTCTTTTCAATAGAAAATGCCCCTGGATGAAACAGAGAATGGGGGAATCCAGGGGCATCTCTATCATTTTATAGTGTAAAAGTAATTTGTGATAAAAGTAGGATAAATTTGTGATAATTTTGTGAAACAAATCAGCGAAAAATCTCCTGTCACACAAATTCTTCTTTTGTTCGACAGGAGATTACATTTTCTGAGCAGCAAGATTCTGTTATGCCAGTGGTTCTCTGAGCGGCGTTCCTGCTTTTCTCGGGTATTTTCCAGGTGTGTTTTTTACTTTTTCGATGATGACCAGGGAACGGCTGATCTCGGATCCCGGAAGATCGAAGTACTGAATGTCTCGGATCTTTCCACCGAGGATTTTTACTGCTTTTTCCGCCGCTTCGGCTTCTTCCTTTACTGAGCCGGATTTATAGGAGACAAAAAGTCCTCCGACTTTTACGTATGGGAGACAGTATTCGGACAGGGTTGCAAGACCGGATACTGCTCTGGATACACAGAGGTCATATTTTTCTCTGTAGGCTTTGTTTTTTGCATATTCTTCGGCTCTTCCGTGGATGGCTGAGATGTTCTCAAGTCCAAGGAGTGCAAAGGTTTCTTCCAGGAATTTCACTCTTTTGTTCAGGGAATCCAGAAGGCAGGCTTCCAATTCCGGGAAAGCGATCTTCAGGGGAACCCCCGGAAATCCGGCACCGGTTCCGATGTCCATGACCGTTTTTACCTTGCTCATATCTACGGCTTTGACACAGCAAAGGCTGTCCAGGAAATGTTTCACGAGAACCTCATCGAATTCTGTAATTCCGGTAAGGTTCATAACTTTATTTTTTTCTACAAGGAATTCGTAGAACTGGATAAACTGATTTTTCTGCGTGTCATTAAGAGTAATTCCAAGTTCTTCGCAGCCTTTTTCCAGGATTTCTAAATTGTACATGCAGTTTCCTCTCTTATTCTTTGTTTTTTATGTTTTCATTATTCAGAATGTTATCAATGTTTATGTCCGGCTTTGCTTTCCAGGTATACAAGAAGTACAGAGATATCTGCCGGGGATACGCCGGAGATTCGGGATGCCTGGCCGATGGATACCGGTCTGTAAGCCTCCAGTTTCTGACGTGCTTCAATGCGGAGGCTTCCTACATCTTCATAATCAATGTCTTCCGGAATTTTTTTCTGCTCCAGTTTTTTGAACTGCTCCACCTGTTTCATCTGGCGGCGGATATAGCCATCATATTTGATGTTGATCTCTACCTGCTCACATACATCTTCTGGAAGTTCCGGTCTTTCTTTATCAATCGGTGCAAGCACTTTATAGTTAAGTTCCGGTCTGCGGATCAGCTCTGCAATGGTGGTTCCTGATTTCAGCAATGTACTTCCCTGAGATTCCAGAAGGCTCTGTACTTCTGCAGAACCGCCTACAGTCGTATGTTCTACTCTCTCGATCTCTTCATGGATCATTCGTTCTTTTTCCTGCAGTTTATGGTATGTCTCATCATCGATCAGGCCAACCTCCCAGCCTTTTTTGCGGAGACGGAGGTCTGCATTGTCCTGACGGAGCAGCAGGCGGTATTCGGCGCGGCTTGTCATCATTCGGTACGGCTCATGGTTTTCTTTTGTTACCAGATCATCGATGAGAACGCCGATATATGCCTCGGAGCGATCCAGGATCAGCTGTTCTTTTCCTTTTACTTCCATGGCTGCGTTGATTCCTGCGATCAGACCCTGAGCGGCTGCTTCCTCGTATCCTGAGCTTCCGTTAAACTGTCCGCCGCTGAAAAGGCCCTTGATCTTTTTGAATTCCAGTGTCGGGTAGAGCTGGCGTGGATTGATGCAGTCATACTCAATGGCGTAGGCATTTTTCACGATCTTGGCATGCTCCAGGCCTGGTACGGAATGGTACATTTCGTACTGGACATCTTCCGGAAGGGAGCTGGACATTCCTCCGATGTACATTTCATTTGTGTAAAGGCCTTCTGGCTCAATGAATACCTGATGGCGTTTTTTGTCTGCAAAACGGACGACTTTATCTTCGATGGACGGGCAATAACGCGGACCGGTTCCTTCGATCATTCCGGAATAAAGAGGGGATCTGTCCAGGTTTGCGCGGATGATCTCGTGTGTTTTTTCGTTTGTGTAGGTCAGCCAGCAGGATTTCTGCTCGATCTGTACGGATTCCGGGTCTGTGGAGAAGGAGAACGGTACGACTCTTTTGTCTCCGAACTGCTCTTCCATTTTGGAATAATCGATGGTGTTTCCGGCGATCCTGGCAGGGGTTCCTGTTTTGAAGCGGAACATTTCGATTCCCAGTTTTTTCAGAGAATCCGTGAGATAGTTGGCTGCCTGAAGGCCGTTTGGTCCTGTGTAGTTGCTGACATCGCCGTAGATGCAGCGGGCCTTGAGGTAGGTTCCTGTACAGAGAACTACGGCTTTTGCGTGGTAGGTGGCTCCTGAAAAGGTTTTTACACCGGTGATGTGGTTATCTTCTACCAGAAGTTCTGTTACTTCGCCCTGGCGGATAGTTAAGTTTTCTGTGTTTTCCAGAGTTTTTCGCATCTCGGTGCTGTAAGCCTGTTTGTCGGCCTGGGCACGGAGAGAATGGACTGCAGGGCCTTTGGACTGGTTGAGCATTTTGGACTGGATGAATGTTTTGTCTATATTTTTGCCCATTTCTCCACCGAGGGCGTCCAGTTCGCGGACGAGATGGCCTTTGGAACTGCCGCCTACGTTGGGGTTGCAGGGCATCAGGGCGATGCTGTCTACGCTGACTGTGAACATGACTGTTTGCAGGCCCAGACGGGCACTTGCTAATGCGGCTTCGCAGCCTGCGTGGCCGGCGCCTACTACTATGATGTCGAAAGACTGTTCCAGATTTTTCATGCTTTTTCTCCTTTATTTCTATTTTTTATCTTTGTTTTTATTGTGTGATGTATGTTTTGCTTTCCTTGGCAGGAGGCATGGGGTTCTTGCTTTGGGAAGATAAGGAAAACCGCAAAGGGGCCGTAAAGCCACGGCCCCTCTGCACACCCCTCGGGCTTTTTTTTAGAAGCGCTTGGTTGTGGGGATGTGTGACTTTATCGACTTTTGTCTGTATTCTTCGGTGTTGAATATGGGACGCTGTGCCGATTGTTGCAGTGTAGCTGCAACGAGGCTCTCGACGTGCGGTGCACGTCTGCGGGGGTATACAAAGTTCTGTTTGCCACGTTTCGGCTCAGTGTTGAATTGCCAGTACAGAAGCATACAGGCACAGGTTAGTAACTTTCTGCCTTTCTCAATCGCCGCACTTTGTAAAAAAGGCCCAGGGGTGTGCAGAGGGGCGCGGCCTTGTGCCCCTTTGCGGTTTTCTCACATTCCAATGTGAAGTACCTCTGCGGGCTTCCGCAACCTATACCTATGCATAAGTCCCTGCGTACTCACGCAACCCTCGTGGGAACTACTTGCCCATACAAAATTTAGAGAATATCTCATTAACAAGGTCTTCCCCAAGTGATTCTCCCAGAATCCTTCCCAAACTCTCATACGCATCCGTCAGATCTATAGAATAAAAATCCTCCGGCATTCCGCTCTCTATACTGTTCTCTACCAGAGAAAGACTCTCCTTCGCTTTCAGAAGTTCCTGCCTGTGGCGCTCATTCGTGATATATACTTCATCATTGAAGTTTATCTCCCCACTGAAGAACATTTCCCGGATTTTTTCTTCCAGATCCGTAATTCCTGTTTCTTCTTTTGCAGAGATTGGAATTACCGGCTGGTTTATTCTGGACTTCAAATCTTCTATATCTATAGCAGATTTAAGATCTGTCTTGCTGTAGAGGACAATTGTCTTTTTCTCTTGCAAAATTTTTATGATTTCTTCGTCGTTTTCATCCAGCGGTACGGAGGAATCTACGACATAGAGAATCAGATCCGCATCTGCTGCCATTTCTTTGGCTTTGGATACGCCGATCTTCTCAACGATATCTTCCGTCTGGCGGATTCCGGCTGTGTCGGCGATCTTTAATGTGATCCCGTGCAGGTTGATGTACTCTTCCAGTACATCTCTGGTGGTTCCTGCGATGTCGGTTACGATGGCTCTGTCTTCTCCCAGAAGCAGATTCAGCAGAGATGATTTTCCTGCGTTTGGCTTGCCCAGGATTACTGTCCGGATGCCTTCCTGAATAATCTTTCCGTCTCCGGATGTTTTTAACAGGTTCTGTATTTTTTCTTTTTCTTCTGCTACGATCTGCTCTAATTCTTCTGAGTATCCTGTCAGATCATAGTGCTCCGGGTCGTCTAATGCCGATTCAATGTACGCTATATGGTACAGTAATTTTTCTCTGATCTGCTGTACGGTTTTTCGGACTGAACCCTTTAATTGGCCTACAGAATTCTTTAATGAGTACTCATTTTTGGACTGTATCACGTCCATAACGGCTTCTGCCTGGGAAAGATCGATCCTTCCATTGAGGAATGCACGCTTGGTAAATTCTCCCGGTTCGGCAATAATGGCTCCGTTTTTCAGCACAGTTTCCAGTACTTTTTTCATAGCCAAAACACCGCCGTGGCAGTCGATTTCTATGGTATCTTCCCCTGTATAGGTTCTTGGTGCGCGCATGGCCATGACCAGAACTTCGTCTACCATTTCTTCACTATCATAGATATATCCATAATGGATCGTGTGGCTTGGAACGTCTTTCAGAGATTTTTTTCCTCCTTTAGAACGGTATACTCTGGATGCGATCTCGAAGGCCTCCGGGCCACTGATCCTGACGATTCCGATTCCCGATGCACTCATGGCCGTGGAAATCGCCGCAATCGTTGTCTCTTCCATTTTTCACTCTCCTTTATCAGGCGGATAAAAGCATCCGCATCTGCTATGTAATTCTGCATCAGATAACTGCTGCACAGTTTATCCGGTTAAACGCAAAAATGTTACTCCGGAAAAGCTTTTTACACGCAAAAAACACGTGTTATTCACGCTTTCACCTAGAATAACATCTTCTGTCAGTTTCCATATTTATAAAGCTGATCTCTGCATTCCGGATGTCCGCTGCAGAAATATCTTTTATTATTTGCTCTTCAATGATTATAAAGAATTGTTGTGGAGATTGCAATGATAATTTTTAACCAAATCAAGTAAGTCCCCTGCTTCCATTGCGAATATCCGCTTGACTTTCCGGTTTTATGAAAAAAAGCCGCATCCACGAAGCTTAACGCTCCGGGATACGGCTTATATTCTTACCACTGAATCAGTAATTATTACGTTTCAGTTTTACCACTACATGTCTGTAAGGTTCTTCTCCCTCACTGACTGTCTCTACATAGCGGTTGCCCTGCAGAGATGCATGGATGATTCTTCTCTCGTATGGATTCATCGGCTCCAGAACTACCGGTTTTCTGGTTTTCTTTACCTTGAAGGCGATTCCTCTTGCAAGGTTTTCCAGAGTTTCTTTACGGCGGCGTCTGTAGTCCTCTGTATCAAGCTTTACACGAATGTAAGTAGACTCGCCTTTGTTTACTACAAGGCTTGTCAGATACTGAAGAGAATCCAGTGTCTGACCTCTTTTTCCGATCAGGATACCCATATCCTCACCTTCAAAATCTACATCCAGAGAACCGTCAGCTGTGTTGTATTTCGATGTGATCTCCACTTCTCCAAGATCCATGGATCCGAATACATCACGAAGAAATACTACTGCTCTCTCCTCAACCTCTTTGATCTTCTCCGGATCAGTCAGGATCTCTACCGGTCTGCCCTGCTTCGGTGCTTTTTCACGTGTTTCCTTTGGCTGGCGCTCCTTCGGAGCTCTCGGCTGTTTCTCACTTGCAGGTTTTGCTTTACCCTGGGAATCTCTTGCAGGTCTTTCCTTCGGTGCTGCAGCCTTCAAAGGTGCCTCTTCAGATGTTTTCTCCGCCTGTACAGACTCTGTTTTTACCGGTTTCTTCTCCTTTACAGGAGCTGCCTTCGGTGCAGATTCTTTCTTTACATTTGGAGTAAAAGGCTTGTCTAATTTCTTCTCTTCTTTAATAGCGTCCAGTTTCACGGACTCTACCAGTTCATCGATCTCCTGCATATCAGAAACTGGCTCGATTCTGCGAACTTTGATCACGGCAGGTTTGCTGCCGATTCCGAAGAATCCGGAGCTGCCTTCACTGATAACCTGAATATCAAGCTGGTCACTGGAAGTTCCAAGCTCAAGACACGCTTTTGTGATAGCTTCATTCTTTGTTTTTGCTGAAAACTGAATGTAATCCTCCATTACGAACCCCTCCGTTCCTGATTATTTCTTCTTATTTCTCTCATCAAAGTCTCTTACGAGATTTGCTTTGGCTGTGATGCTGCCTGGTTTTGCATTTCTTGCCTTCTCATAAGCAGTATCAACCTTCTGTGCTCTGTCTGAAGCACCGTTGTTTCCGCTGTTACCCTTATTGATCACAGGTTTATTGATATTCTTGGCGGACTGATGAGCCTGGTTGGTGATCTTCTGCGGCGGAAGTCCTTCCTTCGCACGCTTTGCTTCGATCTTCTTCATATTCTCATTAACCAGATCATCAATGTTCATCTTATCAAGATGACGGTTGATGGCAAACTGCTGGGCACTTCGCACGACAGCACTGGCGATCCAGTAGATACCAAGACCAACCGGGAATGTGAAACAGAAGAATGCAGACATCAGAGGCATGACCATGTTCATGGTTTTCATGGAGTTTGCCATTGCGCTGGCCTGATCATTTCCGTCTGCCGGCTGTGTTGCAGCCTGTGGCATAAGCTTCAGGTTCAGCATCTGAGTTGCCCATGCAAGAACCGGGATCAGAAGTGCTACGATCGCAAGTAACAGAGAACCATGATTTTTGAAGAACTCCATGATATAGTACAGCGGCTGATCTGCGATATTCAGGCCACAGAAGCCCTGCATCTTGGAAATATTTCCGGATGCTTTTGTGATCGCATCAGAAAATCCTGAAAACTGATCCATCTGTGCCAACTCTTTCCACTGGGAAGGAGAAAGTGCATACAGAAAATCAACAATAGAGTTACTTGTAGCATTTCCGGCACTGTCCATAACGAGACGTACTCGTGTCATGGAATGGTCTGTGATAAACTGCTGCAGGATATCTGTGTATCCGTTTACAGCTAACAGGTTGTCAACTACACCAGTAAAAATGTTCTTTACACTTCCAACGTAAGCAGGAATCCGGTAGATAACCTGATACAGAGCAAACAGAATAGGCATCTGAATGGCTAACTGTACACAGCTACCGGTTGGAGAAACACCATATTTCTGATAAACAGCCTGGGTTTCTTCGTTCATTTTCATCATGGAGTCCTGATCCTTTTTACCCTGATATTTCTTCTGGATCTTCTGGATCTCGGGCTGCATGATCGCACTTAACTTGGAGAATTTCTGCTGCTTGATCTGCAGCGGTGTCATAAAGGCAAAGATAAGAATACTGAAGATAATGATACAAAGACCAATGTTCTGGATTCCGAACAGGCCGTCAAGCATCTTATATATGCCATCCATGATCCATCCCATCACAGACGCGATCTGTCCGATAATAGGAGTTCCGGTTTTTGTTGCTAAAAACAGTTCCAAATTCATTTCCTCCTAGACTTCTTATTCAATTGTAAAAGTCCGGTAACTATTTCGCCCCGGGAAAAAGAGGCCAAACAGTCACAAAATAATTCATGGCACAGGGTCATAGCCTCCATGGGAAAAAGGATTGCATCGCAGGATCCTCCATGCCGCAAGAAGACTGCCCTTGAATGCGCCATATTTTTCGATTGCTTCCAAACCATATTGAGAACATGTGGGAATATAAGGACATTTCGTTCTCTTCATCGGCGATATATATTTTTGATAGAGTCTTATCATCTTAATCAGAAATTTCTTTATCATGTTCATTCCCTGTTATATGATGCTTTTTTGCAAGATGCATAAAAGCACTCTCGATCTCGTGAAAGCCTTTGCCCTTGGCTGAAGCTCTCGCTACTACTACAATATCAAGGTTACTGTCAAAATCTGTTTCGTTGAGACGATAACTTTCTCTGATCAGTCTGGTGAGTCTGTGGCGAACCACACTATTCCCTACTTTTTTGCTTACTGATATTCCCAGACGATTCTTCATGTGCTGATTCTTCAGCACGTACATCACCAGAAGCCGATTCGCGTATGATGTTCCGTTCTGATATACAACTTTAAAATCTTGATTCTTTTTTAAGGACTCTGATCTGATCAAACGGATCCTCCTTAATCATACCGCCTGCGCGGATATTTCTCCGGATAGAAGAAAAGACCACATAAATGCGGTCTTACAGCTTATGCTGATAACTGTTTTCTTCCTTTTAATCTTCTTGCAGCTAATACTTTACGTCCGCCCTTTGTGCTCATGCGAGCTCTGAAGCCGTGAACTTTAGCTCTGGATCTCTTTTTTGGCTGAAATGTCATCTTCATAGGTAAAGCACCTCCTTTATCTATTTTAATAATTGTTATGAAATAACTTATCATTCAGAACATCGTTTCAATTATATAAATAAACCTCCTTTTCGTCAAGGGAAAATTGCAAAAAACCCGATAAAATCAGGGGTTTGAAAAATACCGCCTGCTTCGTGGTTTTTATTTTTTATCATTATGTGGATTACGCTTATGGTTTACGTAACATTATCCACAAAATGTGGATAACTTGTGGATAACTAGTGGATTACCAGTAAAACTATCCACTTTTTCAGGATGATTTTTTATAGCATCTTCAAAAAATCCCTTTATTTGCGGTATTTTGACAGTGGACAATTTTATACACATAAATTCTCCGTATTTTCCACACCTCGTTAACTTATGGAAACCGATTTCCCAGTTATACACTATTTTCCACCCTAATCCACAGTAATTTCCCCAAATTATCCACATTGTTTTCCCCAAAATCTCAACGTTTTCCATTGCTAAAACCCCATTTTCATTGTAATATATAAAAGGATATCTGTCTCCAGTCGCAAACTGGGGTTATTATATTACTCATGGGAGGAAAAAATGAACGCTGTTATTGAAAAATGGGAGGAGATCCTGCAAACTGTCAAATCTGAATATGAGGTGAATGATGTCCCTTTTAATACCTGGCTTAAGCCACTGGAAGTTTATGAGGTTGACGGAAGTCTGATAACAGTGGCAGTTCCTTCAGAACAGGCGGCAATTGGTGTCAATTACATCAGTAAACGCTACAAAATACCTCTTCAGGTTACAATCTGTGTACTGACAGGCATGGAAGAATGTGAAGTGCGATTTGTTCTGAAAAAAGATCTCCTCGAAAAAGAAGAAGAAAAAAAACCTTCCTATGATAAACAGAATCATGATACACGTTACGAAGAAGCTCATTTAAACCCAAAATATACTTTCGATACTTTCGTAGTAGGAAGCAACAACAAATTCGCCCAGGCAGCAGCACTCGCAGTTGCCGAATCACCAGGAGATACCTATAATCCTCTGTTTATTTACGGCGGAGCCGGTCTCGGAAAAACGCATCTTATGCATTCCATCGCTCATTTTATACTGGAACACGACAAAAACAGCCGGGTTCTCTATGTAACCAGTGAGGAATTCACAAATGAACTGATCGAAACCATCCGAAACGGAAATAATACGGCAATGAGCAAATTCCGTGAAAAATACAGGAATATTGACGTTCTTCTCGTCGATGATATTCAGTTTATTATAGGAAAAGAATCCACACAGGAAGAATTTTTCCATACATTTAACAGTCTCCACAGTGCCAAAAAACAGATCATCATATCTTCCGATAAACCTCCGAAAGATATGGAAATCCTGGAAGAACGTTTCCGTTCCCGGTTCGAATGGGGTCTGATCGCAGATATTACGCTGCCAGATTATGAAACTCGAATGGCGATCCTTCATAAAAATGAAGAAATGAACGGTTACAGCATCAGTGAAGATGTTATCAAATACATCGCTACCAATATTAAATCCAACATCCGTGAGCTGGAAGGTGCTTTCAACAAGGTCATGGCCGGAGCCAAGCTTGAGAAAAAAGAAGTTACACTTGAACTTGCAGAACAGGCACTGAAAGATATTATTTCTCCGGATGAAAAAAAGGTGATCACACCAGAATACATCATCTCCGTTGTTGCCGAACATTATGGAGTAACACCTGCGGACCTAAGCGGAAACAAACGAAACTCAAAAATCGTCATGCCACGCCAGGTTTCTATGTATCTCTGCCGCGAAATCATCTCCACACCTTTGAAAAATATCGGAAAAGCTCTTGGAAACCGTGACCATACTACTGTTATGCACGGTATCGAGAAGATTGAAAACGAATTGCAGACCGACGATAACTTAAAAAATACCATTGATATATTGAAAAAGAAGATTAATCCACAAGGTTAGGGAAGTTTTCCACATTACTGGTGTATAACGTGTTGATTGTATGTGGAGAGATGTGTACAACTTTTTTGCGAAAAAACGGCGGTAATTTTATCCCCGGGTTATTCACATCCAAAACTACCACTTTTACACAAAGTTATCCCACCCGAAAAACCCTGAAAACACCGGCCTCGCGGGAGTTTTTCACAAAATCTGGCCCCCTACGGCGGTTACGGCGGATTTTTTCTATAAATATATTTATAAAAACCACAATTTATCCAGAAAGGGAGTTATACACATTATGAAAATTATCTGCTCCAAATCAAGTCTGTTAAAAAGTGTAAGTATCGCACTCAAAGCAGTTCCATCAAAAACCACCATGCCAATACTGGAATGTATCCTCATGGATGCAACAACAAACCAGATCAAATTTACCACCAACGATATGGAACTGGGAATTGAAACAATTGTTGAAGGTACTATTGAAGAAAAAGGAAGGGTTGCTCTTGATGCAAAAATATTCTATGAAATCATCCGACGACTTCCTGATAACGACATTACCATCAAAACAGACGAAAAATATACAGCAACGATTACCTGTGAAAAAGCAAAATTCAATATTCCTGGCAAATCCGGAGAAGATTTTGCATATTTACCAATGATCGAAAAAGATGAACCGCTGACAATTTCTCAGTACACGCTGAAAGAAATGATCAGACAAACCATTTTTTCTATCGCTGTTAATGAGAATAATAAACTGATGACAGGTGAACTTTTTGAGATTAAAAATAACTGTCTGAAGGTAGTTTCTCTGGATGGACATCGAATTGCGATCCGAAAAATGCCCCTTAAGAGAGAATATTCTGACCGTAAGGTGGTAGTTCCGGGAAAAACTTTAAGTGAGGTAAGCAAGATTCTTTCCGGTGAAGTTGACGATCAGGTAAGTATTTACTTCACAAAAAACCATATTTTGTTTGAATTTGACCAGACTATGGTAGTTTCTCGACTGATTGAAGGAGAATATTTCAGAATTGATCAGATGCTTTCCAGTGATTACGAGACGAAACTCAAAATCAACAAAAAAGAATTCCTGGATTGTATCGACCGTGCAACGCTGCTGGTTCGTGAAGTTGACAAGAAACCAATTATCATTAATATCACAGATGATGATATGGAACTTCGGATCGATTCTGCAATGGGTTCCATGAATGAAGAGATCGATATTGAAAAAGAGGGTAAAGATATTATGATCGGTTTTAACCCGAAATTCCTGATCGATGCCCTTCGTGTTATTGATGATGAAACGGTAACAATTTATCTTGTGAACCCGAAAGCTCCCTGCTTTATCCGTGATGATGAAGAAAATTACACGTATCTGATTCTTCCGGTAAATATCAACCAGAATCAGGCAAGATAATAGTTTGTACAATATAATGGACAAAAAGACAGCAGGAGATTTTTCTCCATATGCTGAAAAACCATGTGGCCGGCGGCGTGTGTCCGCTGGTCGCGCACATTACAAAAATAAGATAACTAAAGGATAAACTCCGGAAACTGCCAGAAGGAGGTAATTTAAAATACCACCTTTTGGAAAACGCCGGGAATGGGGGTATTTAATTACCACCACTGAGCAATATATTGGAAAGTGTTAACCAAATCCAGGAAAGAAAATTTAAGAGGGAAAAAAATTGGAGATCAGAATTAAAGACGAATTTATCAAACTTGGCCAAGCTCTGAAGCTGGCAGGAGTTGTGGAGGACGGCGTTGAGGCAAAATATGCGATCAATGACGGACTTGTTCTGGTAAACGGTGAGGTTGAGAACCGCCGTGGCCGTAAGATCCATCCGGGAGATACGATTTCCTACGATGGAAAAGATATTTATGTAATTGGGTGAAGGAATGTACATTGAATCCATCAGATTGAATAATTTCAGGAATTATGAGTTGCTGGAGATGAATTTTGATCAGGGAACCAATATTCTCTACGGTGACAACGCCCAGGGAAAAACCAATATTCTGGAGGCGGTTTATCTGGCCGGAACCAGTAAATCCCACAAAGGAAGCAAGGACCGGGAAATGATCCGCTTCGAGAATGAGGAATCCCATATCCGAATGATGGTAAAAAAGGGCGATCTTTCATACAAAATAGACATGCACCTCCGGAAAAACAAAGCAAAAGGAGTTGCCATTAACGGGCTGCCGATCCGCAAGGCAAGAGAGCTGCTCGGTGTGGTAAATCTTGTGTTTTTTTCTCCGGAGGATCTTAATATTATCAAGAATGGACCGGGCGAGAGAAGACGTTTTCTGGATTCAGAGCTTTGTCAGCTGGATGGAGTTTATATCACGGAGCTGGCAAGCTATAATCACATTGTGAACCAGAGAAACCGTCTTCTCAAAGACTGTTATATGAACCCGGGATTAAAAAGTACGTTGGATATCTGGGATATGCAGATGGCAGATTACGGAAAAAAGATCATTGAAAAAAGAGAAGAGTTTGTGGAAGAACTGAATGAACTTGCAAAAGGCCTCCATAAAGGTCTGACCGGTGGGCTGGAAGAACTGGAGATCCTGTATGAACCAAGTGTAACTGCAGCAGAGTTTGAACAGAAACTGGCGCAGAACCGGGACAGGGATCTTCGGATGAAGCTGACATCTGTGGGACCGCACAGAGATGATTTCTGTGTAAAGGTAAACGGGATCGATATCCGGAAATACGGTTCCCAGGGGCAGCAGAGGACAGCAGCTCTTTCTCTGAAACTTTCTGAGATCTATCTTGTAAAAAAGAAGATCAAGGATACTCCGGTGCTTCTTCTGGATGATGTACTTTCGGAACTGGACAGTAACCGGCAGACTTATCTTCTGGAAAGTATACATGATATTCAGACTTTGATCACCTGTACAGGACTGGATGATTTTGTCAGTCATCAGTTTGAGATAAACAGGGTTTTTCAGGTGATAAAGGGGCATGTTTATATGCCTAAAGGGTTTTGACAAGCCCGTATGCATATGGTAAACTGATTCTGATTATGGAAAGTTGGTGAATATTTTGGATAAAGAGGAGTTTCGCGTCAAATTGGGACAGATCAACAAGCTGGTTGAAGCCCAGGATTACAAAGGCGCCATGCAGATCGTAGACAGCATTGACTGGCGTCGCGTAAAGAATGTCCGTACGCTTTGTGTTGTGGGCGAGATCTACGCAGCTAACAAGCGCTATGAAGAGAGCAAGGAAATTTTTCTTCTTGCTTATCACAGAGCGACGATCGGCAAGAACATACTTTACCGTCTGATCGAAGTTTCCCTGAAAATGGGACAGATCAGTGAAGCCACAGAATTCTTTGACGAGTACAGAGAGGTGGCAGGTAGTGATAACAGCCAGTATATACTGCGATATAAAATTGCCAGAGCGAAGAATGCATCTCTGAATGAACAGATCCGTATCCTTGAGGAATATAAGGAGAAAGAGTTTACAGAGCGCTGGTCCTATGAACTGGCTAAACTCTACTATAAGGCAGGAGACAAGCAGAAGTGCCTGGATCTCTGCAATGAGATGATTCTCTGGTTCAATGACGGAACTTATGTGATGAAAGCCCTTGACCTGAAACAGCGTATGGGAGTTCTCACAGGAGAAGAAAAAGAGAAATACGAACAGCGTTTTATCCCGAAACTGATTCCGCCGGAAAAGGCTCAGGAGATCAGGGAGAGCAAGGAAACAGAAGCTGTTACAGAAACTGAATATGAGGAGTCCAGACCGGTTACAGATACGATCCAGGTAGATGACGAGCGTGATCTGAACAGTGCAGAGACTTTCCAGGAGAAGATTTCCAAGGGAATCCGTGATATCTTCGGTGGTCATAAGAAGGCTGCGGAAGAAACTGAGGACGTGGAAGAAGAACAGCAGGATGACACAGAAGAAACTTCTGAGACAGAAGCTGTTGAAGCTGCCAAGGATTCTGCAGATCAGGAGTCTGGTGAGGAGGAAACTCCGGAAGCTGAGACTGCTGCCACAGAAGAAAAGTCCGAAGAAGACGCTTCTGAAGAAGAGGCGGCAGAAACTGCTGAGGCTGGAGATGGTGAGGAACTTCTGGCATCCGGTATTGATAATCTGTCTGCCGGAACCGTACAGTTAAATGCCCGGACACAGGAACCGCAGGACGAAGAGGAAGAAGCTTATCAGGAAGCGGAAGAGGCGGAAGCAGAGAAGGCGACGGAAAAGGAATTAGTTGAAAGTGTTTCTGAGATCGTTGAGGAAGATTCTGTGGAGGAACCGAAGGAAACTTCAGGAGTTCCCCTTAATGAAGACGGCAAGCCTGATTTTTCAGCAACGATCCGTATGCCGGAGCTTAAGATCCCGAAGTCTATGATCAATGTAGATCCGGAAAATGCAAGCAGCGCTGCCGGTATTCCGGACGCATCCGGAATTTTTGGAAGCATTGATGAGATCGCGGCGGAAGTTGCCAAGGATAAAAAAGCAGACGAGGAACCTGAGAAAGAGCAGGAATTCAATCTGGAAGATACCATTCTTGCAGCTGCAAGCGAGCAGGGAATCAATATTCCGGAGGAAGAGAAATCTCCGGATGTACAGCAGTCAGAAGTAACCGAGGAAACAGAAGACGAAGAAGATCTGGATATCGCGGCAGATGAATTTGTTCCGGAGGAGCCGGATGCAGCGGATATTGAGGATATCATGGCACAGATTTCCGCACAGCAGGCAGAAGATGTAAGTGAGTCGGCGCACAGGAGAATTCCGGATCTGGTTCTGGATGAAGATGAAGAGCCGGTTACAGAAGAAGATATGCAGGCTGCGGAAGCAGAATTCCTGAATGGTCCCACAGGCGTGCAGAAGCCTGATACCAAGGACGAATTCGACGGTTTTGATGATCTGGAAGAAGAGGAACAACTTAAGGAAATGCCGGAGGATCTTTCCCTTGAGGATGAAGACTTTTCTCTTGAGGATGAAAGTGACGATCGCAGAGCGGATAAACTGACAGACGATGTTGTGATACCTGTCGAAGATGAGACACCTCTTGATGAGGAAGAAGAATTCAGTGACGATGATTTCGGATTCAAAGATGAGCCGGAAGACGATGAAGAGGATGATTTTATCTCAAGTCTTACAGAAGATATGGAAGAAGACGATGAGGAAGAAGAACTCAGCGAGGAAGAACAGCTGGAGCGCTTTATCGAGGATATGCAGCCGGAGATCGATCCGAACACTATTATTTCCAGAAAGAGACAGCTTACAGATGAAGAGAAGCAGCTGTTCACATATTTTGTAGCAGTTCCGGGAATGAAAGAGCAGCTGGTGGATGTACTCTGCGATGTACAGAAAGGTGCGGCTGACAAAACTTCCCAGACTGGAAATGTGATCGTTATGGGCGGCAGAGAAACAGGAAAGACAAGACTGATCTCAAGCCTTATCCCGGCAATCTGCAGAGAGCTGAATATTGAGGCATCCAAGGTTGCCTACATATTTGCGGAAGACCTTAACGGAAAAAATATTGCAGAGATTGCATCCAAGCTTGCAGGAGGTTTCCTCGTTATTGAGAACGCAAACCAGCTTTCCCAGGAAACAGCAGATGAGCTTGATGAAGTAATGAATGGAAATACAAAGAGTATGATCGTGATCCTTGAGGATGAAAAGATCGGCATGCGTAAGCTGATCGCAAGATATCCGAAACTTGCGAAGAAATTTACATCCATGATCAATATTCCTGTATTTACAAATGATGAACTTGTTAATTTTGCCAAGGTTTATACCATGGAAAATGGATTCCGCATTGATCAGATGGGCATGCTTGCATTGTATAATCTGATCGGAATCAACCAGAAGGAAGATCAGCCGGTGTGCATCGGAACTGTGAAGACCATGCTGGATAATGCCATGGCAAAAGCACAGGGCGGATTATTCAAACGCTCCAAGAAGCGTGTGGACCGTGATGGATTCACCGTACTTCTTGAAAAGGATTTCAGCTGAAAATAAACAGAAAAGCAGAGGTAAAAAATATGGCCAGACCTTATCTTGGTAACCCGAAATATACCATTGAAGTCCTTCAAAAGTATCATTTTGTTTTCCAGAAAAGGTTTGGTCAGAATTTTCTGATCGATGAACATGTTCTGGAAAAGATCATTGATTCTTCCGGAATAACGAAGGATGATTTCATACTGGAGATCGGTCCCGGAATCGGAACCATGACACAGTATCTTGCGGAAGCGGCCAGAGAAGTGGCTGCTGTGGAGATCGACAGTTCTCTGATCCCGATTCTTAAGGATACTCTGAAAGAATGGGACAATGTAACGGTGATCAACAACGATATCCTGAAAACAGATATCAAAAAGATTGCCGATGAAAAAAATGGCGGAAAACCTGTAAAGGTGGTTGCGAACCTGCCGTATTATATTACGACACCGATCATTATGGGACTTTTTGAGAAGAATGTTCCTGTGGATTCCATTACGGTTATGGTACAGAAAGAGGTTGCAGACCGTATGCAGGTAGGACCTGGAACCAAGGATTACGGCGCGCTTTCCCTGGCTGTCCAGTATTATGCGAAGCCGGAGATTGTTGCAAACGTGCCGCCGAACTGTTTCATGCCACGGCCGAAGGTAGGAAGTGCGGTGATCAAACTGACACGTTATGAGAAACCGCCGGTTGAGGTGCAGGATGAACGCCTCATGTTCAGGCTGATCCGTGCGTCATTTAACCAGAGAAGAAAGACCCTTGTAAACGGCATCAAAAATTCCGGAGATTTTTCCCTTGGAAAAGAAGAGATCGAGAATATATTCGAGAAGTGCGGGCTTCCGCTGAATATCAGAGGAGAGGCGCTGACACTGGAGCAGTTTGCAATGCTTGCCAACTGTATCTCTGAAGAAAAGAATAATAAATAAAACATTACACAAAAAGAACCCGGGCAGCTGTTCCGGGTTCTTTTTGCGTTTCCGGACGGGACAATTGGAGAGGTATCCCACCCGGATCTATATAACTTGTCATAGAAAGGAGGTTATGTCTGAGGTGTCAGACATAAGTAAGTAATGAAAAATTTACAATATTTATTCTATAAAGGAGATGTTAGGAAAGTTTGTTGAAAATATGAAAAGATTGTGAATATATTTTCTGGGATATACATAAAGTCTGACCAGAAATATTGAAAAAAGGGAAAATTCCAGTTTACAGAAGGGGAGGGTGGTGTGTTATACTGAGTGGCGTTAAAAGGGAACTGAAAATTATGGAACTGGAAACAGTTGCAGATTACGTATAATGAGCCAAGGCTCTTTTGGAGGGATTTATTATGAAAAAAATGAACAGGATCACAGCACTGGTCGTTGCGGGAATTATCTCATGTACTTCACCAATGATGGTTATGGCATCAGATTCCAGCTCTGTTATGAGCCAGGCAGAGGAGATTCTTAAAGATAACGAGATTGAGTCTCTTGCGTCTGACCCGGATAAAGTTGGCGATATTATTGTTTATGTAAAAGGGCTTTTTGATTCCAATCAGATTTCTGATGATGAGATTTCACAGGGAATTGATGAGGCAGCAGATCATTATGGTGTGACACTTTCTGAGGATGATAAGAATTCTCTCGTGAATATTATCAGCAAATTCAGAGGAATCGACATCAGTGATGACCAGATTAAAGGTTATGTAAGCGATGCATACAGTACTCTGAAAGATATGGGTGTTACAAAGTCTGATGTAAAGAATATTTTTGAGAAAGCGATCGAGTTTATTAAGGGTATGCTTTCCCGTCAGTAGGAGGAAGGTGTTCAGAATGGCACTTTTATTGGGATTATTATTCTTAAGTTTACTGGAAATGTACAAAATGTACAATATTTAGAACGCTTGTCAATAAAGCAAATGTGGCGTTTTTATAAAAAAAGAGGAAAAACAGAAAAGAAATTGTGCAAATACGCTAAAAGTTCACGAGCTGTTCATAATTTGTTCATATTTATCTGATACTATAATAACAGTTCGAAAGAACACTACGAAAGACGCTGTAATGGTGTGTATCTGTATCATTACACATACAATTTTTTTCATAATAATCGCCCCGGTAAGCCACTACCGGGGCACTCCTCGTTTTATGGGGAAAAATATCAGAAAATGTAGCCTCTGCCAATGTGCGGAGGTTTTTTTGTATAAAGAGGGGATTTTGCATTCAAAAAAATAATAGCGTCGGTGGTTTGCCCATGCTATAATAATTAAGATTAAAATGAAAATCCGGCAGAAAGAATAAGAAAAAGGCCGGAAGTAAATGATGAAAAGATGAAGCGTGAACGGAGGTCAGGAAATGGCGGAGTCTATGAAAGATTTTGAGCAGGAGCTGGAGGCTTCTTTTAAGAAAATTGAGGAAGGTGATATCATCGCCGGGACAGTGGTCAGTGTGGATGAGACAGGAGTTGTTCTTGATCTTAAATATTATGCTGAGGGATTCATTCCGGCAGAGGAATTTTCCAGAGAGCCGGGATTTAATATTAAAGAGGCAGTTCAGCCGGGAGAAGAGATCCAGGCAACCGTTCTTAGGAAAGATGACGGACAGGGAAATATTCTTCTTTCCAGAGCAGAGGCAGCAGATGTACTTGCATGGGATAAACTGAAGGAGCTTCAGGAATCCGGGGAAGCACTGGATGTTGTTGTAAAGGGAATCGTAAACGGCGGAGCCATTGCTTATGTGGAAGGTGTTCGAGGTTTTATCCCGGCATCCAAACTTGCGCTGAATTATGTAGAGGATACAGAAGAGTACCTGAACAAGCCGCTTCAGGTTCAGGTAATTGGTGTAGATAAAGAGAAAAAGAGACTGGTACTTTCTGCAAAGGAACTTCTCCGTGAGAAAGCAGAGAAGGAGCGCAGAAACAAGATTTCCAATATTGAGGTTGGTTTCGTGACAGAGGGAACGGTTGAGAGCCTGCAGCCTTATGGTGCGTTTGTTGATCTTGGAAACGGAATTTCCGGTCTGGTTCATATTTCCCAGATCTGCGAAAAAAGAATTAAGAAGCCATCAGAGGCGATAAGTGTGGGAGACAAGGTTAAGGTGAAAGTAATTGCGATCAAGGATGGCAAGCTGAGCCTGAGTATCAAAGAGGCATCGGATCTGATGGCGAAGGAAGTTGAGGAAGAGACTTTTGAACTGCCGGAGTCAGGAGAAGAGGCAACCACATCTCTTGGTTCACTTTTTGCGAACATCAAACTTGATTAATTGTTATATTTTTGGATGAAAAAGGATGGATGTGAATGAAGAAACAGGAGAGAATATTTGTAATCGGACATAAGAATCCGGATACGGATTCCATCTGTTCGGCGATCGCTTATGCGGATATTAAAAACAGGACTACACAGAGTAAGAGATATATTCCGAAGAGAGCTGGTCAGATCAATGAGGAGACCAGATATGTGCTGAACCGTTTTGGTGTACAGCCGCCGGCTTATCTGGGAAATATCGGAACACAGGTCAAGGATATGGATATCCGTCTCAGTCCCCAGGCAGACAAAAACATGTCACTGAAAAATACCTGGGATCTGATGCAGGAGAACGGAATCGTATCCCTTCCGATCCGTGATAAGGAGGGATGCCTGGAAGGTCTTGTGACCATCGGAGATATTGCCAAGACTTATATGGATACCACAGACAGTTATCTGCTTTCCAATGCGCGGACACAGTATCAGAGGATTGCTGAGACTGTTGGAGGAGAAGTGGTGGAAGGAAATGGCCACGGGTATTTTGTCAAGGGACGTGTTCTTGTTGGAACGGCCAACCCGAAGATGATGGAAAGCTATATTGAGGAGAACGATATGATCATCATGGGAGACCGTGAGGAGGATCATCTTCAGGCCATCAGCCAGAATGTAAGCTGTATCATCGTAGGGCTGAACATTGTGGTTTCCGAGAAGGTTGTGAAGCTTGCCCACGAAAAAAATATCGTGATCATCCGGTCACCTTATGATACCTTTAACATCGCCCGTCTGATCAATCAGAGTATTCCGGTCAGCTATGTTATGAAACGGGATAACATGGTTACGTTTAATACCGAGGATTTTACAGATGATATCCAGGATGTTATGGTCAAAAACCGCCACAGAGCGTTCCCGGTTATCAATCCTCATGGAAAGTGTATCGGAACGATTTCCAGACGTAATTTCCTGGACATGCACAAGAAAAAAGTTGTTCTTGTAGATCACAATGAGGTGGATCAGGCTGTTGATAATATTGAGAAGGCGGAGATTCTTGAGATTATTGACCATCATAAGCTTGGAACATTGCAGACCATGACACCGGTAGCGTTCCGTAATGAGCCTGTGGGATGTACGGGTACAATCCTTTATGAGATTTACGGAGAGCAGCGTCTGGAGATTCCGGAAAAAATTGCGGGACTTCTCTGTGCGGCCATTATTTCAGATACGCTGATGTTCCGTTCACCGACCTGTACACAGACGGATAAGATCGCTGCCAGCGCCCTTGCCCTGATCGCGGGAATTAAGATAGAGGATTTTGCCAGAGAGATGTTCTCAGCGGGAAGTAATCTGAAAGATAAATCCCCGGAGGAGATTTTTTACCAGGATTACAAGAAGTTTATCGGCGAGGGCAATGTTTCCTTTGGTGTGGGCCAGATCAGTTCCATGGACAGCGAAGAGCTGAAAGAGATCAAGGAGAAGCTGATGCCGTTTATGGTCAGTGAGTGTGGACGTCACGATATCACGAGAGTTTACTTTATGTTGACGAATATTCTGGAGGAATCTACAGAGCTTCTGTTTTATGGTGAGGGAAGCCAGCAGATGGCAGAGATCGCTTTTGAGAAGAAACCGGACGGGGATGCGTTCTGCCTGCCAGGTGTGGTTTCCAGAAAGAAACAGCTGATTCCGGCGATGATGGAGGCTGCTCAGCTGATGAACAGCGATTACGCATAAGGAGGCCGGATCAATGGCAAAACAGATTTGGAAACCGGGAAATATGATCTATCCGCTGCCGGCAGTGATGGTCAGTGTCACGGACGGAGAGGGCAACGACAATATTATTACCGTTGCGTGGACAGGAACGGTCTGTACGAATCCGGCGATGGCTTATATTTCAGTCCGACCATCCCGTTATTCTTATGGAATGCTGAAAAAAACGGGAGAGTTTGTTATTAACCTTACAACAGAAAAACTGGCTTTTGCGACGGATTTCTGCGGAGTCCGGTCCGGCCGGGATGTTGACAAATTCGAAAAACTGAATCTTACAAAAGAGAAAGCACAGTATGTTTCTGCTCCGATGATCGGGGAAGCACCGGTTTCCATCGAGTGCAGAGTACGAGAGGTGAAGGAACTGGGATCGCATGATATGTTTCTTGCAGATGTACTTGCGGTTCATGCGGATGAAGCATATATGGACAAAAACAACAAGTTCCATCTCAATGATGCGGGACTTCTGGTTTATTCCCATGGGGAATATCTGGCTGGGGGCCGGAAGGTGGGAACTTTTGGCTACAGCGTGAAGAAGAAAAACGGTAAGAAGAAACGCTGAGAATAACACGGCACAGGAACGATTGTTGAGATTTTGTTACAGCTATGTTAAAATGAAAGGACACAGTATGAATAATATTACACTGATAGGGATGCCTGGTGCGGGAAAAAGCAGCATCGGTGTTGTACTTGCGAAAGTGCTTGGTTACCAGTTTATTGACTCAGACCTGCTGATCCAGAAGGAAGAAAAGAGAACTTTAAGTGAGATCATTGAGCAGGATGGAATTGACGGATTCAAGGCGGTGGAGAATCGTGTGAATGCGTCTATCCAGGTTGAGAATACGGTCATTGCCACAGGTGGCAGTGTCGTGTATTGTGATGAGGCAATGCAGCATCTGAAATCAGAAGGAGTTGTGGTATATCTGAAGATTTCTCTGAAGCTGCTGTCCAAGCGTCTTGGCAATCTGAAAGACCGTGGAGTTGTTCTGAAAGAAGGGCAGACACTGGAGAGTCTTTATGAGGAACGGACAGTGCTGTATGAGAAATATGCGGATATTATTGTAGACGAAGAAGACAAAGATCTGGAGGGAAGCCTTCAGATCGTGCTTGATGCACTGAAACGGGGAGAGAAATAGTTTACAAATCCGAAATATGTGTTATAATATACAACTGACCTAAAAAACGGTGTTGCGGAACGTATGTTTCCGTCGTAAATTCAGAGAAAGTTTCTTGCTCATAGAGGAGTAAAATAATAGAGGTGTGTTATGGAACAGTATGTGATTAAAGGCGGCAATCCTCTGGTTGGAGAAGTGGATATTGCAGGTGCGAAGAATGCTGCTCTTGCAATATTATCAGCAGCCATTATGACTGATGAAACAATATTAATCGAGAATCTGCCAGATGTAAGGGACATCAATGTTCTGCTTGAGGCTATTTCAGAGATAGGTGCTCAGGTTGAGCGTGTCGATAAATCTACTGTAAAGATCAACGGTTCTACCATCGGCAATCTCAGTGTTGATTATGAATATATCAAGAAGATCCGTGCTTCTTATTATCTTCTTGGTGCTTTGCTTGGCAAGTACAAGCATGCGGAAGTTCCGCTTCCTGGCGGATGCAATATCGGCAGCAGACCGATCGATCAGCATCTGAAGGGATTCCGTGCTCTTGGTGCGGAGGTTGATATCCGTCATGGTGCTATTGTTGCCAAGGCTGAGAATCTTCATGGCAGCCACATTTTCCTGGATGTGGTTTCTGTTGGTGCTACGATTAATATTATGATGGCTGCTTCTATGGCAGCCGGCCGTACCATTATTGAGAATGCTGCAAGGGAGCCTCATGTTGTTGACGTGGCCAATTTCCTGAACAGTATGGGTGCGAATATTAAGGGTGCTGGTACGGATGTGATCCGTATCCGTGGTGTTGAGAAGCTTCACCGTACAGAGTATTCTATTATTCCGGATCAGATTGAGGCAGGTACTTTTATGTTTGCTGCTGCGGCTACGGGTGGTGATGTTACGGTCCGTAATGTTATTCCGAAGCATCTGGAGGCTACGACTGCGAAGCTTGAGGAGATCGGGTGTGAGGTTGAGGAGTTTGATGATGCGGTTCGTGTCCGTGCGCCGCATGTGCTTCATCGTACGCATGTGAAGACGTTGCCTTATCCTGGTTATCCTACGGATATGCAGCCGCAGATCGCGGTTACTTTGGCTTTGGCTGAGGGTACGAGTATTGTTACTGAGAGTATTTTTGAGAACCGGTTTAAGTATGCGGATGAGCTTTCCCGGATGGGTGCCAATATTAAGGTGGAGGGGAACTCTGCTATTATTGATGGTGTGAGGAAGCTTACGGGGGCGCGTGTGAGTGCGCCGGATCTTCGTGCGGGGGCTGCGCTTGTTATTGCGGGGCTGGCTGCTGAGGGTGTTACGGTTGTTGATGATATTGTTTATATTCAGCGTGGGTATGAGAATTTTGAGGAGAAGCTCAGGAGTCTTGGTGCTGAGATCGAGAGGGTTTCCAGTGAGAAGGAGATTCAGAAGTTTCGGCTGCGTGTTGGATGATGACTGATAACGATTGATGATAATTGGATATTTGAGTTTTGGGAGAGTTCCTGGGTGTTTGGGCCTGGGGGCTCTTTTTTGTGTGGGGGAGGGAGGGACGAATGGAGGGACGAACGGACAGTCTGCCAGCGGGGCGGCTGCATGGTCGTGCCTGGTGCGGTCGTTTCGCCGGGTCATACTAGGCGTCTGAGTCTTCTGCCGTGCAGGGCGCCCCATAACTCGCCATGTACGCTGATGCGTACCTGGCTCAGACAGATGGGGCTTACTCTGCGGCTTGTGGCCGCAGAGTACCTTCCCGTCAGAAGCCTCAGGCGCCAAGTATGACCAGCGGCTTACTCCGACGCACCGGGTCCCGACCATGCAGCCGCCCCGCTGGCAGACTGTCCGTTCTGTTTTTTGGGGGTGTGAGGGAGTGGTGGTTTGCCGGAAGGGGATGAGCCATCAGCGCTGCGCTGGATGGCTGCAAAGGCTGAGTTTCCTTGTGGTTTGCCGGGAGGTGGTGTGGCATCGGCGCTGCGCTGGATGTGGGTGGGGTGAGTTTTTTTTGGGGGGTGTCGTGAGGGGATTGGGGATAGAGGCTGTTTTGGATAGGGTGTGGTGTTTTTGTGTAATATTTAAATTTATTTTTGGAGTATTTTGGATTATAATTATGGAAAAAGATGGTTGGCCTGATTGGTTGCCTGATTGACTGATTGACTGGTTGATTGATATCCGGAGTTTTGGTGACTGTTTTGTGGGACTTGAGAGATGAGCTTCGGATGTGTGCTGATGTGGCTTGAGAGATGGGCTTCGGATGTGTGTTGATGAGGGGTGTGTGATGGGCTTCGGATGTGTGTTGATGTGGCTTGTGTGAGGGCTTCGGAGGTTTGTTGGTTTGGTTTTGAGGGTGGTCTTTTTTTGGAGGGCTGCCTGGGTTTTGGAGGGAGTGGGTTGTATGTGTGATTATGTGGTTTTGCCGCTTTTGAATTCGTCTTTTGAGCCTGGGAGGGCTCGGGAGGTTGTTGAGGGGTTTGTGGATGTGGATTTGAGGAATATTGCGCGGGCTGAGCTTTTTTATTTTACGGGGCAGGCGGAGGAGTGTTGTGAGATCACGAGGGGGTATCTGTCCAGCAGGGTTATTGAGCTGAAGCTTTCGGCGTGTATTTTGTATGGGTATTCTAATCTGTCGCTGGGGAATGTGGCGGCGGCTAAGCGGGGGATGGAGGGGATCCAGTCCTGTGTGAAGATTGCTATGAAGAAGAAGGTTCCTAAGGATGTTTATGCGTCCTGTCTTCTGGCGGGGTATGTGGGGGCGGTTTTGCTTCATTTGCCTACGGATGGGATGCCTGCTTTTGGGGAGTACAGCAGGATGCTTCCTGAGGGGCTGAGGCTTTTTGCCACGTATGTGATGGCGCACCATACTTATCTTAACGGGGAGATATGGAGTGCTTATGGGATGGGGAAGGCTGCTTTGTTTATGGCGGAGAGGTCGTATCCGATCAGTATGACGTATATCCACTGTATGATGGCGGTGTGTGCGATCAACCGAAAGCATAAGCAGGAGGCACAGGAGGAGATGCTCCGGAGCTGGGAGCTGGCGAAGATGGATGGGTTTCTGGAGCCTTTTATTGAGCATCATGGGCTTTTGCGGGGGCTGATCGAGGCCTGTATCCGGAACCGGGATCCGGAGGCGTATCAGCGGATCACGGAGGGTGTGATTTCTTTCAGCAGGGGCTGGATGGCGCTTCATAATCCGGAAAACCGGAGAAAGGTTACGGGGGAGCTGTCGACGATGGAGTTTTCTATTGCCATGCTGGCAAGTGGGGGATGGACCAATAAGGAGATCGGAGAGCATCTGGGGATTTCCATTAATACTGTCAAGCATTACCTTACGGATATCTTTTGCAAGCTGAATGTCAAGAAGCGGGATGAGCTGAAGAAATTCATGTTAAAATAGTGACAGAGGCACTTTTTTTTGAAAAAACGGGCCTTACAAAACAACTGGTAGTGTTGTATAATAAATACCACAAATAGTCAGATTTTATTGGGAAATCAGACGAAAAGAACCAGTGAACGAGTAAGTTAAGAAGGAGGAGTTGAAGACTGATTCTCGATAGCATCTGATAATGTCAATATCCTACCAAAAATGCACGACAAACGCATGAGTAAATAAATTGTGAACACACCCCTTTTCT
>NZ_QTYB01000002.1:160313-292240 GCF_003461955.1 Ruminococcus sp. AM36-2AA | reverse complement strand
TTTTCGAGAATCGTATGTGTTTCACTGTTTAGTTATCAAGGTTTGTTGTGTCTGCCTCTCGGACAGCTCGTTTATTTTATCTCATTCTCAACTGCTTGTCAAGAACTTTTTTTAATTTTTTTGAAGCATTTAATCTTCAGAAAAATTAAAGCGGAGAAGGAGGGATTTGAACCCTCGCGCCGCGTTAACGACCTACTCCCTTTCCAGGGGAGCCCCTTCGGCCAGCTTGGGTACTTCTCCAAATTGCCCTACTTACTAAGTAGTTCTGATATTTATCTCTGCCGTTCTCAGCGACAGGTGATATTATATCTCGTATCTTTTATGTTGTCAAGTACTTTTTTAACTTTTTTTAAAAAGTTTTTATTCTGTATTTGACAAACGGAGAGAGTGGGATTCGAACCCACGCGCCCTTGCGGACAAACGGTTTTCAAGACCGCCTCGTTATGACCACTTCGATATCTCTCCATATAATGTTTTTCAACATTTTTTGTGCTGTTTTGTCAGCGCATGTTGTATTCTATCATCAAATATCTCCCCTGTCAATAACAAATTTGATATTTTTTTCAAAAAATTGGACATATAGCTTCAATTTCTGCTATATGTCCATATTTACCGGGATTTTCACCCTGTTCTGCTCTCTATTCTACTCTCTGTTTTCCTTCAAAAATGCCTCCGCAACCACCAGATCTTCCGGTGTTGTGATCTTGATATTGCGATAAGAACCTTCTGAAAAGCGGATCTTCACCCCGGTCTCATGTTCTGCAACCATGGCATCATCTGTAATTCCGGTCATTTCCTTCTGCCGAATGCTGGTATATGCACCATAGATCAGCGGGTACTGAAAGATCTGCGGAGTCTGGACGATCCATACACTGCTGCGATCCGGAGTTTCACTGACATTCCCATCCTCATCTGCGATCTTAACTGTATCCTTGGAAGGCATGCCTGTAACACTGGCACCTGTCTGTGCTGCTGCCATAAGTCCTCTTTCAATGATCCCATGATCAATAAATGGTCTGGCACCGTCATGGATCAGCACATACTCTGTGTCTTTACACGCACGAAGTCCTTCATAAACAGAATCGTACCGTTCTTTTCCGCCGGATACTACAGCAGAAACCTTTGTAAAACCATATTTTTCCACGATTTCTTCTTTGCACCAGAAAACATACTCCTCCCCTGTTACCAGGATCACATCCCTGATCAGCGGACTTTCCTGAAAACAGCGCAGAGAATAACAGAGCACCGGCATCCCGTCAAGCTCCATAAACTGCTTCTGTATTTTGCTGTGCATTCTCTTTCCCTGGCCTGCTGCCAGGACAATAGCTGTATTTCTGCACTCTCCCATGATCAATTACCCCGGATTCTTTTATCTTTCGCCAAGCTTCAGGTTCGGAACCGCATTCAGATCCCAGCTGTGGCGTGTTCCCCTGATATATTCATAGTAAGCTGCCACACCGATCATCGCTGCGTTATCCGTACAGAATATCGGTGACGGACGATAAAATTTGTATCCACGTTCTGTACATGCTTTTTCCATAGCAGTGCGAAGTGCTCCGTTGGAAGCAACACCTCCTGCAATGGCAACCTTTTTCATGCCAAAATCAGCTGCTGCCTGCATGGTATGTTCTACCAACACATCAACAACCGCTTTCTGGAAGGATGCCGCGATATCTGCACGTTTTACTTCCTCACCTTTCATTTTTGCCCCGTTTAAATAATTAAGAACTGCGGACTTCACGCCGCTGAAGCTGAAATCATATGGATTTTCGCCGATTTTTGCACGTGGAAACTCGATAGCGTCCGGATTTCCTTCCTTTGCCAGCTTATCGATCTTCGGTCCTCCCGGATATCCCAGCCCAATGGCACGTGCAACCTTATCAAATGCCTCACCTGCCGCATCGTCTCTGGTTCGGCCCAGGATCTCAAACTGGCCGTAGTCCTTCACAATAACAAGATGGGTGTGTCCACCGGATACAATGGCACAGAGAAACGGCGGTTCCAAATCCGGATGCTCAATATAATTGGCAGAAACATGGCCTTCTATATGATGCACGCCTACCAGTGGCAGGTTTCTTGCATAGGCAATAGCCTTGGCTTCTGCCACACCTACAAGAAGTGCACCGACAAGCCCCGGTCCATAGGTTACACCGATAGCATCAATATCATCCAGCGTGACATTTGCCTCGTCCAGCGCTTCCTGGATGACCTGGTTGATCCTTTCTATATGATTTCTGGAAGCGATCTCCGGTACAACACCTCCGTACAGTTTATGGATCTCGATCTGTGAGGAAATCACGTTTGATAAGACAGTCCTTCCATTTTTTACAACGGAAGCTGCCGTTTCATCACAGGAGCTCTCAATACCAAGAATTAATGTATCTTTCATTTTTTTCAGTCCTCTTCAAAATTCAGTTCCACACTCTTCCCGTCTTTTCCCGGCCATGCCTTCGGAAAGATCTCACGTACTGTATCCATGTAATCATCCGGACGTACCAGAGAAGGGCTGTAATGGGTCAGCCACATTTCCCCCACTTCCGCATCACGGGCAAGAGTGGCCGCTTCACGAAACGTCATGTGTTTGTAGCCTTTTGCCTTTTCGATCTTGTCATCTTCACCGTACATTCCCTCACAGATAAAAAGATCGGAACCTTTTGCATTACGTAAAATAGACTCTGTCGGTCTGGTATCTGTGGTATAGGTAAGCTTGATCCCTTTTCTTGGCGGACCAAGCACCATATCCGGTGTGTAGATCCTTCCTTCATCCTCCACAGTCTGTCCCTTCTGCAGCGGATTCCAGAATTTCAGCGGGATCTCATGTGCACTGGCACTGTCAGGAGAAAATTTTCCCTGGCGCAGGATCTCAAGGGTATATCCATAGCAGGTAACATTATGGTTCACCCGAAATGCAGTGATCCGGTAACCGTTCAGTTCCAGAACCTCCTCCGGTTTCGTGATCTCGATAAATTTAATCTCAAAGGGCAGCTCCGGTGCGATCACACGAAGTGCGCTTACCACACGTTCCAGTCCTCTTGGGCCTACCAGAGTCAGCGGTTCTGTGCGGTCTGCATTTCCCATAGTCAAAAGGAGTCCCGGAAGTCCGCTGATATGATCCCCGTGATAGTGGGTAAAACAGATCACGTCTATAGGCTTGAAGCTCCAGCCCTTTTCTTTAATGGCCACCTGGGTACCTTCCCCGCAGTCGATCATCAGGCTGCTGCCATTATAGCGGGTCATCAGCGCGGTAAGCCATCTGCGTGGCAGCGGCATCATTCCTCCGCAGCCAAGTAAACAAACATCTAACATATTTTTCCTCTTTTCCTGTTCTGTGGCAAAGTTTCTTAAGATGCAGTGCGTGTCATAAGGACAGCATCTTCTGTGGGATCTGTATAGTACGCCTTACGCAGTCCGTCTCTCACAAAGCCCTGCCGCTCATAAAGCCGAATCGCCGTCTCATTTCCCGCGCGGACTTCCAGATGGATCATGGTGATCCCCCTTTCTTCTGCCAGACGGATCATGCTTTCCATAAGGAAATTTCCAATTCCCTCTCTCTGGCGGTCTCTGCGGACAGCAACATTGGTCACATCCCCCTCGTCCAGCACAGTAAGAAGGCCGCAATACCCAAGGATCCGGCCTTTTTCTTCCACAACAAGAAACATTGCATTCTCTTTCATAAGAAATGTCAGAAATCCTTCTTTTGTCCAGGGAACAGAAAAAAGTTCCTCTTCGATCTCCATGACCTGATCCAGGTCATCCACCAGCATCTCTCTTAAGATCATGCTTTTTCCCCTTCTGATTCTTTTTTCAGCCTCTGGGCACGCTCCCGCTCTGCCTGTGATACACGGAGATAATCCGGTTTGTGCTCAGCTGCAGTCTCTGTTCTGCCCTCTTTATAATAAAGGATGCCAAGTGCACCTACCGCTCCGGCTCTCTGTCTGGAAAGATGAGACGGTGCAAAAGAAAATGGTACCTCAAGCTTATCTGCAATAATATCTTTAAATACCGGAACCCCATCTCCCAGGAATGTCACGGTTTCTCCCATCTCATTCAGCATGGAAAGAAGTTCCTCGATTCCCACTGCCATCTGATCTTTTACAGTCACAAGTCTGTGGTCTTCATAACGGTAGATTCCCGTATAAACCTGTTTTCTTCTGGCATCCATGATCGGGCAGATCAGCCCATTTACATCATAGAGATTGTATGCCAGCGCTTCCACGGTGGGAATCCCTACCAGTGGTTTGTCAAGAGCAAGTCCCAGTCCCTTGGCTGTGGCAGAGCCGATACGAAGTCCGGTAAAAGATCCCGGGCCTTTGGCTACCGCAATGGCGTCAATGGTCTTAAGATCCAGCTCTGTCATCTTCACGATCTCATCCAGCATGGGAAGAAGGGTCTGTGAATGTGTTTTTTTATAATTAACCGTATATTCCGCTACCAGTGTATCATCCTCCACAACGGCTACCGATGCCACGATCCCGGAACTGTCCAGTGCCAAAACTCTCATTCTGCCTCTTCCCCTCTCTCCTCAATGGTGATCTTTCTGTACTCAAAACCCTTCTCAAGGTCTTTCTCAATGGTAACTTCAATCCTTTTTTCCGGGAGGATCTCCTCAATGAGTTCTGCCCATTCGATGAGGCAGATTCCCTGTCCGAAAAAATAATCATCGTATCCGATCTCCTCCATTTCTTCCAGATCTCCGATACGATATACATCAAAATGATAAAATGGCAGACGCCCGTCCTCATATTCCTGGATAATGGTAAATGTGGGGCTGTTTACAGGTTCTGTGATTCCAAGACCTGCTGCCACGCCCTGTGTAAATACGGTTTTTCCAACTCCCAGGTCGCCTGTCAGTGTATAGATCTGTCCCGGTTTCGCATTCATTCCGATCTTTCTTCCGACCTCGAATGTCTCCTCCGGATCATGCGTTTCTATGATCATATTTTCCACCTTTTTCTTGCACAATTATTCTTTGCATATTATAATAGAGCGAACAGCGAAATACAATACTTTTTAAAAAGGAGTGCGAAAACTATGGCAAATCCTATCGTTACCATCACAATGGATAATGGCGATGTAATGAAAGCGGAATTATATCCGGAAGTTGCCCCGAACACAGTAAATAACTTCATCAGCCTTGTAAAAAAAGGCTTTTATGACGGCCTGATCTTCCACCGTGTTATCAACGGTTTCATGATCCAGGGCGGATGCCCGGACGGAACCGGTATGGGCGGTCCGGGATACAGCATCAAAGGCGAGTTCTCCCAGAACCGTTTCAAAAATGACCTGAAGCATACACCAGGTGTTCTCTCCATGGCAAGAGCCATGCATCCGGACTCTGCCGGAAGCCAGTTCTTTATCATGCACAAGGCAGCTCCACATCTTGACGGAAGCTACGCTGCATTCGGTCAGATCATCGAGGGCATGGATGTTGTAAATGCTATCGCAGAGACAGACACAGATTACAGCGACCGTCCTCTTGACGAGCAGAAGATCAAATCCATGACTGTTGATACCTTTGGTTTGGATTATCCGGAACCGGAGAAATGCTAATAAGCAAAATTTTCTGAAATAAAGGAATTATTTAAAAAAACATGAAAAAGCCCCGTGAAAGACAGACTGTAACGAAAACATCTGCCGTTTCCCGGGGTATTTTTTTGCCAGAAACCTGTCCTGGGCTGCTCTGTTTATTCCGACACTGTTTACGCCATAAAACAGGCATTCCGCTTTTTTCGACACTCTTTTTCCTTTATTTTTCGAAGGTTTTCACTTCTCCGTTTACTTTTGCAAAATACAGCTCTGCATCTTTCTCAAGTCCGGCTCTTCCGTTGGTTCCCTCTGTGATGGCTTTTTTCACCTCTTCGATCTGGTCATCCGGCACAATAAGCTTCAGGACAACCTTGTCGGTATATTCGGAATCCAGGATTGGCAGGCTTCTTTCTCCCGCAATATACTGGATCTTACCGATTCCTGTATAATCGGTCGTCACCTGAAGCGATATCCCATGATGTTTCTCGATCACGGTACTTGCTGCAAGTCCGGCCTGGACAGCTCCTGAGTAGGCACGTACAAGTCCTCCGGTTCCAAGAAGAACACCACCAAAATATCTGGTCACCACGATGGCTGCATTATAGATCCCGGCGCCCAGAAGCACATCCAGCATGGGTCTTCCTGCTGTTCCGGATGGTTCTCCGTCATCACTGCAGCGTGTGGCCTCCCGGTTCATCCCTACGGAATATACATAGCAGTTATGACGGGCATCCCAGTATTTCTTTTTCATTTCTTCAATAAAAGCAAGGGCCTCTTCTTCGGTTTCCACAGGACGGACCGTTGCGATAAAACGGGATTTCTTTTCCACAAGTTCGCCTTCGCCGCCTTCGTATATGGTTTTATAATGTTCCAGCATGGTTTACGCCTCCGTTGTCTATCACATTTCCAGATATTGCCACATCAGATTCCGCTTCTGCTATCTTGTCCGCGGGAATTTCCTCATCTGATGTTCTCTCTGTTTTCTGCAGAGTTTTCTTTATTGTATAATAATTATCTCCATTGCACAATGTATAAGATATCATGAATTGTGAAATTTTTTTTAAGGGTTTATTTAACATTCTATATTTGCTATAATGAAACGGATTATAAAGGAGGAATAACATGAACTACGGAAAAAGATCCACTTCCAAGAAGCGGAACGCTCTGATCTCCCGTACTTCCATGCTGGAAAAAAGAGCACATGTTTCGTTTATCCGGGTTTTATTTACAGCTCTGATTGCGGTCTGCGTCATGGTTATCTGCCTTGGTATCGGCTCCTTCCGGGGCGTGATCGCCGGTGCACCTGATGTCAACGATGTGGATATTTCACCTCTCGGATATGCAACCTTCCTGTATGATGACCAGGGAACACAGATCCGACAGCTTTCAGCACCTACATCCAACCGTCTTCCGGTCTCTCTGGACCAGATCCCGGTCAGTCTGCAGCATGCAGTGGTAGCCATTGAGGATGAACGTTTTTATGAACATAACGGTATTGATGTCCGGGGTATCGCACGTGCCGGAATGAAGGCGATCACCACCGGTAATTTTTCCGAGGGTGCCAGTACCATCACACAGCAGCTTCTGAAGAATAATGTTTTCACAGACTGGACCAACGAGTCCACACAGCTGGAACGTTTCACACGTAAGTTTCAGGAGCAGTACCTGGCTGTACAGGTTGAAAAGAAATACGATAAATCTGTAATTCTCGAAAATTACCTGAATACCATCAACCTTGGTGCAGGTTCCTACGGCGTACAGGCAGCTTCCAAGAAATATTTCAATAAAGATGTATGGGATCTGAATCTTTCTGAATGTGCAACCCTTGCAGGTATCACTCAGAATCCTACCAAATTCAATCCGATCACCAACCCGAAAGCAAATTCCAAGAGACGTAAGGAAGTTCTGGATCACATGCTAGATCAGAACTATATCTCACAGGATGAATATAACGAAGCACTGAACGATGATGTTTATACCCGTATTCAGGCTGCACAGATGGAAAATACAGAAGAAGAAAGCACCGTTTACACATACTTTGAAGACGAGGTTACCAATCAGGTCATCAGCGACCTTATGAATATCAAAGGTTACACCAAAACTCAGGCAACCAATCTTCTCTACAGTGGCGGTCTGAAGATCATGACAACCCTGGATTCCAGTATTCAGAAGATCCTGGATGAAGAGTACGCGGATCCGGATAATTATCCGGCTGATGTACAGTATGAGCTGGACTACGCACTGACCGTTCAGGATGCAGACGGAAACCAGAAAAATTACAGCAAGGAAATGCTGCAGCTCTATTTCCGTGATCAGGATCCGGAATTCGATCTTCTCTTCGATTCTCCGGAAGAAGGCCAGCAGTATGTTGATCAGTACAAGGCCAGCATCCTGGCTGACGGAAGTACCGTGGTTTCCGAGCGCGTAAACTTTGCACCACAACCGCAGTCTTCCATGTCTGTCATCGATCAGCATACCGGTTATGTAAAAGCCCTGATCGGTGGCCGTGGTGAAAAAACAGCCAGCCTGACACTGAACCGTGCCACAGATACAACCAGACAGCCTGGTTCTACCTTTAAGATTGTATCCACCTATGCTCCGGCTCTGAACGAAAAAGGTGATACACTGGCTACCACATTTATGGATGAACCATATGAATATCCGGACGGCTCTCCGGTTAACAATGCCACACGAAGCTATGGCGGCGAGACCACGATCCGTAAGGCAATCCAGAATTCCATCAATGTTGTTGCAGTCAAATGCCTGGAACAGGTTACTCCTGCTCTTGGTCTTAAATATCTGGATGATTTCGGATTTACAACTCTGGCACATGGAACTGAGGCAGATAAAGATGCCAACGGAAATATATGGAGTGATGCCAATCTGGCAACAGCACTTGGCGGAATTACCAATGGTGTCAAAAATGTTGAACTCTGTGCCGCATATGCAGCGATCGCCAATGGCGGAAATTATATTAAACCAATTTACTATACACAGATCCTTGACCATGACGGAAATGTCCTGATCGAAAACACTTCTGTTTCCAGATCTGTGATCAAAGACAGCACCGCTTACCTGCTTACCAGCGCTATGGAGGATGTTGTAAAGAAGGGTACCGGTACTGCCTGCCAGCTTGATAATATGACTGTTGCAGGAAAAACAGGTACTACCGAAGATTATAATGACCTCTGGTTCGTTGGTTACACACCATACTACACATGTGCTGTATGGTCCGGTTATGACAACAACGAGAAAATCCCTGAGGATGCCCGTAATTTCCACAAGAATCTCTGGAAAAAAGTTATGAACCGTATCCATGAAGGCCTGGATGACAAAGATTTCGATATGCCTTCCAGTGTGGAAAAAGCCAGCGTCTGCTCAGAGACAGGACTTCTCCCTCGTGCCGGTTGTCCGACCATAACAGAATATTTTGATATTTCCAGTCTTCCAACAGAATACTGTGACAAGCACTTCTACGGAAGCAGTGATTACAGTGAAAATGATTACAGTTACAGTGAAGACACTGATGCAGACACAGATTCCGCCGCTGCCGCTATTCCGACTGCTGCACCGGACGGAACTGACAGTACTGCCGGCGGTGACAGTACCGATAATACCGGTGATAATTCCGGTGGCGACAATACCGATAATACCGGTGATAATTCCGGTGGTGACAACACCGATAACACCGGTGATAATTCCGGTGGTGACAACACAGGCGGTGATGACGGCAGCGGCGATAACACCGGCGATGATGACGGTGGAGACACCGGAGATGATACTGGCAGCGATGGCGATCCTGTAGAATACTATTGATCAATCATTATAACGTAAAAAAGTGGACTCCCGAATATGGGAATCCACTTTTTTTATCTTATTTTTCTGATCAGAGCACCATCTTGGCTGCGCCGTAAATTCCGGCATCATTTCCCAAGGTTGCGATCACGATCTGTGTATCTTTACAGGATGCAAATGCATACTTTCTGTAATATTTCTGAATACAGTCAACAAGCGGCTGGCCCGCTTTGGAAACGCCACCGCCGATAACGATGGTTTCCGGATCTGTCACACAGGAAATGATCGCAAGGGCACCGCCAAGCTGCTCTCCAACTTTTTCCATGGTTGCAACTGCTACCGGATCATTCTCCTTGAATGCATCCAGAACTGCTTTTGCGGAAATATTCTCCATATCTCTGAGCACACTTTTCTCTTCGGAAGCTGCAAGCTCTTTTTTTGCCATACGTACAATTCCGGTTGCGGAGGCAAACTGCTCCAGACAGCCCCTGTTTCCACAGTTGCAGGATTCTGTCTCGTGATGATCCACATTGGCATGTCCGATCTCTCCGCCAGCGCCGTGATGGCCTGTTACGATCTTACCATCAACAATGATTCCACCGCCAACACCCGTTCCCAGTGTAACCATGATCACATCGGAGGAACCTGCTGCCGCGCCTTTCCACGCTTCGCCAAGAGCAGCCACATTGGCATCATTGCCAGCTTTTGCATGAAGTCCTGTCAGTTCCTCCATTTCTCCTGCAACATTCTTGTAACCCCAGTAAAGGTTTACCGCCCGATCTACCTCACCTTTGGAGTTTACCGGTCCAGGAACGCCGATTCCAACACCTTCTACGTCGTCTTTGGAAATGCCTTTCTCTTCGATCTTGGCATTTACAGCTGCTGCCACATCCGGAAGGATCTGATCTCCGTTATTCTCCTTGCGGGTCGGAATCTCCCATTTCTCAACAAGAGTTCCGTCTGTGCGGAAAAGTCCGCATTTTACAGTTGTTCCACCTACATCAATTCCAAAACAATATGTTCCCATTTCCTATCCTCTCTTACTCTTCGTCGTCTGGATTCTCTCTCTTCTTGGCAAGGTTCGCCTGAACACGCTTGTACAGTGCCTCTGCCGCATTGTATCCCATCTTCTTCTGTCTGTGGTTGACAGCGGCAGCCTCAACGATGATCGCCAGGTTACGTCCCGGACGGATCGGAAGAGAATGGCATACAACCTTGTTTCCAAGATACTCTGTATATTCCTCATGAAGTCCCAGACGGTCGTATTCCTTATCTCTGTCCCACTCCTCAAGCTTGATAACAAGATCGATCGACTGGGTATCCTTAACACTCTCGACACCAAACAGTGTTTTTACATCGATGATACCGATGCCTCGAAGTTCGATAAAATGACGTGTGATATCCGGTGCAGAACCTACCAGTGTCACATCACTGACCTTACGGATCTCGACAACATCATCACTGACAAGACGATGGCCTCGCTTGATCAGCTCCAGAGCAGCCTCGCTCTTACCGATACCGCTCTCACCTGTGATCAGAATTCCCTCGCCATAAACATCCACCAGTACACCATGAATGGAAATACACGGTGCAAGCTGTACACCAAGCCAGCGGATGATCTCTGCCATGAAGCTGGAAGTTGTTCTTTCTGTCACGAATGTCGGAACATTATATTTAACAGCCAGATCGATCATGTCCTGAGACGGACGGGTCATGGTACTGAAAATAACACATGGAATCTTGCTGGAGATAAAACGCTCATATTTAAAACGTCTCTCTTCTTCATTGAGCTGCATCAGATACGTATACTCTACATATCCAATGATCTGTACACGCTCATTCGCAAAATGCTCCAGATATCCGGTAAGCTGAAGCGCAGGTCTGTTGATCTCCGCAGTCTTGATCACGATGCCTGACAGGTCGATTTCCGGAGTCAGATTGTTAAGCTCCAGTTCCTGTACCATCTTTGTCAACTGTACACCCTTCATACTTTTTTCTCCTTTTCGCTGAAAGTTTGCATTCTCACCGCCGTTTTATCAGTACATGGCGGTTACTTGATATCCGCTGTACCAGAGCGTGAGACATCTTATCCTTAATTATACACAATCACGGTTGAAACTGCAATGCAGCATCAGGATTTATGAAAAAATTCATAGACCTGACGGGCGCTTCCCGCGTTCATGCTCTCTGTCTGTGCAAGTTCTTCTTCCGAAGCATCACGGATGTTTTCCACAGATTTGAATTTACGGAGAAGTGCTTTCCTCCTGGTGTCACCGATTCCGGGAATATCATCCAGAATGGAATGGACCTGTTCCTTACTTCTGAGAGAACGATGGTACTCAATGGCAAAGCGGTGTGCTTCATCCTGTATCCTGGTGATCAGACGGAAACCTTCACTGGATGTATCAATGGGAATTTCCACATTATTAAAATACAGACCTCTGGTCCTGTGATGATCATCCTTCACCATACCGCAGACCGGAATACGGATTCCCAGATCATTCAGCACTTTCAATGCAATATTCACCTGACCTCTTCCACCATCCATCAATATCAGATCCGGCAGTCTTGCAAAACTGTCAAATTCTCCGTTACTCTCATGGGTAAATCTTCGGGTTAATACCTCTTCCATACTGGCATAATCGTTCGGTCCCTGCACCCATTTGATCTTGAACTTGCGGTAATCACTGCGCTTCGGACGGCCTTTTTCGTAAACGACCATGGAACCTACTGACTCAAAACCACTGATGTTGGAAATATCGTAAGCTTCCATCCGCACCACATTTTTCAGGCCCAGCCATTCCTCCACTTCGTGAACAGCACCGATCGTACGGCCTTCTTCTCTTTTAATCCTCTCTCTGTCCTTTGAGAGAACCATACGGGCATTTTCCAGCGCAAGCTCCACCAGTTTTTCCTTGGTACCTTTCTTTGGAACACGGATATGCACTTTCTGCTTCCGCCTTGTTGTCAGCCACTCTTCGATAATTTCCGCATCCTCGATCTCACTCTGAAGCATGATCTCAGAGGGGATAAACGGAGTACCTGCGTAAAACTGTTTCAGGAAACTGGAAAGAACCTGAGATTTTGTATCACCTTTTGCCACCCGGAGATAAAAATGATCCCTGCCGATCAGCTTGCCATCCCGGATAAAAAACACCTGCACAACGGCATCCTGGTCACGGAGGTCTTCGCTCTCATCCATGGCCACTGCAATGATGTCACGGTCCTCCTGTCCGTAGCCCGTGATCTTCTGGCGTTCCCCGATCTTTTCGATACTGCGGATCAGGTCACGGTATTCCATGGCATCCTCATAGCGCATTTCCTCTGAAGCTTTCTGCATTTTTTCCATCAGTTCACTGATCGTATCCTGAAAATCTCCGTTCAGAAATTTGATCACTTTATTGATGTTTTTCCTGTATTCTTCCTGACTGATATAGCCCTGACAGGGTGCCTTGCACTGCTTCATATGATAGTACAGGCAGGGGCGGTCCTTTCCCGTATCTCTTGGAAGATTACGATTGCAGGAACGTACCTGATACAGTTTCCGCACCAGCTCGATCACATCTTTTACCGCCCCGCCGCTGGTATAAGGTCCAAAATATCTGGCCTTATCTTTTTTCATTCTTCTGGCAAAAAGTACTCTCGGGTATGGTTCATTGACAGTCACCTTGATAAATGGATAACTCTTATCATCCTTGAGCATAGTATTATATTTGGGACGGTGCTCTTTGATCAGATTACACTCCAGCACAAGAGCTTCCAGCTCAGAGTCCGTAATAATGTACTCAAACCTGGTTATGTGCGTAACCATTCTTTCAATCTTCGCCCCTTTGTTACGGCTGCTCTGGAAATACTGGCGCACACGGTTTTTCAGGCTGATGGCTTTTCCCACATAGATGATCTCATCTTTCTCACCATGCATGATGTAAACTCCCGGTTTTGCCGGAAGTTTTTTTAATTCTTCCTCGATTATGAACATAATTATTCTCCTGTTTTACCATTACGGTAATAAGAAAACCGGGATTTCTCCCGGTTTTCCGATGATCTGTTTTATGCCTGTGATCCCGGCTTTTCTTCTGTTTCTGTATGATCGGTATCTGTCGCCTGAACAGTTTCTTCTGTTTTCTCCGGTGTCTGTGGAACCTCTGTCAGGTTCTGCCCTGACATCTCAGGTCTGAGCTTGGCTGCTTCTGTTTCCACTGTTGTGACATCTTCCGCATTTTTCACAGTGTCCTGTTTATTGGACACTTCTTTTTCATCTTCGGAAAGGACCAGATCATCCAGATTCTCCGGGATGTCCATTCCCTGCTGCACCGCACGGAGGATCTTCATAAATTCCTTGCCGGTGATGGTTTCCTTACGAATGAGATATTCCGCGATCTTATCCATCTCTTTTCTGTGGCTTCCAAGAATCCTCTTGGCCTCCTCATAAGAATGATGGAGAAGTTTCATAACTTCATGGTCGATCTCTGTTGCGGTATCATCGCCACAGTTTAAGACTGCTCTTCCGCTTAAGTACTGATCTTCCTGTGTTGCCAGTCCCATCAGTCCGAATTTCTCAGACATACCGTACTGTGTGATCATGGCTCTGGCCACCTTGGTAGCCTGCTCAATATCATTGGCAGCACCCGTGGTAACTGTATCAAATACGATCTCCTCTGCGGCACGTCCGCCAAGATAGCCTACCAGCATAGCTTCCAGCTCTTTCTTGGTATTGAGATATTTTTCTTCCTCAGGTACCTGCATAACGTAACCAAGTGCTCCCATGGTGCGGGGTACAATGGTGATCTTCTGTACAGGCTCCGCATCTTTCTGAAGAGCATTTACCAGCGCATGGCCGACCTCGTGATAAGATACGATCCTGCGTTCCTGCTTGCTTAAGATACGGTCTTTCTTCTCTTTACCAACAAGAACTACCTCTACGGACTCCTCCAGATCTTTCTGGCAGACTGCCTTACGTCCCTTCTTGACCGCAAGGATCGCAGCTTCATTGATCATATTGGCAAGATCCGAACCTACCGCACCGGAAGTTGCAAGGGCAATTGCCTCAAAGTCAACTGTCTCATCCAGAAGCACATTCTTGGCATGTACCTTCAGGATATCCACACGCCCCTTAAGATCCGGCCTGTCAACGATCACACGTCTGTCAAAACGTCCCGGGCGGAGAAGCGCCGGATCAAGAACTTCCGGTCTGTTGGTAGCAGCAAGGATCAGAAGACCCTTGGAAGTGTCAAAACCGTCCATCTCCGCAAGGAGCTGGTTCAGTGTCTGCTCACGCTCATCATTTCCGCCGCCATAGCGGGAATCACGGCTCTTACCGATGGCATCGATCTCATCAATAAATACGATACACGGTGCATTCTTCTTGGCTTCCTCAAAAAGGTCACGGACACGGGATGCCCCCACACCTACAAACATCTCCACAAACTCCGATCCGGAAAGGGAGAAGAACGGCACCTGTGCCTCACCGGCAACTGCCTTTGCAAGCAGTGTCTTACCGGTTCCTGGAGGGCCTACAAGAAGGGCACCTTTCGGCAGTTTGGCTCCGATGGCTGTGTATTTTCCGGGGTTATGAAGGAAATCCACAACTTCCTGCAGAGATTCCTTGGCTTCATCCTGACCGGCCACATCCTTAAAGGTAACTCCCGTCTCTTTCTGCACATAAGCCTTGGCTTTACTCTTGCCAACGCCCATACCCATGATCCCGCCGCCTTTATTCATGCGCCGCATGGAGAACATCAGAAGACCAAAAAGAAGCAGTGTCGGAAGAACCACGCTTAAGATCATCGCAATGAACTCGCCAAACGCATCCGGCGGATCTGTCTCAAACTTGATTCCCCTGCCTTCCAGCCGCTTAGTCAGCGCTGTGCTGTCCTCAGTCTTCGTCGTGTAATAGCTCATATCCTCGTACTTGGAATTCTGCTTCTTGGGTACGATCGTCAATGTATTGGACTGGATCGTTACTTCCTTAACCTGGTCCTTATCCACCATATCGATAAATTTATCATAGGAGATCTCACTGCTGTTATCCTTCAGCATGTTGGTAAACAACGCAAAACACACCAGTGTGACCAGGAGGCATATCAGAAAAGCCAGAATCGACTGATGATTCTTACCTGACCCCTGCCTGGGATCTTTGTTATCAGGTCGCTTCCCGTCCTGATCATTATTCAGTTGATTATTCATTTTTTTCCTCCTCTTGTCATTTCTTTATTATAAAGAGAAAAACCGTATAAATCAACCGTGAGATTGTAAAAATACCTGTAAAAAACACCTCATGGGATATTGCCAGTGAACATTAAATTGTAGTATACTGTTCCCAGTGATTTGGAAAATTAAAGAGGAGAGGAAATCAGACAAATGAAAATAGGTTTTGATAATGACAAATATCTGAAAATGCAGTCAGAACATATCCGTGAAAGGATCGGTCAGTTCGGCAACAAACTTTATCTTGAATTCGGCGGCAAACTGTTTGACGACTACCATGCATCCCGTGTTCTTCCGGGTTTTGAACCGGACAGCAAACTCCGCATGCTGATGCAGCTTTCTGATCAGGCGGAGATCGTTATTGTTATCAGTGCCAATGACATTGACAAGAATAAAGTGCGCGGCGACCTTGGCATTACCTATGACGAAGACGTGCTCCGTCTTATGGATGAGTTTACAAGCCGTGGCCTGTATGTAGGAAGTGTATGCATCACGCAGTACTCCGGCCAGGAAAGTGCCGATCTCTTCAAGAAACGTCTGGAGAAGCTGGGAATCCGTGTTTACAAGCTTTACCTGATCCCGGGATATCCAAGCAACACCTCCTTTATTGTAAGTGATGAAGGCTACGGAAAGAATGATTATATCGAAACTACCAGACCTCTCGTTGTCATCACAGCACCAGGACCTGGAAGCGGAAAGATGGCAACCTGCCTTTCTCAGCTCTATCATGAATATAAACGTGGCGTAAAAGCCGGCTATGCAAAATTCGAGACCTTCCCGATCTGGAACCTCCCGCTGAAACATCCGGTAAACCTTGCTTATGAAGCTGCCACTGCAGATCTGAATGATGTCAACATGATCGATCCGTTCCATCTGGAAGCTTACGGCAAGACTACTGTTAACTATAACCGTGATGTAGAGGTTTTCCCTGTTGTACAGGCTATGTTTGAGAAGATCATGGGCAGCTGCCCGTACAAATCTCCGACAGATATGGGTGTTAACATGGCAGGCAACTGTATCATTGATGATGAAGTATGCCAGGAAGCTTCCCGTCAGGAGATCATCCGCCGCTATTACAAGAGCATGGACGCTCTGGTTTCCGGTTCCGGTACAGAGAATGAAGTACGCAAGATCGAACTGCTCCTTCAGCAGGCTCACGCAGAGATCACAGACCGAAAGGTTGTACCTGCTGCCCTCAAAAAAGAGAAAGAAACCAATGGCCCTGCTGCAGCAATGGAACTTCCGGACGGCAGAATCGTATGTGGAAAAACTTCCGATCTTCTCGGTGCATCTGCAGCTCTCCTTCTGAATGCCCTGAAAGAACTGGCTGGAGTTGACCATGAGCAGCATGTGATCTCTCCTGATGCCATCCATCCGATCCAGCAGCTGAAGACCAAATATCTCGGAAGCAAAAACCCACGTCTTCACATTGATGAGATCCTGATCGCCCTGTCCATGAGTGCCGCAACCAGTGATGCCGCACGCCTTGCCCTGGAGCAGATCCCGAATCTCCGTGGCTGCCAGGCCCATACTTCCGTAATGCTCTCTGATGTGGATGTGATCAGCTTCCGTAAACTTGGCATTGAGCTTACCTGCGAAGCCAAGGCTGAACAGAAGAAAAAATATCAGAAAGACTGATCTTTGGATATCATCGATCTGACCAGATATACGTCAAAAGCTCCGACCGGGACGATACACATTATCCCGGTCAGAGCTTTTTTTATCTTCTTTCTTATCTTGTTTCTGCAGTTACTGTATTCGGATACTGCTTCCCATATTTTCTCCGTTACACTGTTTTGTGACAATGATCTTATTATCAATGCGTTCTTTCAGTTCGGAAACATGGGAAATAATTCCCACCAGACGTTTTCCGTCTGCAAGTCCTGCCAGCGCTTTCAGCGCCTGTTCCAGTGATTCTTCATCCAGAGAACCGAATCCCTCATCCACAAACATGGAGTCCAGCCGGATTCCCCCTGCTGATGCCTGGATCTCATCAGAAAGCCCCAGTGCAAGGGACAGAGAAGCCTGGAAAGATTCTCCACCGGACAATGTCTTTACACTTCGTTCTGTTCCGTTATAATGGTCGATAACATTCAGGTCAAGACCTGCTTTTTCTTTCTGGTTTTTACTCTGTTCCTGGCGTTTCAGCTCATACTGCCCGCTGCTCATCGTCATAAGACGGAGGTTGGCTCTGCGCAGGATCCGGTCAAAATATGCCATCTGGATATAAGTCTCCAGCTCGATCTTTGCCTTTCCGTTCAGTTTTCCGTTGGCTGTATCAGAAAGATTCCTGATCCATGCATATTCCTTTTCCGCTGTTGTCATTTCCTCCCGGCGCTTCTGCACTTTCTGAAAAACATCCTGGTTTCCTTTCTGAATGGAAAAGAGCTCTTTTCTTTTTTCTGCGAGATCTTTTTTCCGCTCAGAAGCCTGTGCGCGCTGTTCTCTGATCTCCGCTTCCGGAATTTCTCCGATCTCTTTTTGCTGCACTTCAAAAGTCTCTATGGAGGAAGCTATCCTTTCTTTTTCTGCCTGAAATCCCTGCAGTGTTTCTCGCGCCTTTCTGCTGTTTTCCTTCAGGCTTCTGTACTCCTGCTGTCTTTCCCTGATCTCTTTTTCCAGATTTTCTTTACCGGCTTCCCAGGTGTCCTGGGTTATACTGTCCGTTTTACCGGACTGTTCTTCCACAACAAGACGTATCTCGTCTGCCATATTTTGCTGCTGTTTCTGATTCTCGGATGCTTTCATCCTCAGGCCGGCCTGCTCTCTGTCAAAGAAATTCTTTTTTTCAAGCAGCTCCTCTTTTTCCTTTTCAAGACGCTCCAGGGACTTTTCCACTGTTTTCTTTCTTTTTGTATTTTCCTGGGCTTTCCGGATTTCTTTTTCACTTTCCGCCAGAAGATCCTCGCACTGTTCCTGTGCCCTTTTTACCATAGAAGTCAGCTGTTTCCACACAGTCATAAAATCCTCTGTCTGTCCGTTCCCGCTTTTATTTTTCTTATGAAATTCCTGAAACTCTTCCAGAAGCTCTTCTGCACTGGCTACGATCTGCCTCCAGGATGCATTGCTCTGTTCCTTTAAACTTCCTGCTTTCAGGCTTTGATCTACAGAATCCTTTTCCATTTTGTCCAGCTTACGTTTCTCGTTATCCAGTGTTTTCTGATCAACTGTCTGTTCTCTGGAAAGCATTCTGGGATTTGGATGACTCAGGGACCCACACACAGGACAGGGCACTTCATCCTTAAGCTCCCGGGCCAGAAGGCCTGCCTGCGCATCCAGAAAAATATGGAATATCTGCTGATAATATTCTCTCTGCTGCTGTGCATCTCTGCAAGCAGACTGATACTTTTTCTGCTGCTCTTTGGTTTTATCATAAAGGCCTTGAAATCTCCGGATCTCAGCGATAAGTCCGTTCAGTTCTTTCTTTCTCCGCGTCTGTTTTTCTTTTTCTGTGAGCGCTTTCTGCAAATCCAGCTCAGAATTTCCCAGCTGTTCCCGTTCCGTTTTCAGCTGTTCCATTTCTTTCTGCTGCTGTTCTTCCTGCCGGATGATCTTTTTCTGCTGTACCTTACAGTTTTCCAGCTGCCGTTCAATCTCTATTCGTTCTTTCTGCAGCTGCTCCAGCTCCTGGTATTTCTTCAGCTTTTCCTGTTTTTCCCGGATCAGAAGTCCCAGTTTCTCACATCTCTGATCTGCATCTTTATATTTTTCCGCCTCTTCCGATGCTTTCTTAAGTTCCGGAAGAAGTTTCTCAAGCTGTTCTCGGGCAAGCTTTCTTTTTTGTTCCAGGCCTCGTTTCTGTGCGGAAAGATTCAGCATTTTTTCCATTGTCAGGATTTCCCGGTCCACTTCCTCTTCCTGTTTCCGAAGTTCATTTTCCCGGCGTTCTCCTCTGTCAATAAACAGCTTCAGGAGCTCAAGACTCCGTTCCAGCTTTCCTTCAAATTTCGATTTCCTGAGCCTTAAAAATTCCTCCGCTTCTGTTCCTGCATCCGTCTGAAACCTCACTCCATCCAGATACTGTGCGATACTCCGGCGCATTTCATCGTAATCTTTATATCGGGAAATAGCCGCATCCCGGAGTCTCATCTGGATCTGCTGGTAAAGCCCTGTGTGAAAAATCTGACGGAAGATCTCGCCACGCTGTACCGTTCCTGCCAGCAATAATTTCTGAAAATCCCCCTGAGCGATCATCGCTATCTGTGTGAACTGGTCGTAACTCAGTCCCAGAAGCTGCTCCACCGCCGCAGTCACATCTTTTGCTTTTGTCACTGGCTGACGTTCATCCGGATAAATAAGCTGTGCTTCTGCTTTTCGTAAAGTCAGTCCTGTGCCTCTTTTTTTCGGAGCCATATATTCCGGACTCCGACGCACCTGATAAGTTTTTCCCTGGTAGGAAAAAACAAGTTCCACAAATGTTTCTGCGGAATCTTTTGCATACTTGCTGCGGAACATGGCAGATTCCCGTACTTCTCCACTGGCTCTTCCGTACAGTGCAAAGGTGATCGCATCAAAGATCGTGGTTTTCCCTGCCCCGGTGTCCCCGGTGATCAGATAAAGTCCGCCTTCTCCAAGTTTTGAAAAATCAATTTCTGTTTTATCTGCATAGGGCCCGAAGGCGCTGATAGTCAGTTTTTCCGGTCTCATTTTACACCTCCTGAAGCTTCCGTATCAGTTCTTCGGAAAACTTCCGCTGCTCTTCATTCATCGGCTGATTGTTCTGCAGCTCAAAAAATTCCTCGAAATATTCCATCTCTGATTTCTGTGTGGTTCTCTCTGTGCCGGCAATTTCCTGGTTCTCACGTGTACGGCGGTTATCATAATCCAGACGCATAAGGTTTGGATAAATGGTACGAAGTTTCTGCATTCCGTCCACGATATCTTCCTCATCTGTCAATGTGATCTGCACATAATCATCCGTATTTGTGTCCTTATAATTGGACTGTGAAGTCAGCTCCATATAAGTACCTTTCAGTTTTCGCATATCACGCAGCGGCGTCAGAGGGATCTCACGTACATCAGGGCTTCCTTTTTCTCCAAGTTCCACAACCGTCACGGATTTCTGCTGGCCTGCCTCGGAAAACGAATATTTCAGCGGTGTCCCGCAGTATCGGATCTTCGGACTTCCCACATTCTGCGGACTGTGGATATGTCCCAGTGCTACATAGTCAAAATCCCGAAATACTTCTGCCTCGATCTGGTCGATTCCTCCCACAGAAATTTCCTCAGAATCACATTGCATTGCACCAACCACAAACTGATGGGCAAGCAGTACATTTCTCTGACTTCTGTCAATTTCCATATGCTTAACCGCTGCCAGCACCGCCTCCTGATAGGTGCGGATATCTTCCACGTCTTCTTCCCCTTCCAGTGCATGTCGGACCGTTGCAGGACGGATAAATGGCAGAAGATGAATCCACACTTCTCCATAACTGTCCTTTAAACAGTACTTTGCTGTTTTTCCATCGTATACCGGTGACATACATATTCCACTGTCACTCATAATATGAGATCCAAAAGCGATTCTCTCTGCACTGTCATGATTTCCACTGATAGCAAAAACGGGAATCTTTCGCTGCGCAAGTCTGGTAAGAAAACTATCAAAAAGCTGCACTGCCTCCGCAGATGGAACGGGTCTGTCATAAAGGTCCCCTGCAAGAAGGATTCCATCCGGTGATTCCTGATCAATGATCTTCAGGATTTCATTTAAGATATATTTCTGATCTTCCACCATGGAAAACTCATTTACCCGCTTTCCAAGATGAAGATCCGATAAATGGATCAGTTTCATAGACCACCTCCAGCTGTCACCCAGCCTCCAAACAACTCCGGTTCAAGATCAATATCGCAGGCAGCAAGAACATCTTTCAGCTGTATCGGACTGCTGACACCGGTTACCGGCACTGTCTGGAACGGCTGATGGAAAAAATATGCCAGGGACAAAGACTGCAGGCTGTCCCCTGTTTCTTTCTGAAGTTTTAACAATTTCTGATAGGTTCGAAGATTCGTTTCATTCCAGTAGGATTTCTTCATGCTTTCTGAAAGATCTGCAATCTGTGACTCTTTCTCCTGCATCCAGGATGCATCCACCTCTTCATCCGTATATGGAACTCCCATTTTCTGAAGTTTTGAGAAAAATCCCATTGCCGTGGATGAAAACGGAATGGAAGCCGCACCTGTCTCACAGTGCCACCTGTATTCCTCCCGGGAAAACTCCACAAGTGTAGGGTCCGGATTGGTATTTCCACCCGGATTGATTCCTGCCAGGCTCCACTGATTGGATACTGCCGTAACGCCGCTTTTTTTCCGTTCTTTCAGGCACTGTTCCAACGCTTTCAGTCTGTCTGTTCTGTAATTGGAAAATCCGAAATATCGGATTCTGCCTTCTTTCTGCATTTCTTCCAGGATATCCACGATCTCTTCCACCGGTTTTTCCGGATCATCTCTGTGAAGCCAGTAAAAATCGATCACCTCTGTTCCCAGAGTCCTTAAGCTCTCATCCAGATCTGCACGGATATCCTCCCGGTTCACTCTGCTACGGCCCGGATTTTCAAAAGAATAATGTGCGCCCTTGGTAGCTACGATCACTTTCCCCCTGGCTCCCCGCGCTTTCAGCCATCTGCCTATGATCTGCTCACTGCAGTTTCCGTGTCCTTCCAGCCACTTGCAGTATACATTGGCTGTATCAATAAAATTTCCACCTGCCCGTACAAAATCATCCAGGATTTCGAAACTTTTTTCCTGATCTGTTTTATCTCCAAATCCTGCTGTTCCGAGGCAGATGCGGCTGACATTCAGATCTGTATCATTCAGCTGTATATATTTCATTTCAGTAACCTCCCATATTCGTTATATCTGTTTCTATTATAACTTTTTCCCTGTGTCCGAACAGTATGTTTCCCGCATCTATGGACATTATAACATAAAAAATCCCCCGGCATATATATGCCGGAGGATATGATATCTGTTATCTTAACCGTATGATTTATTTGTAGAGTGGTCCGTAGTTCTTGCAAGCACGGAAGTCTGCACCCTCTTTATCCATACCGAATGCATTCCAAGCTGCCGGACGATAGATGTCTTTCTCAGGAACGTTGTGCATGGATACCGGGATTCTCAGCATAGAGCACATTGTGATCAGGTCAGCACCGATGTGTCCATAGGAGATTGCACCGTGGTTAGCACCCCAGTTGTTCATTACATCGTAAGCTGTCTTGAACGGTCCCTCTTTACCATCACATCTTGGAGCAAACCATGTACATGGCCATGTGTAGTCTGTACGTTTCCAAAGTTTGTCAGATACCTCTTCCGGAAGCTCTACTGTCCATCCCTCTGCGATCTGAAGAACCGGTCCAAGACCTTTTACAAGGTTCAGACGGATCATTGTTGCAGGCATCTGAGCACGTGTCTCATAACGGCTGGAGTATCCGCCTCCACGGAAGTATCCGTTGTCGGCCATACACCACTCTGTATGATCCATGATTGCTTTCTGGTCTTCTTCTGTAACATCCCACCACTGTTTCATAACTGGGTTGCCATCAGCATCTTTAGCCTGTCCGTTAGCATCCAGGCAAGCAGCACCGGAGTTGATCAGATGAAGGAATCCGCCAGCTTCTTTGGCAACACCCTCAAGGTCATATCCTGTTGCTTTCTTAACTGCCTCCGGGCTCCAGTATGTACGAACATCAGCGAAGATCTGTGCACGTCCTGTAAGGAGTTTCATGAACATCATTCCAAGTCCGTTAAGAACATCGTTCTCTGTAGCAAGGATGTACGGCTCACGAGCGCCATTCCAGTCGAAGGAAGTGTTCAGCATAGCCTCTGCAAAGTCACCGTTTGGATAGAAGTCTGTCCACTGTCTCTGGCCCTGGAATCCAGCTGCAAGAGCATTGTGTCCGATTGCTTCCTCAGAGAATTTCGGATCAAGTTTGTCACAGCCGTTCATCAGCTCTTTGATGATAACTGCCATCTTAACAACAAACTCGAACTGCTCCTCTTTCTTCTCCGGTGAGAACTGAAGCTCTTCCGGGTTCTTGTCCCAGCCGATCTTGCAGGTCTCTTTTGCCCATTTGAGAGCTTTCTCAAACTCTTCGTGATCGTAGATACCCTCGGTCATACGACGGATGATCTCTACCTCATCAACAGACTCAACTCTCATTCCGAGATAGGACTCGATGAAATCAGAATCGATGATAGATCCGCCGATACCCATTGTTACAGAACCGATCTGCAGGTAGGATTTACCTCTCATGGATGCAGCTGCAACTGCTGCACGGCCGAATCTTAACAGTTTCTCTTTAACGTCTTCCGGAATGGATGTGTCGTCAGCTTCCTGAACGTCATGTCCGTAGATACCGAATGCCGGAAGGCCCTTCTGTGCATGTGTAGCAAGAACGGATGCCAGATATACAGCACCAGGTCTCTCTGTTCCGTTGAATCCCCATACAGCCTTGATTGTCTGTGGATCCATATCCATTGTCTCAGCTCCGTAGCACCAGCATGGTGTAACAGTAAGAGTGATATCTACACCCTCTTTACGGAATTTATCAGCACATGCAGCGCTCTCACCAACACGTCCGATAGTTGTATCAGCGATAACAACTTTTACAGGCTCACCGTTTGAATATTTCAGGTTCTCCTCGAAAAGTTTTGCTGCGGATTTCGCCATGTTCATGGTCTGGTCTTCCAGAGATCCTCTTACATCAAGAGCTCCTCTACGTCCGTCGATGGTTGGTCTGATACCGATAACCGGATAGCTGCCTACTAATCTGCTCTTTGCCATAGTAACAATTACCTCCTAGATTTATATTCACTATTATAACTTACATTTTTTCAGGTTCTGACAACTCCTGTCCGAACTATGTTTTTATTATACGATTGCATCTTGTAAATTACTTGTGTTATAATAGCAAAAAGCAGTACAATATTCACTTTTTTATATAAGTTCCTAAAAAATCTATAAAATTTATGAAAGAAGGGTTTTATTTTGCACGATCTTGGAAGAAATGAAGACAGGCTTCGGGGAACCTACGAATTTCCTTTTGAGTTTCACCATATTGACAGTACGCATCCCCGCTATGTCATGTCCTACCACTGGCATGTGGAATGTGAAATCATGCGGATACTCCAGGGCACACTTACCGTCACTTTAGACGAAAAAAGTTTTACAGCCAAAGCCGGAGATGTGATTTTTGTCAACAGCGGAGTTCTGCATTCCGGAATTCCTCATGATTGTATCTATCAGTGCATTGTTTTTGACATGAACATGTTTCTGAAATTTAATTCCGTCTGTACTGAATATATGCAGAAGATCAGCCACCAGGAACTTCTGATCTATCATCATTTTACTGAAAAACATCCGGACATCCAGAGATCGGTAAACTCTCTTTTTGATTCTTTCTGGCAGAAGAAACCAGGATACGAGCTGGTTGTGTTTGGACAATTTTACCACTTTTTCGGATTGGTTTTTGGTAATCATTACTACCTGGAAAGTCTGCGGAAAACCAGACGTGATTACAAACGTATCGTCCAGCTGAAGCAGGTGGTGGAATTTATCGAAAAGAACTATGCAAACCCTATTACCCTGCAGGAGCTTTCCGCTTCGGTCTCCATGTCTCCCAAGTATTTCTGCCGGTTCTTTTCCGAGATGACCCACCAGACCCCTATGGATTATCTCAACCGCCAGCGGATCGAACAGGCCTGCTGCCAGCTGGCCACCACCGATGACTCCATCACAGAGATCGCATACCGGAACGGGTTCAATGACCTGAGCTATTTTATCCGCACATTCAAAAAGTACAAGGGGATCACCCCCGGTAAATATAAGCGACGCTGAAATTATGACAAAAAGCAGGATTTCACACATATGGTGGATATCCTGCTTTTTCAGAAATTAAGCTGTTTTATTATTTCTGTGATTTCTCCTTTGCATCTGCTGTCTGTATGTAAACACAGCTTTTTCGGCCTGGCAAAGAACTGTCATGCCGGAACGGATTCCCGTTTCACAGACGGGCTATGTTCATGTCTTTTCTGAATACACGCTCCTCTTCCGTATGAGAAAAAGCCGGCAGGGCAGATTTTCTGCATGAAAAAAGCCGACGCAGATCGTGTAAGATCCTGATCACTGTTCACTCCATGACCAGCACCAGATTATGTCTTCATGAAAAGCGGATACGATCATCCACCTCACTGCTTGCTTCTGACCAACGGATATCTCATACGGTCGGTCCATCTACTCGAAGGGATTCCACGGCTGCATAGAACTCTGCTTGCGAAATGCCTATACACCGCACCTGAACGTGCAGCAGAAAAAATGTCTCAGGAAAAAACAATCCGGCTGCTCCACGGCCGCCGGACGTTTCCTGCTTGTCTTATTCTAACAAATGCCTCTTTAAAATGCAAGAAATTTCAGAACATTTCGCTCTTCATTTTACGACGGCAAATGTCTCTTTCTTACAGATTTTGCACCGCATCGATAAACCTTTTTCCGTATTTTTCGTACTTGTGCCTGCCGACTCCTGTCACATTCAGCATTTCCTCCTCACTTCCAGGTTTCAGAATACACATATGGATGAGGGTTTTGTCGGAAAAGACCATATACGGAGGAATTTTTTCCTCTCTGGCGATCTCCAGACGAAGCGTGCGGAGTTTCTGGAAAAGTGGCTCATCCTCTTCAGACAGTTCACCAACCGCAGATTTGGGAAGCCTGCTCCGTTTCTCTTTTTTCTTCGTTTCCTGCTCTTTCGGCATTTTCATTGTGAGGGTATGATCCTCCTCCAGAAGCGATTTCGAAGAAGCGGTGAGTTTCACAATGGTATATCCGTCATCGGTCAGATGCAGATATTCCCGCAGTACCAGATAATTAAGGATCTGACGCAGCCGGTGCGCCGGGATCTTTGCACAGGCTCCATACTCCGGATTTCCATCCATATCGTACTGCCGGATCTTGGCCGTGGATGCGCCACGCAGAGTATCCAGTATCACATTCACACCGTATCTCTGCCCGCTGCTTTCCACGCACCGGACCATGGCCCTGGCTTCCCGGGTCACATCCTGCTCCTCAAACTCAGTCTGGCAGTTCAAACAGTTTCCACAGTAACTTTTTCCGTATTCGCCAAAATATTTCAGGATATACTCACGCAGGCAGTCATGGGTAAAACAGTAAAAAGTCATCTGCTTCAGCCTCTCCTGATCCCGTTCCCGCACCAGACGCCAGGTTGCCGCATCCAGCTCCTGGTTATCCTGCCCTCTCTCAATGAGATACTGGTTGGTGACCACATCTTTCCCACTGTAGAGAAGAATACATTCTGCAGGATCTCCGTCACGGCCTGCACGTCCAGCTTCCTGATAATAGCCCTCCATGTTCTTTGGCATATTATAATGAATGACGTACCGAACATCAGACTTGTCGATTCCCATTCCAAATGCATTGGTAGCTACCATCACATGACAGCGGTCATAGATAAAATCATCCTGGTTGTTCCGGCGTTCCTCATCAGAGAGCCCTGCATGATATCTGGTGGCAGTGATACCGTCCCGGATCAGTTTTCCGCAGACCTCCTCCACCAGTTTTCTGGTCAGACAGTAGATGATCCCGCTGTCATCCGGATGCTCCAGTATGTAGTCGTGTACTTCCTTGTATTTATCTTTCGGCGTTTTTACCGCAAAGTACAGATTCTCCCTGTCGAATCCTGTCGTGGTGCAAAAAGGATCCCGAAGCCCCAGAAGCCTCGCGATATCTTCTCTTACCTCTTTGGTTGCCGTAGCTGTAAAGGCGCTGATCACCGGACGCTTTGGAAGCTGTGCCACAAACTCCGCGATCTTCAGATAACTTGGTCTGAAGTCCTGTCCCCACTGGGAAACACAGTGTGCCTCATCCACTGCGATCATGGAAATATCCGCACTCTGAGCAAAATCCAGAAATGCATCGGTGGTAAGCCGCTCAGGTGCCACATAGATAATAGGGTAACGTCCTGCTTTTGCGTAACGCAAAGCTGTAAAATACTGTCCCTGTGTCAGGGAGCTGTTTAGGTATGCCGCTGAAATTCCTGCCTGGTTCAGGCTCCGCACCTGATCTTTCATAAGTGAGATCAGCGGCGAGATCACCAGGGTGATTCCCTTCATCATCAGGGCCGGTACCTGATAACAGATCGATTTTCCTGCCCCGGTAGGCATTACCGCCAGGACATCTTTTTCTGCAAGAAGCGCATCGATCACCGCCTCCTGCCCTTCTCTGAAAGTATCATACCCGAAGTGGGTCTTTAAAATTTCCTGTTTCGTCATAGATCGACATGATCCTTTCTTCACAAAGCGGACAAAAGTATCCGCATTCACTGTGTAACTTTACACCAGATAACTGCTGTTTTCCGAATGTTTTATTCTAACATATTTCCGGATAAATTACCAATTGATACAAAAAAATCACAAAGTAACCTTTCCTGCACCTCCTGTTATAATGATATAAGAGAAAAAGTCTGGCACTCCGGCTCTGTCCGGAATATGCAAAAGGAGGTTTTGCCATGTGTAAAAGAAAAATAAAAACTGTGAAAGTACTTCTTTCCCTGCTGCTCTTTGCAGCCGTCATGTTTCAGATTCCCAGCGATGTACACGCCCAGGTTGAAACCATGACCACAAAACCTGCACTCTGTTCGAAAGCAGTATCTTACAGCTCTGCCGCAAAAGCATCCGCTGCGAAAAAAGCAACTGCAACTTTCCGTTCTTCCAAAACCACTCTGTGGGTCGGTCACAAAGTTACCATGCGTTCCCTTATCACTCTGAAGGGCGGCACCAGCCTGAGTATCAAAAGCGCAAAATCCAGCAGACCATCTGTTCTGGCAGTTTCCGGAAGCTATCTGGTCCCAAAAAAAGCAGGAACTGCCGTTGTCACCGCAAAATTAAACGGCGTCAGCCGCAGGATCACCATTACTGTATCTAAACTGGCTGCCAAACCTACTGTCAAAAATCTGAAAACCAGTGTTGTCGGTATCAAATATGGCCCGAATAACATGAAAACCTATTACACCCTGAAGTTTACCAATACTTCCGCGAAAACAATCACAACAGCAAAAATCCGAATTACCACAGGCTTCGGTATCTACGATCAGATGTACTGGACCAGAAATCTGACTCTGAATCTGAAGCCCGGAAAATCCATGACGAAAACCTATTTTATCCAGAATATGGTCCAGGCTCCGGAAAAAAGTGATATTTCCGTCAAGTGCCTGAAACTCAGCTGGAAATAGGCCAGTCCTCTTCCCATTTACCAGAATATCACCCGTTATTTGGTGTAGAGCAAGTAGCGAAGCGGATTGCGAATATCCGCTTGACCCGAATATCCGCCTGACCTGGCATAAAAAAATCTGCAAAGACTCTCTGTCTTTACAGATTTTTTACGATTTATAAGTATATAGATTTTTCTTTTCTGTATCTCACAGCACTTCTTTCAGTACCTGCAGTCCATATTCTGCAAGGCTGTTATCCTCTTCTCCGGTACCACCGCTGATACCAAGACCGCCGATAATGGTATCGCCGACTTTCAGCGGTACACCGCCTCCGAATATCACGATATTATCGCTCATTTTTCCAAGGCCATAAAATGTCTGACCCGGCTGTGTCAGTCTGGAAAGCTCCATGGTGGACATCTTCACAGCAACAGATGTATAGGCCTTTTTTACGGCCATATCGAAACTTACAAGAAAAGATCCGTCCATCACATGAACCGCAACCGGATTTCCGTCCGGGGTGCATACCGCAATTACGGAAGGCTTGTTTCTTCTGAGGGCTTCCTGCTCAATCTTCTCGATGAGACGTTTGGCAGAATCCAGTGTGATACGTCCCTGGATTCCCATACGCTTCAGCACTTCCTGGATCATCGCTGTATTTGCTGCCATACTATCATTCTGTGCCATCGCTGTATTTCCTCCTGCTGTTGTTGTCACAGTCTTATCTTGCACATTAAAAGCCTGTACATCATTTTTCTGCGCCAGCTGTGGATCCTGTCCCCCTGCATTCGCCACTGATGCATTCGTCGCAACATTTGCAGTATTTTCAACTATTTCTGTCCCGGCATTTTCTGATCTCACAGCACCTTGAACACTTTCAGCAGCTTCTGCCTTCTTCTCTTTGATCTTCGCAACATCCACATACCTTGCCAGCACATAAAAATAATCTGACAGCCGGTTCATATATTTCTTGGCTCCGGTATCCGATCCGAACTTCACGCTGACAAGCGCAAGCTCTCTCTCAGCTCTCCGCGCCACAGCTCTTGTCACATCAATCTCAGCCGCAACTCTGGAGTCCCCCGGCAGGATTGGAAGTTTCTCCCCGGAAAAAATTTCTTTCATCCGGCCAATCTCTTCCTCCAAAAGCTCCGTCCGGTCTTCGCTGACCTTAAATTCCCGATTATAAGGATCAGAAACCCCATCTATGATCTTCTTCAAAGTCTCCGAGATCTTCTCCAGCATCCGGACAACATCCACATCATCAACCAGAACCCGCACAAGCCCAATATGACTCATCAGCTCCTCAACTGACCCCATCAGACAAATCCGATCATCCGACTTTGAAACATTCTTCGTATGGGAAAGATCCGTCATCCCCTTATCACCATACCCGGTATAAACCTCCATCCAGCTCAACCTCCCAGAAACTCCTGATAAATAACCCAACCCATATCAGACCAATTTTACAATCCTCGAAATGCTACGCATTACACATATACGTACCACACTCCACAATCATCCCGGCAAACCAGGCGCGGCGTTCACAAACGCGCCAGCCCCCGCCAAAACGTCACACATCCAAGGCGCCCACGGCGCCCCATCGGCACAACGTTCAACCCGGAACAACCGCAGCATACAGGCACAAGTCAATAACCTTCCGCCCGCCACAGTCAAGCACTCTAAAAAAAGCCCGAGGGGTGTGCAGAGGGGCCGCGGCTTTGCGGCCCCTTTGCGGTTTTTCTTCAGTCTTTTAAAAAGACCACAACTTCGTGTAGATTTTTACAATATCCTCTTTCTTCGGTACACGCGGATTTGCCGCTGTGCAGGCATCCGCAAGTGCCATATCCGCCATCTTATCAACCGCCGCAAAATAAGCATCCGGTGTGATCGTCTTCATCTCTTCGATGGTAAGCGGGATATTCATCTCTTTCTGCATAAACTGGATCCAGTTTACAAGAGATCTTACGCTCATAACTTCGTTATAATTGCTCAGTCCAAGAAGATGTGCAATATTGGAATATCTCTTTACTGCCGGAAGATATTCCTTCTGACTTCTGCTGCGTTTGTTGATATTTGCATTATATTCAACAATATGCGGCAGTAACATCGCATTAGCTCTTCCGTGAGGAATATGGAAAATAGCACCCAGCTGATGAGCCATACTGTGAGTAATTCCAAGACCTGCTGCATTGAAGGAAAGTCCTGCCAGACAGGATGCTACATGCATTTTCTGTCTTGCATGCATATCATTACCATCAACATATGCACGGTAAAGATATACACCACAGATCTCAATGGATTTCTCTGCAAGTGCAGAAGTAAACTCATTGTGATTGATGCTGACATAAGACTCAATGGCATGAGTCAGAACATCCATACCTGTATCTGCTGTGATCGCAGGTGGAACACTGCGTACAAGTTCAGCATCCAGGATCGCCTCATCAGCTGTCAGGCTGTCTGAGATCAGCGGATATTTCACATGTGCCTCTGTATCATTTACAACTGCAAAAGAAGTAACCTCGGAACCTGTACCACTTGTTGTAGGAATGGCAACCAGTCCAACCTTTCCGTAATTGTTGATCTTCAGGGCAAACTCACGGATTGCCTTGGAGGAGTCGATGGCAGAGCCACCGCCTACTGCAACGATCGCTTCCGGCTGATACTGAAGGAATTTTTTGACTCCTTCGGCAATTTTTCCAACCGGAGCATCCGGAACAACATCACAGAAAATATCAAATTCTTTTCCACCTGCCTGAAGCGGTTTTGTGATCATATCGATCATTCCGCTTTTTACAACAAACGGATCTGTGACAACAAGGACTCTTTTGTATGGAATATCTTTCAGTCTTCCCAGGGCATCAGCTCCAAAATGGATGGCTGTTTTCATTTCAAATGTATTCATAGAAACTGCTCCCTCTCGTCATACCGAAACACAGTTCTCTTTTTTCTGCCTGTGTTCGGATAAAGTAAAGCGGATCTCCGCATTCCGCATACACTGCATGCTCATGAACACGATCGTTTCACGATATATGTTCAATCTATTTCGGGTAGATGCATTCGATCTTATGCCTGTTAAAATGATCCAGCCACTTTTCAGACGGTTTTTTGTCTGTGATGATCGTCTCGATATCCCGCAGCTGTCCTGCCACGGAAAAAGCAGTCTGATCAAATTTCGTGCTGTCTACCACCAGAATACGCATCTTTCCGGAATTGATCATGGCCTTTTTTGTTGTTCCAAAGGCTTCTTTGGATTCCATGATCCCCATATCCTCGTTTAATGCCTTACAGGAAAAAATAACCTTGTCCACATAGTAAGAACGGATCACTTCTTCGGTTCTGGCACCAAGAAAGGCAAGATACCCCTCCTTCATCACTCCGCCGGTGGAAATAATATTCCATCCGGATACATCAGAGAGCTCCAGAAGGATCTCCATGGAATTGGTGACAACGGTGAGACGTTCTTTTTCTTTCAGTGCCTTGGCCACAAAAACTGCCGTTGTGCTGGCATCCAGAAAAATATGATCTCCGTCATTCACCATGGAAGCAGCAATCTCCGCCATTTTCTGCTTTCCCTGTACATTCTGGTTTTTACGAATATTAAATGGTAAATCAATACCGACATCTTCGTTGATCACCGCACCGCCATAACTCTTTGTGGCAAGTCCTTCTTTTTCCAGCTTGTCCAGATCACGGCGGATGGTTTCTTCTGAGACACTGTAAAGCTGGCTTAGTTCACTTACAACAACCCTTTTCTCTGCCTGTAATTTTTCGAGAATCAGATTTCTTCTTTCCAACGCTAGCATAAAATGCCTCCTTTTCGGATGTCATTCGGGATATCCTCTGAAAGGATATCCCGATCTCATAGACAAATATTAAAGGATCGTATCGATCATTCTCTTGTCCGGATGAGCGATCACTGAGGAATCCATATACATTCCTTTTTCAGCTACCAGCTCTTTTGCTCTTTCAATGGAAGCCTCTACTGCAGAAACCTCACCTGTAAGAAGCATGTAGGATTTACCGCACATACCCTTCGCGATACGAAGCTCGATCAGATCAACGATTGCTGTCTTTGCAGCCTGATCTGCTGCTTCGATGATGGATGCCGCATCATAGGTCTCCAGGATTCCCAGGGCACTGATCTCCTCAACCTGTGTGGTTCCGTAGATTGCCGGGAAAATGGACTCATGCGGATTGCCCAGTACAAAACTGTCAATACATTTATCCTCGTATGTTGTTACTGCTGTGTCTACAGCAGCTTTCACTGCGCTTAAATCTCCGGTGATAATTGCAATATATTTTCCCGGACATACTGTCTGCGCCTCCACGATCTCTACTTCAGATGTCTTAACCATGGCATCTGCTGCAGTGATACCAGCTGGTGTGGTTTTAAACTCAATCATTCCGATTGCTCTACTCATTTTGTGCACGTCCTTTCTAATTTCTTGCAATTACAACATGGCGGTCTGTTACTTCTGTAACTTTTCCGCTGATCGTTGCATGGATTCCGACACTTAATCCCTGTGCAGGCTGTGCGATCATCTGACCTTCTGTTACCATATCGCCTACATTTACGATTGCCTGTGCCGGTGCACCAATATGCTGGCTTAAGAGAACTTTTACCTTGGATACATTTACAAGCTCTTCCTGAAGCGGTGCATCCTTGTCATATCTGGTAAGTCCCAGACGTGCCATCAGGCGCTCCTCAGGAACCTTGCGGTATTCTCTTGACTCCTGTACCGGTTTCGGCTGAACACCCTGAGGTGGTCTGATTCCGGCTTTACGAAGTCCGCCTTTCATATCTGCAAGCAGTGTTCTCGGAGCCAGGCTCTGCGGACACGCATACATCTCGCAGACACCACAGGAGCTGCAGAATGCAGAATTGATATAAGGATTTACATTTCTGAAATCCTGGTTTGATGCTGCCATCATGAACATTGCCGGATCGATCGGATGTCCCAGATTATGTCTCGGGCAAAGATCTGTACATGTGTGGCAGTGGCAGCAGATGGATGCTGCTCTCTTTAAATCTATGGAAGAAGTCCGCTGCTTCTTCATGACAATAACATGGTCCTTTGGAAGAACCAGGATTGCGTTCGTTGTTTTGGTAACCGGATCAGAACCATTTCCGATACGTCCCATCATCGGGCCGCCTACGAAATATACTGGATCTTTCACAGTTGTTCCGCCTGCCTGGGCAACAACCTCTTCCAGTGTACATCCTAACGGAACTTTCACTGTAACAGGGTTCTCAACCTCTGCAACAACGGAAACATATTTGCTTGTGACCGGTTTGTGTTCTTCTACCGCGCGATATACATTGTAAAGTGTCTCTACATTGAATACGGCTACTCCCTGCTCAATAGGCAGTCCTCCTGGCCGTACCACGCGTCCGGTTGCCTCATAAATAAGAACAACCTCATCACCCATCGGATAAACCTCATCCAGAAGATGGATCTTAACCCTTGGGAATTCTTCGATATGCTGATTTAAGGCATTGATTGTCTGTACATAAGATTTTTTGATTCCGATGATGGCCTGGGAAGCTCCTACCGTCTCCGCAACCATATCGAATGTTTTCATGATCTCATATGCGTGCTTTTCCAACAACTGTCTGTGAAGTTTCAGTAATGGTTCGCACTCTGCACAGTTCATAAGAATGGTATCCGCTTTGTCTGTCAGTTTCATGTATGTAGGGAAACCTGCACCACCTGCTCCGACAACACCATTCTCCTGCATAATTTTCTGTAATTCTTTGATATCCATGGCGTTACTCCAATCCTGCACCGTCATCTACGATTCCGACGATTGCGGCATCTACCGGTGCTGTTTCTACGCCGCAGCCTATTCTTGCTGCGCTTCCTTGTGCCACCAATACATACTCGCCGATTCCCGCACCGATGATATCGATGGCAACAATCTGGCTGTGCTCGGCTTTCATATGATGCACCGGCTCTACAATCATGAATTTATTTCCTATCAGTTTTTCACTTTTTCGTGTGGAAACAATGCTTCCAACTACTTTGCCTACGATCATATGAGCCTCCGTTTTTCTCCATATCCTCTGTTAGGGATGCCAGAAAGTGGCATCCCCAAAGGAGGAATATTATTTGATTATGGTAACTGTATTGCCTGTGGCAATTCTTGCTGCATTTGCTTCATCTGTATCAATATGCATTTCCAGTGTAAAGCTGTCATCTACACGGATCTTAACCTGATTAAAGATTGTTCCGCGCTCATTGTCCGCTTTAACAGAAACAATATCACCATCATGTACACCCGCAGCCTGGGCATCCTTCGGAGCCATATGAATGTGACGCATGGCCACAATACATCCCTCTTTCAGATAAATAGCACCTTTCGGTCCGACAATGGCGATCGGCGCGCTTCCGGCAAGGTCACCGGACATACGTACCGGAACCTTCATTCCCAGCTTGATCGCATCTGTTGCGGAAACCTCAACCTGAGATTTGCTGCGGACAGGTCCGAGGATTCTTACATTCTCGATCGCACGGAGCTTCAGTCCTACGATGGTAACTGTTTCATTGGATGCAAACTGTCCGCCCATCAGATCTTTTTTCTTGGTAAGCTGATAGCCTTCTCCGAACAGTGCCTCCACATGCTCCTGTGTCAGGTGAATATGTCTTGCGGAAACTCCGATAGGTACAACAAAACCATTGCCCTTGTCTTCGTTTTTGTTGATCGCATCGATCACCATTTTTGTGATCATTTCAATATTATTCGTTTCCAAGAGTACACCTGCTTTCTTTCGGTCTCATAACTGAAAACTGAAAAGCACCGGCCAGAAGCCTTAATGGCCCTTCGGCCGGTGCGTATCAGTAAGAATCAGTTGAAATTATTTAAGAACCGGAAGGATTTTCTCAACATCTGTATGAGGTCTCGGGATTACGTGTGTAGCTACAAGCTCTCCAAGTCTGGATGCTGCTGCGCTTCCGCTCTCTACTGCAGATTTAACTGCTCCTACATCTCCACGAACCATAACAGTTACAAGACCGGAACCGATCTTCTCTGTTCCTACAAGTGCAACGTTAGCTGCCTTGCACATCTGGTCAGCTGCCTCGATAGCTGCTGTAAGTCCTCTTGTCTCAACCATTCCTAATGCTTCCTGTGTCATGATTATATCCTCCTTATGGATTGCTAATGCTTTATTTGTTCTGTTTACTTCTGACTTTTTTGGTGCAGCAGTTTATTTTTCGCTGCTGTTTTTGCTTTCCAGTGCTGTTTCCGGATTCTCTTGCTGTTTCTTTTTCCACCGGCTTGCACTCAGCTCAACCAGTTTGACGATTTCCTCGTGAGGATTGGCAATTACCGCATAACTGGCAGGTTTCTTGATTGCCTGCTCTACTGCCGCATTGACAGCTGCTGTAACTGCTGATACATCGCCTTGTACGATCAGGGTCACCAGTCGTCCGCCCAGCTTACGCTCCCATGACGCCAGCTCAACGTCTGCCGTTTTGCACATGATGTCCAGGGCATTGATCGCCGCAACCACACCTGTGATTTCTATAAATCCATATGATTTTCCCATGAGCGAACTCCTTAATTAATTTCTGTTCCTCTCAAAGCCTGAATTAGAGCTTCGGAAGAATTTTTTCTACATCTGTATGAGGTCTCGGGATCACGTGTGTAGCTACGAGCTCTCCAAGTCTGGATGCTGCTGCGCTTCCGCTCTCTACTGCTGCTTTTACAGCGCCTACGTCTCCACGAACCATAACAGTTACAAGACCGGAACCGATCTTCTCTGTTCCTACAAGCGCAACCTCAGCTGCTTTTGTCATTGCATCTGCTGCCTCGATTGCAGCTGTGAGGCCTCTTGTCTCAACCATTCCTAATGCTTCCTGTGCCATGATTCTATCCTCCTGAATCTTATCTTCGTTACAATTTTATCATATATGATTCCGCCACTTTTGTAAAGTAAACTTCGGAATCCGCTTAATCTTTATCCAGGGCGCTGATCTTCAGCATTTTCTGTGTACCTGGTTCCGGGTTGGGGATTATGTAATGCTGTACCACACCTGTCATGCTCTCTGCGACTTTCATGCCGGCTTCTACCGCTGCCGTGACATCTGACACGCTTCCGCGGTACTTGATGCAGACAAGAAGCGGTACTGGCAGGCTGTCCGCATTCGCCGGTTTATTCTTATCGAATACCTCCAGGTGGACATTTGCAGCCTTGCACCCGGCGTCAGCTGCCACAAAGGCTGTCGCAAGTCCGAAGACCTCCAGAATTCCTACAGCTTCTGCCATGTTGCTTCTCCTTTCCCGTTAAGGTTATTTGTTAACAACCGCGATCTTAAGACCTGTCATTGACAGGTTCTTCTCAAGTGCCTCGTTGATCTCTTCCAGCGGATACTTGTCAGTGATCAGCTCAGACATTGGAAGTCCGATTGCTTTTGCTCTCTTAAGGAAATCAAATGTTGTTGCATAATCTCTGAGGTTGTATACCCAGGAACCAACAAGGTTGATCTCTTTGGAGCAGAGGTCGAAATGCGGGTTGATGGTTGCATCTCCACCGTTGATGAAGAATCCAAGCTCGCAGAGGCCGCCGCCGTTGCGGATGAATTTGTAGATATTGGAATGAGCATGAGGATTTCCAGTACACTGGAAAGCGAAATCTGCAAGATGTCCGCCCTGAGCCTCTTTCACAGCCTCAGTAAGTGCCTCAACACCCTTGAAGTTCATAAAGTTTACAGTTGTAGTTGCGCCCATTCTCTTGGCAAACTCAAGACGCTGCTCGTTTCCGTCTACTGCGCAGATGTTATGAACGCCCATTGTATGAAGAACAGCGATGCAGATAAGACCGATCGGTCCGCAGCCCTGAACAACAACTCTGCTGTTGAATTTCAGGATTCCTGTTGTTTTTGCTCTCTCTACTGCGTGTACAAGTACTGCACATGGCTCGATGAGGATACGGGAATCAAGGTCAAGGTCACTTACATTGAAGAATGTGGAACCGAAGCTTCCGCCTCTGATGAAGATGTAATCAGCGAACCATCCGTTGAATTTAACATCATCGTCCGGAAGAAGTCCGTATACGTCAGCGCCGCCTACGTTCTTCTTGTTGAGGTCGAACATTGTGATTTCAGGATCATCCTTGAAGATCATGCAGGTAACGATCTTGTCACCGACTTTAACCGGTTTACCAGCTGTATCAACTTTAACATTTTTACCCATTTTTACGATCTCGCCGGTTCCCTCATGTCCGAGAACTACCGGGATAAGACCGAACGGGTCATTTTTGTACTCATGAGCATCTGTTCCACAGACACCGCATCCCTCAACTTTAACAAGGATGTCGTCGTCGCCAACTTCCGGAAGATCATACTCCTGAAGCTCAAAATGTTTCTTCTCTGTCATCATTGCTACTCTTGCTTTTTTCGGAATTGTGTTTCCTGCCGGAGCAGCCGGAGTGCTTGGTGCAGCAGCTGCTGCCGGAGCGTTTCCTGTCATGCCGGAGAGAACCTGTTTAACGATTTCTTCGATATTTACATTGTTCATATCCATGATTTATGTTCCTCCTGATCAACGAATGCAAAGGCTGTCTGTCATTACGCAGCGTCTTCTCTTTGTGAATGTGCTTGCGCTTGTAAGTCCCTCACCTGTACGGCTTGCGATGGTAAATGTACAGAAACCTTCTCCTCCGAATCCAAGTGCGGAATAGGACGGGCCGTTCTTTACAAGGATCGCGGTATCGATTGCTTTCGCATATTTTGTAATGTTATCGATATTCTTGGAATGAATATGTGCGGAATGACGGTTGCCATGCTCAAGCCATACAGCCTGCTCTACAGCATCGTCGAAATCCTTTGCTCTTACGATTCCGAGGATTGGCATCATAAGCTCTGTTGTGATAAGCGGATGTTCCTTCGGTCCCTCGAAGATGATGCAGCGGGTATTGGCCGGTGCCTGAACTCCGATCATGGAAAGAAGGGTCTTCGCATCACGTCCTACACATTTACGGTTCAGCTTGCCGCCTGCAAGTACAGTCTCAACAAGTTTGTCCTGCTCTTCCTTGGATGCAAGGTAGCAGTCATTCTCTGTAAGCATGTAGTGCATTAACTCATCAACTACGGAAGATACTGCAACAACTTCCTTCTCTGCGATACATGGAAGGTTATTATCGAATGTACACCCGTTTACGATATCCCTTGCTGCCTTACGGATATCAGCAGTATCATCAACCAGTGCCGGCGGGTTACCTGCTCCTGCACCGATTCCTCTCTTACCGGAGGAAAGAACCGCTGTTACAACACCAGGGCCTCCTGTTGCTGCGATCAGATGGATATCTTTATGTTTCATCATGATATTGCTTGTCTCAAGAGTTGGTTTCTCAACTGTGACAGCAATATTGTCCGGGCCGCCTGATTCCAAGGAAGCCTCGTTCAGAAGATTGATTGCATAAATAGAAGTTTTCACTGCTGCCGGATGCGGGTTGAATACGACTGTATTTCCACCTGCCAGCATGCCCATTGTGTTACAGAGAACTGTTTCACTCGGGTTTGTACATGGTGTGATCGCACCGATCACGCCAAACGGTCCCATCTCGATCAGAGTCAGTCCTCTGTCTCCGGACCATGCAGTTGTTGTGATGTCTTCGGTACCAGGAGTCTTATCTGCTACCAGGTGATGTTTGAGGATCTTATCTCCTACATTACCCATACCAGTTTCCTCAACACCCATACGTGCCAGTACTTCCGCATTCTCTTTGATCTTCTTGCGGATGCAGGTGATGATCTTCTCTCTCTGGTCCATAGACATTGTCTTAACTACCTGCTGAGCCTTTTTGGCTGCCTCGATAGCATCATTCATATCCTTGAAAACACCATGTTTTCCGGCCGGAGCATCTGCAATCTGCATCTTTGCCATAACTTCCTGTACAATTTCCTGTACCATATTCTCACTTATTGGCATGAGATTGTCCTCCTTAATATTCCGTCAAAAAATTATTTCAGGCCAAGCTGAGCCATAACCTGTTTTGTGATCTGAGCAACGAGTTCTGCATCGTTGTTTGCAGCAGCCGGAGCCTCACCCTGAGGATCAGTAGCGCTTGTTCCGCAGTCTTTTCCAACGAAATCATACTGATATCCCGGGAACTGTTTGTAGTCCTCACTGTGGCATGCACCACCGCAGTTATGGCAGTTCTTGCCGTCTTTGTTCAGGCAGAGGCTTGCCGGATGTTTACCAGGCATACCAAATTTACGACGGATCGCATAGAGTTTCTCGATGTTCTCTTTGTCGAATTCCTTCGGTCCGCCAAGGAGCTTGGTCTGATACAGAAGCTGTGCGTAGAACTCTACAGACTCCATCTTCATGTATGCAGCGTTAAGGTCTGTGCTCCATGTAAGTGCTCCGTGGTTCTCAAGAAGTACTGCATCAAAGTATGGAAGGTATTTCTCAAGGTTGTCCGGAATCTCCATTGTGGAAGGTGTACCATACTCAGCGATCGGAACGCATCCAAGAGCGATAACTGCCTCCGGCATGATCGGCTGTGTAAGCGGAATACCTGCGATTGCGAAAGATGTTGCATAGATCGGATGAGCATGTACAACAGATCCTACGTCCGGTCTCTTCTCATATACTCTCATGTGCATCTTGATCTCAGATGATGGTTTGAATCCCGGGTTAGCCTGGATTACATTACCTTTACCATCTACTTTACAGATGAACTCTGGTGTCATGAATCCTTTAGATACACCTGTTGGTGTGCAAAGATATTCATTCTCAGCTACTTTAACAGAAAAGTTTCCGTCGTTAGCTGCAACCATGTTACGGTTGTAAATTCTCTTACCGATGTCACAAAGCTGTTTTTTGATTTCAAACTCGTTTACCATGCTTAATTTCCTCCTTGAGCATTGGATTGCACTATTTTGTTTCTGAAAACATTTTACTCCATACCACAAAATAAGTCAAGGGCAATCCGTTGTTTTGTGTTGGTTTCTTGTTGTTTGTTATGTTGTTTTTATTGTTTTTTATGTTGTATGTTTGCAGAGGATCTTTTCTCTTTAATCCCGTGTTTCTCAGCCGCCAATCTGACAGTCCAGACCGCATACCGCATGCACCGCGTTCTTTAACATCTGCATATGTTCTGCTGTCGGCGGAAGAATTCCTTCCATTAAATAAGGGCGTCCAAGTCCTTCATATTTATCCTGTCCCAGTCTGTGGTAGGGAAGAAGATGAATTTTGTTTACGCCCGGAAGGGATGCTGCAAATCTGGCGATCGCCTGGATCTCTTCCACAGAATCATTGAATGTCGGAATAACCGGAACACGGATCACCAGTCTGGTTTTTCCGTAGAGCGCAACTTTCCTTGCATTTTCCAGCATCAGTCCGTTAGCCCTTCCTGTAAACTCCTTATGTTTTTCCTGGTTCATATGTTTGATATCCATCAGATATACATCCAGGTAAGGAAGAACCTGTTCGATCTTTTCCCAGGGAGCACATGCCATGCTCTCTATTGCGGTATTAATACCACGTTCTTTTGCCGCACGGAGAAGATCTCTGGAAAAATCCGCCTGACACATACATTCACCACCGGAAAGGGTAATTCCTCCTCCGGAGCGATAATAATATGCGCGGTCTTTCTCCACTTCCTCGATCATCTCGCGAACTGTCACATCACGGCCGATCACCTTGTCCTCACCCAGAACTTTCATGTTCTGGATCCGGTACTCCTGTGATTCCGGATTGCAGCACCAGCGGCAGCGAAGAACACATCCTTTCAGGAACACGATGGTACGGATACCCGGACCATCGTGTACTGAATATTTCTGAATATCAAAGATCCTGCCCTTTGTATCCAAATAGTCCATAATTACCTCTTAATTCCTTGCGTCTGCTGCGCGTCCCCGGTTAAAATCCCTGCTCTGTTCTTCGGATGATATCATCCTGCAGAGATCTGGAAAGCGTAGTGAACAGTGCACTGTATCCGGCAACACGTACAACCAGATGTTTGTATTTCTCCGGATGTTTCTGAGCATCCAGAAGTGTCTCTCTGTCGACAACATTGAACTGCATGTGCATACCCTTCTGATCAAAGTATCCACGGATCAGTGCTACAAATTTCTCCAGGCCCTCTCTTCCTGCAAGTGCAGACGGATGGAATTTCTGATTGAACAGTGTTCCGTTGGATACGATAAAGTGATCCAGACGGGATACGGAAGTTGCTGCTGCTGTCGGGCCCTTCACATCCTTGCCTGCTGACGGAGAAACACCATCTGCAACTGGTGTATGTGCATAACGGCCATCCGGTGTAGCACCGGTCTGTCCGCCAAGGGGAACATTTGCAGATACCGGATAAAGTCCGGCCTGATAATGTCCGCCTCTCGGGTTTTTGTATTTCTGAAGTGGTTTTGTGTAAGTATAGGCAACATCTCTTGCAAAATAATCCACATCCGGAATATCGTTTCCGTATTTCGGAACTTCATCGATCAGTTTGTGGATTTCTTCAAATCTTGCCTTTTTCTCCGGAGATGGTTCTGCTCCAAGCGCTGCTGTCATAACAGCCTTGGCTGTCTGCTCATTTACACCGATGCCATTTTCCTGAAGCTTCTGCATTACAATTGTAGTAATATCTGCTGCAGACTGTGCATCAATACCCTTGCCATAGTTCCATGCCAGAGCTTCCTTCATCTCTTCCATGGTAACTTTCTTTTCTTCATAAACAAGTTTACGGATCGCATACAGAGAATCTGCCATGTTTGCAATACCAAATCCCTGAGGGCCGGTAAAGTTATAAACAGCGCCTCCCTCCTGAACGGATTTACCACGTTTCATGCAGTCATCCACCATACAGGAAAGGAATGGAAGCGGACACCTCTCAGCATGTGCCACGTCAATGGCATTGTCTGCATTTACAAGCAGGGAAATAAAATATTCCATCTGTTTCTTATATGCGTCATAAAACTCATCAAAGGTCTTCATCTCTGTGACATCGCCTGTCCTGACACCGATCTGGACTCCTTTATCCATACCATTGGAGAAAACCATCTCCAGCGGGCGGCACATATTGAAGAATGCCGCATCATGCCAGCCGTCTGTCTTACCGGCTTTCTGCGGTTCTACGCATCCAATGATGTTATATTCCCTGGCATCTGCAAGAGAAAGTCCTCTGTTCTGCAGCGCCGGAATGATAACCTCATCATTATAATAAGCCGGAAGTCCGATTCCTGTTCTTGTAAGCTCTGCAGCTTTGATCAGGAATTCATGTGGAGATCCGTTCCATACTCTTACAGAAAGAGACGGTGCCGGAAGATGCACATGCATGGATGCCTGAATACACATAAAGGAAAGATCGTTGGTCACATCCTCACCGTCTTTATTCTGGCCGCCTGCGATCAGGTTCTGGAAAAGGCTGTAGCCTGCAAAACCTTCTGCTGATGCAGCATCACGGCATTTGTTCAGATCGTTTAATTTTACCCAGATACAGTCCATCAGTTCCTGAGCAAACTCTCTGGTAAGATTACCTGCCTCCATATCACTCTTGTAATACGGATACATGTACTGGTCAAAACGTCCCGGTGAAATGGAATGTCCGCTGCTCTCCATCTGGATCAGCTGCTGTACGAACCAGAAAGACTGGCAGGCTTCATAGAAATTACGGGCACCTTTCTCCGGCACACGTGTACAGTTGGACGCAATCTGGAGAAGTTCCTGTTTTCTGGTCGGATCCTGACACTGATATGCCATCTGCTCTGCAAGCTCTGCATAACGATGCGCATAATCAATAACAGCCTGGCAGCTTAAGATCACTGCTTCCAGGAAACGTGACTTCTTCGCATAATCACCATCTCCCACATTACTTTCATCCAGTTCTTTCTGTGCTTTGGCAATGATACCCTCATAACCAATTGCCAGAACTTCCTCATATTTAACCGTTACATGTCCTACACCATTGTAGAAATAATTTCCCGGTGTAAAAATGTTGTGGTCAATGGCAAGGATCGCTTCCGGAGCCATATAGGAAGTCGCAAGCTCGCTGGTAGTCTTACCCTTCCAGTATTTATGTACCTCCCGAAGATCCGCCTTGGTCTCCTCCGAAATATAAAATGGATCAGCAGTTCTGGTAGCCACCGTATCCAGTTCATCCTCCAGCCACTGGAAAGAATACTCCGGGAATGTCTGACATCCTCTTGGTGCCAGGGTGCTGCTTCCGACGATCAGTTCCTCATCACGGATGATGATCGGAATGTTATGCAGGATATGGGCAAAAGCCTTCGCTCTGCGTGTGATGATCGGCTCGTCTTCAGTTTCCTTGTAGGACTCTGTGACCAGTTTCGCTCTGGCAGATTCGATCACCGGCATCTTGGCATAAAGATTATCCACAAGATGTGTGATCCTGTCTGTTTTCGGGATATCTGCTATATGAAATTTCTCCATGATTCTCCTTTCTCATAACCGGTTGTTTCTGGTGATCTGTCTGCCTCCACGCTTCCAGAACCGCTCCTGTCCGGCTATGTGCTCATGTAATTTCATTATACCTTACCCCCACTTCGATGTCAACGAAATCCAACATGTGTTTCTAGCTGTTTTTGTGGTTTTTATCGGTTGCACCCTGTTGATTTTATTTGTTTTTTGTATTTTTATGTTTTTCTCTATTGACTTTGCTTTTCTGCTCTGCCATACTTGGATTTATATAGAAATTCCTTTAGTCAAGCGGATATTCCGTCACATGTTCATGAACAGTAAAAGAGGTGTAAATTTATGTATCTTTCTGATATGCATACACATTCCATCGCCAGCGGCCACGGCACGGAATGCACCATCACCAATATGGCCCGGGCAGCCGCAGGGAAGGGCCTCCGGCTTCTCGGAATCACAGACCACGGTCCCGGAACTCTGGCTGCCGGAACTTCTTCCTATTTCCGGAGCCTTACCTATTCTCCGAAAAAACATTTCGGAGTAGATCTGCTCTACGGAATCGAACTGAATATTCTGGACCGGAAGGGAACTGTAGATCTGGATCAGGAATTATTATGTAAACTTGATTATGCCATCGCAAGCATGCATACCTGGAACTACCGTCCCGGTACCAGAGACGAGAACACAGAAGCTTTTGTCAATGTCATGAAGAATCCCTGTGTCAAAATCCTCGGTCACAGCGACAACACCCATTATCCGGTAAATTATGATGTTCTTGCCCGAACTGCCAGAGAAACCGGAACAATCTTTGAAATTAACGAAGCTTCCCTGGCTCCATATGGCTACCGTGGTGATACCAGAGAAAACTGTTATGAGATTCTCCGCTGCTGCCGCAAATATCATCTGCCGCTGCTGCTCTCCAGTGACAGTCACGGTCCGGAACACATCGGTGATTTTACCTGTGCTGCTGAATTTGTTCATCAGGCCATGTTCCCGGAACAGCTGATTCTGAACAATCAGCTTCCAAGATTGAAGGTATTTCTGCAGACCAGATGATCTGGTAAAACAGTAAGATCGAATATACATAAAATGTATCCGAATACACATTCATGTTTGACTCACAACCAAAAAAGCCAGCTCAGACACATTTTACCATGTGTCCGAGCTAGCTTATTATTTCGGGTTATATTATATTTTCTTTATTATCATTTCTCATCTGCCTGAGAATTCTCTCTCTGCTTTCTTATCATATCCGCAAGTTCCTGATATTTTCCTGTGATATATCCATAATTCTCTCTTCTGTGAGGAAGTTTACACGCAGTGCAGTCCTTGATTCCGCTTTCCGTAAAATGAAAATTACCACCGCATTTATCTCCCAGTGCATACAGCGGACAATAACAGAACAGGCAGTTAAAATTTTCCGGATCTGCTCCTTTATGGCATGGAAAATACTCGCATTTTTTGTGGCTGAAATAGGAATATTCTTTTCCCTCCCAATATGGTTTCTCCATGGTTCTTATCTCCTCCCGGATCATGCACTCTCTTAATTTTTCCGTAAAAAAAGAGGTAGCGATCCCACCCCGGGGTAGAAATATAATCCGTTCATGAGTGCGCGGAGGGAACGAATGTATCCGGAGTAGTATCGCCTGCCATTTAATCATGTATAATTCATATGAACAGGCGCATTCCATAAAAAAATGCCTACTCTCGTAAAAAAGTAGACAACGTCCCAGGGGTGCGGAGTCCCTGAAATGGTTGTTACACTTTACACGGAAGTTTAACCTCGCCATAACAAGCAGGTTTCCTGGCTCCGGGATCATGGCTCCTCTCTCCTTCTCATACATAGGTACAATGGATTCTGAGATTCGCTCCTCCGTTACAGTGACCGGATCGCTCAGGTTTCTCACCTGATTCCCTTTTCTGCTGGCTTCTGATAATCCATGACTGTCAGATGCCCTCAGCACTTGCTATGTTCAATATGGAATTATACTGATATTATAATAACATCCTGTTAATTATATGTCAATACTATTTTTAATATTTATATATTTATGAGCATGTTTTGTTGCTGTTCACTCCGTTCCATGGGTTTTCAGTATTTTTTTCGACGTCAAAAACAGCCCGACAAACTGCTGTCGGGCTGCTGTATTTTTATTTTCTGTTGTACGTTCTTATTATACAAGACGTCTTACAGATACAATTGTTCTGTATGTAGCATCATTGCTGATCTTGATCCCGTCCTGAGAGTTCGATGCATGTACGATCTGTCCATTGCCCATGTAAATAGCCACATGTCCACCATAGCAGATCAGATCTCCTGGCTGGGCATCTGCATAAGATACCTCAGTACCTGCATTCTGCTGCTCATAGGAAGTTCTCGGAAGGCTTACGCCAAAATTGGCATATACACTCTGTACAAAACCGGAGCAGTCTGCACCATTGGTAAGGCTTGTTCCGCCCCATACGTAAGGATTTCCTACAAACTGTGTGGCATAATTCACAACAGAAGATCCTGAACCGCTGCTGTAAGAAGAACTGTCACTGTCTGAGGATGTGTCCTCTGCACCTTCTTCGGATGCATCTGTGCTGTTATCGTAATCTGCGTCTGCATTATCCTCTGTATTCTCAGTATCCCCGGACGCGTCATCTTCGATCACATTGCCATCTTCATCATACTGCGCATCATCATTTTCACCATTGTCTGCATCTTCATCCACATGCTCGGTGTCATCCTCTGCAGTATCCTCATCTGTATTCTCAATCACGTCGCCGTCCTCATCGTACTGTACGTCTTCGCTCTCGTCCGCCTCATCCTGCTGTGCTTCCTGCTCTGCCTGGCGTCTTGCTTCCTCTTCTGCCTCAGCCTGTGCTCTCGCTGCTGCTTCAGCCTCGGCCTGACGTCTTGCCTCTTCCTCTGCTGCAATACGCTCAGCCTCTAATCTCTGAAGCTCTGCTGTCTGCTCTGCAAGAAGGTTCGCATAGTCTGTAGCCTGCTGCTGTGCATAAGCGATCTCATTGTCATAATCCGCAGATGTGGCACGCTTCTCATCCAGCTGTACCTGCAGATTCTGTGACTCAGCCTCGTACTCCTGCTTCATTCCCTCAAGTTCTGCCTTCTCCTGTGTATACTGAGCTTCCAGGTTGGCAACCTGCTGAATGGTATTGGAATACTTCTCAAGGCTCTTTCTGTCCTGTTCATATGTCTTCTGTGTGTACTCAGCTTTCGTGAGAAGATCTGACAGGTTCTCTGCATTAAGCATCATCTGGAACCATGCATCATCTCCACCTTTCTCATAGAGATACTGAATACGCTTCTTCATTGCCTCATACTGCTTGGTCTTGGCATTCTTAGCCTTCTCAAGGTTCGTCTGGGTAGAAGCAATATCAGCTTCTTTATTAGAGATGTCTCCCTCCAGTGTCTGGATTGAAACCATCACGTTTACAAGATTGGCATCAAGAGTGGAAATTTCGCCTTCAATCTGTGATTTCTGTGCGGAAAGATCATCCAATCTGGAATAAGTCGCATTCAGCTGTTCATTGGTTGCATCCATTTCCTGCTGAAGTGCTGCCTCATCTTCTCTTGTTGCGCTTACGCTGACTACCTGTGCTCCGCTGATGATGAGCGCCAGTGTCAGACATAATATTCTTTTCTTCATGACTGTTCACCCTCGCAATCTGATTCTGAATTCTGATTTATCCGACAGTTCTCTGTGTCTGTCGTTTGTTTACTTGTCTCTGCTGTTATTTCATTCTCAGCAGTTCATGTAATATTTCTGCAATATCTTGTTCCAATCTTTTTATATATTAACACAGTGTTATTTGGATTGCAAGGTTTTTCTATCAATTAGTTTAAAACTTTGTAACATTTATTAATTATTTTGACATTAAAAAAGAGAGAACCTTGCATTTTCGGTTCTCCCTTTTTGTTGATTCAATAAAATTTTTTGATATTTCTGTTGCAGCCTGTTTTTAATTGAACAGATCTGCAAGAATCTGATTTGCAGTCTTCTTCAGGTATCCATCCGGATCAGAAAGTGTGCTTCTGTTCCATCTGAAATATGCTCCATTACGGATGTAATTACCGCTGGACTCATGGTAATCATATTTGGATACGCCCGGATATTTTGCCATATAGGTTTCTGCAAGCTTGATCGCCTGGCTTCCGTAAGTTCCGTTAGGTGTCGGTGTTCCGGAAATCTGAACGCCTGCATTCGGCGTACAGTGCAGAATCACAACACTCTTATCTGCGCACTGACCAAGAACCATCCATGTATGTCCATCGTTATATCCGATATCTCCAGGATAAAGTTTCCAGTTTGAACTTGACAGCGTTGACTGGGAAATGACCCTTCCCATTCCCCTGCCAGAATACAGGGAACCGATATCTCCGGAAACAGTTGTATAATTCACTCCACCTGATTTACTCTGCATGATCTGGTATACAGACCATCCTACATAACCGGAACAGTCAAGGCCCTTCTGTTCTGTAGATTCACTGAGGTCCATATAGTTTCTGTAGTTATAAGAACTTGAATTATTATCATACCACTGTTTCCACTTGGAGCTTACACCTTTTCTGGTTGCATCTGACCAGTTATGTCCACCGCCCCATACATAAAGCGTCTGTCCTACCGGTTTCAGGGCATTGGCCAGGAAATTTTTGATCGTCCTGGAACTTGAAGGAGTTGTTGTATTCGGATTGCTGCCGCTGGACTGAAGAACTCCGGAACTGCTGAATGTGTACTGCACTCCGTCAATGGTCTTGGTTCCTGTAGCCATAACACCGGTAGACGGGTCAAAATAGTATTTCACTCCGCTGGTAATATTGGACACCCATCCGGTGGCCATAATGCCTTTGGACTTCTTTGATTTATAGAAATAATATGTATAGCTTCCAATCTTCCTGAAGCCTGTATACATAGCACCTGTGCTCGGGTCAAAATAGCGTTTCTTCGCTGTCGATGTTGTTGCCCAGCCGGTGGCCATAAAGCATTTGCTTGTAAAATATCTGGTCACGTTCTTGGAATCTGTAAGAAACGTACTCTTGGCTGCAACACCATTGCCGCTGTAGAAATAATATTTCTTATTGCTGATGGTTGCCCACTTGGTTGTCATATAACCGGTAGACGGATTAAAGTAACGGGTATTCTTCTTGCTGTCTGTCAGCCAGCCTGTTGCCATATAGCCCTTAGCTCCATTGGCATTATAGAAGTAGCGTTTACCCTTGCTGTCCTTTGCCCAGCCTTTTACCTGAACTCCTGTAGAGGCATTGAAGTAATACTTCTTTCTGTTCAGAGTAAGCCAACCTTTTACTTTCTTTCCATTTTTGTAGTAATAGGACTTCCCGCCTTCTGTTTTAAAACCATTCTTGGTTGCCGCCTGTACATCCGTTACAGTTGTGTGTACAGTCGCTCCGGCTGCAAAAAACATCAAGATCAAAAAAAGTCCCCAAAGTTTCCATTTTTTGCTTAATTTTCGCATACATACCTTCCTTTGATAGATAATTGATATTTACTATTTATGAAGTCCGGCTGATCGTTGTCTGCACTGCCCATCCTGTGAGCGGTAAATAAAACGTGCAATTCATTACAATTCTGTTACAAATTTACGTCCATATTATATACCATTCTTTATCTCCCGTCAACTCTTTCCCGTTTTTTCCCTCTCCAATCTCCTTTTCCGCACAGGAAAAATCCCGATTCCAGGATTCTTCTTCCTGTGCAGGCACCTTCATCAGCATAAAAAATCCCCGGATCATCAGGTATATGCGCTGAATATTCCGGGGATCTGATATTAATAAAAAATGTTACTTCCTGTAACAACTCTGTTACAGAGAATTTCCTACAGGAATTTTTTGCGAAGTTCTGCTCCGTCAAGTGCACTTAAATATGCCGGTGCAACATCAAATACAGTTTTGCATCCCTTCTGTCCTTCCTGGTTCATGCGATATGCAGCTCTTGCATAAGCAACAATAACGGAAGATGTGAACTCCGGATTGGAATCCAGTTTCAGGCTGTACTCGATCACATGGCTGTTCTCATCATTCCATCCTGTTTTTCCGCTGCGGATCACAAAACCACCATGTGGGATTCCGCTGTGGTCACGGTTAAGTTCTTCCTGTGAAATAAAGTGTACCGTTGTATCATACTCATCAAAGTAGTTCGGCATAGTCTTGATCTCTTCTTCGATACGCGCAAGATCAGCACCTTCCTCAGCAACTACGAAGCACTCTCTTGTATGTTTCTGACGTGTGGTAAGCTCTGGATTTTCTCCGTTTCTTACTGCCTCAAGTGCTGCCTCTACAGGGATTGTGTACTGTTTTGCGTCTTTTACGCCTTTGATACGGCGGACTGCATCAGAGTGTCCCTGGCTGACACCTTTACCCCAGAATGTATAATCGTTTCCGTTTGTAAGGATGGCATTTGCGTACATACGGTTCAGTGAGAACATTCCCGGATCCCAGCCTACAGAGATGATTCCTACATGACCAGTTTCCGTTGCTGCCTTGTCAACATTTGCGAAATGCTCTGGAATTCTCTTATGTGTATCAAAGCTGTCCACAACATTGAAGTATTTCACATATTCCGGTGTCTGAACAGGAAGATCTGTAGCACTTCCTCCGCAGATGATCAGGACATCGATCTCATCTTTCAGCTTCTCTGCGTCGTTTACAGAATAAACTTTAGCAGTCTCTGTAAGGATCTTTACTGTTTCCGGGTCACGTCTGGTAAATACTGCAACCAGCTCTGTATCCGGATTGTGTTTGATCGCGCACTCTACACCGCGTCCAAGATTTCCATAACCTAAGATACCAATTCTTATACTCATAACGATTTCCTCCTCTTTTTCCCGGCAGATACATTGATGCAAAACATTCTGCTCCGCTGCACGCTCATGAGCGCAGCCACTTCGCGGTTTGACTTACAAACATGTTCTGCCCTATCTATCGCAAAACGGATCTGCAGGATCCGCCTTACAAACATACTCAAAACGGATAGTTATCCTCCGCATCAGCAGCAGAAAATACCACCCGGCCAGCACATGGCACAGGCCATAGTCCGGCAGCAGGCATCACACATATCTCCACCTGCTGTCGGCATTCCTCCAAAAGGATCCTGTTGCTGCTGGTACCAGCCACCGCCGCCCTCCATTCTCTGAAGGATCATGCGGTACTGCACATTATCAGGCTCCTGTCGGACTGCTTCCCGGATCTGATCCAGAGCCGTCACATTATTGCCAAGTCCCATATTGGCCATGGCAGCCAGATAATACCACTCGCCATTTTTCTGGCCAAGAGAATTCAGGACATTCATAGCCTCCTGATAATGGCCGCTCTGCACATAATTGGAAGCAGCACGTCTTCGCATGCTCTCTTCATCCTGATAGGTACTGGAACCTGCACTTCCATAGCCGCCAAAACCGCCGTAATTTCCATAGCTGCCATACCCATTTCCCGAAGCACTTCCGCCATACTCCCGCTCTTTCATGATCTGTTCGTACGCCTGCTGTACTTCCTTGAATTTCTCTTCTGCCTGATCTTTATTCGGATTATTGATATTGGCATCCGGATGATATTTTCGGCTGAGCTTCCGGTATGCCTTCTTTATTTCATCATCAGATGCGTTTCTGGGAACTCCCAGCACACTGTATGGATCTAACATTTCTTTTCTTTCTCCCGTTCTTCCCTGCGTTTCTGTCCGATGGCTGTGAAGCGGCACCAGACGCCGGAATATAAAATATTTCGAAGGATATCACCATATCGGATCACGGGCATTCTTTCAAATTCCCTGCAGCTTTCTGCCAGCATCATTGTAAGCATCCGGCGTATCTCTTCCTCGAACCCTTCCATCTTATATTTTTTAAGGAACGGATTGTAATTTCCGTTTTCTGCATCTTTTTCCACATCGTCATAAGCATCCAGGATATAAATAAACTTCCCGAGATAAAATCCCATCCGCCGCAGTGAAGATTCCCACACATCCTTACGGAACGCAAAGACCTCCTCCATGATCCTTCCGGAACACCCGGCAACACGGTCCACATCGGTTTCTCCCTGTTTTTCCAGACTGGAAAGTTCCATAAGAGCTTCCTTTATCCTGCGGATCTTCTCCGGATAATGAGCCATATGTTTCTCTCCGCCGGTCTTAAGAAGTCTGGCGTATGCGTAACGCAAAGGTTTATGCTCATCCTGCCAGTCATCCATGCATTTATAATATGAAAGGATCACATTCATATCCGCACAGTATTCCGTAATTGCATTCCGGCGCACAGGCTGTGGTTTCAGAGGATGGACCGCACACCTTGAAGTTCCCTTCTGTGTAGGTGGTTCATATACTCCACTCAGCAGAAGGACCACAAAGGTCATATCATAAGTCAGTGAGATCTGTCCTGGTATGCCATATCTTTCCCTCAGTTCTCTGCAAAGTCCGCAGTAAAAAGAACGGTACATATCAAAATCTTTAAATTTGATCTCCGGTTTATTAACTGTCACATATCCGAACATTTCAGCTCCTCTTTACGAATTTCGTGTGGCATTTCGGACATTCGATCTCTATCTTGCCTTTCCCCCTGGGAATACGGACCTTCTGTCCACAGCCCGGGCAACTGTAAATATGGTGCGTTTTTCTTTGTTTCATCAGATTTTTTTCTTTATTGAAACGAAGCCGGAACTTCGATGTCATCTGAAGATATTTCTGGTTCTCCGCATAACGCTGCTGAATATTTCTGGAAAAAATACGAAAATACGCATACACGATCGCCGCAATTCCCAGAAAATCAAAAATACTGCCCAGATTTCTGTTGAACATGGTGATAAACATAGTCAGAATGATCAGCACCAGTGCGGCTCCCATGGTAAACCTGGAAAGTTCATCCACTCCGTAGCGTCCCTGCATAAACTTGTTAAATTTGTCTCTCATAGAATCTGCATCTCCTTTTTACTGCCGGTATTACTGTTTCCGCCTCTTCAAAAAGAATGCGCCGAAGCTGTTACCGGTCATTACATACCTGGAAAATGTAGAATTTAAGATAATAGGACTCATCTGCCGACCAGAGGATCGGATGATCCGGTGCCTGTGTACGATACTCTACCTGGCGAAGTCTCTTGTGTACATTCTTCGCAGCCTGACCGATCGTCTGTGTAAACAGCTCATAGGTCATGAAGTGAGAGCAGGAACAGGTTGCAAGAAAACCGCCATCTTTTACAAGACGCATAGCTCTTAAGTTGATCTCACGATAACCTTTTACCGCATTTTTTACGGAACTTCTGGATTTCGTAAATGCCGGAGGATCCAGGATCACCACATCAAATTTCTCTCCCTTCTCCTCAAGTTCCGGGAGAAGTTCAAATACATCTTCACAGAGAAACTTCACAGTTCCGTCCAGTCCGTTAAGTTCTGCATTGCGTCTTGCCTGATTTACCGCAGTTTCAGATGCATCCACACCCAGAACACTCTGTGCTCCTGCAATTCCCGCATTCAGTGCAAATGATCCGGTATGTGTAAAGCAGTCCAGCACTTTCGCATTTTTGCAAAGTCGCTGGATTGCCAGACGGTTGTATTTCTGATCCAGGAAAAATCCGGTCTTCTGTCCGTCCTTGATGTCCACTTCATATTTTACACCATTCTCTTCAATCTGAACGATCGTCGGAAATTCTTCTCCGATAAATCCCTTGGTAAGTTCCATTCCTTCCTGGCGGCGGACCTTTGCATCACTTCTCTCATAGACACCCCGGATCTGGATCCCGTCCTCTGCAAGAATATCCTTCAGCGCCTCAATGATCGTTCCCTTAAGGCGGTCGATCCCAAGTGCCAGAGACTGTACTACCAGCACGTCAGAAAACTTATCCACAACAAGGCCAGGAAGAAAATCTGCCTCCCCGAAGATCACGCGGCAGCTTCCGGTGTCTACGACTTTTTTGCGGTATTCCCAGGCATCACGGACACGTTGCCTCAAAAAGTCCTCATTGATCTCTCTGTGCTCATCTCTGGTGAGCATACGCACAGCAATCTTGGAATTGGTGTTGATAAACCCTCTTCCCATCGGATAACCGTCAAAATCGTGGACCAGCACAATATCTCCGTTCACGAAGCTTCCCATGATCGTTGCGATCTCATTATCATATACCCAGAGGCCTCCTGATTTCAGGAATCTGCCTTCGCCTTTTTTCAATGTTACTACTGCCAGGCTCATAAATTCTACCTTTTCCCTTTCTCATTTCCCTGTAACGGTTTCCAGTGTATGAATTCCATAAAACCGATTTATGGTCAATTTTAGCACAGAAGAAAATATTTTTCCAGTGCTTCCCCAAATCCTTCATATAAAACACACAAAAAGCCGCCGCAGAAACTGAAATTCCAGTCTCTGCGGCGGCAGGCTTTATTTCCTGATCATGGAAACTGTTCAAAAATCTCTTTACTGTGCTGACTCTTCCTCAGAAGTATCGGTATTCTCACCGTAAAGTCCTGCAAGATATTTCATCGTCTCCTTATAAAGAGTCTGTTTATCTTCTTCTGTTACATCTGCAAGAAGAGCAGCAGCCTCATCTGTAGTATCTGAATTTTCTTCCGTGATCTCAATTCCAAAAAGTTTCTTGAGGTTCTGATCCATCATGTTCAGCTCCGGTGTGAGATATGTCTCAGTTCCGTCTGCCACATAAGATCCTGTACCGTCTTTCAGGATATCATAATACTGCTTCTCAACAGTCTCGGCAACGCTCTTCGCTATCTGCTGGTCCAGAGTTACTGTTGCCACAGCTTCCGTATTCTCAGTTGCTGCCAGAAGGGCATCCGCATCACCTTCATACTCTCCTTTTACAAAGAGTTCAAACTTGTCGTAGTATGTCTTATTTTCTTCGCTGAGTACGGAAGTGTCAATCTGGGAAGCATCCGCTTCTGCACCTGAAGTCTCTGACTGATCAGAGGACTCCTCAGAAGAATCCGTATTCTCCTCTGTTGCCTCCGGGATTCCCGTTTCATCTGCTGAAGTTCCCTCTGCTGTATCCTCTGTGGAATCTTCCTCTGTGTAAGTTCCGTCCTCGGTCGCATCCGGGATTTCTGTCTCACTGCTATCTGCAGAATCCTCCGCCGGCGCTTCTTCCTGATCGTTCTCCTCTGTGGAGCTTTCGATCACATTATCTCCCAGCACATCGGAATTTACGTTATTCATAATATCGTCATCATCTTCGGTACTCTGATCCACGTCTACGGTATCATCCGGGTTCTCTTCATCCATGGAATCCTCTGTCTCTGCCGCAGAAGTTGTACTTGCGCCTGTTGTATTGGCATCTACCTGTTCCAGTGTCTGTTTCACGTCATCATAGTTATAACCCTGCTGAGCGATCTGCTGAAGCAGAGAAACAATTTTATCAATGTCATCCTGGCTTACTGAAATATTATTCTGGTTCGCCACATTGATAACAATATTCTGGATCTCATCCGCATTCTGCACATCGTTCTGGATCACGTCCATCTTGGACTGGTTCACTACCGTTGTCGCCTGGTCTTTACCAACCTTATCCGCAAGCTCTCCGGTTGTCACGATCTCCTGGTTGGCAAGTTTGGTCTTGGTCGCATCCAGTTTCTCTCCACTGGCTTTCTCATAGGCCATCTGAATACCTGTCAGTGCACCGGTTCCGGATACTTCCATCGGGCATGCGGCAATGACTTCACAGTTCTTGACACCGGATGTGGAAAGAGAAGTGGCGATCATATTACCGGTTACCCAGTTAAGGTTGGCAGTACGGACTTTAATTCCTCCGGACTGGGTTGGTTTTACATAAGCACAGCTTAATGTATGGGAACCGATCTGCTCCTGTGGTGCAATATTATCCAGATGATTGTGCTCATCCTGGTTGGTAACAGTTAAAATCTGAACCTGATCTGCACTTACATTAAAATATTTCATCATTGTCTGCTTCTGGGCATCGGAAAGATCTGCTCCAAGTGTTACAACCTTGGTTGCATCCGCAAATACAGGATTTACGCTTCCTGCCACAAGGCATGCGCTGCAAAGCAGGGCTGCGATCATATTTCTTTTTTTCATTGAACTTTCCCTCCTGATATATTTCTTATAAATTGGCTGTATCTGTTTACATTTTTACAGTGTAAAGCGAACATTCACCTTCTGCTTTACCATGTGTTCATGAACATGACCGTTTCATGATTTGTCGTTCATATTATATCACAGATACGATCATATTTGTAATTTATATTATATGAAAAAGCCGCTTTTGACAGCGGCTTTCTGTTTAGATCTGTTTTAATTTTCCGGATTTTTCTGCTTTTTTAAATAATTCCAGATTTTTTTTATTCATGGTCCCGAAATCTTTCAGCGGGCAGTAAACTTCTCTGCATTTTTCCATGATTTCCAATGCTCCCTGAAAAGACTCCTGGGAAATGCATTCAAATGGTTTCTCCGTGATCACTCTGGCGGCCAGTTCTTTTGCCACCTGATAATCTGCGTCGTTGGTATGGAGAACTCCCGTTGCAAAAGGAATTCCCTGGCGCTGCAGTTTCCGGTACACCGGAATTCCGCTTCCGTTTCCACCGATCACAAACACCCGAGGTTCTCCTGCCGGCGGTTCCATTTCCACGCAGCCAAATTCCGCGTTATAACTTCCCCGGGTAATTCCATAAAGCTTTCGAATATAATCAGAGGTAAAAATCTCCTCCGGTGCACCGTATTTTTCGATGTGATCTCCGTGAACACAGATCACCTGGTCAGAAATTTTCTGTGCAAGATCCAGCTCATGAAGGGACATGATCACAGTCATCTGTTTTTCCAGCACCATTTTTTTCAGAATGGCAAGCAGTTCCAGTTTATGACGGATATCCAGAAAAGATGTCGGTTCATCCAGGATGATAATCTCCGGTTCCTGGCAGATGGCGCGCGCCAGAAGAATCCGCTGGCGCTGTCCGTCACTGATTGCTGTGAAATCCCGGTCTTTCAGATCCCAGGCATGTACCATCTCCATGGCATTTTTAACTTTTTCCTTATCCTCCGCAGAAAGAATTCCGAGAGTTCCGGTATATGGATAACGTCCGGTAGACACCACATCCTCACAGGTCATAAGTTCCGGACGCATACGCTCGGTGAGCACTACGGCCAGTTTCCTGGAAACCTCTTTGTTCGTCATGCGGCTCATCTGTTCCTGTTCCAGATATACAGTTCCTCCAATCAGGGAAAGCTGCCTTGTGATACTCTTCAGAATGGTAGATTTGCCGGCACCGTTGGGACCGATCAGAGTCAGGATCTCTCCTTTGTTCAGCTGAATATTAATCTCTTTGATCAGCGGTTTTCCGTCATAGCCTACGGTCAGCTGATCCGTATAAAAAAAATATGATTTCATCGTTTATATCCTCTGCTGTCTGCGAATCATGATATAGATAACTACCGGTGCTCCGAAAACTGCCGTCACAGAACTGATGCTCAGCTCCGTCGGTGCAAATACGGTTCTTGCGATCAGGTCACAGAACAGGCAGAACACCGCACCACCCAGGAAGCAGGCCGGGATCACAAGCAGCGGCTTTGCGGTCTTTAAGAGACTTTTTGCAATATGGGGCACGGCGATTCCCACAAAGGAGATCGGGCCTGCAAATGCGGTCACACAGGCGGAAAGAATACTGGAAAGCAGGATCAGAAGGATCCGGAACACTTTGATATTGACTCCCATATTCTGTGCGTAAGTCTCGCCCAGCTGATAGGCGCTGATGGGTTTTGACATAAAAAATACAATCACCATAGTAAGAAATACCACCACAGCCATAGTCCGTACATTGCCCCAGGTCATGCCGGAAAAACTTCCCAGTGACCAGTTGTGGAGATTCACGATGTTGGAATCATCCGCAAACGTCACCACAAAGTCCGTGATGGCCGAGCAGATATAGCCGATCATAACACCACTGATGACCAGCATGGACATGTTGTGGACTTTTTTTGCCACAAGAAGCACAAAGCCCATGGAGATCATGGAACCGGCAAAAGCAGCTAGGATCATGGCTCCGGAACCGATGGATACCGATCTGCTCAAAAGAAAGATCATCAGAAAAGCCACAATCAGCTTGGCTCCGGAAGAAATTCCCAACACGAAAGGTCCCGCGATAGGGTTATTAAAAAAGGTCTGCAGCAGAAATCCGGAAACAGAAAGTGCTCCGCCGAGGATGATAACTGCCAGAATTCTTGGAAGACGGATCTCCCAGACAATATTATAAGAAGTTTCATCTCCCTGATGCCGGAATATGATATTCAGGATCTCCTGCACAGAGAGGTGGATACTTCCGGAATTTACATTCCATATAAATAAAAAGATCAAAAGTACCGCAAGGATCACAAAAGAGATCCCATATCGGACCGCGCGTTTTCTGTCATTCATTTTTTCTGGTACACTCCTCTTCTGTGGTGTAATTTCAGATTTCCGTTTCCTGTTCATAAATAAAAAACACCAGCCATTATAAAACGGACATTTGCATTTATTTCAGTTTGTGCATGTAAGTCAGGTTATCTAGGGAATCATCATCCGTGGTCAGCATGGTATGGATATCCTCGATCATAGTTCCAAGCCCTGTGGTCTCCTGGAAAAGGTTTTTGCCTGTGCACCAGACATTTCCGTCCTTCACTGCCTTGAAATCCGCAAGGAGCTCGCTTTTGGAAAGAAGTTCATCGATGGTCTGAAGCTCTCCGTCAATGGTACTGTTGTAGATGATATAATCCGCATCTTTTGCCTTGGCATAGAATTCTTCCATCTGCATGTTCATGGTGGAAAGGGCATTGTCACTCTCTCCCGTATCTTCCGGAACGTAATTTCCACCTGCAAGGGAGATCATCTCTGAAACATAGTCGCCGCTTTTTCTTACATTTACCGCGCCTACGGAGTTGATATAAAAGAACGCTACGGTCTTATCTGTTTTATCTGCTGTAAGCACGTTATCCAGTTTGTCTGTCTGCTCTTTGAAAACTTTTTCTGCCACATCTTCTTTTCCAAGAAGGACTGCGTAAAGTTTCATCCACTCAGTTCTTCCAAGGGGATGGCTTTCATAGCTGGAACGTTCCACCATTACAGGGATCCCGAACTGTTCCAGTTTCTCCTGGACTTCCGGATTGTGATGGATCATGGTGGATTCAATGGCAAGGTCACAGCCTTCGTTCAGAATCAGCTCATAATCCGGCGCACTGTACTTGCCGGCATAGATCATCTTTTTCTGCTCCATGGCGTCTTTGGCTTCCTGGATATACCATCCATCTTCCTTGGTTCCGGAAAGTTTGATACTGTCGATCCCGTCAATGGCCCGGAAAAGATCCATGGCTGAGGTTGCAACCAGATAAATGTTATTTAACGGCTGTTTTAGGACCGCAATGTCAGAGTCCAGTCCCTCCGGCGCTTCTTTTCCCTCGGGAACCACAAGAAACTGCCCTTCCTGATCGATAGTGATCAGTGTATAGCCATCGTTGTAGTAATCCACATTGAATTCCTTTGCATAGGAAAGTTCCATGCTGTGATCAAAAGTAAGACCCGGAATATCTGCAGGCTTATGTTCTGTCTCTGCGGCCTGCACGGCAAACGCGCAGCCCAGCACAAGCGTCAATGTCAGAAATATATATGAAATTATTTTTTTCATTTTTCTTCCTTTTTCATGCTTGAAGAATCAAAGTTCAAGGTGTAGTCGATCTCGTGAGGAGTACTCATGGCTACAGTATCTGCAGTCACTTCCATCTCTGTGTCAAAAACAGTCACCGGAATCTCAAATGTGGAATTTCCGTCTTTGTTCACCGGCTCATATTTTTCGCCATCCACGATCATGTAATCGTAATTCGGGCTGCTCCAGATGATGGTTGCTGTAGCTTCTTTGTCTTTGATCTCTACTTTGGCCGGAGATTCTACCGTTGCTCTTCCGGTTCCGCCTGTGAGGGTTACATCGAACTCATAAGTTCCATCTTCCAGTTTCAGATCTTCCAGCTTTTTTCCCTCAGATTTCTTGTCATCGGAAGTTTTCTCATCTTTGGAAGCATCTGCTTTTTCTGCGTTCTCCTTGTCGGAGGAGTCTTCTTTTTTGTCTGTATCATCAGTTGTTTCTTCCACATCACCTGTCTTTACAGGATCTTTGACGCTGACTTTATGGTCATACCATTTACCTTTTTCTCCCAGAAGTGCCACATCAAATTCCTCACCAATGGCAGGTACCGGGATATCAAACCCGTAAACTTCCTCTGTATAACCGTCGCTGTATTTTACTGTATCTGTGGTAGGTTCAATGATCTCGGCGCCATCCTTCTGTGCATCTTCTGCAGTTCCTGCAAACAGATTTACGATCTTCTTGGAAACCAGGCTTACATGGATGGTCATCTTGCCATCTTTGACCGTAAGCTCTCCTTTTTTGTCATTGGCCTCATTTACATGGAACATACTGCTGTCTGTGTCAAACTCTGCTGTATAAACACCATCTTCCAGGGTATCTGTCTTGGCTGCGTCTGCCTCTTTCTCATTGGAAGCTTCTGCATCCTCTTTGGAATCGTTTTTGGCAGATTCGGTTTTTGCGGAATCTGTTGCAGCCATTGCAGGCACAGAGCCAAGGGCCATGGCTGATGCACTTACCATTGCAAGGATTAAGTTTACATAACGTTTTTTCATAATAATCTTCTCCCTTCCATAGATACAGCAATCTGCCCGGAAGACAGTCTTCCTGATCTTTCCGGGCAGTTACATGGATTTCTTATAGGTATCTGAGCTCACTCAGATCGTTTCATATTTATTATTCTGCGGACTCCTCAGCAGAATCAGCCTCTGTATCTGCTGTTGCATCAGAATCTGCGGACTCATCTGTGCTTCCGATGGAGTCGATAGCTGCTTTTGTATGATCTACATAAAGCTTCTCAACTGCTTCGACTCTTCCAAGACCCTCGATCTGGCAGTCAACCTTATCGAAGTTTCCGGATGCTACAAACTGGCTCTTCCAGGAATCCTCATCATCACCGGCCATATCGTTGTTTGCATGGTCTCCGGCAACAACCATCAGCGGACGAAGAACAACGTTCTTGTATCCTGCTTCTTTTACCTTCTCGATAACCTTGTCGCAGGCTGTATCTTCCGGCTTACCCTCTACAGTACCGATGAATGCGTTCTTGAATCCAAGGTTTTCCATCTGTGTCTGCATCTGATCGTATGTAACGTTAGCTGTATGGGATGTTCCATGTCCCATGAATACGAATGCTGTACCAGCCTCAGCTGCTGCATCCATGCTGTCAAATCCGGCTTCTTTGCAAGCCGCATCTGTGATCGCCTGAGCAACGGCTTTCTTGTCATCATTGATCACAGTTGCATCGTCTCCAACCTCACCGAGCATTGGCTCTGCGATAGCTACAGACTCGAATTTATCTTTATAGCCATTGATCGCTTCTGTCATCTCATCGTACTCAGCACCATGCATCAGATGGGTAGGCTGTACAACCAGATTCTTAACACCATTCTCTACTGCACGGTCAAGAGCCTGCTGCATGTTATCGATCACTTCATCATCTCTTGCCTCTACATGGTTGATGATGATCTGTGCTGTAAATGCTCTTCTTACAGACCAGTCCGGATAAGCTTCTGCAAGAGCATCCTCGATTCCTTTGACATCCTCTGCACGGCTGTCATTGAAGGAAGTACCAAAGCTTACAACAAGAAGTTCATTCTCACCGATCTCATCCTGGTTACGCGGATCGTCCTTGGAAGCGTCTCCTGTGTCACGTCCGAAGTAATCCGGATCAGCGTTCTCGCCCTCTACCAGTTCTTTCTGAGCGTCTGTCAGAGCATCCCATGCTTCTTTGGCTGCCTTGCAGTCCTCATCTGTTGTGTCAGTTCTCTCCTGAACATAGATCTTGTCGATCAGAGCTGCTACATTGTCAGCTGCTTTCTGGTCTTCATCAGAAGCCTCTGTGGTATCAGCTGCCTCAGTACTCTCATCTGCGCTCTCTTCTGTAGCGGAATCATCTGCTGCCATTGCTGTTGTAGCTGCACCCATAGAGCATGTCATGGAAACTGCGAGCATCAGAGCTAACATTGTTTTTCTTTTCATTTCTTATCGTCCTCTTTTCATGTATTTCCAGAATACTGATATGTACAAAAAAACGGCTGCTTTCTGCGGCCGCCTGCTCACACACGATTCTCTCGCAATACACATAAAAAGAAGTTCTGTATTGTTATTGAGAATACAGATTCGTAGACCGCGAATCCTGGATCTCACAATAAGGCAGTTCTCCTGACTTGGTTCCACACTGCTTTCCCTTCCCGGTTTCCCAGTGGTATTTAAAAACAGCTCCCCGTTCACAGTGACGGTATCGTTCCGGATTCTCACCGGATTCTCTTTTGCACATCCGACTGGACGCAACCTTATTGCCATAACATTTGTACATATTCGATTTTACCTGGTTACTTATTCTTTTACCACAAAATCACAAAATTGTCAAGATTGCTGTCGGACGAATTATGGTGCTTCCCCTGCATCTGTCAGTTATTTTCAACATACTCCTTTCAATATTCATGCACATTATGCATGGTTTCATATGATTTATGTTTTTTATTTATGGTACAGTGATTTCCTACAACATAAAAGCAGCCCCTTTCCGCCATCACTGTGACAGCAGAAAAGGGCCGCTCATATTATTTACTGAAGTACTCCTGCTCCAGGTATCTGGCTACATAGATACCGCTGGCGGATGCATGGGAAAGAGAATGTGTCACACCGCTGCAGTCTCCGATAACAAAGAGACCTTTGTGGCAGGTTTCCAGATTCTCATCGATCTCAACTTCCATGTTGTAGAATTTAACCTCAACACCATAAAGCAGAGTATCGTCATCTGCTGTTCCAGGTGCGATCTTATCCAGAGCATAGATCATCTCGATGATTCCATCCAGGATACGCTTCGGCATAACAAGGCTTAAGTCTCCCGGTGTTGCGGAAAGAGTCGGTGTTACGAAGCTCTCCTCAATACGTGCTTTTGTGCTTCGTCTTCCACGGATCAGATCTCCGAAACGCTGTACCATAACACCACCGCCAAGCATGTTGGAAAGTCTTGCGATGCTCTCACCATATCCGTTGCTGTCATGGAACGGCTCTGAGAAATGTTTGGATACCAGAAGCGCAAAGTTTGTATTGTTGGTGTGTTTTGCAGGATCTTCATAGCTGTGGCCGTTTACTGTGATGATTCCATTGGTGTTCTCATTAACCACAACACCTCTCGGGTTCATACAGAAGGTACGGACCATATCCTCAAACTTCTCGGTTCTGTAAACGATCTTGCTCTCGTAAAGCTCATCGGTCAGACGGCTGAACACCTCTGCCGGAAGCTCCACACGGACACCGATATCCACACGGTTGGAAAGTGTGGGGATCTTAAGATCTGTACATACAGTCTCCATCCATTTACTTCCGCTTCGTCCCGCGGAGATGATGCAGTAAGTTCCCTCGTAACGCTCATCACCTACAACAACTGCATAGCCGTCTTCTGTTTTCTCCACTTTGTCAACGGACGCGTCAAAATAGAAATCTACATGGGCTTTCATCTTTTCATAGAGATTCTGAAGTACTACATAGTTGATATCCGTTCCCAGGTGGCGGACAGATGCATCCAGAAGATGCAGGCCGTTCTGAAGACAGAGCTTACGGATCTCACTGTTTGTGGTGGAATAAAGCTTGGTTCCCTCTCCACCATGCATCAGATTCAGTTTATCTACATATTCCATCAGTTCTGTGGCTGTATCCTTGCCGATATGCTGATACAGCGTTCCGCCAAACTGATTGGTGATATTATATTTTCCATCGGAGAAAGCGCCTGCACCGCCAAATCCTTTCATGATCGCACATGTTTTACAGTGGATACAGGATTTTACTTTCTTTCCGTCAATAGGACATTTTCTTTTTTCCAGAGGATGGCCGGCTTCAAAAACCGCGATTTTTTTCTCCGGATCATTATTCATCAGCTCATAGGCTGCAAAGATTCCTCCAGGACCTGCTCCTACGATCAGTACGTCATATTTCATAAATAAAAACTCCTTGTCTTGTGTTGCCTGTTTTCAATGTTTCGTTTTCGCACAAACCCTGACTATTCTACAACAAGTGTGTACAAAAGTCACCTGTTTTTTTCGGTTTTTGAAAAAATTTTTCAGTCCCTCCGAAACCTATATATCTTAAGCTTTTTTCCATCGGTTTCCACAGTAATGGCACCGTTTTTCATGGTATATTCCACCTGGCTTCCGGCCGCTTCCAGACGCTCTACGGTTTCCGGCGACGGATGTCCGTAAGTATTGGTGGAAGAACAGGAAATGATCGCCAGTTCCGGCTTTATTTTTTCAAGAAACGCTTCCGTGGTAGAATAACGGGAACCATGATGTCCCACTTTCAGACAGTCAATGTCTGTAAGATTCCCGGATGCCAGAAGTTTCTTTTCCGTGTCCGCCCCGATGTCCCCGGTAAAAAGCATCTGAAACTCCCCAAAAGAAAGTTCCATCACCATCGCTTCCTCATTTATATCTTTTCCCCTGGCATTTTTCTCAGGCCACAGAATGGAAAATGTCACCGGACCGCAATGCAGCTCATCCTCTTTTTTTCCTGTCACAATCTTTATTCCGGCTTTTTGTGCCGCATCCGAGAGTTCCTCCCAGGCCTCCGGCCTTTCTGCCCAGGAAGGAAGCACCAGATAACCTGCCCGGATCGTTGTCAGGCCATTTCCCATATATTCCAGAAGTTCCTTCACACCACTGATGTGATCCTGATCTGTATGGGAAACAAAAATACCGTCCAGATAGGAAATCCCCTGACTTTTCAGGGCTGGCAAAAGGCAGTATCTTCCAAGACCGGACTGACTGCTGCTTCCTCCGTCAATAAGAAAACAGTGTCTGTCCGGGGTCTCCACAAGGATGCCATCTCCCTGTCCCACATCCAGGCAGAGCACTTTCAGGTCTCCTGCCGGATGAAACCCGAGGATCAGAATTCCTGTTATCATCAATGCGCCGGCTGCTGCCCGGACTGTCCGGAGTTTCCTTTGGATCTTTCCCGGGATTCTTTTATCCCGGCTGGATAACTCTGATTTCATACCCGCTTCCTGTTCCCGCCTCATCGGTTCTTTTATATACTGTCCCATAAACAGGACTGTAATCAAAAAAACATAATATACCAGAATCTGCCAGATTTCCGGTTCCCCTCCGATCCAGGTGCTCCACCTTAATTTTCCTGCAAGGCTACATAGATATTCATAAAAAAGCAGCAGTCCCCTTGCCGGCAAAATTACCAGTTTTGCAGCAGAAATACTGAAAATTCCAAGCAACAGTGCCGCCATTCCTCCCATCAGCACAAAGCCCACACTTGGAAGCACCAGAAGATTCAGAAAAAATCCGGCAAGGGATACTTCTCCAAAAAATTTCAGCATCACAGGCAGTGTCACCAGCTGAAGGGCTATGGAACTTACCAGTGCCTTCATCCATTTTTTCTCTGCTCCTGCAAGGGCACAGATTTTTTCCGCTGCAACGCCGATCCCAAGAACGCAGCCAAAAGACAGAAGAAAACCGCTGTCCAGCAGATATGCCGGTGATTCCAGAAGAATCATCATGGCTGTTACGGAAAGCGCACTCATCATGTCATAAATCCGGCCGGTGATCCTGGCGCCCATGGCAATGAGAAACATGGTCACCGCCCGCATGGTGGAAACACTCCCTCCGGTCATGATCCCGTACTGCAGCATCACTCCCAGTGAAAAAATCCCGGCAGGCCAGATACCCAGGCCAATTTTTTTCAGAAGATTATAAAATCCCATTCCAAGAATGCTGATATGAAGCCCGCTGATCGCAAGGATATGGACGATCCCGGCCAGCTGATATCGCATCCGCATTTCCGGATCCAGATCCTGTTTGTCCCCAAGCACCATCGCGCAGAAAAGTGGCGCGTCTTCTCCTGCCGATTCCGTAAGAATCTGCCTGCATTTTTCTTTTACCTTAAAAAGCTGCTGTCTGTATCCGGAATAGGATTCTGTTTTTTTCCGGACCACAGCTTTCTTCATAAAATAATAGATATGACGGCAGGCATAGTAATGCTGACTGTCAAAGCCACCGGGATTTGAGGGTTCCTCCACTCTTTTTAAGGTTCCTTTTACCAGAATTTTCATTCCCGGTTTCAGGTCTTCTTCTTTTTTCAAAAATACTCTTACATTTTCAATGGAAAATTTTCTTGACTGATAAATCAGATATGTTTTTTTCAGATAAACAGACTGGGAGAATTCTGTATTTTCATACTGCTCCACCTCCCCGCAGATCACAGAGCCAGGATGTGCTTCGATCCAGTCCTGTACGGTTACAGGAAGGGGATTCCCCCCAAGAAGAGGAATCCCCGCAAAATTCATAATACCTAAACCAAGCACCATGAGAAAACACAGAAAACATAATGGCCGTTTTGTCATACATGTTCTCCCGTTTATGTAGATATTTTGTTAAAATCAGTTCTGTTCTTTTTTGGCTTTTGTGCTGGCCAGCAGACTGTCATTCCATTCATAGAACTTGTAAAGCTGCATATTCTGGCCAAATGTCACTTCTTTGTTTCCCTCAATGGAAATCTCCACTTTATCCACATCCGTTGCCGCAATCAATGTGTTTACAACAGAATAAATCGGGATCTGCTCGGAAACATTTAACGCATAATCCTGAAATACAGAGTTGTAATCCACATAGCAGATTCCGTTGGCTTTTGTGAGAGAAAGTACCTCAGAATTCTCCGGAATGGTGGGATAATGATCTTTTTCCAGAGGTCCTCTTGCCAGCTGTTCCAGCACTACGGTTGCCTTTGGAAGATTCCGTCTGTAACGGACACTTCTCTGTTCTTCCACCAGTTTGTCACCGTTTTTGTTTGTAAAATACAGGGTAAAGGTATCGTAACTGTATACATCCCCGTCAGATCCGGAAAACTCTACAAACGTGTCACTGTTCATAGCTCCGACTTCTTCTCCTTTGGAATTCGTAAGAGGTTTTTTGCCCACATAAATTTCCACAGAATCAATTTCCGGAATCTGGATAAAGATTTTCACCACGCCGGTACGGACCAGAAGTTCCCTGGTGCGGGACATCTTACTGTAGGCCTCGTTAAATTCCAGACGCAGAATTCCATCCTTTATAAAATAGGAAGAAATTTTTACGTCTTCCGGAAACAGTGAAATTCCATCTTCCCTTGTCTCGCGGTTGTTCAGGCTCTCCGAAAAATCCCGGAGCATCACCTCTGCAGTTTCTTTTTCCGGTGTATACTTCTCTTCTTTCAGTTTTGTTTCTTCACTGTTGATATAATAAAAGCTGTACTTCTGTTCTGTATTTTTCTCTTTTCTTCCCGCAAAACTGATGTAGGCAATCAGCCCAAGAAAGATACAGGCAGCAGTCACGCAGATAATCTTTATCGTTTTTTTCATGCTGTACCTCCTAGGACGGAATATAGGACAGAGGAATCTTCACGGTAAATGTGGTTCCCTCTCCTTCTTTGCTGGATACTTTTATGATACCATGATGCATGGCTATGGAACTTCTGGTAATGGCAAGCCCAAGACCGGTTCCTCCGATTTCCCTGGAATGGGATTTGTCTACACGGTAAAAACGCTCAAAAATCCGTTCAATAGATTCTTCAGGAATTCCAAGTCCGGAATCTTCAACGGTTACAAAGAAATCTTTGTGATCCGCATCCAGTGTTACACGAACCCAGCCTTCATCTACGTTATATTTGATTCCGTTCTCCACCAGATTGCTGATGGCAAGCGTAAACTTCACTTCGTCCACATCTGCATTGACCGGGCGGAAGGAATCCAGAATCAGGGAAATGCTTCTCTGATCTGCAATCGGCCGAAGCCGTTTCAGGATATTTTCCAGCAGTTCATTGATATTCATATTGGTAATATTCATATCTGCCGCTTTTTTGTCCATCTTTACAAGGGAAAGAAGATCTGTGATAATCTTGTTCTCTCTGTCGATCTCTTCTGTAATATCAGAAAGGAATTCCTGATACAGTTCCTCCGGAACTCCCTGCTGTCCTACAAGGGAATCTGCCAGAACTTTCATGGAAGTCATCGGTGTTTTCAGCTCATGAGACACGTTGGATACAAACTCCTGTCTGGATTCATCCAAGGTTTTCATTCTGGAAAGCATCTTATTAAATGCATCCGTAATCAGCGCTGTCTCTGTATAATCCGGTACGGAAATTTCTTCGTTCTGATATCCGTCTGTCAGATCTTCGATGGCTTTTGTTACCCTGGCAAAAGGTTTTACCAGTACTGTGGAAAGAATATATCCCAGGAATATGGCCAGAACTACAATAATTCCAATAATCAGGATTCCTTTCTGTTCCAGTTCCCGAATGGTTGACGTCACTTCACTGGAAGAAGCCATAATCATCATGGCACCCTGCACCTGATTTACTTCCGGGCTTTTTACCGGAACAGCCAGGATCAGCTTCTGGCTGTCGGAATCATAACGGTAGGCATCTTCCCCTTTAAAACAGTTTACTACTTTCTGGGATACCAGAGTTTTTCCCTCATCCACGCCATAGGTATCCTTAATAATCCTGAAATCCCTGTCTACAATGAGAATTCTTCCTCCATAGATATTAGACAACAACTCCAGCTTGCTGTTTACTGTCTGCGAGCTGGAGTCATTCAGATAATTCTCTTTGATAAGCAGGTCGCACATGATGTCACAGATATTTTCCATGCTCTGCACACGGTTGGCAATGGCACGGTCTTCATAGTTGGCAATGACCATTTCCGTTACAATGACACTTGGTACGATTCCCAGTATGATCAGGATGATCAGAATACGAAAGCGGAGACTTTTAAAAAACTTGCCGCTTTTTTTGATCTTCACAGCTTATGCCTGGAAATAGTAGCCCACACCCCATTTGGTGTGTACATATTTCGGCTCACTGGGATTGGCCTCAATTTTTTCTCTTAAACGACGGATATGTACGTCTACTGTACGGACATCTCCCGGATACTCATATCCCCATACGATATTCAGAAGATTTTCTCTGCTGTATACCTTGTTCGGGTTGAATACCAGAAGTTCCAGCACATCAAATTCCTTGGCTGTAAGGTTAATCTCTTTTCCGGAAATAAATACACGGCGTCCTTCGCAGTCCAGCTTCAGTTCTCCGACTTCCACGGTCTTGGCTTTCTCCTGTTTGTTCTGGTTGCTGCCTGCACGGCGGATGATCGCCTTGATACGGGCCTTGACTTCCAGAATATTAAACGGTTTGGTCACATAATCGTCTGCTCCGTATTCCAGGCCCAGAATCTTATCCATATCCTCACCTTTTGCTGTAAGCATGATAATCGGGACATTGGAAAATTCACGGATCTGCTGGCATACCTCAAGACCATCCATCTTTGGAAGCATCAGGTCCAGAAGAATTATATCGTACTCTCCTGCCTTGGCTTTTTCCAGAGCTTCCTCTCCGTCATAGGCACAGTCCACTTCCATTCCATCCTGCTCCAGACTGAAACGAAGTCCCTTGACAATCAGTTTCTCATCATCTACTACCAATACTTTCCTGCTCATTTAACGCTCCTTACTTTATTGCTATTTTATCCTTTATCTTCTCATAGGTTCCTTCCTTGATACCAGGCACGCTCATAATGTCTTCTGTGGAAGTAAAAGGGCCGTTTTCTTCCCTGTAAGCGATGATCGCCAGGGCTTTGGACTCCCCTACACCTGTGAGAGTGGTAAGCTGGGATACATCAGCGGTGTTCAGATTGATTTTCTGGTCTGCGCCAGTATTTTCTCCGGCAGATCCCTCTTCGTTGTTATTCCCGGGGGCAGTTTCTGATGTGGCTTCCTGTCCATCCTCAGTAACCTGGATCATCTGGCTGTCCACTTCCGCCTGGGTAGGCACATAGATCTGCTGTCCGTCAGAAAGTCCCTTCGCACGGTTGAGATAACTTGCCGCAGCTTCCGGAAGATATCCACCGGCTTTCTCAATAGCCTGAAAAACACGGCTGCCGTATGGAAGTTCATAGACTCCGGGGCTGGTTACTGCTCCGCAGATGTCTACGTAGATCGTTTCTGGAATCTCTGAGATCTCCGGCTGCTGTTTCGCAGCTGCCGTTTCCTGTACTGTATCCACTTGCTTCTCCTCAGACTTCTTCTCAGATACTCCACTTTCCGCGTCCGTAGGATCTTCTTGTTCCAAATCCACTCCGGATGTCTCCACACTTTCTTCCTGCACCAGTTCTTTTTCCAGAAACTCTGCTCCATCATCCTTACAGCCTGTCAGTCCTGCAAAGATCAGGAATATAAATATGGAAAAAATAAACTGAACACTTCTGATATGTGATTTTATTTTCATGGGTCAGGGGTTCACTCCTTTTTGCCGATGTGATGGCAGGTGCCCCGTTACTCATACAAAACCATACCTTATTTTAACGAAGTATTACAAATATTACAATACTTTTATTTCTATTTCCATTTGAAAATGACCACGCCTGCAATGCAGATCAGCATTCCAAACAGCTTTCTCCACTGAAAATCCGCTCTTTCCACTCCAAAAAGTCCCATCAGTTCTATGAGATAAGCCACTGCAAGCTGGGAGATCACAATGAGCATAACTGACCGCGCTGGCCCCAAACTGCCCATACTCTGGATCACGGTAATGGTAATGAATGCACCGATCACGCCTCCAAGCAGCGTATATTTATTCTCCACCTGCCACAGTGCACCGATACTTTCCCTACCTGTAAAAAGCCATGCAGCCACACAGACCAGAAATGCGGAAAACTGCACCCATCCGGTGGAAACCCACAGACTTGTCTGTTTTGTTACATTTGTGTTAAATACTCCCTGAATGCTCATCAGTGCGCCCGAGATCAGCGCCGACAGAAATCCCCACATAAAAATCCCTCCATATAAGATCCGTTCACCAGTTTTACCGTCATAAAAAGGCGCTGCTATTTCTGCAACGCCTTTCCGGTTTCTTATAGTTTATGTGGTTTTTCTGAAATTATACAAATTTTTGAGATAGATTCTTCCGGAGAATGCAATATGCGGCATCTCATAAAAAGTGGCACTTTCCGGGCAGATCGGGCGGTAGAGAGGATCTGCCACAATGATCCTGGCAGTTTTCAGTTTTTCTTCCATGGCTTCTTCCCCGCGGATGGCTTCATCTTCCTGGCGGAGGAGTCCTTCTGTGATCTCCAGCGGGCAGAGAAGCTGAACTTTTTTTCCACACTTCTGCTCTATGGCTGCTGCCAGGGAGCCCATGGTAACCGGTTCCCCGATGAGGGTGATGTCCGGAACAGGGAAAAGCGAATCCGCTCTGTTGATCGTTTTGTCGATCGTTTCCAAATCGTCTCCTGAACAGATAAGTTCTGACGACTGGCTGTCTTTTTTCTGCAAATAGAGCACCTGGTCCGGAGTTACTTTCCACAGCTCTTCCTGTCTGCCAGAAATCTGCGTTCCATTTTTCTCCGCAGGATTTTCTTTTTTATACTCAAACGCTTCATAAAAGCTCCCCGCTGCCTTCTCAAGTGCGTCCGAAATCTCATCTTCATAGCCTTCCACCGGCGTTCCCACCAGAAAAGGTGTCCCGAATTTCTCTCTCAGAACATTTGCCGCCGGGATTCCCACGGAAGATACCACAAGGTTTACCTCCGCCTCACCGGCACGCCCAAGTTCTTCCAGCGTATCGCCCATAGCCCAGGTGGAAAGGATCTCCCAGCCTCGTTCTTCCAGACGTTTTTTCATGGCATCTACCATCGGCTGGGGGCCAAAATCCAGGGGTGTTACTCCAAGAAGATTTAATTTCCGTTTTCTCTTCTCTGCAGCGCCAGTAAAATGTCTGGCAATCTCAGAGAGTGCCAGCCCTGCTCCATACACATAATCATGCATACCACTGGTTGGAACCGAAAACGCCGGAATCCCTGTCTCGGCCGTAAGTGCACGGGCAAGTCCAGGAAAATCTGTTCCGTTCATAAAGGGAATCGGGGAACTTGCAAGAGCAATAAATTTCGGTTTCAGTTCCTCCGCCACATCTTCGATATCCCGGAGAAATTTCTCATCATTTCCCATGATCGCATCGATATCCGTAAGGCCTGAGATAAAGATCAGGCTGTCCTGGTCGTACCAGCGGATCTCGTCGTGGGTATTATAGGTAGAATTACAGCCAGAAGGATCATGCATCACCGTCATTCCCCCAAGCTCATACAAAGCGGAGCAGACACCGGATACGTCTGCCGTGTAGATCGGTATGATTCGATATGCCTGTCTCATATGCAGCTTTCGCACCCCCATCCTTTTCGAACGATCAGATCTTCCGGATCTTTTTCTTCATTGAATGCTTCCACCATCAGCTGTGCGGTACGTCTGATCCCGTCAAATCCCCAGAGACCGCCGCCCTGTACCATATTGACAAAATTTCGGCTTCCGGTAAACCAGGCTGCTTTCTGGCCGATGGCAAGGATTTTTTCGGACTGCTGCCGTGTCCGCACCCTCATCTCCGGACGGACAGTGGAAATCAACTTCAGCTCCGGATAATTCTCCTTCAGCCAGAAAAATACCTCTTTTTCTTCCGGGCTGATACTGTCCAGAAAAACGGACTGTACCTGAAATTCATGGGTAAGGAGAAGTTTTGTAAGTCCCAGGGGCCTTGGATGAAAAAGATAATCCACTGCTATGGGAGTGTCACCGATGATCTGGTGTGCATGAGAAAGAGCCTCCTCACATTCCCGGATCTCTTTTTCGATATCCAGGCCGTTGATTTTTCCTGTTTTCCTGTTGTTTTGCTGTCCCAGCATTCCCAGCAGCTTCTCTTCCTGTTCCTGTATCTCCCCATAATCAAAACTTCCCGGCAGATACAAAAAAGGCCTTCCCAGTCTTTCGGCCTGTTTTTCTGCCCCGAATTTTCCGGCAGGGTAACAGTTCAGAATCAGACTTCCCTCTCCAAGGTTCTGATAATCCTCCCAGGTTTCACAGGTCGGTATCTCTCGGAGCAGGATTTCGTTTTTCTTCAGGATCCGGCAGATATCCGAACCTTCATCCAGCGCAAAATCACTGCCCAGAACCGTCACGCATTTTGGATCTGCCTTTCTCTCCTGCACGGCATCATACATGGCCAGGCGAAGCTTCTGATCCGGTGTGGGGCCTGTTTTCTGCATGATGGGATCCATGAAGCACCGCATAAAAAAGATCTCCGGAAATCTTTTTTCCAGCTCTCCATAGATCCGGTCCAGATCACTGCCCAGAAAATGATGGAGACATACGGTAAAAAGCAGCACTGCCTTTGGCTTCTTATCCAGACGCTTCAGGACATCTGTCACCCCTTCAATGGTCACATCCTCCAGATTTCCACCCAGAAGATCTTTTTCCTCCACGATCACAAAGGAAAAACGGTCTGCTGCATTCATTTCCGCCGCAGTCAGCACAACGCCTCGCATACAGTTGTCTGCACAGACGTAGATCTGCTGCGCTTCCGGAACCAGCATTCCCGTATGTACGATATTCCAGTTTCCGTGGGCCGGGGAATTAAATTCCAGCCCCGGCTGAAAGGGCACCGGAAAAGAAGCTTCTTTTATAAATACTTCTGTTTTTCCCGGAAACTCCCGATCGCCAACTCTTTTTAACATGTGCCATCCTCCCTGCATGCATTCAGGATCTGTTCTGCCAGCGTCCGGTATTCTCCTGCCATCTCGCTTTCCGGATAAGCTTCCAGAAGCGTTTTTCCCTGCTCCTCTGCCGCAAGAACCAGGTCACTTCTGGAAAGAGTTCCTACTACCTGGGTGTGAAAATCCTCTGCCAGCTCCCGGACTTTTTCTTCTTCTCTTGGCACATTCCGCCGGTTCAGGATCAGCCCTCCCAGAGATGCATAGCCTCTGTTTCTGAAATTTTCCACCGCCATGGCAATATTCGCCCCTGCATGGATGGCCATGTTTTCTCCGGAGGTGATGATAAATACTTTATCTGCATACCCTTTTCGCATGGGCATGGAAAAACCGCCGCAGACAACATCTCCCAGTACATCGTAGAGAACAATGTCCGGTTTATAGGTCTCATAGGCTCCGGTTTCTTTCAGTTTTTCCAGCGCAGTGATAATACCTCTTCCCGCACATCCAAGTCCAGGTGTAGGGCCGCCGGCTTCTACACAGACTACACCCCCGTATCCGATCTGCACCATATCTGCAAGTTTCAGGTCCTGGCGCTTTTCGTTGTAAAGATCCAGCACTGTGGGGACTTTTTTCCCATGCCGGAGAAGAATGGTGGAATCTGCCTTGGGATCACAGCCGATCTGCATCACTTTCATTCCTTTTTCCGCAAGGGCGGCTGCCACATTGGAAACTGTGGTGGATTTTCCGATGCCGCCCTTTCCGTATACCGCAACTCTTATCATTTCCTGTCCTCCGCTTTTGTGATCACATTGGAATATGCCGTTTTTGCGGAAACTCCCCTGAGACGGCCAATCTTTCCGGATAAAGAGCTGATCACATCCTGTGGCGCATCAATGGCAATGCTGATGATGTTGATACCTTTTTCCCGGTAGGGGATTCCCATTCTCCCGATAATATATTTTCCCGCTTCGTGAAGAAAACGGTTGATGTCATCGATCACCTCATTGTTTTCCACAATGATCGAGATCAGTGCCACTCTTGTATCCATAAGATCCGCCTCTCCTTTCCAGTGTCTGTTTTACTGTCCGTTTTATCGGACTCTGTTTTGTTACTGATAATTTTCCAGGCTGAAATCGTTTTTTCTTTCCGCTCACCTTCTCTTTCCTATGCTGTCTGTATCTGTCAGCAGATCCTCGGCAGAAGTTCCCCGCCTGGCTGCGGAAGTAATGCCTGAGTTCCGATTTCCGTAGTCATGACAACTTTTCCAGGCTGGTCCTCGGTAACCTCACCAATAATGGCAGCGTCTTTGGAATACGGACATTTACGCAGTGCTTCCACGATCTTTTCCGCCTCTTCTTTTGGCGCCATGATCACCATACGTCCCTCACATGCCAGATAAAGTGGCTCCAGGCCCAGCATACCGCAGACACCTTTTACTTCCGGAGCTACCGGAACAGACGACGCATCCAGACGGATTCCCACGTTACTCTGGCCTGCAATCTCATAGAGAACGGTTCCCACGCCGCCTCTTGTGGCATCGCGGATCACATGAAGGTTATGGGTGGCATCCATCACTTCTTTTACAGTTCCCCAAAGCGGTGCACAGTCACTTGTCACATCCGCGTCGATGCCAAAATCCTCTCTTGCCAGAAGAATGGTGCATCCATGTCTTCCCACATCACCGGTCACAATGATGGCATCTCCCGGTTTTGCCAGCTCACCGCCTACCTTCACGCCATCCTGGATCTCACCCATTCCGGTTGTTGTGATAAACACACCGTCAACCTGTCCTTTTCCTGCCACCTTGGTATCTCCGGAAACAATACGCACGCCGGCTTCTTTCGCTGTTTTTTCCATGGCTGCGGCAATTTCTTCCAGCTTCTCCATGGGAAAACCTTCCTCGATCACAAAAGCACAGGTGAGATACATCGGTTTCGCTCCCATGCAGGCAAGGTCATTAACTGTTCCACAGATGGAAAGCTTGCCGATATTTCCTCCCGGGAAAAATGCCGGAGAAACAATAAATCCATCGGTGGATACGGCCATTTTTCCTGCCGGCGGGACCAGCACTGCCGCATCATCGGCTGTAAGATCCGGGTTTGCAAAATGTGCTTTAAATACTTCATCGATCAGTTCTGAGGTCTGACGGCCTCCGGCACCGTGTGCCATGGTTACTGTTTTATTATCCATAATTTTCATCTTCTTTCTACGATCGTTCAAACGGATATCATATCTGTATCATATAGTCCGATCTTCCAGATGTGATCCTTCGTTTGTATGACATGTATTCCTGTATTATAGTCCATTAAACCGGACAGTTGATCAATCAGTTCCCATACATAAAATATGCGGAACAGGCTCCTTCATTGGATACCATACAGGCTCCTACCGGATGCTGCGGGGTACAGACTTTTCCAAATACCCTGCAGTCCGACGGTTTGCATTTTCCCTGAAGCACATCGCCACAGCGACAGGCCGGATTTGGTTTGCCTTTGATCGGCGGCACCGCATATTTTTTTCTGGCATCAAAAGCTTCCCATTCTTTCCGGAGCACCAGGCCGGATCCCGGGATCACACCCAGTCCACGCCATTCGGAATCGCAGGGTTCCATCAGTTCCTCGATCAGTGTCTGTGCCTCCGGGCTTCCTTCGCTTTTTACCACGCGCGGATAACAGTTTACAAAGAAAGGTTTTCCCTCCTGGAAACGGACCAGTGCAACTGCCAGCGCCGTAAGCAGCTCCTTCGCTGTAAATCCTGCCACTACACCACTGACGCCTTGCTCTGCCAGACATTCGCAGAGTGCAGTCCCTGTAATGGCGTTGACATGTCCCGGGTAAAGGAACACATCCGCACTGCCTTTTAATGCCTGATAAGCCTGTGGCATGGTCTTGTTTGCCACAAGGAGAGAGTAGTTGGAAAGGCCATCTTCTCTGGCTTTTTTCACGGAAAGACAGCCTGCAGGTGTCGTCGTCTCAAAACCAACAGAAAGAAATACCACCTGCTCCTTTGGATGTTCTTTCGCATATTTTTCCGCATCTGCCGGTGAATAGACGATACGTATCCTGGCTCCTTCTGCCCTGGCATCTGCAAGGCTTTTCTTTGTCCCCGGTACACGGACAAGGTCACCGAAGGTACAGATGGTCGCCTGTTTTTCCAGAGCCAGATAAACCGCCTCGTCAATAAAGCCTACCGGTGTTACACAGACCGGGCAGCCCGGGCCTGAAATCAGCTCCACCTGCGGTGGCAGAAGCTTGCGGATCCCCAGACGGAAAATCTCGTGAGTATGGGTTCCGCAGACTTCCATGATCCGCACCGGCGGCCCCTGATATCCTTCTATGATCTCTCTTGCTGTTTTTTTCTTCTCTTCCATCACAGCAGTTCCTCCATCAGCTGGTCTGTCTCTTCCTCGTCATCGTCAGTGATCTTTGCAATGGCAACACCAGCATGTACCATCACATAATCTCCCGGCTCCAGATCTCCCAGAAGCTGGGCGGAAACTTCTCTCTTTGCGCCGCCAGCATCTACCACTGCGGTTCCGTCACTGATCTTTACTACTTTTGCTGATAATCCTACACACATATCTATGCCTCCATCCCGCATTTCTGCTGTATACTCCATACATCGTAAAATATTTCATCAGGCGGATATCTGCGATCCGCATCTGCATGATCTATCACCTTTATACTTGTCTGTGCCGCTGCACATAAGCCATTCCATATGCTGCCTGACCCAGCGCGATCCCTCCGTCATTTGGCGGGATCAGACTATGTTTCAGAACTTCAAAGCCTTTTTCTGAAAGCCCGTCATCTACCAGTTCCAGAAGAAGCCGGTTCTGGAATACACCGCCGCTTAATGCCACTTTCCGGATACCAGTTTCCTGCTCTGCTTCCTCACAGGCTGCAAGGATCTCATCCGCCAGCGCCCGGTGGAATTCGTAAGCCAGTTTCCCGGAATCTTCTCCTTCCAGCTTTTCCCGGACCAGATGTGCAACGATGTCACCTGTATTTAAAATAATCTTCCTGTTCCCGGTTTCCGGCTTTTCATCTGCACCGGTTGTTTCTACATTTCTTTTTATATCTGTTCTTTCTCCAGAAACAGTATCCACATTTTTCTTCTGTATCTCCTGCGCTCTCCACGCTTCCGCAGCAAACTCCAGCGCCGTGGAAGCTTCCCCTTCAAAAGTAGACGCCCTTCGGATTCCCAGGATCGCACTGACTCCGTCAAAAAGCCGTCCAGCACTGGTGGAAGTCACTGCATTGAGCTTTCTCTGAGACATGGTCACCAGCACTTTTGCTTCCTGCTCTGTGCAAAGTCCCAGTTTTTGGACAGTATCAAGAGTTTTCTCCAAATCTCCTGTATTCTGCCAGATCAGGGAAACGGCGATCCGCCAGCCTTCTTTTGCGGAAACATCTCCTCCCACCTGTACAAAAGGTTGGATACTTCCAAGCCTTGTAAATCCCTGATAATCTGCGATCAGGATCTCACCGCCCCAGATCGTCCCGTCTGTTCCATATCCGGTTCCGTCAAAGGAAACACCGATCACTTTTTCCTCGCAGTCATTTTCTGCCATGCAGGATAAAATATGTGCGTAATGATGCTGCACTTTCAGAACGGGAAGCCCCAGTTCCTGGGCCACCACTGTGGAATTATATTTTGGATGAAGGTCACAGACCACCACTTCCGGCTGTACTTCCAGAAGTGTTTCCAGCCGGCCTATGGTTTCCTTCAGGGCTTTTACCGTTCGAAGATCCTCCAGATCACCCACATAAGGGGACGGATAAAAACGGTTATCCACACCAATGCAGAATGTATTCTTAAGCTCTCCACCTGCCGCGATCACCTGTCCCTTCCAGGGTGTGGAAACCATAAACGGAAGAGGTGCATATCCACGGGAGCGCCGGATCATATATGGCTCTCCCTTATAAAAATCCATCACCGAATCATCGGCCCGGATGCGGATCTTCCTGTCATGGGAAAGAATGCAGTCACATAAATAAGAAAGTTCTTCCACAGCTTCATGATCGTCTCTGCAGATCGGTGCGCCGGATGTGTTTCCACTGGTCATCACCAGAAGCTTCGGCATCTCAATTCCATCGTCATAATGAAAAAGAAGAAGCTGCACCGGTGCGTAGGGAAGCATCACACCGACTTTTGGATTCCCGGGAGCGATACTCTCACAGAGTTCCGCTGATTTTCCGCATTCTGCCTCTGATCTGCCCTGGTCTTTCCCGATGTTCTTTCCATATTTTATGAGTTTCGCATCTGTTTTCTGTCCACAGGACATCTCAGTAAGCTTATCCAGCAGCAGGATCGGTTTCTGATGCCCGGTAAGGATCTTCTCCTGCTCCTCACTGACCTGACAGACTTCTTTCACGGTTTCCAGATCCTGTGCCATCACCGCAAAAGGCTTCACCGGACGCCGTTTCAGTTTCCGGAGCCGCTGTACGGCCTCCTCACTGGTGGCATTACAACAGAGATGAAAACCACCGATTCCCTTGATGGCCACTATCCCGCCGGAAGCAATGGTCTTCCTCGTATAAGTGATCGCCTCCCGGCCACGTTCCTCTCTTCCAATGAGATAGACCTCCGGCCCGCAGTCATTGCAGCACACCGGCTGGGCGTCATAACGTCTGGTGTCCGGATTATGGTACTCATCCGCACAGGACGGACACATGGGAAATTCTTTCATGCTGGTACGCTCCCGGTCATAGGGAAGGGAATCGAGGATCGTCAGCCTCGGGCCACAACAGGTACAGTTGATAAACGGATGCAGATACCGCCTGTTTTTCGGATCAAACATCTCTTCCTTACATTCGTCGCAGATGGCAATATCCGGAGAAACAAAGATCTCACCCTTTGTCTTCTCGCTTTCAATGATATCAAACTGCGTAAATTCCTCCGGCTCCTCCACCGGTTCCACCAGAAGCTTCAGGATGGCCGCACGCTTCGGCGGCCTGTTCTCGATATCTCCGATAAAACCGTCCACATCCTGCTGCCTGCCCTGGGCAAAAATCTCCACATAGGGTCCTTTATTGGACACACTGCCACGGATTCCCCTTGCCATGGCATGACGGCTGACCGTAGGGCGGAAGCCCACACCCTGGACGATTCCGTAAACACGGATCATTTTTGTAATTTCGCACTCCATATGTTCTCCATTCCCTGTAACCAGCTCCCCTGATCCGGTTACAGTATGTATGTAACTTTATGCCCTGCTCTTAAGTCTACCTGCACTTTCCGGATACCGCAAAATGCACCGCATCCACAAACACACCGGAAAACGTCTTTGCCATCCGCTTCATACAGGGATCTGCAAAGATCACATCATATCTGCCTTTTTCCACCAGATCCATGTAATCTTCCTCATCTTTCAATGGCACATCCCCCTCTTCCAGGAGATCTTTTTCCATGGAAAACCAGCTTGCCACTGTGATCTCTCCATCTGCGCCACGTTTCTGAAGTTCCTCTCTTATGGAACCTGCCATTACCTGCTGCTGCACGATGAGAATTTTTTTCCCCGCATACTCCATATCCGGCACCAGTTCCTCCACCAGCGGATATCCCACCTCATAAGGCGTTCCGAAAGTTTTCTCAAGATATCTGGCACATTCCAGTGCCGCTGGAGAAACCACGATATTTTTTTCCACAGAGGAGGCTTTTTTTACTTCATCAAGCCCATCTCCCATTCCGTAGCAGACTGCCTGGTGCCCCTGAGACTTAAATTTTTCCCGGAGCTTATCTGCCGCCTTCAGGTCACTGACATCCTGTGGCGTCATTCCAAGGATGCCCACCCTGCCCGTCTCCACCGGCAGTTTTTCCCGGGCAAAAACTTTAAAAAGTTCCAGATAAGCCTTCCGTTCTCCCCCGTCATAAAGCTCCATTCCATCGGTATTTACCGCAAGTACCGGAAGGTCTGTTTTTTTCTCGCACATCCGCTTCAGTGCCTGATAATCCGTTCCGATCACGGCGGGCACCGGCGTTCCGATCACTGCCGCAAAGCCTGCCTCCACCTTTTCTGCCGCATCCACAAGTTTGGCAACCAGGCGGTCATCCCGTCCCAGGATGGCATCCATGTCCCGAAGTCCCGCACTGAACACAGCACTTTTGCGCTCAAACCATCTTGGCTCATCAAAGCCGCAGACATTTCCCGTACAGCCTCCGGCATCACAGATCACGATGATCCCGCCCAGCTCATACAGAACCGACACTGCTCCTGACTGATCCGGGGCAAAGGGTGTCAGATATTTCCGAAGTCCTCTCATGCTCTCTCCCCCTTCCCCTTATCCTGCTCCGCCGCAGTCTCAAGGAGTGCCTCAAATAATCTACGTACCCCTGCATACCCATAAGGCTGACGGTCCTGATTCCAGACTACATTAGGCTGATCCGGATGATAATATCCCGCATCCTTACCAATCGTAAGATTTACGCCACTCTCTGCTGGATCATAATACAGCATGGTAGGTTCCATATTGGAAAAAATCTTCGTGCCCGGGCTCAACTTAGCCAAATGTCGTATGTATACAAAATTCTCAGTTGTAATAGTTCCATAGATCTCCGGCACCTGAAATCCATAGCGCACCAGCGCAAGTGCCAGCTCAAAAGGATCTCCGTTCATGCACTCCCCTACTGCAAAGGAGGCATCCGGACAGACTTTTCGGAACTGTTCCACCGCCCTGGAAGCCTCATCCTTATACTGCTCCTGGTCAAAAGCCACCCCAAGGACCTGTCCCAGAGCCCGATACTGATTTTCGATCTTATCCATCTGATAGAGCCTTCGAAGCTCAATAAACGGGATCTTCAGCCGGTTATGAAAATCCTCTGCCGCAAACCTTGCTTCCGGATGAAGCACCAGATTGAAATTAGCCTGGGACATGGTCCGGTATTCCTCATAATCCTTACATCTGGAAATCTCATGGATGGTTTTTACACCAGCCTGATGTAGCAGATCATAAAGCTCACAGTCATCCACCAGCGGCGAAAAAAATCCCAGGAGATTGACTACATTTCCTTTTTTCTTCTGAGGCTTAAGAAGAGAATATAAGGACTGGCGCACATGGACCATGGGCGGCTTCCTGCCCTCACGTGTCAGCGCATACATGTAACAGGGACGCACCGGAATATCCACTTTTTCCTCTGCTTTCCGACAGACACGTTCCATATCTGTTCCCAGAAGTGCATCCACACAGGTAATACAGATCATCACCACCGACGGTTTCTTCTCACAGCAGTCACAGATCTCTTTTACCGCTTTGGGGATCTTTTTCAGATGACGTCCTGTGACAATATCTGTCTCGTCCATCATCAGGTAAAAAAAACGCTCATTATACTCCGGCATGGAACTGATAAGAGAAGTATTTCTTCCACAGCATCCGGGCGCCACGATCAGCATAATGGAATCCGGCACTGCAAGCCCCGCACGTTTTACCCCGAAGCCTTCCGCTCCCGGAGAATTAAATGCCAGCGTTGCCGGAGAACTGTAGATCAGATGTTTCCCGGAGATCATCTGCGGCGGGATCGCTTCCGGTCCAAGCCGTTCCAGTTCTTCTGCTGTTGCAAAATATGCTTTCTTTTTCATACGTCCTCCTTCTCCTGCACAGTCCCTTCACTCTCCAGCAGCTTCCGCGCCAGCGCAAAAAATTTCTCACTGATCTCAGAATTCTCATCACCCTCGATCACCGTTTTTCCCTGGTCTTCCCAGCGGATGATCTCATCACTCCTGGGAATCTCACCAACAATAGGAATATTACTTTTTTCTGCAAAAGCCTGCACCTTCTCGGTCTCATTCTCCACATTCCTGTGGTTCAGCACGATCCCAAAGATCCTCGCATAGCTGCGGTCCTCAAAATTCCGAACAGCACTGGAAATATTGTTGGCTGCATAGAGTGCCATCTTCTCCCCGGATGTGACAATGAGAACTTTTTCCGCATAGCCCTCCCGGATCGGTGCTGCAAAACCACCGCACACCACATCTCCAAGCACATCGTAAAGTACCACATCCGGCTTCCAGGTCTCAAAAAGCTTCAGATCCTCCAAAAGCTGAAACGTTGCGATAATTCCTCTTCCCGCACAGCCAAGTCCCGGTGTGGGACCTCCGGTCTCAATACAGAGAACGCCGCCAAAACCCTCTTTCGATATATCTTCCAGTTTCTCCGGTTCCTCATCTTCTTCCCTCATATAATTCATCACCGGCCGGAGAGGTTCTCCACCAAGAAGATTGATGGTGGAATCCGCTTTTGGATCGCACCCGATCTGGATCACTCTTTTTCCCATGGCCGCAAACGCCGCCGCCAGGTTGGAAGTCACTGTGGACTTTCCGATACCGCCCTTTCCATATACTGCTACCTTCAGCATAAAATCCTCCCTTACTGAATGCGCCTGCTCCTGCAGGCATTTTACATAAAAAAAGCTCCTTCACCACACAAGGTGAAAGAGTCCCGTATTCCGCTCACAAAGCAGCTAAAGCCACGCTAAATGAACAACAATTCCCGCTCGGATCATACCTTGCTGTCAAAGTCTGTTACCTCTCTATTTGGCTTTCATGACACATCATTCGGATAGAAAGAAAATTTGTAATAATATTTTTCATTCCGTCTGATTTTTCTGTTTTTATTATACAATAGCAGCTATTAGTGAGTCAATTGCAACTCTGACTTCTTACACAAAAAAAGACTTCTTATCGAAATATTTTTAAGCATTTCGACGAGAAGTCTTTTCTCTGCTCTGCCGGATGGGAAGCTCCGGCAAACGTATTATTCTGATGGATCCTTACTGAATAGAAACTACGTGATATCCACGATCTTCAACAACTTTTTTCAGTTCTTTGTTGGAAATCTCTCTGTCATAGGAAACCACTGCCTCACCTTTTTTCAGGCTGACTTTGGCTGCCGCTCCGTCAATACGGTTGATGGCTCTAGTGACGCTGGCTACACAGTTCTCACAGTGCATTCCTGTGATCTTCATAGTTTTCTCACCAAGCTTCGTTCCGTCCAGTTTCTTCTTCGGGATTTCCGGTTTGCTGCCGCCTCCACAGCAGGCACCCTCACCTTTCAGATGTTTATATGCGCCTTTTCCGGCAAACAACATAATGATGATAACAACGATGACAACGATTGCATTTGCCATAATGATCTACCTCCTGGTTACTTCTGCATTCCGCTGCAGCCTGAGCATCCGGAGCAATGACCGGAGCATCCGCCGCCACAGCCGTTGGTACGTGTATTACCGGCACAGCCAACACAGCTGAGCCCCTGTTTCTTTCTTGAATAAAGATAACTGATCACAAATATACCATATGCGATCACAAGCGCCAGTACAATAATATCCGCTACTATACTCATATCTGTCACCCTTTCTTTTGCTGTACAGCCTATGAGACGCTGCCAGCTATTGATAAATACTACCAGGTTCATTATAACACAGAAGACCAGGTATTTACATACCCGGCCTCCTTATGTTTCTTATCATTTCCGCTGTTTTCACAGCATCATTTCAAAGTTATCATATGTACCGGATCTTAACTGTATGACCGGTTTACGATTACTCTGCTGCCTGAACAGATCTCTTTGTAACATCGTTCTGGTTCTTGTACGGATCTGGTCTGAACAGAAGGAAGAGAATGATTGCCACAAGGATCAGTGCTACGATTGTTCCGATTCCGAAGGAGCCGGCACCTGTAACAACACAGCCAATCTGATATACACAAAGTGTTACAACATAAGCAAAAATGTTCTGGAAGAGAATTGCAAACCAGAACCATTTTCTGGACTGCATCTCATGTGCCATTGTAGAAATAGCTGCAAGACACGGAGAGTCAAGCAGGTTGAACAGCAGGAAGGAGAATGCTGCTACTGCTGACGGGAACCATGCTTTGATCGCTGCACCAACGATCATGGTATCTTCTGCATCATCACCAGCTACGTTTGCAAGAACACCCATTGTACTAACGATGGACTCTTTTGCGGAGAATCCGGAGATGGATGCTGCAACCGGCTGCCATTTACCGAATCCAAGAGGAGCAAAGATCGGAGCAAGGATACCACCAAGTATAGCCATGATACTGTCGTTGCTGTCCTCAACAAATCCGATTCCGCTTCCTGTTGTACCAATGCTGGAAAGAACCCACATGATAACAGTTGCAAGGAAAAGAATTGTACCGGCTTTGATGATGAAGCCTTTCAGTCTCTCCCAAACGTGAAGCAGAACTGTCTTTGCAGACGGAATATGGTACTGTGGAAGCTCCATTACAAACGGAGCAGGTTTACCGGAGAACGGTTTTGTTTTCTTCAGGATGATGGCAGATACAAGAACTGCTACAACACCGATGAAGTACATCAGTGGTGTGATGAAACCAGCTGCTACATAGTCACCGGTTACATATGCTGTCATGATACCACCCATAAGAGCGATAACAGGAAGCTTAGCACCACAAGGAATAAATGTTGCTGTCATGATTGTTAATCGACGGTCGTTATCAGCCTCGATTGTTTTGGAAGCCATGATTCCAGGGATTCCACAACCAGAGGAGATAAGGAGCGGGATAAAGCTCTTTCCGGAAAGTCCGAAATGACGGAATACACGGTCCATGACGAATGCGATACGAACCATGTAACCGCAGTCCTCAAGGATGGACAGGAACAGGAACAGGATCGCCATCTGCGGAACGAATCCAAGTACTGCACCAAGACCACCGATGATACCATCAGATACAAGGCTTACCAGCCAGTCAGCAACGCCGACACCGCTGAGGCCATCAGCTACAACACCCTGGATAGTTCCGACGAAGCTGTCGTTTGTCCAGTCTGTTACCATGGTACCAACTGTTGTTACAGATACATAATAAACGATGAACATGGTAAGGATAAAGATCGGAAGACCGAGGATACGGTTTGTTACGATACGGTCGATCTTATCGGAAACAGTCATCTTATTTCCGCTTCTCTTAACGTTTGCGGAAACAACTTTCTGGATGTACTGATATCTTCCATCTGTTACGATACTCTCTGTATCATCATCTTCTGCCTTCTCAAGGTTGGAAGCGATCTCCTCGATCTTGGACTGAGCAGAAGCCGGAAGGTTAAGACCTTCTTTCACCTTGCTGTCTCTCTCGAGAAGTTTTACTGCATACCATCTCTTGTTCTCCTCAGAGATGTTTGCAGGAACAAGGCTCTCGATCTCGTTTACAGCTTTCTCAACTGCCTTCGGGAACTCCATCTGTTTGGATGGTACTCTGTGCTGGTTTGCACATTTGATTGCCTCATCAACAACCTCTTTAAGTCCTGTTCCCTTAAGGGCGGATGTCTCAACGATCGGGCATCCAAGTGCGGAGCTTAAACCTTTTACATTGATGTGGATGTTGTTCTTCTTCAGAAGATCCACCATGTTAAGAGCGATTACAACCGGGATACCGATCTCAAGAAGCTGTGTTGCAAGATACAGGTTTCTCTCGATGTTTGTTGCATCCACAAGGTCGATAATTACATCCGGTTTTTCTTTCAGAAGGTAATCACGGCTGACAACCTCCTCAAGTGTATACGGGGAAAGTGAATAGATACCTGGAAGGTCTGTTACAGTTACATCCTTCTGGTTTTTCAGTTTACCCTCTTTTTTCTCTACAGTAACACCTGGCCAGTTACCAACGTACTGGTTTGCGCCTGTAAGAGCATTGAACATTGTAGTCTTACCACAGTTCGGGTTTCCGGCAAGAGCTATTGTTACAGACATTTTTCATCCTCCTTTTTTCAGATCAGAGCCTTATGCTCTGTCATTTTTTCGAAGTTTATTTCTGCTTTACTTCCACACATGCTGCGTCATGCTTACGCAGGGAAAGCTCATAACCTCTGATGGTGATCTCAACCGGATCTCCAAGAGGAGCTACCTTGCGGATATAAACCTCGCTGCCTTTTGTGATTCCCATGTCCATGATACGGCGCTTGTAAGCCGGGTCGCCGGTGATCTTGGAAACAACTACTGTAGAACCTACTGCTGCATCACGTAAAGTCATTTCTCTTTTCCTCCCTGTTTATATTCCAAATCCATATGATGATCTCCGTCTGCTTTCGCTTCCAGAGACCATAAAAACTGCTCATCTCCCGGAGCAGTTACAGTAAAACAGGCCCCTCTGGTCTGTCTGCTGTTCATTTCAGTGAACGTAAATCATCCTTCATAAAGAACCTTACGTCCATAATCTATCCTCAACTGCACTTCACACAGTCTTGGGCAAATTCACTAGCGGTCACTGCCGCACAATCCGGTTACACCATAATGTGTCTGGCCATTTCCTTATTGACTGCTACTCTGGAATCCTTGATGTTTACGATCAGGTTACCGTCAAACTGGGAAACGACTGTCACTTCCGCATTCTCAACAAAACCAAGGCCTGCAAGAAATCTTCTTGTGTCTTCTGCTCCGGAAATACGCTTAATTGTGCCAGTATCACCTGACTGCAAAAATAAAATCGGCTGCATAGAAGTTCCTCCGTTTCTTCCTATTAATTAACTTCGTCTAATTAGTTAATTCTAACTCATAGGTTAGTGTATACTAAGTTTTTTCGAATGTCAATCCCCAAAATGAAAAAAGTTAATCAATATTAAATTTTTTATAAAAAAAGCATAAAAAGAATCCCTGCATTTCGAGATATTTCTACCTGCCGGACAGGCACTTCTCTTTTTACAGGAATTCTTTTATAATTTTCTGATATTATCTTTTAATGGATCTGATCATCCAGCAATTTCAGAATCAGATTTTCTGTCTCATTGATACCATAACTTGCACTGTTGATGCACAGGTCATAGTTATCCGGCTTGCCCCAGTGGGCTCCACCATAGAAGTTATAATACTTTCTGTGCTGGCTGTCCATCTTCTTCAGGAAGCGGACCGCCTGCTTCATATTCATCTTTCTTACATCCATGACATGCTGGACACGGATGGCAAAAGGCGCCGTGATAAACAGGCTGATATGTGGAATGTGATTGTTCTTGAGGATCGCATCCGCACATCGTCCCATGATGATGCAGTCCTCTTTTGATGCTAGGTCACAGATCAGGTCACTCATGTTAAAAAATACTGCGTCCTGTTTCGGAAGTCCGTGATATCTGTTAAATTCCCGGAACCATTCCCGTGGATCAAACTTATGTTTCTTCTCATATTTATTGAAATCCGCAAAATATTCCGCATCATTGACCGCACCTTTTTCCGCCTCAAGACGTCTTAATACCTGGTCAAAGATCTCCACGTCATAATAGTTGATCCGAAGTTTATCTGCCAGACCGAAACCGATATCATTGCCGGCGCTTCCCTGTGTACGGCTGATACAGATGACCAGATGATCGTCCTCGGAAATTTTTTCCCTGCGCTTGATCATATGATTCAGCGCCACACGTTCCTTATCCATGATATCCGTAGCAACAAAGGTCTCCGGCAGCGTAAGGATCTCCTGAAAGATCTCATCATATTTCTTCATCAGACGGCTTTTTTCGTCTTTATCCTTGATGGTTCTGGCCATGTTACTGATCAGGGCCATCTCGCTTCGAAGAAGATGCCCGTCCGGTTTGGTATACATCAGGGCACTTAAGTTACGGATGGTACCTTCTCTGTCACCGGTAAAGGTACGTCCAAGGGAAGATCCTACGCTTTTATAAACCTCGCCATCCAGTTCATAAAGTCTGGTGGCAAGTTCTCTGCATTTCTCTCGAATATTATTATCCTGCATATTGATCCTCCTCCCTTATAAAAAGAATACCAGCATATCGATGATGAACACCGGTACCAGGAAACAAATGGACCATCCCATGTATCCAAAGAAGGACGGCATGTTGATACCATTTTCGTCAGAAAGTGTCTTGACCATAAAGTTCGGAGCATTGCCGATATATGTATTGGCACCCATAAATACGGCACCACATGAAATCGCGGAAAGAAGTTTTACAGGAACCGTTCCCAGTGTGGTTGCGATTCCACTTGTAAATCCAAGGGTTCCCGCTGTAGTCAGAAATACCAGATAGGTCGGTGTATTATCCAGGAAACTGGACAGTGCTCCTGTCGCCCAGAACATCTGGTACGGCTCGGTAATTCCAAGATTCGGTCCCACTGCTTTCAGAAGCATCAGGGCAGGCTGCATGGTGATAAAGATTCCGATAAAAAGTACCGCAACTTCTTTGATCGCACCCCAGGTAAAATGGTTTCGCACACGGATCTTTTTGTCCGTTGTCTTAAAGGACAGAAATGCTGCTGCCAGGATCAGGATGATCTCAATGATTGACGGGAAGCTTAATGTAACCTCACCGAAAATATGGATTCCTCTTACATTGCCTGCTGCATCCTGAAATGCCGGCATACTCGGAAGCATACCACTTAAGATAACGCCTACAACGATCATTACAAGGAAAATGATGTTGTGAAGTCCATCGATCTTGAACTCTGTTCCCGGTTTGCTGATGTCCGGTTTACGTCCCTCTGCGATATCTCTCTTGTAAGAGCGCATGTCCAGATGATAGAACACAAACAGAAGGATCACCATATTAAAGAGCAGTACCGGAAGAAGGTGCAGGCTCCAGAAGAAAGGAACTCCCCGCATGAATCCCATCAGAAGGGGCGGGTCACCGATCGGTGTCAGGCAGCCACCCATGTTGGACACCATAAAGATGAAAAAGATCATAATGTGACCCTTTCTCTTTCTCCAGGAATTCATTTTGATCACCGGACGGACCATCAGCATGCTGGCTCCGGTGGTTCCAATACAGCTGGAAAGCAGCGTTCCCAGTGCAAGAAGTCCTACATTTACCCGCGGCGAACCCGCAAAATCGCCCTCAACCGTAATGTTACCGGATACACAGAACAATCCGAATAACAGGATGATAAATGTAAGATAGTCATTAATTACGCACTCAAGTACTGTTTCCGCAGTTTTTCCGGCGCCGTATACAAATGCGAACGGAATAACCATAAGAACGATCCAGAACGCAACCACGATCGGCTGATGTGACTCCCACCACTCACCTTTTACCAGCGGCATCACTGCAACACACAGAAGAAGGCCCGCAAACGGAATACAAAGCCACACCGGCACGCTTGATACTGTCTCACCGTTTCCAGCCGCCCATACACCCACCGGGCATGCCAGGATTACTGTCAGAAAAGTACACATGACGGTTAATAATTTTTTCAAAATATTCACCCCTCACATAAATTTTTTAACCAGTGAAATTATAACATATGGCGTTTTAAAATCAACTGTGTGGATGTGCAATTTATACTCAGATCTGCTCATTTTTTTGTGCATTTTGTTGGTGTGTCGTGACGACTTTTGTTTATTTTTTAACACACAACCAGATTTTTGAATACTGTTTGATATGTCTGTTATATATTTTATATATATTGATGCTGTGATGTGTTTACGTTTCGGCAGGCATGACTCCTCATATCCGAAATCCTGTTTTTACTGCAGGACACCATTTTCTGTGGAACAAAAAAACAGCAGTATCTTTCCCTGGCCGGTTATCTGCCAACCAAAAAATACTGCTGTCCTGTATCAGGATTTCCCTGAACTATGATCTTTCGTTTTTCTGCTCCTGAAGCCTGCTTTGGGCTTCCCTCGCCAGAAGATCTCTGTTATTTATTCCATGCACTCGTCAAGGATCTCGGCCATTTTGTCAATATCCTCTTTTGTGATCACAAGGGGAGGAACAAGACGGAGAACGTCGCTTCCTGCTGAGATCACAAGGAGACCTTTTGCAAGAGCTTTTTTCACTACATCTCCTACCGGGCGTCCTTTGATCACGATACCCTGCATGAAGCCTTTGCCTCTTCTTACTTCCGCACATTCATGTTTTGCAACCAGTTCGTCCAGTTTTTCCTCCAGATACGGGGTCAGGCCCTGTACATGAGAAAGGATCTGGTCTTTTTCGAAGATATCAAATACCTTGCTGACCGCCGCGCATACAAACGGATTTCCACCGTAAGTGGTTCCATGATCGCCTGGCTTCAGGGATGCTGCCGCTGCTTTCTTATTCAGAACAAAAGCACCTACCGGAACACCGCAGCCAAGAGCTTTGGCACAGGTCATGATATCCGGCTGTACGCCGTATGCCTGCCATGCGAAATAATGTCCTGTACGTCCCATACCACACTGGATCTCGTCCAGGATCAGGATGATATCTTTCTCATCACAGAGCTTACGCAAGCCTTCCAGGAACTCTTTGGTAGCCGGGTAAATACCTCCCTCGCCCTGTACAGTCTCGGCGATGATGGCACAGGTCTTGTCTGTAACCTGAGCTTTTACGCTCTCAAGGTCATTGAAATCCGCAAATTTTACGCCACCCATCAAAGGCTCAAAAGGCTCTCTGTAGTGTGCAGTACCTGTCACGGAAAGTGCACCGATGCTGCGGCCGTGGAAAGAATGGTTCATGGCAATGATCTCATGATCTGCATGGCCATCTCTCTCGTAGGCATATTTCTTGGCAGCTTTCAGAGCACCCTCGATAGCCTCTGTACCACTGTTTGTGAAGAATGCTTTTTCCATATGGCTTGCCTGTACAAGCTTGGCACCTGCATCAATGATCGGCTCATTGTAATACAGGTTGGAAATGTGCATCAGTTTGTCGATCTGGGCTTTCAGCGCTTCGTCATAGCCCGGATAATGATAACCCAGGGCATTTACAGCGATACCTGCCGCAAAATCCAGATATTCCTTTCCTTCGGAATCATAGAGGTGACAGCCCTGGCCTTTTTCAAAAACTACCGGAAAACGGTTATATGTATGAAGAATACTGGCCTCAGATTCTTCCATCAGTTCATTCATGCTCATTGTAATATTTCTCCCCATCATCTTTTAAAATTGCGGTACCAATACCTTTGTTTGTAAAGATCTCAAGCAGTAAGCTGTGCGGGATCCTTCCATCCAGGATATGGACTCTGTTTACACCATGCTCGATGGCATCGATGCAGTTTTTCAGTTTCGGAATCATTCCGCCGCCGACAGTACCATCGGAGATCAGGTTCTCAGCCTCATCTACACGAAGTTCGGAGATCAGAGTGGACGGATCGGAAGCGTCTCTGTATACACCTTCAATATCGGAAAGGAAGGCAAGTTTCTCTGCATTGACCGCCTCTGCAATAGCGCAGGCTGCATCATCTGCGTTAATGTTGTAGGAATCAAAATTCTCGTCAAAACCGATTGGGAATACGATCGGAAGGAAGTCTCTTTCCAGAAGGTCCTGGAGGATCTTTGGATTGACTTTTGTGACTTCACCTACGTAGCCGATGTCCTCGCCTTTGGAAAGTTTCTTTTTGCACTGGAGAAGACCACCGTCTTTACCGCTGACACCTACAGCCTGAACGCCGAGAGATTCTACTAAAGTAACAAGTTCTTTGTTGACTTTTGCGAGAACCATCTCTGCGATCTCCATGGTGTCTTTGTCTGTTACACGGAGACCGTTTACGAAACGAGGCTCCATGCCAACTTTGCCCACCCAGCGGCTGATTTCCTTGCCGCCGCCATGGACGATGATCGGTTTGAAGCCAACCAGCTTCAAGAGGACTGCGTCCTTGATGACGTTGCGTTTTAATTCTTCATCAAGCATAGCGCTTCCGCCGTATTTGATGACTACAATTTTGCGGTTAAACCGCTGAATGTATGGCAGGGCTTCTATGAGAACCTCTGCTTTGTCAAGATATTTCTGATTCACCATATGGGTATCTCCTTTTTTTGAAAAATGATATGGGTTGAAAAAGGTTTTTTTGTTGTATGTTGGACGTTTTTTCTTTATAAATTATAGTTTTGTCTCAGCTGATAGCTGTGGGATTTGCGAGGAGGGGAAGCACTCGGAGTTCCGAAGGCCGTTTCCCCTCCTCGCGCTCCTCCCCTCCGGCCACGGAGAACGGGCTGTTGCCCGCATCGCGGGCAAAGCGCCTGCTGCGGATAGGCTGCCGCAGGTAGCCACCTCCGACGCGCTTTCGCCGAAGGCGAACAGCCCGTCAGTCTGCCTTTGGCGACTGACGGGCAAACTGTCACGATTTTCCAAGGCTCCCGCCCTGAAGTTCCTCACGTTCGTCACTCAGTCTTCGTCAACTAACGTTCAACACACCACAACCAAGCGTGCCCAACGGAGGGGGTTCTTAGGGGGAGCGTGCGGGCTTCGCAACTCCGAGCTCGCTCCCCCTAAGGGTTTTCTCAGCTTACAAACTGAAACAAAATTACATATAAAATCCACCATAAAAAACCGTTCTACAGAGCTCTTACATCAAGAACGATAATCCGCATTGATTTTTACGTAATCGTAGGTAAGGTCGCATCCCCATGCGGTTGCACTGGCCTCGCCCATCTTCATATCAGCAATGGCTGTCACAGCGTCTTCAGAGAGGATCTTTGTAGCTTCCTCTTCACTGTATCCTGTAGAAACTCCATTTTCAATGATCTTGATTTTCCCTGCTTTGCTCTCAAAGTAGAGATCCACTTTTTCCGGGTCGAACTGGACTCCGGAGTAGCCGAGGGCGCAGAGGATTCTTCCCCAGTTTGCGTCGTGGCCGTAGATGGCTGCTTTTGTCAGGGAAGAGGTTACTACGGATTTACTTAAGGTTACGGCTTCTGCCTTGGTGGCTGCGCCGATGACTTTAACCTCGAAGAGTGCGGTTGCGCCTTCTCCGTCGCCTGCGATCTTTTTGGCGAGGGTTGTGTTTACGTAGTTGAGGGCTTTTTTGAACTCTTCATAATCTGCATTTTTCTCTGTGATCTTTGGATTGCCGGCCTGACCGTTTGCCAGGAGGAGGACGGTGTCGTTTGTGGAGGTGTCTCCGTCAACGGATACCATGTTGTAGGTGTCCTTGATGTCCTCGCTGAGTGCTTCCTGAAGAAGTTCCTTGGAGATGTCCACATCGCTGGTGATAAATCCAAGCATTGTGCACATGTTCGGGTGGATCATTCCAGAACCTTTGCACATACCGCCTACGGTTACGGTTTTTCCGCCGATCTCGATCTCTACAGCTGCCTCTTTCTTCTCGGTGTCGGTTGTCATGATGGCTTTTGCTGCCTCAAAACCTGCTTCGCGGCTTCCATCAAGTTTCGGAGCCATGGCTTTTACTCCGTTTGCGATACGGTCGATCGGAAGCTGCATTCCGATGACACCTGTGGATGCTACCAGCACACTGTCTTCCGGGATTCCCAGGCTTTCGGATGCTGCTTTGGCTGTTTCCTTACAGTAGCCAAAACCTTCCTCACCGGTACATGCGTTGGCGATTCCGCTGTTGCAGATCACGGCTCTTGCGCCCTGATGATTGTATACAATGTCCTGATCCCATCTTACAGGAGCTGCTTTTACCACATTGGTCGTGAATGTTCCTGCAGCCACACAGGGAACTTCACTGAATACCATGGCCATATCGGTACGGCCTTTATATTTGATCTCTGCTGCAGTTGACGCTGCCTTAAAACCTTTTGCGGCTGTTACGCCGCCGTCGATGATCTTCATATTCTATGTCTCCTCTCGTCTGAAATCCTCTGTGTTTTACGGGCACATCGGGATCTGTTTCAGTCCTTCGTTCTCGTCGAATCCAAACATCAGGTTCATGTTCTGAACGGCCTGTCCTGCGGCACCTTTTACCAGGTTGTCGATGGCACCCATCATGATCACTCTCTTAGTTCTCGGATCGATCTTGAAGTTTACATCTACAAAGTTGCTGCCTTCCACGTTTCTTGTCTGCGGGCATACATCTTTATTCAGCACACGTACAAAGAACTCATCTTTATAATATTTGTCATAGGCCGCTTTTACTTCCTCATAGGTAACATCCTTTGTCAGGGAAGCATATGCAGTTACCAGGATTCCTCTGTTCATCGGAACAAGATGCGGGGTAAAGTTGATCAGCACTTCCTGTCCGCATGCGTATCCAAGCTGGTCCTCGATCTCCGGTGTATGTCTGTGTGTGGCAACGCCGTAAGCTTTAATACTCTCGTTTACTTCACAGTAAAGATTCGGAACTTTAGCTCCTCTTCCTGCTCCGGATGTTCCGGACTTTGCATCAATGATAATAGTGTTCGGATCAATGAGGCCTTCTTTTAACAGCGGATAAATAGACAGTGTGGAGCATGTCGGATAGCATCCCGGGTTGGCGATCAGCCGTGCCTTTTTGATATCCTCACGGTTGATCTCGCAGAGACCGTAAACTGCTTCATCAATAAACTGCGGTGCTTTGTGCTCGATTCCGTACCATTTTTCATATTTCTTCACATCTTTAATACGGAAGTCCGCGCTTAAGTCGATCACCTTACACTTGGAAAGGATTTCTTCATTAATAAGGGATGCACAAAGGCCCTGCGGAGTTGCGGTAAAGATCACGTCCACCTCATCTGCAAGTGCCGCCATATTGTCATCCATACATTTGGCATCCACCAGTTTGAAAAAGTTCTGATAAATATCTGCATACTGCTGATCTATGTAGCTTCGGGAACCAAACCATTTGATCTCAACATCCTTGTGTCCAAGAAGAAGTCTTACGATCTCATTTCCTGCGTACCCTGTCGCACCGATAATTCCTGCTTTAATCATCTTTCACATTCCTCCTCTGCCGTATCTCTTACGGCTTAAGTAAAAAGGCGTTCCTCATATGTCCGCCTTGTCAATGGATAGATTATACATCTTCTCTGCATATTATGCAATAGTCATTTTCTTTGATTTTTCACTGTCTTTTCTGTTTTTCATGTATTTTCTTATAATATTACCCGTTTTTCGATGCATTTTTATGCAAAAAATTTTTCATATTTTTCAAATTATCTCTTGCATATTTATAAAATCTGGTGTATATTAAGCCATGTCGACAGGACAGCCGAAAATTTTGTTTTGTCACGCATGAATATTTATTCACTCTGGTAAAGTTATAAAACAGCATAATTTTTCCAGATAACGTAAAAAAATTCACCGTCCCGGAAATGTCCGGAGCGATACAAAATTTCAAAAAATCCCAGGAGGACATATATTATGAAAGAAAAAGTTGTTTTAGCGTATTCCGGTGGTCTTGATACCACAGCCCTGATCCCGTGGCTGAAAGAAACATTTGATTATGACGTTGTCTGCTGCTGTGTAAACTGCGGACAGGGAAACGAGCTGGACGGTCTTGAAGAGAGAGCAAAAATGTCCGGTGCTTCCAAATTATATATTGAAGATATTGTTGATGAGTTCTGCGATGATTTCATCATGCCATGTGTAGAGGCCGGTGCTGTATATGAGCATTCCTATCTTCTCGGAACTTCCATGGCTCGTCCGGTTATCGCCAAGAAACTGGTTGAGATCGCACGTAAAGAAGGCGCTGTTGCAATCTGCCACGGTGCTACAGGTAAAGGAAATGACCAGATCCGTTTCGAGCTTGGCATCAAGGCTCTCGCTCCGGACATCAAGATCATTGCTCCATGGCGTATGACAGATCTGTGGACCATGCAGTCCCGTGAAGATGAGATCGAGTTCTGTAAAGCTCACGGCATCACTCTTCCGTTCGATGCAAGCCACAGCTACAGCCGTGACAGAAACCTCTGGCACATCAGCCACGAGGGACTGGAACTTGAGGATCCTTCCCAGGCTCCGAACTACGATGACATGCTTGTATTAAGCGTAACACCGGAGAAAGCTCCTGATAAAGAAACAGAAGTTACCATGACATTTGAGCAGGGTGTTCCGAAAACTCTCAACGGAAAGGCAATGAAAGTTTCCGAGATCATCACTGAGCTGAACAAACTTGGCGGCGAGAACGGTATCGGTATCGTTGACATCGTTGAGAACCGTGTTGTTGGTATGAAATCCCGTGGTGTTTATGAGACTCCTGGCGGAACAATCCTGATGGCAGCTCATGACCAGCTTGAGGAGCTGATCCTTGACCGTGAGACAATGGAAGCCAAGAAGAAACTGGGCAGCCAGTTTGCACAGGTTGTTTACGAGGGAAAATGGTACACACCACTCCGTGAGGCTATCCAGGCATTTGTTGAATCCACTCAGAAATATGTTACCGGTGAAGTTAAATTCAAACTTTACAAAGGAAACATCATCAAGAATGGTACAACTTCTCCATACAGCCTTTACAATGAGTCCCTTGCTTCCTTCACAACCGGTGATATGTATGACCACCACGACGCTGACGGATTCATCACTCTGTTCGGTCTGCCGCTGAAAGTTCGTGCTATGAAGCTTGCAGAAGTTAAGAACAACCAGAATCAGAACTAATTTTGCCGGACACGGTTCCGACAGATCATAAAAATGCCCCGGGAAGCTATCTGAAGTTCCCCGGGGTCTTTTCTTATATATCGCTTTGACCACATAATACGCGAAAGGATTCTTTTATCATGAACACACAGAAAATGCCTCTGAAAAATTCTCTCTGCCTGCTTCTGGCCGCTACCATCTGGGGAATCGCCTTTGTCGCCCAGAGTGTAGGCATGGAATATGTAGGTCCTTTTACTTTTAACGGCGTCCGTTCCCTGATCGGTGCTGCTGTTCTGGTGCCGGTGATCTTTCTCTTAAACCGCTCCAAAGATACAGCTTCTGCCGCGGCAGATTCCCCGGCAGCAGAATTTCCAGCAACAGGCGCCAAAAATGCGGATACCTCTTCTCCATACAACTCCCGTGACCTCTGGATCGGAGGAATCGCCTGCGGAATTGCTCTCTTTGCAGCCAGCAACTTCCAGCAGTTCGGCATCAAATATACAACGGTGGGAAAAGCCGGTTTTATCACTGCCTGCTATATTGTCATTGTCCCGATTATCGGACTTTTCCTGAAAAAGAAATGCAGTCCCTTTATCTGGACAGCTGTTGTCATGGCACTGATCGGACTTTATCTTCTCTGCATCACGGACGGTTTTTCCATTGGTCTCGGAGACGTCCTGGTGCTGGTGTGTGCGTTCCTGTTTTCTCTGCACATTCTGGTCATTGACTATTTTTCCCCGAAAGCAGACGGAGTAAAACTTTCCTGTATCCAGTTCCTGGTCTGCGGGATCCTGTCCATGATCCCGGCTCTTGTCCTGGAACATCCGCAGATTTCTTCTATCCTCACTGCATGGCTCCCCATCCTGTATGCCGGCATTATGTCCTGCGGCGTTGCCTACACTTTGCAGATCGTAGGCCAGAAAAATGTCAATCCAACGGTAGCTTCTCTGATTCTTTCCCTGGAATCCTGTATCTCCGTACTTGCAGGCTGGGTCATCCTTGGACAGAAGCTTTCCGCAAAAGAGCTTCTTGGATGCGTCATCATGTTCGCGGCTATCATCCTGGCACAGCTGCCGGAGAAATCTTCTGCGAAATAGGCAGATAAACAATAAAGTGCATGAAAAGTTATCACGCTTCTCATGCACTTCTTTTTTATCTTTCATTGGCTTTCACTGCCGCCCCGTGTGGATACTGGCCGGTCACTTCATTTACTCCGCTGCTGCTTCGTCTCTCTTAATAAAGTTATTATAATGCGCCTTGATCTTCTCAAAGCTCTCCTGGCTGATATCGTGCTCCATCTTGCAGGCATCCTCCAGTGCGATCTCCGCAGGAACTCCAAGTCCCTCCAGCATCTTGGCAAGTACGGTGTGTCTCTCATAGATCTGGTTGGCGATCTCTGCGCCCTTCTCCAGAAGTGTCACAGTACCGTAACGGTCCATGGCAATATATCCGTCCTCACGGAGAAGCTTCATCGCATGGCTGACACTTGGCTTGGAAACGCCAAGTCTGGTAGCAATATCAATGGAACGAACCCCGCCGCCCTTCTTCGATAAAACCAGAATTGATTCCAGGTAATCCTCTGCTGACTGTCTGATTTCCATATAAAATCCTCCCTACAAAAATTTAACTCTATATAGACCCTCTAAAGGGATCTGAATTGCATTCTCGCCCCTATTTTACAGGTGAATATTAACTTTTAATATACCGCTTAAAGGATGTTATGTCAAGTATTTCACACATATTTGTCTTGACATTAAAAATATTTTCCCCGATAATAGTATCTGAACAATACATCTGTTCTGTAGCAGCCCGGAACTTTTTCCAGGGGTGCTATCTTTTTGAACAGTAAAAGAAAGGAGATTTTTTATGCTCAAAACCCTTCTGGCCCAGGTCAGGGAGTTTAAAAAGGCCTCGTTTCTCACGCCTTTTTTCATGATCCTGGAAGTTCTCTTTGAGACTCTGATCCCCCTAGCCATGGCTTCCATTATTGATAAGGGTGTGGAAGCCGGAAATATCGGCCATATCTATCGGATGGGTGGAGTTATGGTAGTTCTTGCCCTGTGCGGACTCTGGTCCGGCGTCATGGGCGGAAAATACGGAGCACTGGCCTCCACAGGCTTTGCCAGAAACCTCCGAAAAGCCATGTACACCAACATCCAGACCTTTTCTTTTTCCAACATCGACAAATACAGCACTGCTGGCCTGATCACCCGTCTTACCACAGATGTGACCAACCTGCAGAATGCCTATCAGATGATCCTGCGTATGTGTACCCGTGCACCGGCCAGCCTGATCTGTGCCATGGTCATGGCATTTCTCATCAACGCCAAACTTGCAAGCATTTATCTGATCGCGGTGATCTTCCTCGGTGCCTGTCTGATCTTTATCATGCGGAAAGCAACGAAATATTTCCAGACTGTGTTCCGCAAATACGATGACCTGAACGCAAGTGTCCAGGAAAATATCGGTGCCGTCCGTGTTGTCAAAGCCTATGTCCGTGAAGACTACGAGATCAGCAAATTTCAGAAAGCCTGTAACAAAGTATACGAAATGTTCTTAAGTGCCGAGAAGATCGTTGTTATGAACATGCCTCTGATGCAGTTTACCGTTTACGCCTGCATCCTTGGAATCAGCTGGCTTGGCGCAAAAATGATCGTGGGCAGCACGCTTACTACCGGTGAGCTTATGAGCCTTCTCACTTACTGCATGAACATTCTCATGAGCCTGATGATGCTCTCCACGGTTTTTGTTATGGTGACCATGAGTATTGCCAGTGCCGAGCGTGTTACGGAAGTCATCAACGATACTTCTGATATCACTGACCCGGAGAACCCGGTAACAAAAGTTCCGGACGGAAGCATCGTCTTCGACCACGTAAACTTCAGTTATAAGAAAGACAGCAAAGAACCGGTCTTAAAAGACATCAACCTTTCCATCCGCTCCGGCGAGACCATCGGAATCATCGGCGGTACCGGAAGTGCCAAATCCAGTCTTGTCAACCTGATCAGCCGTCTTTATGACGTAACGGACGGTTCTGTTCTGGTGGGAGGCATCGATGTCCGCAAATACCACCTGGAATCTCTCAGGAACCAGGTTTCCGTTGTCCTTCAGAAGAATGTCCTCTTCTCAGGAACCATTCTGGAAAATCTCCGCTGGGGTGACAAAAACGCCACGGAAGAAGAATGCCGCCGTGCATGCCAGCTTGCCTGCGCTGATGATTTCATCGAAAAAATGCCGGATAAATACAATACTTTCATTGAACAGGGCGGTTCCAACGTTTCCGGAGGTCAGAAACAGCGTCTCTGTATCGCCCGTGCTCTTCTGAAGAAACCGAAGATACTGATCCTGGACGATTCCACCAGTGCGGTAGATACTGCCACAGACGCAAAAATCCGCCGTGCTTTTGCAGAAGAGATCCCGGATACCACCAAGCTGATCATCGCCCAGCGTGTTTCCAGTATCCAGAATGCAGACCGCATCATCGTTATGGACAACGGCGAGATCAACGGATTTGGTACCCATGAGGAACTTCTTAAGACCAACGCCATTTATCAGGATGTATTCAATTCACAGACCGGCGGTGCCGGTGATTTTGACGAGGGAGGTGATCCGGCTTGAAAAAACAGAACATGAAAGGTCCGGGTGGTCCTGGACCGAAAGGCATGGGAGCGCCGGAACAGCCAGGAAAACTTCTGGGACGCCTTTCCCGTTATATTTTTAAGAACTACAGTATCCATATCGTGATCGTGGTGATCTGCATTTTTGTCAGCGTTCTTGCCAATGTACAGGGAACCATGTTCATGAAAACCCTGATTGACCAGTATATCACGCCTCTTCTTAAGGCAGATACACCGGACTTCGGGCCTTTAACTGCTGCAATCGCACGTGTGGCATGTTTTTACGCCATCGGTGTTATTGCCACCTATACTTATAACCGTATCATGATCAATGTTTCCCAGGGAACTTTACGTAACCTCCGAAACGACATGTTTGCAAAAATGGAAACACTTCCCATCAAATATTTTGATACCCACGCACACGGTGATATCATGTCCATCTACACCAACGACATTGATACCCTGCGCCAGATGATCAGCCAGAGTTTCCCACAGCTGCTTTCCAGTGTGATCACCATTGTCAGTGTTCTTGTAAGTATGCTGATCCTCAACGTTCCGCTTACTTTCGTGACTCTGCTTATGGTTGCCATTATGCTGACTGCCAGCCGGAAACTTGCGGGCCTGAGCGGAAAATATTTCCTGGAACAGCAGACAAACCTTGGTATTGTCAACGGCTATATCGAAGAGATGATGGAAGGACAGAAAGTTGTCAAAGTCTTCTGCCATGAGGACGAAAGCATCCAGAAATTCGATGAGCTGAACGACCAGCTTTTTGCCAGCGCAGACAACGCCAACCGTTTTGCCAACATCCTGATGCCTGTAGTTGCCCAGCTTGGAAACGTCAGCTACGTGATCTGTGCCATGGTTGGCGGTATCCTTGCCATCAATGGCATCGGAAACTTCACTCTTGGCGGACTTGCCAGCTTCCTGACTTTCAACAAGAGTTTTAACATGCCCATCAACCAGGTCAGCCAGCAGTTCAACAGTATTGTTATGGCCCTTGCAGGTGCCAAACGTATCTTTGATCTTCTGGATGAGAAATCCGAAGTGGACGAAGGCTACGTTACTCTTGTCAACGCAAAAGAGGAAAACGGCGTTCTCACCGAATCCGAGAAACGTACCGGCCGCTGGGCATGGAAACATTTCCATAAAGCTGAGGGTACCACGGATTATATCGAGCTGAAAGGTGACATGGTTCTGGAGGATGTGGATTTTGGTTATAACTCCAACAAGATTGTTCTTCATGACATCAACATGTATGCACAGCCGGGCCAGAAGATCGCTTTTGTAGGATCTACCGGCGCCGGAAAAACCACCATCACCAACCTTCTGAACCGTTTTTACGACATTCAGAAAGGTAAGATCCGTTACGACGGCATCAATATCACCAAGATCAAAAAAGACGATCTTCGCCGTTCCATGGGCATCGTTCTTCAGGATACCAACCTGTTCACGGCAACCGTTATGGAAAACATCCGCTACGGAAAACTGGATGCCACAGATGAAGAGGTCATCGCCGCAGCAAAACTTGCCAACGCTGACGGTTTTATCCGCAGGCTTCCACAGGGTTATAACACCCTTCTCCGTGGAAACGGTGCAAACTTGAGCCAGGGCCAGAGACAGCTTCTCTCCATCGCCCGTGCAGCTGTTGCAGATCCGCCTGTCCTGATCCTGGACGAAGCCACCAGTTCCATTGATACCCGTACCGAAAAACTGGTACAGGATGGTATGGATAAGCTGATGGAAGGCAGGACAACCTTCGTGATCGCCCACAGACTTTCCACAGTACGCAACAGTGACTGTATCATGGTCCTGGAGCAGGGACGTATCATCGAGCGTGGTTCCCATGAGGAGCTGCTTGCTCAGAAGGGCCGGTATTATCAGCTGTATAATGGCTAATCCTGGCCTCCCGGTTATTTCCGGGCAAAAATATTTCAAGGCAGAAAAAACATGCAGGGTACATCTTTGTGGGATGGCTCTGCATGTTTTATTTTTCCGTAATCTTTCTTCCATTTTATCTCTGCACTTCTTCTGATGATTCTTTTATGATATAATTTTTTCGTTGATTTTTTAGAAAGGGGTTTCTGCTGAATTCTGAATTACAACAAAATTTCAGAACTACGGCGGATTAAATTCAAATATATGAAACAGGCTGAAGAATATTATTACGGCAGAATGCCAAAAGATAAACAGAACGTGTACCGCGCAATGCTTCACGGACTTATGGAACTTTCCGATGAGTTTCTGATCCCACAGGTTCCCACTACCGACGGAAACTGGCTCTATGATGTGTTTTTCCAGCTGAGACTGGATCATCCGGAGATCTTCTGGGCCGTGGGGTTCAAATACCGCTATTACAAAGATTCCCCAAATCTGATCCTGATCCCTGAATATATCTTTGACAAGAATAAGATCCGGGAACACCAGAAAGCTCTGGGCGCCCGCGTAGACAAGCTTGTACGCCCTGCCATGAAGCTTTCCGAGTGGGATAAGGAAAAATATGTCCATGACTTTATCTGCGAAAACATCCGCTATGACAAGCTGAAAAAGCCATACTCCCACGAGATCATCGGGCCTCTTGGACACGGCGTAGGCGTCTGCGAGGGAATCGCCAAATCTGTAAAAGTGCTCTGCGATGCCCTCGGTGTCTGGTGTATCATCGCCATCTGCGGAAACAATCCGGAAAAAGGGATCAAATACCGCCACACCTGGAATATTGTCCGGATTAACGGACAGTACTATCACCTGGATGCCACCTTCGACAATACCCTTGGCAAAAACGAGGACGGTTCTGTCAGCATCCGCTACGATTATTTTAATCTGGATGACAAAAATATCTTCCGTGACCATGAGCCGCTGATCGCTCCTGCGCCCTCCTGCCCCGACGGAAGCCACTTCTACTACCGCGAAAAAAAGCTGTCCTTTACCAAGCTGGAAGACGTCTACAAACGCGCCCTCCAGGCCGCCAAAAAAGGCCGAGAATTCACGTTCCACTGGAGAGGCGGTTATCTCACCCGTGAGATCCTCTCCGACCTCGTAGACCAGATCCAGACCGCTGGAAAGACCCGGGATAAAAAAGCCATCATCACCCTCAACTGGCCCCAGGCTGTGCTCCGGTTTCACTTTGTGGAGCAGCAGGCGGAAGGAAAGGTGTTTATTGAGGAAGTGAATGAGGGGGAGAAATTGTAATTTGATTTAAAAAATTTTATAGAGCCAAATGCCACAGATCATTACCGATACATCTGTGGCATTTTATTATGAGTATTATTCTGAAAATACAAAAGACCTTCTATAAATCAAATTTACAGAAGATCTCTTAATAAGTGCGGATAACAGGACTTGAACCTGCACGATTGCTCACTGGTACCTAAAACCAGCGCGTCTGCCAATTCCGCCATATCCGCATATTCAATTGTTGCCATCACTCTGTCTGATGGTAAAAAAATAACGGAAAGCAAATGCTTTCCGCTAATGAGGCATCGGGGATTCGAACCCCGGACAACTTGATTAAAAGTCAAGTGCTCTACCGACTGAGCTAATACCCCATAAAAAAGGACTGGGCTAGCTGGATTCGAACCAGCGAATGCAGCAGTCAAAGTGCTGTGCCTTACCGCTTGGCGATAGCCCAATGGGCGAAGGGTGGATACAGGGATTCGAACCCTGGGCCTCCAGAGCCACAATCTGGCGCGCTAACCAACTGCGCTATACCCACCACAACGTGCCTGAAGGGATTCGAACCCCCGACCCACGGCTTAGAAGGCCGTTGCTCTATCCAGCTGAGCTACAGACACATGCTCTCTTTTCAGAGAAGCGGGTGATGGGAATCGAACCCACGTATCCAGCTTGGAAGGCTGGTGTTCTACCATTGAACTACACCCGCATGCTTGCGGTAATAAGTTTACAGCAGTCGGGGTGACAGGATTCGAACCTGCGGCCTCCTGGTCCCAAACCAGGCGCTCTAGCCAAACTGAGCCACACCCCGATGTACCATTTACTTATGGTCTTTATTAAGTTTTTGTCGCTGTTGCTTTTCTCTCTTGCCTGACGACAAGTGATATTATATTATAGCTTTTTACAAATGTCAACACCTTTTTTGAATTTTTTTAAAAAAACTTTTTTTCACGTTTTTTCCGTCTATTCAAAGGTTTTCCTGTCATTTGCGACTTGCTTATGGTATCATAATCCTGATAATAAAGTCAAGAAGAAATTCTGGAAAATTAAGGAGATGTTTTTATGGATATAAAGTTATTTCAGCAGAAGCTCAATGAAATCTGCACCATCGCAGAGGAGAACGGCAAGCAGCTCTCCCAGCAGCAGATCCGTGAGCATTTCGATGAATCCGACCTGAACACTTCACAGCTTGTAAAGATCCTGCAGTATCTTAAATTAAAAGGAATCACTATCGAAGGTGCCGATGAAGCGGCCAATGCTGCAAAAGCGGATGCTGTTTCATCCGAATCCGCAGGCGAAGAAGAACTTCCAGGTACCCGCGCTGCCCTTACCGCTGAGGAACAGGCTTACCTCAACGATTATATGGAAAGTTTTTCCCCGGAAGGGCTTGATTCCGACGATCTTGCTTCCCTCTTCCAGGCCTTTGCAAAAGGTGACACCGCTGCCGAAGGTGCTCTGACCCAGTTCTACATGGCCCAGGCAGCCCAGATGGCCGCTGAACTGAACTGTGAGGAGATTTACCTGGCTGACCTCATTCAGGAGGCGAATCTGGCCCTTCTGGCGGCTCTTAAGGAAACAGAACCCCAGCAGAAGAACGACGCCTGGATGCGCGGCCGTATCCGCAGCGGAATCCTCCATGCCATCGAGGAACAGACCCAGCAGAAATTCCGTGATGACTATCTGGTATCCAAGGTAGAAAATCTTGAATCCGCGGTAAAAGAGCTCACAGACGATGACGACACCACCAAATTCACCATCGATGAACTCGCCGTAATCCTGGATATGAATGTGGACGAGATCCGGGATGTGCTTCGGCTTACCGGGGATGATAAATAAGATCTTATATTATAACGAAAAAGCCTCAGTACATGCATAGCACCAACAACTTACCTGCTGCCTGTGTTATACCTGTCCTGAGGCATTATCATTCTATAGCAATTCTGAAAATTATTTTTTCTCATACTGCTCGATCATACATTGATGTTCTTTTTTATCCTTATCATAATTAATCGCTACAAGTAAAATATCTCCTGTGTACTCCAAAACAGAATCTGGATACTTCCTGTCTTTAATCTGCTGCATTGCAGTCTGAGCGTTCTGATTCCACTTCAATTCAACTACAAGCGCCGGATAATCACTTTTATATTCCGGCTTCGGAATAAATACAAAATCTGCAAATCCACGTCCTGATGGCAGTTCCCGAACCGGCTTGAAATAATACTGCATAGCGCTTAAATATGCAATCGCCAGCACACTGCTTAATGAATTTTCGTTATGATACTGAATAACGGAAACATATTCATTATGGATTTTTTCTATCTGTGCAGCTACCACCGGACAATCCATTTCCAATGTTGCATCCAACAGCTTCTCCGATTCCTGCTGAAAAAGGATCATTTCATTCCAGGCTTTACTTTCTACCGCAGTTGTCAGCTCCTGCCTGATCTCTTCATTGGGCACAAATGCCGTTTTTCTGGTCTGGTCATAACCAAGATATCCCAAATGGATCATATAGGTCAGTACATCATCTCTGCTCTTTATATTCTCTGTATCATTTTTGAATGTCGCTGTATTGACTTTCACAGATGCACCGGACAACATTTCTATGATCGATGTTTTCAATCCATCATAATTCATATTAATAAGAGGCACGATTGCTTCATAGGACGCTGTTTCCGACCAGTAACTCTTAAATTCACCTTTAAGCATCACGCTGACTACTGCTCTCGGATTATAAACCTGACAGTCCTTCAAAAGATATCCATCATACCATCGCTTCACTTCATGAAAATCCTGTTGATATTCTTCCGAAAGATTCCGCACCTCATCTTCTGTAAATCCGATATACGGTGCAAGATTGCCCGCACTTAACATTGTAAATTCATCAAAATTATTAAGCGCTGACTGTGTTGTTTCTTTTTTTACCGGGAGAATACCTGTAAGATATGCAAGTTGGATATATCTGGTTGGTTCCGTCCCTTTGAACATTCCTCTGAGAAAATTAATATACTCTTTCTGCACTTTGGAATTCGCCGCTGCATCTCGGATCAGAACATCCCACTCATCAATGATCACAACGAATTTCTGCCCTGTTTTCTCCCGGATTCTTGAAAGTGCATCTGGCAAAGATATCTCTTCTGATGGTAACACACATGGATAAATCGTTCTCAGCTCATCCAGTATACTCTCTGTGATAAATGCAACAACGTCATCTGCCTTTGCACAATTTGCCAGAAACCACTGAACATCTATATGGATTAAATCATATTTATTAAGATGTTTTCGGAAATCTGCTGCCTTACTGATCTCCAGTCCTGAAAACATTTTTTCGGAATCCGCTCCCTTGCTGTAATACGCAGTAAGCATATTCGCCGTATAGGATTTCCCGAATCTGCGCGGACGACTGTTACAGATATAGGCATCCATAGTATCCAGAACAGTATTTGTGTACTCCAACAATCCTGTTTTATCCACATATATCCTGGAATTCAGTGCTACCTGAAATGCGCTGTTATCCGGATTTACAAATCTTCCCATTTATGTCCGCCCCTTTCTGAAACTATATACTATATCCCCGTACTTCTTGCTTTACAGTATATCGTAATCTATTCTGCATCGTCAATGGCTGTTGTCACAGAATGTGACATCCTCTCCTTCTGCCTTATAAAAAAGAGGCTTCGATCCAATGTAAACATTCAAAGTATACATTGAACCTGGCCTCTTTTGTATGATATAAATTATCTGATTGTACTTACTGGACAATGAAATAATACGGAACTTCCATAACTGTTCGCTGATCTTTTGTTACGGTGATAACAAGCCGGTAGCTGCCGGAGCCTGTAATTCCTCCGAGGGAAAATTTATTCCAATAATTTTAGTTCATATGACGCCTGTAAATATTGTACAGGCGTCTTTTTGTTTGTCGCAGAGTATACAACTCTGCGGCATTTCTTTTTTTCTATATAATACTTCTTATTTATAAGTACCGGATCTCCACATCCATCCCACCGTTTCCGTCCGTTTCCAGAACTGCATAGCTGGGTCTTCTGCCCCGTTGCCTTGGGAAGGCCAGGCTTCCGGGGTTTACAAGAAGAATTCCGTCTTCTTTTTCCAGGACCGGCACGTGAATGTGTCCGAAAAATGCCGCATTGCAGCCACGCTGTTTTGCAGCATCTGCCAGCTGGTCAAAAGCCATGGACACGCCATAATAGTGACCATGTGTCACCAGTACCTTATTTCCTTCAATGTCGATCACATCTTCTCTTGGAAGATCGGAGAAAAAATCATTATTTCCGGATACAATGCTGCAGGGACAGTCTGCGAGGGCTTCGATATAAAATTCTCTGCCTTCCACGTCTCCACAATGCACCAGCATGTCAAAAGGAGCTTCCCGGTTTACTGCGATCTCCAGGTTTTCATCTCTTCCGTGGGTATCGCTCACGATCATCACCTTCATACAAGTTCTTCCTTTATAAGGCGAAGGGCTTTTCCGCGATGGCTGATCCTGTTTTTTTCTTCCATGGAAAGTTCTGCGGAAGTGCAGCCATATTCCGGAAGATAAAAGATCGGGTCATAGCCAAAACCGTTCTCGCCTTTTTCCTCGTATCCAATGCGCCCCTCCATGGTGGCACGGACCGTCTCTCTTCTGCCATCCGGGAAAGCCGCCGCAATGGCACAGACAAAACGTGCGGTACGTTTCTCATCCGGTACACCTTCCAGACGTTCGATCAGGTTCGCGTTTTTGATGTGGTAGGAAGTGTCCTCTCCCATGTAACGTGCGGAATAGATTCCCGGCTCTTTATTCAGATAGTCGATCTCAAGGCCGGAATCATCTGCCAGAACGATCTCACCGGTCATTTTGCAGATGGCCTCAGCTTTGATCATGGCATTTTCTTCGAAGCTTTTTCCATTTTCGTCGATATCCGCATGGATTCCGGCATCTTTCAGGGAAAGGATCTCAAGCTGGGGATCCGCAAGTATCCTTCGGATCTCCTTCATTTTCCCCTCGTTTCCAGTGGCAAAAATGATCTTTTTCATTCTTTTATACTTCCTTTCTTCGGCGGACGTGGTCCAAGGAACTGGTAATAGTAGGTTTTCATCATTCCGTTATAGATCTTACGGTTCTTGTCTGCTTTTCGGCCGATATCATTCTCTGCCTTGTCATAGGCGGTGATAAGATACATGGACCAGCGATCCAGGCGCTTATAGCTCTCGCCGATCTCACGGTACAGTGCCGGAAGATTCTCTTTTTCCTCGATTCGCTCACCATAGGGCGGATTGGTCACAATAAAACCAAACGGTTTGGAGTGGCGGAGTTCGCTGACCGGTCTCTGCTGAAAATGGATCAGTTTGTCCACTCCTGCCATCTTTGCATTGGCCCGTGCTGCCTTGATAGCTGCCGCATCGATGTCAAAGCCCTGGATATCCGTCTCAATATCAAGATTTACCCGCTCTCTGGCTTCTTCTCTTGCATCTTCCCAGCATTCCTTCGGGATGAGATGTTCCCAGCTCTCAGCCAGGAAGTGGCGGTTCATTCCAGGTGCCATATCCGCTGCCATCATTGCCGCCTCAATGGGAAAGGTACCACTTCCGCAGAAAGGATCCACGAGAATACGGTCTTTTTTCCACGGGGTCAGCATCAGAAGTGCGCTGGCAAGTGTCTCTGTGATGGGTGCTTTCACGGTCATCTGGCGGTATCCTCTCTTATGAAGAGATACGCCGGAAGTATCGATCCCGATCAGGGCCACATCTTTCATAAATGCCACACGGATTGGGAATTCCGGACCGTCTTCCGGGAACCAGGAAATTCCGTAGATGCCTTTGAGACGTTCTACGATGGCTTTTTTCATGATGGACTGGATATCGGATGGGCTGAAAAGTTTACTCTTGATGGAGTTTGCCTTGGCTACCCAGAATTTACCGTTCTTCGGTATGTAATTCTCCCATGGGAGAGCCTTGGTCTTCTCAAAAAGTTCGTCGAATGTCTCGGCTTTTACTTCGCCTACTTTCAGAAGGACGCGTTCTGTGGTGCGGAGGAACAGATTGGCGTCTGCCACACCCTGGGCGTCTGCCTCAAAAGTTACTCTTCCGTCTTCCACTTTGGTCACTTCATAACCAAGGTCCAGTATTTCACGTTTCAGTACCGCCTCTGTTCCGAAATGGCAGGGCGCTGTTAATTCCCACAGATTCATAAAGTGATCTCCCGTACTGTATTTCCTTCAAAGTCTTTGATTGTAAAAATTCCGTTCTCAAGGATTGCGTAGGTTGGCGGGTTGCCTTCCTTTGGAATGGATACGGAACCTGGGTTCAGAAGGATATAATTTCCCATGTTTTCTGCTTTCAGCACATGTGTATGGCCGTGGATCAGGATGTCGCCGTCCATCATTGGCGGAAGGTTATCTTTGTTGTAGATGTGACCGTGTGTGGCGTACAGAGTTTTTCCATCGATGGCGAGAATGCAGTAGTCTGCCATCACCGGGAAGTCAAGGACCATCTGGTCTACCTCTGCCTCACAGTTTCCGCGTACTGCGTAGATCTGATTTTTTCTTTCATTTAAAAGGCGGATGACTTCCTTCGGTGCGTATTCCTTCGGAAGGTCATTTCTCGGACCGTGATAAAGCAGATCTCCCAGAAGTACCAGTCTCTCCGCCTTCTCTTCGTCATATGCTTCCAGCATTTTCCGGCAGTAGTATGCCGAACCATGTACATCGGACGCGAACATATATTTCATAATCTTTTCTCCTTGTGGTTTGTGTCATTTTTATTCCTGTTCTTTACATTATCATGATTTCCTTTAAAATACAAGCACAAGCCATTGCCAGTCATGCATTCGTAATCCCCTTCAATGCTGGTCACGTAGCGAACAGTGATTCCGTTTCGATGCCGCCCTGCGATTTCCTGGTTCCTCTGATCTATTACTCTGTTTTATCCGCTTACAAGATTCCGGCCTCTGTAGGCTGCAAATCCGCCGATCACAGACCGGGTGCGGCAGCCCGCTCTTGCCAGGCTCCGGGCGGCCTGCATGCTGGCACCACCGCGGTCACAGTAAAGGATCAGGATCTTATCTCCTGAAAACTGGTACTTCTGCTCCTGTTGTTTCTCAAGATATTCTTCCAGCTCATGGTATGGAATGTTTACTGCGTTCCGGACATGTCCCTTTTTGTAGGAGACCGGATCCCGGAGATCTATGATAACGGCGTCACTGCGCTCCACATAATAATCCAGCATTTTTGCAGAGATAGTTTCGATCTGAAACATGGAAAAATCTCTCCTCTTTTTGCTATATTATATGGAAGCTTCTGTAGGAATGTTCCCTTATATGTATGGAAGCGGGAGAAAGCCAGCTCTGACTTTTTCCCGCTTTTTTACCGATTTTTTCTGTATGATCCGGCCAACTGACTGATGGATCCTGTACCGCATAAAAATGGTGCTCTGCTTATTGCGTATTGATCCTCTGCCTAGTATCTTCCGGATCACTTACCCTGAATATCTAGTATCTGTCGGACTCTCTGTCTTTCTCTGAATCGTACTCGTCGGATGTTTTGTTTCCGTAACTGTTGCCGTAGCTGTTTTTGGAACTGTTTTTAGAAGAATTTCTGGAGCTGTTTCTGGAACTGTTTTTTCCGCAGTTTCTGGAATCACTTTCCCCGTAATTTTTTCCCGCATAATTGGACTCATTTCTGTCTGTTTCGTAATTTTTCGCCATTTGAATTACCTCCTGATGAAGTTGATTTTTGCGGCTTTCTGAAGCTTTCTGCCGCTTTTTATTACAGGAAATAGTATCCCAAAAAGTTTGGAGATTATTCGCCAAAATGATATTGCTTTTTTTTCCAGTTTATATTATAATTATTCTTGTAAAAAGAATTTACCCTTCAAAAATTTTTTTTACATAACCCCTTATTTAATTATTTATACTCCCCTCGAAACACCCGGTAGCTCCCCTACCGGGTGTTTCTCTATGCAAAGAACAGGCCGCCGGAATGACCTTATCATTGTCGTTCCGGCGGCCTGTTTTTTATCCATTGATGGGGTTCACATGCACCATGCAGTGCTTTACGTCTTTGAATTTATCTTCGATGGTATGATGCACATTTTCCGCAATATCATGTGCATCGTTGAGGGATATTTCTCCTGCCGCCGCGATCTCGATATCCACGTACATTTTGGATCCGAAAAGGCGGGTTCGAAGAAGATCCACTCTTCTGACGCCCGGCACCTTGAGGATCTCACGGCGCATCGATTCTTCGGTTTTTGCATCACAGGAGTGATCTACCATCTTGTCAATAGCATCCCTGAAAATATCGATCGCAGCTTTGGCGATCATAAAGCAGATCACGATACTGGCAACAGGATCCAGGATGGGGTATCCCAGTCTTGCTCCGAAGATACCCACAAAGGCTCCGATAGAGGAAAGTGCATCAGAGCGGTGATGCCATGCATCTGCCATCAGTGCTCCGGAATTGATCTTCTTCGCAGCACCTCTTGTGTACCAGAACATCCACTCTTTTGTCACGATGGATACCACTGCCGCGATCAGCGCAAGGGTTCCAGGGATGGCGATCGTTCCGCCGGATGTACTTTTTACAATATCACGGACACCGGTAATGCCGATGCCAAGACCTGTTACAAGCAGCATCCCCGCAAGAACAATGGAAGAAACGCACTCCATTCTCTCATGTCCGTACTGATGCTCCTTGTCCGATTTTTTTGCAGAAAGACGGACACCGATGATAACAATAAAAGTACTTCCCACATCGGATGCAGAATGGATCGCATCAGAAATCATCGCTCCGGAATGCGCCGCAATACCGGCGATAAGTTTAAATATGGATAACAGCAGATTTACCAGGATACTGATCCCGGACACCTTCATCGCCGTCTGCTGTTCCCATGAGCTTTCTTTATCTGTGTCGTGTATAATCGTTTCGTTTTTTGTGTGTTCCATAAACAGGACCTCCTTTTGATTAGCATATGATTCTGGTCTTTCTTATGGCACAACATTTTCCGTGAAAAAACCGGCGGTTCTTTCACTACTCGCTGAACTGCGATTTCCGCCGGTGTTCTTTCTTATCTACATAGGGATCTCCCAGTTTCTACCTTCTGTTCCATCCATATTTTTGCAGTAAAAAAGACATACCTGCGAAACATACACTGTCCCGCAGATATGTCTGAAATTCTTATCTCGTAAACATATCCGCTGCCGCTTCCTGCGGCCCGGCCCCACGCCCTCAGAATAAAAAACTCCAAAGGCATCGCCTGCTCAGTTTGTACTGTTGATCTCGCATCCTGTTCGAATGTAATGCAGTGCAAAGAGAATTTTTACAGTCTTGCGGGTCTTCCGCTTGACTTCCCAGAAAGGATACACCTTGCACCATCTGTTAGTCAAGCCAAAGATTTTTTATATTTTATAGTAGGATTTTAAGGTATTACAGATATTATAAAACCGGGAGCGGATAAATCCACTCCCGGTCAAATCTACGATCTGTATTCAGTTGGAATGATCGATTATGCCTGCGGGCCAGCAGCAACGAGTGCTTTACCAGCAGCATTTCCTTCATATTTAACAAAGTTCTTAACGAATCTTGCAGCAAGATCTTTAGCCTTTGTCTCCCACTCTGCAGCGTCTGCATATGTGTCACGTGGGTCAAGGATTGCAGGATCTACGCCTGGAAGCTCTGTCGGAACCTCGAAGTTGAAGAATGGGATCTTCTTTGTCGGAGCTTTAAGAATAGATCCGTCAAGGATAGCATCGATGATACCACGAGTATCTTTGATGGAGATACGTTTTCCAGTTCCGTTCCATCCTGTGTTAACGAGGTATGCTTTCGCACCGCTCTTCTCCATTTTCTTAACGAGCTCCTCAGCATATTTTGTCGGGTGAAGCTCAAGGAATGCCTGTCCGAAGCAAGCGGAGAATGTAGGAGTAGGCTCTGTGATTCCACGCTCTGTACCAGCAAGTTTAGCTGTGAATCCGGAAAGGAAGTAGTACTGTGTCTGCTCCGGTGTCAGGATAGATACTGGAGGAAGTACGCCGAATGCATCTGCGGACAGGAAGATAACTTCTTTAGCTGCCGGTGCAGAAGATACCGGGCGAACGATGTTCTCGATGTGGTTGATCGGGTAGGAAACACGTGTGTTCTCTGTTACGCTCTTGTCAGCGAAGTCGATCTTTCCATCTTTATCAAGTGTTACATTCTCAAGAAGAGCGTTTCTCTTGATCGCATTGTAGATGTCCGGCTCAGACTCTTTGTCAAGGTTGATAACCTTAGCGTAGCATCCACCCTCGAAGTTGAATACTCCGTTGTCATCCCAGCCGTGCTCGTCATCACCGATCAGAAGACGCTTAGGATCTGTGGAAAGTGTTGTTTTACCTGTTCCGGAAAGACCGAAGAAGATTGCTGTGTTCTCTCCGTTAAGGTCTGTATTTGCAGAGCAGTGCATGGAAGCAATGCCCTTAAGCGGCAGATAGTAGTTCATCATGGAGAACATACCTTTCTTCATCTCTCCGCCGTACCATGTATTTACGATAACCTGCTCACGGCTTGTAATGTTGAACATTACAGCTGTCTCAGAGTTAAGACCCAGCTCTTTGTAGTTCTCAACTTTAGCCTTGGATGCGTTGTAAACAACGAAATCTGGCTCAAAGTTCTCAAGTTCCTCAGCTGTTGGCTGAATGAACATGTTTGTTACGAAGTGTGCCTGCCAAGCAACCTCAACGATGAAACGGATAGCCATACGTGTATCTTTGTTAGCTCCGCAGAATGCATCTACTACGAAAAGTCTCTTGTTGGAAAGCTCTTTCTTAGCAAGATCTTTAACTGCAGCCCATGCTTCCTGAGTTGCCGGATGGTTATCGTTTTTGTACTCATCGGATGTCCACCAAACTGTGTCTTTGGAGTTCTCATCCATAACGATATATTTGTCTTTAGGGGAACGTCCTGTGTAGATACCTGTCATTACATTGACAGCACCAAGCTCGCTGACCCGACCAATCTCAAAGCCCTCAAGCTCAGATTTGGTCTCTTCCTCGAATAATACATCGTAAGAAGGATTGTACACGATCTCAGTTGTTCCGGTAATACCATACTTTGTTAAATCGATTTTTGCCATCTTAACATTTACCTCTCTTCTTTAATAGTAATTATGATAGCCACCTACTTTTGCAGGTTTTTGTCATCCTGCCATAGGAATTGGTCATTCCAACATCCCTATCCACAATTATACATAAATTGTACGTAAAAGCAACCAAAAAAATTCATTTTACGCAAAAAAATGATAAATCTTTAACAGTGACGTTTTGGTGCTGTCAGATTTTATTTCATCTACACTTGACTTTTTCAGAATAATAGCTACAATATATCTGATTATAGTTATTATATATATTTATAATAGCAACTATATGATTTTAATATATAGAAAGAAGTGATTTCTATGTCAGATATTCTGATCAAACGTAATCATATGGAAATCCCCTGGCACAACTACGTAAGCGCCAGGAACAGCCAGCCCATCACCGAGGCTTCTCTTTCCGAAAAAGCTTCCCTGATCGGCCGTACAGGCATGATGCTTCTCTCCTGTGGGACCGGTGCCTGGCGGGTACGGAGTTCCATGAATACATTGTCAGAAGCACTTGGCATCACCTGCTCCGCAGATATCGGACTAATGTCTATAAGCTACACCTGCTTTGACGGTGAGAGCAGTTTTTCCCATGCACTTAGTCTGACTACCACCGGCGTAAATACTTCCAGACTGAACAGGCTGGAACATTTTGTCAGTGATTTTCCTGCGGAGGGTATCCATATGAGCGGTGAAGCACTGCACAGTCAGTTAGATGAGATCGAGCGGATCCACGGGCTTTATTCCCCTGCATCCCTGGGACTGGCTTCTGCACTGGCCTGTGGTGCATTTACTTTTCTTCTGGGCGGTGGCCCGCTGGAAATGATCCTGGCTTTTGCAGGCGCAGGCATCGGAAACGCCATCCGCTGCAAGCTTGGCAAGCATCATTTTACTCTGTTTATGTGCATTGCAGTTTCTGTTTCCTCCGCCTGTCTTGTATATGCAGGCTTCCTGAAGCTGGCAGAGCTTCTGTTCCACATTTCCGTCCAGCATGAGGCCGGATACATCTGTTCCATGCTGTTTATCATTCCGGGCTTTCCGTTTATCACAAGCGGGATCGACCTTGCCAAGCTGGATATGCGTTCCGGTCTGGAACGACTGGCCTACGCCATTATTGTTGTAATGGTGGCTGCTGTCTCTGCCTGGCTGATGGCACTGCTTCTTCATCTGAAGCCTGTGGATTTCCTGCCTCTGGAGCTTTCGGCAGCTCAGAGGATCCTGTTCCGGCTTCTGGCAAGCTTCTGCGGGGTATTCGGCTTTTCGGTCATGTTCAACAGCCCTGTCCGTCTAGCCGCAGCTGCCGCCTTCATCGGCGCACTGTCCAACACTTTACGTCTGGAGCTTGTTGATCTTGCCGGTTTTCCACCTGCTGCCGCGGCTTTTTTCGGAGCACTGACAGCCGGACTTCTGGCCTCCCTCATCAAAACAAAAGTGGGATATCCCAGGATTTCCATTACCGTGCCATCCATTGTGATCATGGTTCCCGGACTTTATCTCTACCGGGCGATCTACAATCTGGGGATCATGTCCCTAAATGTTTCCGCCTCCTGGTTTGCAGCTGCGATCCTGATCATCGTTGCTCTTCCCCTGGGCCTTATTTTCGCCAGGATCCTTACGGACAAAATGTTCCGCTACTGCACCTGATGGGCATACAAAAAGGACTGCTTTCTGTAGCTTCCGGTCATCAACTATCCTTCTGATAACCGGAGCAATACAAAAGCAGTCCTTTTTTGTACACTCTATTTCATTACGATCTCATCAGCGATCCCGATCATTTTTTCCAGTCGGTCCGCAAATTTATGGATGGGGAGAAAAACGCCCAGTCCGTCATAACGTTTTCCACCATCCTCCACAGAATCCTGCCCATAATACACAAAGGCTCTTGGAAGCTTCTTCTGGATTGCCATCATAATATCCCATACAGCTGCATAGGCCTGTGCCTCCGTTTCCTTTTCCTTTACGCTGTCCGGAAGCTCATACACCAGCAGCACTCCGATATGTTCGCCCATTTTGTACTCTTCTACTTCCATGGTAGCTTCATCATAGGCATGTCGCTTCCGGTAGCCATACGCCAGATACATCTTTACGCCCGGTTTCTCCCTGTATATCCTACGGAACCGATCATAATCCCTGTCACTTACATGGATTCCCTTTTCCCGCAGAAAATTTCCATTTTCATCCGTGAGAAGCACCGGATTCTCCTGTCCGTCTGCATTGAACCTGAACGGTGCCAGAAAAGAATTTCGCAGAAGATCAAACATACTGTTCTGGCAGATTGCCATAAGGAGAGCTGTCAGATCACGGTTTTTATATGCGTCCAGCAATGCATAGGCGAATTTTTCCGGAGGAAGATATCCGCATTCTATGTCTGTATCCGCATCCATGGATTCATAGAAGGTCTCCGTCAGCCGTCTGCACGCCTCCGGATCCTTCAGGATCTTTTCAAATAAAAGCTCCGCCTTTTCCTCTCTTGGGAATAATGTGCTGTTTTCCACAATTCCTCACCCTTTCTAATCTCTATGTTTACTGGAAAACATCAGAATAAAGCTGATCAGAAGCAAAACATCCGATACCCAGATTGCCGGGATCCCCAGCCTCATGGACAGATTTCCTCCGCCACCGGCTCCAATGGCAAAAAAGAAAATTATCCCGAAATAATAAAGAGCCTGCTTCAGCTGTTCCGGACGTTTTTCACGACAATACACGGACAACGCCGCCGTGCCGCTTCGTAAATTTCCGATGCACATAGTGCTTGCATAGGAATAACCGCCCACCTTCCGGAAGGTCTGTACCTGCATGGCGCAGGAAAAGGATACCAGTACGGTTGCCAGCATATCCAATTCTCCCGGCATAAATCCCACCGCAAAAAGGATCAGGATCTCGATCAGCAGGATCATCTGCCTCCAGTGAAGTTTTTTTGCATATTTAAAGGTATTCTGGATTCGCTCCGCCGCTACAACACCAATGGCAAAGGCTAAAACAGGGAACAGGTACCTTAAACCGTCTCCCCACTGTCCTGTCATAAAATTCTGGCTCATCAGCACCACGTTACCGGTCTGGGCGTTGGAAAACACCTCATCTCTTGTAAAATATGTGTAGGCATCCTGAAATCCGCCGGACATTGCCAGAAATATACTTGTAATGAAAGCTTCTGACATCTGCCTGTCTGCGCTCTGCAGCTTTCTGCCTCCTGAAACCACTCCAAATCACTCCCGTCATTGATTTTTTTCCTCGGGTGTATTATAGTTTGCTCAGAAGCAAATGTAAAAAGTATTATTAATATCGTAAACATATTAAAATCATATCACAGGACGGAGACTATACATGATCACTTACGACTACTACCGGATCTTTTATTTTGTAGCCCAGTATAAAAGTTTTACCAAGGCAGCACGGGCTCTTCATAACAACCAGCCAAATATCACACGCTGTATGAACAACCTGGAGCAGGAGCTGAAATGCACTCTTTTTCTCCGCTCCAACAAGGGGATCGCACTTACGCCGGAAGGCCGCCAGCTCTACGAACACGTTGCCCTGGCTTTTGAACAGCTTTCTATCGGTGAGGAGGAGATTCGCCAGAACGGAGAACTGGAGCATGGCCTGGTTTCCATCGGCGCCAGCGAAAATGCCCTGCGTCTGATCCTTCTGGAAAAGCTGGAGCTGTTCCGCGAGCAATATCCCCATGTTCGCCTGCGCCTCTTTAACCATTCTACTCCTCAGGCAGTACAGGCACTGAAAAATTATGCGGTGGATTTCGCTATTGTCACCACTCCGATCTCCATCCGCAAGCCTTTACAGAAAAAAAGTCTCCTGCGTTACCGGGAGATCCTTGTATGCGGAAGCAAATATAAGGATCTGACCACTGCCCCTATCAGCATCCATGAGCTTCAGGATCTGCCCTTTGTAGGTCTTGCAGAAGGGACCAGCACCAGAGAAATGTATATGAATTACTTTATGGAAAACCGTGTCTCTTTTCATCCGGACATTGAGGCTGCAACTACAGACCAGGTTCTTCCCATGATCGTCCACAATCTGGGAATCGGTTTTTATCCGGAACCACTTGCTCAGGAAGTGATCGATGACGGGAAGGTTTTTGCCCTTCAGCTTAAGGAGCCACTTCCCCAGCGAGAAGTCTGCCTGGTCACAAACAGCAGTACTACCATGAGTACTGCTGTCAAAAAAGCTATTGAATTTATTGTGTAAATATCTGTACCGGATCAGTTATCCGCCTTCCCCATTGCTGTATGACCATGAACGCGATTGACCAGTAATCAGCAATTTACATTTTTTGCATTTATTGCTCCACCGTACGCTCGATATGCATGGCAAGATATCCGATCTCGATGGGATCCAGCTTTTTGCCAAGACTTTTCCCCAAGCTCTCGCAGACATCTTCTGCGATCCTGTAGGATTCCGGATATTTTTCTTCTATATAATCATTCATATCCAGTTTCAGTGTCTCCCCTGTGGAGACACGGGCTACCATATATTTGATGTGATTCATCATACGATTGTAGGACAGAGAGATAACATCAATCTTTTTTCCTGTAGCCATCTCGATCATGGCGATGCATTCCCGGACTGTTCTTGCTGTCTGCATGGCAACGGACACCTTCTCATCTCCAAGTGCGGAGTGAATGTGGAGGGCCACATATCCCACCTCATGATCATCGATCTCAATATCCATCCGCTCTTTCAGGATCTTCTTCAGAACTTCCGCCACCTTGAATTCGCTGTAAAAAAGCACCTTGATATCATCCGTCAGGGGATTGCTGATCTGCTCATGGTTCCGGATACGTCCCACTGCAAAGGAAATATGATCTGCAAGCGGAAACAGGATTCCCTTATCTATGGTATCCCCGAAAGTTTTCTCCGCTTCTCTTAAGATCTCGTCTGCGATCTCAAGGAACTCCGGCGCCACACTTTTTGCCAGCTCTTTTGCCGAACCGCGTTCTGTCTCCTGAGCCAGTCTGTAAAGGGTGCAGCCGGAAGGCATCTCAAAACGCTGGCTGACCTTTTTTCCGAATCCCACACCTTTTCCCAGAAGCACATATTCCTGGTTTTCTTCCATATTTATGGCAATGACGCCGTTATTGTTCAATACCTTGCTCACTCTGTACATCTTTTTTCCCCACCATCTTTATATATCCTGCTGCTTTTCCACATTCTACCTTATTTTTTTCACCATCTGCCCCGGATATTCTGTCAGCATTTCTGTCTGCAGCTATCGATTTTCTTTATCGTAACAGAATCTGTCTTTCGTGTAAAGCTCTTCTGATGACCACTGAACAGGAAAAGCGCGCCCGGGCATTAGGCGCGCTTTTCACAAAACCAATCTTCTATATTATTGCTGAAAAATTTCCTATTCTTCCACAGTCTCTACTGCGAACAACGGCTCTCCTGCCTTGATCTCTCCATTGGCAAGAAGGCGTACTCTCTGATCATCCTCGATCTCTGTGCAAAGGATCGGAGAACATAAGGACGGAGCGTTTTCTGTAAGATACGGAATGTCAATCTTCATCAACGGCTCGCCTTTTTTTACATGCTGTCCCTGCTCTACCAGGATCTCGAAGCCTTTTCCTTCCAGCTTTACAGTGTCAATGCCGATATGGAGGAGCATAGGAAGATCTGTATCTGTCTGGAATCCGATGGCATGCTTTGTGTCAAAAATAAACTCTACCTCGCCGTCTTCCGGAGCACAGATCACCGGATCCTTCGGTGTGACTACGGCACCTTCTCCCATCATTCCTTCCGCAAAGCCTTCATCCGGCGCTGTGGAAAGATCTGCAGCGATACCGGTTACCGGGCTGTAGACGATGGCTGTTCTCAGAACTTTTTTCTCTGACTGAGCTGCGCTGGCTGTGGATGTCTGGCCTGCGTTCTGAGCAGTCTCGCCTGTACTTCCTGCCTTCTGGCTGTCACCGACTGCTGACTGCTGCATATTCTGATCATTTGCTGTACGTGCTGCAGACTGACTCTGATCTCCCGTGCTGTCTGCATCCGCATTCTCTGCACTTTCAAAATACTCATTTGGCACAGTCTCCAGATAATCCTCCAGTTTGGATTTGATCACGGTTACCTGTGGTCCGTAGATGATCTGGACACCCTGGCCTTTTTTCACGATTCCTCTGGAACCTGTGGTTTTCAGAATGTCATCGTTGACTCTTGCTGCGTCATGAACCGTGATACGAAGTCGTGTTGCACAGCAGTCCACATCGCTGATGTTTTTCTTTCCGCCAAGACCGGCTGTGATGGCTTCACTTACCGGATCTGCGGATGTGCTTCCTGCTGCTTCACCGGCTTTTCCGGCTTCTTTTCTCGCGTTTACATCTGCTTTTGTATAAAGCTTTGTTTCTGTGTCGTCATCCTCACGTCCCGGAGTCTTGAAGTTGAACTTTTTGATCAGGAAGGTGAAGATCACATAATAGAGAATAAAGTAAATGATACCTACCGGGATAATCCTGAGCCAGCTTGTCTTTGCATTTCCCTGAAGGATCCCGAACAGGAACAGATCAAGGAAACCGCCGGAAAAGGTAAGTCCTACTGCAATATTCAGCATATGTGCGATCATATAAGCCGCGCCTGCAAGAACAACCTGTACCGCAAACAATGCAGGAGCTACAAACAGGAAAGAGAACTCCAGTGGCTCTGTGATTCCTGTAAGCATACATGCAAGGGCTGCGGAAAGAAGAAGTCCGCCTGCCGCTTTTTTCTTCTCAGGCTTTGCACAGCGGTACATGGCAAGTGCTGCTCCCGGAAGACCGAAGATCATGAAAATAAATTCTCCGGAGAAATATCTTGTTGCGTCTGCGCTGAAATGGGCTACATGTGCAGAATCCGCAAGCTGGGCGAAGAAAATATTCTGTCCGCCCTGTACCATCTGGCCTGCAACCTCCATGGTTCCGCCAACAGCTGTCTGCCAGAACGGCATATAAAATACGTGGTGAAGTCCGAACGGGATCAGCGCACGTTTGATAATACCAAAGATCAGGGTTCCGATATAACCGCTGCCTGTCACAAGGCCGCCCAGCGCATAAATACCGTTCTGGACTACCGGCCATATGAAATACATCAGAATTCCCACAAACATGTATACAATGGTAGAAATGATCGGCACGAATCTGGAACCGCCGAAGAAAGAAAGTGCGTTTGGAAGCACGATCTTATGAAAACGGTTGTGGAGTGTCGCGACACCAAGACCAACGATAATACCGCCGAACACACCCATCTGTAAGGACTGGATGCCGCAGACAGAAGTTACGGTACCTTCCAGAACGCTTTTTGCGATCTGTCCGTCTGCTGTGATCTTGTCATTTACTACCAGCATACCATTGATGGCTACGTTCATAACGAAGTAAGCGATCAGTGCGGAAAGAGCTGCTACCTCTTTCTCTTTTTTTGCCATACCGATGGCAACTCCTACTGCAAAGATCAGGGGCAGGTTATCAAATACCGCACTTCCGACTTTGTTCATGATGATCAGGAGTGCATTTAAGATGGTTCCGTCTCCCAGGATCTTCTCAAGTCCGTAAGTTGCAATGGTCGTCTCATTTGTGAAAGAACTGCCGAATCCAAGAAGCAGGCCTGCCACAGGAAGGATTGCGATGGGGAGCATAAAGGAACGTCCCACACGCTGCAAAACTCCGAAAATCTTGTCTTTCATGTTTTCTCTCTCCTTTTCTTTCGACGTTCTGGAGAGGGAATCTTTTAAGTGGGCAACAAAAAAAAGACACCAACCCCCATAAACGTCAAATAAAAAATAATAACATTTATGACTGGTTAATGCCTGCTTATCAGTTACACACCAAATCTGAAATACACTATACGGTTTTTGCATTGATATGTCAAGGAGTAATTTGATTTTTTCCCCAAAATATATCTCCTCATATCACTATCCGCTCCGTTGCCAGCAATCCCTCGCGGAATATTACCTGTGAACAGCAGCCATATAGCTACTATTCTCCGAAAGTATTCAGAAACGAAACAGACCTGAAATTCACTTATCTTGACTTTATTCTTACTTATGATAAGATGAACATAGAATGTCCGGCAGCAATGTTTTTTGCTCAGACAACACTATACATTTCATAAAAACGGAGGTACTTTTCCGATGAATACCATCAAGAAATTCATCCACTACTACGGCCCGTACAAAGCGGTCTTTTTTATTGACCTGATCTGTGCAGCCGTTATCAGTCTGGTAGATCTTGCTTATCCCCAGATTCTTCGTACTATGACAAAAACACTCTTTACACAGGACAAGGATATGATTCTTCATGCCCTCCCTGTGATCGCAGTCTCTCTTTTTGTTATGTACATTGTGCAGAGTCTCTGCAAATATTATGTAACCTGTCAGGGACATATGATGGGCGCAAATATGGAGCGTGATATGCGCCGGGAGCTTTTTGACCATTATCAGGAGCTTTCTTTTTCCTATTACAGCCGGAATAATTCCGGTCAGATGATGAGCAAACTGGTCAGTGACCTTTTTGATATTTCCGAGTTTGCACACCACGGACCTGAGAATCTTTTTATCTCCCTGGTAAAAATCGTCGGCGCTTTTATCTTCCTGTTCTTTATCAACAAGAAGCTGGCACTGCCGCTGATCATCCTGGTGATCGTGATGTTTGTTTTTTCTTTCCGCCAGAATGCAAAAATGCAGGAAACCTTCATGGAAAACCGGCGTAAGATCGGTGATGTAAATGCAAGTCTTCAGGATACACTTTCCGGTATCCGTGTGGTGCAGTCTTTTGCAAATGAGGACATTGAGCGGGAGAAATTTAAAAAAAGCAATGAAGCGTTCCTTGTTTCCAAAAGGGATAATTACCACTGCATGGGCGGTTTCATGAGTTCCAACCTGTTTTTCCAGGGTATGATGTATCTGGTGACTCTGGTTTACGGTGGTTATCTGATCGCTCAGGGTGAAATGCAGACCGGAGATCTTGCCATGTATGCCCTGTATATCGGAATCTTCATCAGTCCGATCCAGATCCTGGTGGAACTTGTGGAAATGATGCAGAAAGGACTTTCCGGTTTCCGCCGTTTTCTGGATGTGATGGAAACGGAATCGGAGATCAAAGATGCCGATGATGCTGTGGAGCTTAAGGATGTTAAAGGACATGTCCGTTATGACCATGTTTCTTTCCATTACAGCGATGATGAGACTCCTGTACTTTCCGATATTTCTATCGATATCCCGGCTGGAAGATCCATTGCCCTGGTGGGGCCTTCCGGAAGTGGTAAGACTACGATCTGCTCTCTTCTGCCCAGATTTTATGATGTGACCGGCGGTTCCATCACTGTAGATGGAAAAAATATCCGCGGGCTGACTCTCAAGAGTCTTCGAAGCCAGATCGGTATGGTGCAGCAGGATGTTTATCTTTTTGATGGAACCATTAAAGATAATATTGCCTATGGAAAACCAGGTGCTACTGACGATGAGATCATCAAAGCCGCCAAATGTGCAAGTATCCATGATTTTATCATGGAGCTTCCCGATGGATACGACACTTATGTAGGAGAACGTGGTACCAGACTTTCCGGCGGACAGAAGCAGAGGATTTCCATTGCACGTGTGTTCCTTAAAAATCCTCCGATCCTGATCCTGGATGAAGCTACCAGTGCGCTGGATAACGAAAGCGAGCGGTGGATCCAGAAGAGCCTGGAGGAGCTTTCGAAAAACCGTACCACGATTACGATCGCTCACAGACTCTCTACTATTCGCGATGCGGATGAGATCATTGTGATCACGGAGGATGGTATCGCTGAAAGGGGTACTCATGCTGAGCTGCTCGCTCAGAATGGGGTGTATGCTGCATATTACAATATGTAGAAAGGTACGAGGGAGGCGCTTCGCTGTCCCACTGAAATTATTATGGGATAAAAATAAAAACTGCTGTATATCTTATCAATAATGATGTAGATATATAGCAGTTTTTTATTTGTCACTTGTTTTTTTAATTCAATCAGCTATTACAGCAGATAAACCGGAAGTTCGTCCTTAATTCCTACTGGCTGGTTGTTGTCTGGCTGTTCTTTCTTCGGGGTGAGGAATTTGGCCTGGAGTTCGTCGGCGTTTCCTCCGCTGATCACGTTCTGGGCTACGGTTCCTGTTGTTTCTGCTGCAGCTGTTTTCTTTGCTGCGGTTTTACGTGTTGTTGTTTTTCTGGTAGTGGTTTTCTTTGCGGTTGTTTTTGTTGCGGCAGCTTTCTTTGCTGTGGTTTTCTTTGCAGGAGCTTTCGCTGCTGTTTTCTTGGCAGCTGGCTTTTCTGCAGCTTTTTCAGCTGTCTCTGCTTTTACCTCTGCCGGCTTCTCTGCTACTTTAACCTCAGCCTCTTTTACCTCTGCTTTTGTTTCTGTTTTGGATGCTTTTTCTGCATTTACTGCTCTTGCGATGCTTGCTTTACCTACTGACACGATTCATTACCTCCTCTGCCAATGCTATGTATTCTTTTGCGCTGCGGCTGCTTTTTTTGAATTCCACAACCGGTTCACTGCTGTCCTGAGACCATTCGATGGAGCTGTCCACACGGATAAAAGATTCGAAAAGGTAGATTCCTTCCATCTCTTTCAGAGTCTCCATGGTCTGCTTGAAATAATTCTTTCTGGCATCCGCCTTGGTCACCACGATTCCCAGAACCTGAAGCGCCGGAGCGATCTCACGGACTTCATTGAGGAAATCAAACATATTCGCAAGACCAAACATGCCCCATGGGCTTGCCTCCACCGGAACCAGAACGTAATCCGATGCACATAAGATGTTCATCACCCAGCCACCAAGAGTCGGCGGCGCATCGATGAGAATATAATCATAAACACCGGAATCCTTCACCTTCTGCAGACACTTCCGAAGGATAAACTCCCTCTGCCACTTTGTAAAAAGCTCATACTCCACAGAACTCATCAAAGTGGAAGACGGCACCAGATCCAGATTCTCATACTTCGTATGCACGATAAAATCACTGAGATCCGACTGATGCCCGATGGCATAGTAGAGATTCTTTTCCCCAGCTGCCATCTTCAGAACTTCCTCTTCATCAAAAAAAGAAAGGGAAAGATTCAGCTGCATATCACCGTCTACCATCAGTACCTTCTTACCCATGCCGGCCAGTGCCGCTCCCACATTGGAACAGCTGGTGGACTTTCCGCTGCCGCCCTTATTATTTGCAAAACAGATCGTTACTGTATTTCCCATTACAGCCTCCCGACAACATAATTTCGTATTTTCTGTCACTTGCCCTTATTATAATATAACGTTCTCCTAAAAACAAGCACATCCCCCATAAAACCACGAAAACCGACAAAATAACCTCACATAAAACAACAGTATATACACCCAAAAACAGCAGGTTCCGGATCACTCCGAAAACCTGCTGTCCTGATTCGCTGACTATTATTATTTTACGATAAAAGATTTTCTCTTGCTGACAACATCGAAGATAACCGCTGCCAGAAGAACCATACCTTTAACAACCTTCTGGATATTCTGGTCAATACCCATGATACTCATGCCAAGATTCAGAACACCCATCAGAAGTGCACCAATGATAACACCAGGAACTGTACCGGTACCACCATAAGCAGAAGCACCACCAATAAGTCAATCACAGTCCTTCTCCTGTATGTTTTCCTTACTGCTCGAATCTGCCCTTCATCTTCACTTCCTGCTCCCACACAGCGACCTTGCCGCGGGCAAACAGGCTGTTGATGTTGAGATTCTCATCCAGTACCAGAAGGTCTGCGTCTGCGCCTTCCGCTACACAGCCCTTGATTCCTTCTTTGCCAAGGAGTACGGCCGGAGTGCTGGTCAGAAGCTGTAAGGCATCCTCCAGCGGCATGCCCTCTCTTACCAGGATCTGGATGGTACGGTGCAGATACTTCGGGGACGCGTAGGTCAGGCCAATGCACTCGCCCTCTTCGTTGAAGCGCGGCTGGCTTCCGAACGCGTCACTGGACATGGTTACATGATCCAGGCTCACATCTTCGCGGTGCAACAGCTCATAGAGCTTCAGAGCATCGGATTCGACCTCCACATCATCGGCGCCGGCGGTGCAGTCAATGTAGCCGCCACGGCGCACCAGATCCGCGCCGGCATCAATCAGTCCAGGATTGCGTAAGATGTGGGTCGGCAGCAGGTTCTTGGCTGGAACGTCGGAATGATCCAGCACATAGAAAATCGGATCCAGTCTTCCCTCTCCGTCACCCATGTGCATGGTTACCAGGCCAGGGGTATTGCTGAGTAAGCCGGCTCTGCGCGCTGCAGTAGCCAGCGCGATCAGCTCTTCTCCGCCTGGGTTGGAGCTTCTGTGGTCCGATACCGCTACCTTCACACCGATCATCGGTGGAACCAGGATGATATCGCGCTCTACACTTCCGGTCAGGGTGGTCGGCGGGTAACCATAGGAACTGGTCAGAGTGTACACGGTCATGCCCTCTTCGGTCAGGGCGCGAGCTTTTGCGACCAGATTTTCCACACTGCGGGTTACGCCATCGGTTCCCAGAAGTCCGACTACCGTGGTAATACCATTTTTGAAGAATTCACTGAGCTGGGATTCCGGTACACGGGATGCCGGCCCCTGCTCTCCGCCGCCGCCTGTGATATGCACGTGCATGTCAATGTAAGCCGGAACAACGGTCTTTCCCTCCAGATCATAGGTTTCCACTCCCGGAAGTCCCTCATATCCCTCAATAGTATCCTGCATCAGAAGGATTTTTTCCCCCTCAATAAGGATATCTTTCTTTCCCAGTTTCTCCGGTGCGTACACATTCGCGTTTTTCAGTAACTTGATCATAATGTCAATTCTCCTGTCTCTTTCTTTTCCGCTTTTCTATTTCAAAGCTTCTGTCAGTCTGTCTCAAAGGTGCCTTTTACCAGTGCTTTTCCATACTCCACCATTTTCTGTCCACGGACAAATACCGTATCTACCAGAAATTCCTCATCCAGGATCACAAGATCCGCGTCGCTGCCCGGACGGATGCAGCCCTTTTTCGGGAATAATCCGTTGGCTCTGGCCGGGTTCTCCCCGCAGATGCGGATGGCTTTTTCCACCGGAACCCCTGCCTTTACAGCATCACGCACTTCCTCATGCAGGGAAGAAAGCCGTGTAACCAGAAGCTTTGCGCCGCCCCCGCCAATCACATGAACATGCTGGTCCACATAACCAGGAATTACCATTTTTCCATCTGCAGAAACAACTTCCACCGGAGCAGAAAGTTCCGGTGGATCGATGTGTTCTGCCACAGAAAATACTTTTTCATCTACGATCAGGATATCACGGATTCCTTTTGGATCCGGATCATACAGATTCGCGTTTTTAATCAAAAGCACTCTGGACATCGTATTTAGTTCTCCTTTTTCTTCTCATCATCGAGCTTGGCAATACCAAATCCGGTAAAGCCCCAGATGATTGCAAAAATCCAGCCGGTGTAGCACAGGATTGCCCATGGAAGGTAATCCAAAGTCTCTACGCCAAGGGTGGAAGCCATGTAAGCACCTGCTGCGGACCACGGGATCAGCGGTACAACTACGGTACCGGCATCCTCAAGGGTTCTGGACAGGTTCTTTGCCGCAAGCCCGCGCTCTTTGTAAGCGTCACGGAACATCTCGCCCGGAATCAGAATGGCAAGGTAAGAGTTACCGGTGGTCAGTGCCATGGTAATGCAGGCTGCAACGGTTGCGGTGATCAGCGCACCGGTACTCTTTGCCACGCTTAAGATCTTCTGGAGTACCACATCCAGACAGCCAGCCCGGCTCATGATACCTGCGAAGCAGAATGCGCAGAATACCAGAAGTGTGGTGCTCATAATGCCGTTCATACCGCCGCGGTTTAACAGCTTGGTTACGGCCTCGGAACAGGTCTCGGTGTCAAATCCTGCACGGTGGATCATGGATACATCAAAACCGTTTACGGTTGCCTTTAACACATCTCCTAACGCTACGTGCTGAATGAAGACACTCTCCAAGCCTGCTACAAAAGTAGAAAGAAGCATAACCGGAATGGTTGGCTTCTGAAGCAGGGAGCCGCCCAGCACGATCACTACCGGAATGATGATCAGCAGGTTCCAGCTGTACATGGAAGAAAGCTGGCTTAATAAAGTAGTAACGGTGTCAGAAGTAATATCTGCGCTTACATCTGCGTTCATACCAACAATGGCATATACCACCAGGGAAACGATGGTTGCTGGGACAGTGGTGTAGAACATATGTCCGATATGCTCATACAGTGTGCTGCCTGCCGCGATCGGAGCCAGGTTTGTGGTATCGGACAGCGGAGACATCTTGTCACCAAAGTAGGAACCTGCGATGCAGGCGCCTGCAGTAGCCGGAAGGGATACGCCAAGGGCGCTTGCGATTCCCATCAGGGCAACACCCATGGTTGCAACGGAACCCCAGGAGGTACCGGTAACAACCGAAACCACTGCCTCGATCAGGAACGCGGTAACCAGCATGAATTTCGGGTTTACGATCTGGACGCCGTAATAAATCATCATCGGAATGGTACCGGATGCCATCCAGGTACCAACCATAGCGCCAACACATACAAGAATCAGGATGGCAGGCATGCCCTTTGCGATCTTGGTGCAGATCTCATCCATCATCTCATCCCAGGTAATGCCTACACGGAACGCGATAAATGCTGCGATTGCAGCTACCATGATCAGAAGCGGCTCTGTGCTGTAGCCGAATACGCCTTTTCCGATGGTAAGGATCAGGAGCATTGCGACGATCGGTGTGATCGATTCCGCAAAAGTGGGCAGACGTTTGGCCCGTTCTTTCTTTTCTTTCATTTGTAGTTTCTCCTTTTAGCCTCCTTCGTGACAGTTTCACATTTTATCACGGCAGAGTATTAAGATTTGGACTTATTATATCAGAAAAGATAACGGGCAACAACTAAAACTTTATATTTTTTTATTTTCTTGTTACACGGGAGTTTGACACATTGAAATTCAAAAAAGTACCGCAAAGCCTTGAAACAGGCTTATTTTTTTGTCAAATTTTTATTTTTATTATATAGTAATATTTAGTGATATGTACTATAACAGTGGAAGCGGTAATTATTGTGCGTATAACAACATCAAAATCAAAAAATTCCGAGTCCTTTTATATCACTCAGTCCTATACAAATCCGGTTATTAAACCGCGCTTTGAAAGGAACTTATACTACAGAACAATTGCTCCATATTTTAAAAGACATAAAATTTGCAGATGTAGAAGAACAGGGTTTCATGCCGGTATATGAACGTCAGAAAATCACTGACGATCTCCACGAAACCTGTGGATTCAGAACAGACTATCAATTCATAACAAAACGGAAAATGAAAGGAATTCAGAAAAAAAGTAAGCGGAGATAAAACATTACTATGTTTCGTGTATGCAGATAAAAGTGCCACACCCCTTGTATTTGAAGGGCACTGAAAAACTTCCATTTCTTCTTAAGTGGAAGTTTTTCTTTTATATTATTTTCAAATCTTTACTTAGGAAAATCATAAAAAGCTATGGTTTACTCCATAGCCAGCTCATCTAATCTTACTATTCGTTTTACATTTGCTGTAAATGCCGTAAAATACATTTGCAGATGCATAGCAAATAAACCTCTCGAATCTGCTTTACGCAAACCGTGAGCTTCCTTTAGTTCTCCATTCTTTTCTTCTATCCTGTGCCGAATCTTCATTCGCTCCTGAAAATATTCGCTTTCTTCAAATTTAAGCCTTTCAAGATTTTTCTCGCTTGCTTGCGTGATACTGTAGCTTCTTGTTTTAGCGTTTGATCTTCCTACACGGCATTTTTCTCTTTGGGGACATTTCCGACACGTTACTTTGCTAAATATATATCTTAAATAAGTATTCCCATTTTTTGCCGTTCTTTTTTCTACACGCGTGGAAAGCTCTCCGGCAGGACACTGCAGCATCCCAGCATCTTTATTAAAGCAGAAACCTTCCTCAAGGTTCCCGTTTGCTGCAGCAGCTACTGCTGTATTGGTTCTGGCAATCAATGTAATCTCTTTTCCGCAGACTTCCAGATTGTCATCACTGACATATGCCATATCGCCTATAACTTCTGTAACTTTTATTCCATTTTCCTTCGCGTTTTCTATCAGTTTTGGTAATTCCTGCCCATCTGGTGCTCCTCCATCTGTTACAGTGATCCCCGCAATGAGACGTTCTTCAGTCATCGCAAGATGATTCTTATATCCATAGAACGTACTGGTTGCCGTTTTATGTCCAAACCGTGCATCTTTATCATCTTTGGATCGGATCTCTTTGAGCCGCTCATCTTCTAGTAGTTCTTTCATTTCATGAGAAAGTTTCTGTATCTTTTTATTTCCACAGGATTTTATTCCTTCCTCCAGAACCTGGAGTAGTTCCCTAGTATAGGCAATTTCTTCATCCAGTCCTGCTTCCAAAGAGGGTTTCTCAGGAAATCGCTCTGATAATTCAAAAGCTGTTTTATAAACCTCTTTCCGAAGTTGTTTGCTCATATCCCGCAGAATCTGCGTTGGAGATTTTGCCCAGACAGAAGCAATTGTATGGGTGGAATCAACGATAATGGTTCCCGATTTGATCAGATTTTTATCCAAAGCCTGTTGAATGGTTTCTTTTAACATTTCTTCCAGAATATCTTCTGTAATACGAGTTTTTCTGAATTTTGTGAGAAGACTGGGATCTATCATTTTTGCTTCTGGTTCCAGGTCAAGGAAAAATTTATATGCCATGTCCGTCTGGGCGCTGCTAATCAGGGCTTCGTCAGAAAGATCGTACAGTTTTTTCAGGAAAAGCAGTTTAAACATCATTTCTGGTTCCTTTGCCAGGCGACCGAAATTTTCACAAAAAAGCCCAATTCTTTTTTAGAATCAGACTTTTTCAGTGCCCTTTTAAATATGGTTTTGATTTGGTTTTGTAGCATAAAAAAATCTCCTTGTAGTTGTATTTGCATCGTGCAGATGCTTCTTTAACTACAAGGGCCGCTCTCACTACTTCTAAAAACCAATCAGTAGTGAGAGCGGCCGCACATTTGAGTTGAAGTGTCAACCCCTATTTAGGGAAAAACTAAAAAAGAGGTTAGACCTCATGTATAAGATCTAACCTTGAAAATTAACTAAATGACATTGACCAGTGAACAGTAACAAAATAACCTT
>NZ_QTYB01000002.1:0-160303 GCF_003461955.1 Ruminococcus sp. AM36-2AA | reverse complement strand
TTAACTAAATGACATTGACCAGTGAACAGTAACAAAATAACCTTACATAAAACAACAGTATATACACCCAAAAACAGCAGGTTCCGGATCACTCCGAAAACCTGCTGTCCTGATTCGCTGACTATTATTATTTTACGATAAAAGATTTTCTCTTGCTGACAACATCGAAGATAACCGCTGCCAGAAGAACCATACCTTTAACAACCTTCTGGATATTCTGGTCAATACCCATGATACTCATACCAAGATTCAGAACACCCATCAGAAGTGCACCAATGATAACACCAGGAACTGTACCGGTACCACCATAAGCAGAAGCACCACCAATAAAACAAGCACCGATCGCATCCATCTCAAAGTTTGTACCAGCCTGCGGGTTGGAAGAATTCAATCTGGCCATTGTCACCATACCTGCGATAGCTGCCAGAAGACCCATGTTCAGGTAAGCAAGGAAATAAACTTTGTTCGTATCAATACCGGAAAGCTTCGTAGCCTTCTCATTACCACCAACTGCGTAAAAATAACGACCGGTTGTAGTCTTGGAAGCAATGTATGTATAGATCGCGATGATCACTGCAACCCAGAGAAGAGAATTCGGAATACCTTTGTACTGAGCAAGTCTGAACATAAAAGCAAGAACAACTGCACAGATCAGGACCATCTTCACCGCAGTACCACCAAAAGCCTCAACACTGTAACCTTTCTTCGCACGATCCGCACGGTTCTTCATAACCAGCGCAACATAAACGATGCAGACAATAATACCAACTACAAAACAGGTTCTGTTAAAACCTTCACCTCCGCCAAGGAAGTCCGGAATATAGTTATTGAAAAGACCAAGATAAGCATCTGGCATCGGAGCAAGTGTCTGACCTTCCAGAACTACATTGGAAAGACCACGAAAAGCAAACATACCAGCCAGAGTTACGATAAACGGAGGAATCCGGACATAAGCGATCCAGAATCCCTGCCAGGCACCGATAGCAATACCTATCAGCAACATCACGATCATGGAAAGATACGGGTTCATACTGTTGAGAACCATCATCTTACCGCCGACAGCAGCAACGAAACATACAACGGAACCAACAGAAAGGTCGATGTTACCACCAGTTAAGATACAGAACAACATACCAGCTGCAAGAATAAATACATACGCATTCTGGGCTACCAGGTTATTTACGTTCTGTGGAAGAAGCATAACGCCCTTCGTGTTTACAGAAAACATGATCACAACAAATACCAGAACGATCACCATGGTATATTTCTTTAAAACTTCTGAAAAACTAATCTTTTTTTCCATTCTCTTACTCTCCTTTGCCTGATTTCACGATCTTGGACATGATCAGCTCAGAGGTAGCTTCCTTACCGCTTACCTCGCCGACAAATCTACCCTCGTTCATGATATATATTCTGTCTGACATTCCGAGAACCTCCGGAAGCTCCGAAGAGATCATGATCACAGATTTTCCTGCCGCAACCAGATCATTGATAATACAGTAAATTTCGTATTTGGCGCCTACATCAATACCTCTTGTAGGTTCATCCAGGATCAGAATATCCGGTTCTGCAAACATCCATTTTGCAAGAAGGACCTTCTGCTGGTTACCACCACTTAAGTTACCAACATTCTGTTCAACAGTAGGACATTTTGTTTTCAGCTTTTTCCTGTATTCCTCAGCAACCGCATACTCTTTGTCCGTATCAATTACTTTTCCGTTGCTGACACCAGCCATATTTGCAAGAGATGTATTCATCTTGATAGATTTGGAAAGGATCAGTCCGTTTCCTTTTCGGTCCTCAGTAACATAGGCAAGCTTGTTGTCAATAGCTTCCTTGACGGTATTAAGCTTCACTTCTTTTCCGTTCATGAAGATCTGCCCGGATATCTTTGTACCATAGCTCTTGCCAAAAATACTCATGGCGAGCTCTGTACGTCCGGCTCCCATCAGTCCTGAGATACCAACAACCTCACCTTTATGTATCTTAAACGACACATCATTTACCACCTTACGCTCTGTATACAGCGGATGATAAACATTCCAGTTTTTAACCTCCATGGAAACATCGCCGATCTTCACATCCGGACGTTTCGGGAAACGGTCTGTCATCTCACGTCCGACCATTCCCTGGATGATCCTCTGCTCGGAGAAATCATCTTTCTTTTTATCCAGGGTTTCAATACTGGAACCATCTCGGATAACTGTGATCTTATCTGCCACATAGGAGATCTCATTTAATTTATGGGAAATGATGATAGACGTCATTCCCTGCTTCTTGAATTTCAGAAGAAGATCCAGAAGAGCTTTGGAATCATCTTCATTCAGTGATGCGGTAGGCTCATCCAGAATGAGCAGCTTTGCATTCTTTGCAAGTGCCTTTGCGATCTCAACCAGCTGCTGTTTACCTACGCCAATATCCTTGATCAAAGTTCTGGAGGATTCCTCCAGTCCCACAATTTTCAAATATTTGTCTGCTTCTCCATAAGTTTCGTTCCAGTTAATGGAAAAGCTTTTGCCTTTTTCATTACCCAGGTACATGTTCTCACCGATGGTCATATACGGGATCAGAGCAAGTTCCTGGTGGATAATTACAATTCCTTTATGTTCACTGTCCTTGATGGTATTGAACTTACAGATCTCACCATCGTAAATAATATTTCCTTCATACGAGCCGTACGGATATATACCACTTAATACATTCATCAATGTAGATTTACCGGCACCATTCTCACCTACCAGTGCGTGGATCTCGCCTTCCTCAACCTGGAGATTAACGTTGTCCAGTGCCTTTACACCTGGGAAAGTTTTGGTGATATTTTTCATTTCCAGAAGTATCTTAGCCAACTTAATTTCCCTCCCTTTCCACTGTTCATGCAGGCGGTTATGATCCCCGCCTGCATGTGATAAATTTCTGTCCTTAAAAATTCACTTATTTGATCTGATCCTCTGTGTAGTATCCGGAATCGATCAGAATCTCTTTGTAGTTATCTGTTGTAACAACAACCGGGTCGCAAAGGTATGTCGGGATGACACCTGTTCCGTTGTCATAGGACTCTGTATCATTAACTTCCGGCTCCTCACCTTTCATGATGGAGTCAACCATTTTTACTACTGCGGAAGCAAGAGCTCTTGTGTCTTTGAATACGGACATTGCCTGTTTTCCGGCTACAAGGTTCTTAACGTTCGGTGTATCACAGTCCTGACCGGTGATGATCGGATATTCTCCTGTGTAGGAAGCTGCCAGTGCATTCTCAACACCAAGTGCTGTAGAATCATTGGAGCAGAGAACTGCGTCAAGGTTTGTTCCGTCAGAGTAGTTACCTGCGATGATGGTGTCCATTCTGTCCTGTGCTTTTGCACTGTCCCAGTTTGCAGTAGCAACCTGCTCAAACTCGGTCTGTCCGGATTTTACTACCAGTTTGCCGTCGTCGATGTATTTCTGGAGAACATCCATCGCACCACCGAAGAAGAAGTTACAGTTGTTATCACCAGGATCTCCGGTGAACAGCTCGATGTTAAACGGTCCATCCTGATTATCAAGATCCAGTGCATCTACCAGGTACTCGCCCTGTTTCTGTCCTACTTTGTAGTTATCGAATGTTGCATAATAGGAAACTGCATCGGAATTCATAAGAAGACGGTCATAGGAAATAACCGGAATTCCTTTTTCTTTGGCCTGCTTCAGCGGCTCGCCAAGGCTGCTTCCGTCGATGGATGCCACAACCAGAAGGTCGCATCCGTTTGCTACCTGGTTCTCAAGCTGGGAAACCTGTGTGCTTACGTCGTTGGATGCATACTGAAGGTCTACTTCATATCCTGCTGCCTCCAGCTCTTTCTTCATGTTCTCGCCATCCTGGTTCCATCTCTGGAGATCCTTGGTCGGCATGGTAACACCGATCACTTTTTTGTCTGCTGCCTGTGCTGTTGCTGCCGGAACTACCACCATACCAGCTACCATTGTCGCGCAAAGAAGTGCAGATACCATTTTTCTTTTCATTGTAAAATCCTCCGTTTCATTTTTGTTTTTGGAATCACGTTTCCTTTGATGATGTTACTATAGCACAGGACAATCTGGACATAGTTGGCAATGACAGAGACATTTTTTTGCAAAAGAAAAATGCCTTGCACGAAGCAAGACATTTTTGCGCCAAAAATCTGCTATTGATTTTTGTCATAATTGTATGTTATTGCACATATGGATTCCTGTTATTCTGTATCATAATCCGTATTGAGATACACCTCATCTCTTCTGTGGAACCCTCCGTCTATGATCACCTCATCAATATTATCCCTGGTAACTGCTACCGGCTCCAGCACCTTCGCCGGGACATCATAGCTTCCATCATTTACCGTATCTGTCACATCAGAAGAAACTTTTCCCTCTTCTGCCATCTTCACTGCATACCTCGCTGCCTGGCGGGCCAGATCCTCAATGGACTTAAATGCGGTCATATACTGGGTCCCCTCCACAATACGCTGACATGCAGCCAGATCTCCGTCCTGTCCTACCACGATCACCTGCCCCGCAAGCTGGTTCTCCGCAAGAACCTGGATCACCTGGCTGGCAATATCATCATTTCCGCACATGATCCCTTTTACATCCGGATACTCCTCCAGCGCCTCTTCCACATAATCCACGGCCAGTTCCGCTGTCCATCCTTCACAGTTGGCTTCATATACTACCTGAAGATTGCTGCCTTGTAGTGTATCCTCAAACCCTTCTTTTACCATTGCGACATTGTTATCTGTGGCGGATCCCTGGATCATAAAGATCTTTCCGCCGTCCGGAATGGCTTCCTCCATAGACTGTGCCATGATCTCTCCCACCATACGGTTGTCAAAGGAGATGTACATATCCGTATTGGCGTCATTCACCATACGGTCATAGGAGATCACCCGGATCCCCGAGCTGTGTGCACGTTCCACAGCCTCCGAAAGCGCACCGCAGTCCCTTGCGATGATCACAATCACATCCATATGTTTCTTGATAAAGTAATCGATCTGACTGATCTGCTCCTGGGCGTCGGCTCCTGCATCCTGTACATTTACCTCTGCCCCAAGATCCCTTGCTGTTGCCACAAATACATCTCTGTCGCGGATCCATCGTTCAATAACAAAAGAATCCACGGTAAGCCCGATCTGGATCTTCTTTTCTCCGTTTTCTTCCTTTCCGTCTGTCTCCTGCTGTGCCGCTTCCTCCGTTTTTGCAGAAGTGCAGCCAGTCAGCATCAATGCTGCCAGACATAGAAAAATCAAAAATTTCCTGAATATTTTTCCCCCGCTCATGATGTCTTACCTCAACCTCTCCCTGAATTCACTTGGTGTCACACCTTCATATTTTTTGAATATCCTGCTGAAATAATTTGGATCACTGTATCCGGATTCCGCGCAGATCTCCTTGATGGAAAGCCCGGAATCCTTGAGAAGTTCCCTTGCATTCCGAAGCCGGATCTCTGTAAGGTACTCAATAAAGTTTCCTCCCGTCTCCTGCTTGAAGAGCTTGCTGAAATAATAGGGACTGATATCCACTTCCCGCGATACTTCATCCAGCGAGATATCTTTTTTGTAATTGTCCCGGATATAGGACTTTGCTTTTTCGATGATGGATACTGCCTCTTTTTCCCTTGCACTTTCCATGTTGCTGCAGATCTCCGAGGTTTTGTCCAAAAACCATTTTTTCATGCCTTCCATATCTGTACACGCCTGAAGTTCATGAATATAATTTCTGCGGTAGCTGATCGCATATTTCACGGTACCTGCAAAAAAGGTCTTTTTTTCCACTACCATCACAAGCTCCAGGATCTTGATGCGCATGTCCTCCAGATCTACTCCCGGCTGCTTCTCCATCCACCGGATAAATTCCTCGGCACAGCTTAAAGCTCCTGCCACATCCTTATCCATCACCCGCTTTTCATAGCGACGTTCCAGATCTCTTGGATATTCGCCGTCATATTTCTGTGCAGCCGGAACATCCTCAATATGTATAACATGGCTGGTGCTTTCCCGAAGTGCGATCATGGCCTCCTTGAAGGATTCTTTCATGGTGCTTCCCATCTCCTTCACCCGGCCGATACCACAGCGGAATTTGCTGTCGATCCTGCTTTCCAGCTTATGTACCATGTTTCTGGTCCTTGTTACCACTTCCACGCGCTCCTCATAAGACTCCTTGGGATTTCGGTACGGAACAAGGATCACAATACGGTTTCCCATGATGGGGCCCACCAGACATTCAAAAAATCCCTGAGCGATCTCCCGGAATGTAGAATAAAATTTATTGGCCTTTACACTGGCTCCCACTGCATTGGTAAGCACTCCGTTTTCTGTGGAATCCCCGAATTCTGCCACGATCATATATCCGTATTCTTCCTGGATATCCAGAAGTTCCTTGTAATTATCCTGATATGTCTGAAAATCATCCTGCAGAAGGATATTATTGATATATCCGCTTTCAATCATGGGCACAACGGTTTCCAGTTTTTCACGGATCTTCAGATCATCGCTTCGTTTCTGTCTTGTGGAATCCACCTGATCCATAGCTTTTGAACAGGTTTCCAGGATTACTTTTTTGTTGACCGGCTTGGTCAGAAATTCCATAACTCCCAGGTTTACGGCTTCTTTTGCATAATTGAATTTATCGTAGGCAGTGATGATCACAAACACTACAGATCTGTTGAATTTCTGGATCTCCCGGATGGCCTGGATTCCGCTCAACCCCGGCATCTGGATATCCATAAAACAGATGTCCGGCGGATATTTTTCCGCTTCTTCCACAACTGCACGGCCGGTTTTTGCAGTATGGATCTCACATTCATTTCCATAATTGGAACTTATGATACTTTTCAGGGATTCCAGCATGATCCCTTCATCATCAGCAAGCAGGATTCTGTACATTATTTTCGCTCCTCTCCACAGGAATGTTGATCACAACCTCTGTTCCCATTCCTTCCCCTTCACTGTAAATTTCCATCAGTCCGTCCTGTTCATAGTACAGTTCCAGACGGCTGATCACGTTATTCATACCAATTCCCGTGGAATCCCCCTCACTGGAACTGTTGTGGATCTTTTTGGAAAGAACTTTCTCAATCTGTTCTTTCGTCATTCCCTGTCCGTTATCCCGGACACTGATCTCAATATGATCTTTCCAGCGTTCCACACTCAGTTCAATATGGCCTTCCCAGTCAATATTGCGGATTCCATGATTGACCGCGTTTTCCACAACCGGCTGCAGGATCATGCTGGGAACACGCACATTTTCCACATCACATTCCACCTTTTTGGAAAAATGGATATCTCCTGCAAAACGCACATTCAGTATGTAAATATAATTGTCTACTGCTTCCAGCTCTTCCTCCAGTGTAGCATCTTCCTCACCCTTCTTTACATTATAACGGAAAAAATCTGCCATCTTTTCCACAAAAATACTGGTTTTTTCCGCATCCTCCATCATGGCGAGCTGTGCTCCTGCATTCAGGGAATTAAAAAGAAAATGCGGGTTGATCTGGGACTGGAGATATTTCAGCTGTGCTTCCTTCAGATGTGTCTCCATCAGAAGTTCCCGTTCCATCATCTGCTGCTCTTTTTCCATACCTGCCTTTGTCCTTGCGATGTAAAGGCCGAGATTCTCCACCATGGTATTAAAAGCCCTTGTCACCACCCCCAGTTCATCTTTGGCATCGGTTGGCGGCATCTTCACATTAAAGTTTCCCTGACCTACCAGCTGTGCGGTTTCCGCCATGTTTGTCAGCGGCCGGAACATCCCTCTTGTAGCCATGATCAGAAGGATCATTCCGCAGACTACCCCCAGAAGCATGATCACCGTATTGCTGATCTCCAGATATTTCATAACTGCCCGGAGAGCCCCGTAGGTCTGGGAATTTTCTTTAAAAAGCTGCTTGTTCAGTTCATCCATGGAGCTTTGGATATAGCTGTAAAGTTCCAGGCTCTCGTCGTATTTCAGCTTGTACTTTTCCACATTTCTGCCTCGCTTGGCAGCTACCGTTCCTGCTGTGCAGGACAGATAGGATTCGGACATTTTCCGGATCTTTTTCTCCAGAAGTTTTACAGAATCCTCTATATTCTGATCATTGAGCTTTTCCAGTTCCTGCCTGTATTTGGCTTCGTTCTGGTAATAATCCATCAGTGCCTGGGAACTTTTTACCTTCAGATACTGATACATGCTGTCCTGTACATCCTCAAAAACCTGCCCCAGTTCTGTGATCTGGGCATTGCTGGCGTATACATCATCCATCTCCTGCATGGAATTGTTGATCCGGACATAAAACAGCATGTTGATCGTAAACATCAGCGCCGCAAGGACGCCTACCTCGATCACGATCTTGCTGACAAGAGAAAGGTCACTCCACCGAAGCTTTTTCATCTGTGTCTGCCTCCCTTCTCATTTTTTCCACCGCTGCCCGGTCAAGAAAATTAATGTCTACATTATAATAAGAATTCGTTCTTCCATCTTTGATATAATTGGTAAGCGCTTCCACACTGTACTGTCCCAGCTGTGTGGTATCCACGTCGCAGGTCACGGAAATGACACCTTTTTCCACTGCTGCCAGGATATCCTCCGATGTGTAATAACCGATAATCTTAACTTTTCCTGCAAGGTTGAAGTCCAGCACTGCCTGTCTGGCACATTCCGTGGTCTCCTCATCCATGCACACCAGAATATCCGGAATGTTCCGTTTCTGCTGAAAAATATCCGTAACTGCTTCCTCGGTTTCAAAGGTTCCTGTAGACAGAAGATTTCTTCCCCTGATCTGGATATCATTATTTCCGGCTGCCTTTTGCACAGAATTGCTGATCTGGGTATAAATCTGGCTTTCGTTCATATCATCAATGTCTCTTTTCTGAAGGATCAGGATCTTTTCCGTATCTTCGTCCACATAACTGGAAACAAATTCCCCGTAAGCCATGCCCAGCTGATAATCGCTGACACCCACAAAACTCTGCCGCCTGCTGTGCACCGCGTCACTCATGACTGTGACCACTGGTATGCCATTTTCTACTGCAGTATCAATGGCTTTCTCCAGACCGGATTCCCCGTTGTACTGCAAAATGATCCCGTCTGCCTTGGCCGCAATACTCATGTTCATGTAGTCCAGTTTATCATAGGAGGTTCCCCGATCCGGTCCCATGATTTCCAGAAGGACGTCGTTCTGTGCCGCAGTTTTCCGTGCACTTGCATATACAGCCTGCCAGAACTGGGAATCCGGACTGTCCACGATCAGGTCATACTGATACTGATATACTTTTTCTTCTTTTTTCTCAAGACCTGCTTTTTTTGTAATGCCGCTGTAATAGGATTCTCCTGTCATATAGATCAGAACTGCGATCGCTACAAATATACACAGGATATATACTGGTTTCCTCTTCATGTCATACTCTTCTCCATTTGTAATGCCGGTTTATGATAATATTTTTGCAACATTATAAATTTTTTATATAGTTTATCATCTTTTCACAGAAAAGTCACCGCCATCCATAGAATTTCTGTGCATTTTCATGTTATATTAATAACCATAAACTTGCCAAAGGAGGCCAGCAATTATGACAAACGCAACCAAACTTGCTCTGGAAGAATCCCTGAAACGTCTGCTTCTTAAGAAGCCTTTAGATAAGATCACCATCAACGACCTGACTACAGACTGCGGGATCAGCCGCATGACTTTTTATTATCATTTCAAAGATATCTACGATCTTGTGGAGTGGAGTTGTCTGGAGGATGCCAGGATCGCCCTCCAGGGCAAAAAAACTTCTTCTACCTGGCATGAGGGACTTCTTCAGATCTTTGATGCCGTAATGGAAAACAAACCGTTCATCTTAAATGTATACCGCAGCGTTGGACGGGAACAGATCGAGAATTATCTGTTTGCGCTCACCTGTGATCTGCTGATGGGTGTGGTAACTGAGAAATCAAAAGACATCCTCATTACAGAAGAGCAGAAAATTTTTATCGCAGATCTCTATAAATACAGCTTTGTAGGCATTATGCTGGACTGGATCAAAAATGGCATGCGCGAAGATTACCACGGAATCGTGGATGACACCGCAACTGCACTGTATGGATGTATCGACAATGCCATCCACAATTTTGCCGCAAAAAACAAAACTGCCGGTGTGCGTACAGAATAAAAACTTATCAAAACAGGCATAATGATAAAAAACTGAACATTTCCGGTGTTTTGTAAATAGAATCTTTTTTCCGGATGGGCTATCATAGCCTCAACAGCAACAAAGAACAGTTAATCCGATACAAACAGGTATCTCATTTACGAAAGGTGGATGTCATATGTCAGATAAAAAAGGATTCATGGGACTTGCAGCACTTGCGGCAGCCGGAGCCGGCGCAGCCATGCTGATGAAAAAAACAAAAGAGATCAATGAAGAGGAAACTTTCCATGTAAAGGAAACTACCGAGAACTACCGCAATACCGAACGTGGAAAATATGACAAAAACAGCAAGGGGATCTATTATTCCAACGGCAACTACGAAGCCTTTGCCCGCCCGGAGAAGCCGGAGGGTGTGGATGACAAGCATGCTTACATCGTAGGAAGCGGCCTTGCTTCCCTGGCAGCTGCCTGCTTCCTGGTCAGAGATGCACAGATGCCCGGGGACCATATCCACATCCTGGAAGCCATGGACATTGCCGGCGGTGCCTGCGATGGAATTTTTGATCCGTCCAGAGGTTATATCATGCGTGGCGGCCGTGAGATGGAAAATCATTTCGAATGTCTCTGGGATCTTTTCCACAGCATTCCTTCCCTCGAAAAACCAGGCGCTTCTGTTCTGGATGAATTTTACTGGCTGAATAAACATGACCCCAATTATTCTCTGTGCCGTGCAACCGTTAACCGTGGGCAGGACGCTCATACCGACGGAAAATTTAACTTAAGCCAGAAGGGCTGCATGGAAATCATGAAGCTGTTTATGACAAAGGATGAGGATCTTTACGACAAAACTATCGAGGATGTTTTCGATGATGAAGTGTTTGATTCCACTTTCTGGCTGTACTGGAGGACCATGTTCGCATTTGAGAACTGGCACAGTGCTCTGGAGATGAAGCTTTACTTCCAGCGTTTCATCCATCACATTGCAGGCCTTCCGGATTTCAGTGCCCTGAAGTTCACCAAGTACAATCAGTATGAATCCCTGATCCTTCCTATGAAAAAATATCTGGAGGATGCAGGTGTTGACTTCCAGTTTAATACCGAGGTCACAAACGTGATCTTTGATTTCAAGGATGGCAAAAAGATCGCCTCCGCCATTGAATGTAAGGTAAAAGGTGTGGAACAGGGCATTCTTCTTACTGAAAATGATTATGTTTTTGTCACAAACGGAAGCTGTACAGAAGGCACCATCTATGGCGACCAGAATCATGCTCCAAACGGTGACGCAGAAGTCCGCACCAGCGGCGTATGGTCCCTGTGGAAAAATATCGCAGCCCAGGATCCGTCCTTCGGACATCCGGAAAAATTCTGCTCTGATATTTCCAAAACAAACTGGGAATCTGCTACCATCACGACTCTGGATGACCGCATCATCCCGTATATCACCAATATCTGCCAGCGTGACCCGCGTTCCGGCAAGGTTGTTACCGGCGGTATCGTAAGCTGCCAGGATTCCAAATGGCTCTTAAGCTGGACCATCAACCGTCAGGGACAGTTCAAGGAGCAGGATCCGAAGAAAGTCTGCGTATGGGTATACGGACTGTTCACCGATGTTCCTGGTGACTATATCAAAAAACCGATGAAAGAATGTACCGGTAAGGAAATTACCGCTGAGTGGCTGTACCACCTGGGTGTTCCGGTAGATCAGATCGACGACATGGCTGAAAACAGTGCTGTCTGCGTTCCGACTATGATGCCGTATATCACTGCATTCTTTATGCCCCGCGCCAAAGGTGACCGCCCGGATGTTATCCCGGATGGATGCGTAAACTTCGCATTCCTGGGTCAGTTTGCAGAGACTCCACGTGATACCATATTCACAACAGAGTATTCCGTACGTACCGCAATGGAAGCTGTATATGGACTTTTTGGTGTAGACCGTGGTGTTCCGGAAGTATGGGGAAGCGTTTATGATATCCGTGAGCTTCTTGACAGCAGCGTGAAGCTGATGGATGGAAAATCTCCTCTTGAGATCCAGCTGCCCGGACCTCTGAATGCACTGAAAAAACCACTTCTCAATGTTGTAAAGGGTACTGTGGTTGAAAAGGTGCTCCGGGATCATAATGTGCTGAAGGATTATATGTAAGATATACAGCCTGCCAGACAAATATTCTCAATCCGAAAATTAAGATTTGAACACAGTAACGGAGCCTCCGGTTCTATTCGTGCAGCAATCCCCCCGAAATACTTCTCGCGCGGTATTTCCGGGGGATTATTTTATTTTCTGATACTTATTTTTCCAGTATTTCGTTCATGCTTCCGGAGCGGAATCCCTGAAGATCCAGGGTCACGTAGGAAAATCCCAAGGTGCGGAATTTCTCTGTGATCTTTGTTCTTGTTTCATTATCTGCAATTTTCAGGATATCTTCTTCCGGAACCTCGATCCTTGCCATGGTACCGTGGATACGGACACGGAACTGATGGAATCCCAGATCCATGAGAAACTGCTCGGCCTGGTCTACCATGTGAAGTTTTTCCTCGGTGATGGTCTCACCGTATACAAATCTGGAAGCAAGGCAGGCAAAGGATGGCTTGTTCCAGGTTGGAAGGTTCATGCCCTTTGACAGCTTGCGAATCTCTTCTTTATAGAGGCCGGCCTCCTGGAGAGGACTTCGGACCCCAAGCTCCTGAATGGCTCTTTTTCCAGGACGGTAATCTCCCAGGTCATCCATATTGGAGCCTTCCACGATCATGTTCATATGGTGGGATTTTGCTGCTTCCCAGAGTTTGGTGAAGATGGCTTTTTTGCAGATGTAGCAACGGTCCGGCGGGTTCTTGCGAAAGCCCGGGATATCGAATTCGTTGATCTTGCAGATTTCCTGGCGGATATGATTTTCCCGGCAAAAATCCTCTGTTTCTTTCAGTTCTCTGTCTGTAAAGGAACAGGGACAGGCAGTAATGGCCATGGCCCTGTCGCCAAGTGTTTCCTGTGCGGCTTTCAGAAGAAACGTGGAGTCTACACCGCCGGAAAAGGCTACGGCTACGCTTCCAAGGGAACGAAGGATCTCCTGGAGTTTTCTGTATTTTTCTTCAAGTGTGATATTGTCTATTGCTGGCATATGTTCTGTCACCTCGTAATTTGTAAAATATTATTTGTGTATTATTGTAAACGATACCTTTTTGTCCTACAAGAATTTTCTTTCTGATGGATACACTATGAAATTTGTAAGTATATCCGGACGATCTATCCGGCTCATAAGCTTTTCGTAAAATTATCTTCCACAAAATTTTTACAGAACAGGAAAGACTTCTTCCTGGAGGACTCTTTTATGTCATTGGAGCATTACGAAATAATTTTCCATGATATAAAATAGGACCGGAAACGCAGCATATGCCACGCTTCCGATCCTTCCTTTTTTACAATTATCACATTTCGATCACATCAAGATCATCCGGAATAAACAGATTTCCGTGATAATACTCTCTGCCTTCTGCGCCGTAGAGTTCTTTACGTTTCTTAATGTTCTTATCCTCTGTATGATACAGTACAAGGTTTTTCACGCCAAGATTTTCAGCAAGCTCGCTGGCATCCTTGACTGTGGAGTGATGTTTCTCATAAGGATTGAAGATATCACGCTGTCCGTACAGGCAGAATGCTTCGTGGAACATCCAGTCACTGCCTTTGGCGTATTTCTCCTCGCACTCGTTGTATGGCTCATCGCCACAGCAGGTAAGTACCTTTCCACCATCGTAGATCATCTGGAATCCGAACTGTTTTGCCTTGGTGGAACCGATGTCAAAGAAGGTCACTTTCTTATTGAGGATCGTTCTCTCCTCACCGTCTTTTACTTCGATCAGGTGAAGTCTGTCACCAATATACTGTGTCTCCTTTTTATTCAGAAGCTTAAAGGCCATGTCTTTCAGAAGTTCGATCACCTCATCATGGGCATAGATATTCGCCTCGCCCTGGTAAGTACCTTTTTTCATGTTCTGGCAGATGATGCGGATCACCCAGACGATTCCCATGATATGGTCTACGTGCTTATGTGTAACAAAGATCTCATGGACATCCATCAGGTCAATACCTGCCTTCTTCAGCTGGGAAAGTACAGTATTTCCGCCGCCTCCGTCAACCAGAAAATGGCCGTACTCATCGCTGAGCACGAAACATGTATTGTAGCACTCTGTTACCAGTGCGTTACCTGTTCCAAGCATGGTTAATTTCATTGTTTTTCTCCTCCTGTATAGCCCTGGTCATCAAACATTCTGCCACCCATTGCTTTTGTTTTCTGACACTCTCACCGGCTGCTTCAGACCATATTGCAGATACCTGCATAACAGCCTTATGTTTTCTCGTTTTTTCTGTGTTTTTCGTGTCCAATGATAACATTATGGAGAAATATTTTCAATAAATTTCTATAAAAAGAGCCTCTTTCCTCCCTGCACTCTGCACATTGGACATAGAAAAGCTTTCTTTGCGCTCCATTATTTTTATGTTACAATGGTCCCATATCAATAATTATAACTGGAGGGATTTCTAATGAAGATCACAATCTTAAACGGCAGTCCGCGCCACAACGGCAACACACAGATCATGGCCGATACCTTTGCAAAAGCTGCTCAGGAAAACGGTCATACAGCAACTGTTCTGAACATTGCAAATTTACATATCCGCGGATGCATGGACTGCAAATACTGCTACTCCCATGAGGGCAAATGTGTACAGGATGATGATATGAAGAAGATTTTTGCGGAGCTTTCTGATACCGACCTTCTGGTATTTGCATCACCAGTTTACTGGTTTGATATCACCGCACAGCTGAAAACCGTAATTGACCGTATGTATGCATGGGGAAGTATCGGATTTCCGTTCCACAAAACAGCTCTGCTCCTGGATGCAGGCGCAGATCATGTCTTTGATGCAGCCATCGCTCAGTACAAGGCCATGACCTCTTATCTGAAATGGGAAGATATGGGTATTGTCACAGTTCCCAATATGCTGGAAAAAGGCAGCATGAAAGTCTGTCCGCAGCTGGAAGAGGTTAAGAAACTGGCAGCCAGACTGTAATTTTTGTATCACAAAGGGGAGCAGTCACATGGTTGACCATGGCTGCTCCCCCTTTTACATTTTTCTTATTACAGCATTTCTATCTCCGTCTCAAAATACTGCTCCTGAAACCGGACCTGTTCCATGATCTCCTCTGCTGTCATGGTCTTATCCTCCGGAACTGCCACCCACTTGTCTTCCACATCATTGAGGCGGTGGATAATGGCGATCACTTTTCCTGATCTGTCCGTTTCATTTTTCTTCCTTTGTCAAACGGATATTCGCAATCCGCATTTGTTACGTAGCTCATGACCAATCTCTCATTCTTTTACATTCCGTCAGAAAAACTGACCTTCTCATTTCAATCCGTTCTTCTCTTTACCAGATCTTCGCCTCTACTGCTGCACGCTCAATTCCAAGACCCTTCATATATCGGTCCATAAATGCGTTGAATCCTTTTACGCCTTCGGCTTCCGGTGCAAGTGTGCTGCCTTCGTTTCCTTTGAAGACATTTTCATCCAGGAAATCCGCAAGGTCTTCGCCGTCTTTTTTGTTGATCATATAAGAAGCCAGAAGCGCAATTCCCCAGGCTCCGCCTTCTCCTGCTGTGGACATTACGGATACCGGCGCATTTACCGCATCTGCAAGGATCTGCTGGCCAACACCCTTTGTCTTAAAGAGGCCGCCGTGTCCCAGAAGCTTATCAATCTTTACATGCTCCTGATTGAGAAGGATATCCAGACCTACACGCATGGCACCAAGGCAGGTGTAAAGATTGTTTCTCATAAAGTTTGCCAGTGTAAATTTACTCTCAGGAGAACGTACAAACAGTGGACGTCCCTCTTCAAAACCGGTCATATGCTCGCCGGAGAAATAACAGTAGGAAAGAAGTCCACCACAGTCCGGATCCCCTTCCAGGGCTTTGTTATAAAGAGTTCCGAACAGTTTGTTCATATCCACTTTCATACCCATGGCTTCCGCAAATTCCTTAAACACATTTACCCATGCGTTCAGATCCGAAGTACAGTTGTTGGAATGGGCCATGGCAACTGGATCTCCTGCCGGGGTGGTAACCATATCGATCTCCTTGTACGGTCTGGAAAGTGCTTTTTCCAGGACGATCATGGCAAATACGGAGGTTCCCGCGGAAACATTTCCTGTACGCTGACGGACACTGTTTGTGGCAACCATACCGGTTCCTGCGTCTCCCTCAGGCGGACACATGGGGATTCCGGCTTTCAGCTTTCCGCTTACATCCAGAAGTTTTGCGCCTTCCTCAGTAAGAACTCCGGCATCCTGACCTGCAACCATGACTTCCGGCATAATGTTACGGAGTTTCCATGGGAATCCATAAGATGCAACCAGCTCATCAAACTTCTGCACCATCTCTTCGTTATAGTCCTTTGTCTCGCTGTCGATCGGGAACATACCTGCCGCATCGCCGATACCAAGAACTCTTTTTCCGGTAAGTTTCCAGTGTACATAGGCTTCCAGAGTAGTAATGTAATCGATGTCTTTTACATGCTCCTCACCATTAAGGATTGCCTGATACAGGTGGGCAATGCTCCATCTCTGAGGGATATTGTAATGGAAAAGCTCTGCCAGCTTTTCAGAAGCTTCCCCTGTGATGTTGTTTCTCCAGGTACGGAACGGAACCATCAGCTCTCCCGCTTTGTTAAACGGCATATATCCATGCATCATGGCACTGACACCAAAAGCACCTACACTTGTAAGCTCCATCCCATATTTTTTCTGAACATCTTCTGCCATATCCTGGTAGCTGCCCTGGAGACCTTTCCAGATCTCCTCCAGGCTGTATGTCCAGATACCATCTACATACTGGTTTTCCCATTCATAGGCACCGGATGCGATGGGCTGATTTTTATCGTCTACCAGAACTGCCTTGATCCTTGTGGAACCAAACTCAATACCAAGAGCTGTACGGTTCTCAAGAATGGCTGTTTTTGCCTCATTAACTCCCATTGTAAAAAACCTCCCGTATTATTTGCTGAAATACATGCTGTTCCATCTCAGCTCATTCTGCAGATTCCGGATCGTTGTATCGCCATCAATATAAACCGCTTCGATACCCATAGCTGCTGCCCAGTCGCCCATCTGCTCTGCAGTAAGGTCATAGGTAAATGCAGTATGATGTGCGCCGCCTGCAAGGATCCATGCCTCTGCCGCTGTGGAAAGATCCGGCTTCGGAGTCCAGAATGCAGTACCTACCGGAAGTGCAGGCATCGGTTTCTCTGTTTTCTTACACTCAACCTCATTGATCAGCAGACGGAAACGATCTCCTAGGTCAACCAGGGATGTAGCGATTCCAGGACCTGTCTTAGAAGTAAATACCAGTCTTGCAGGATCTTCACGATCTCCCATGGAAAGCGGGCATACACGCATGCTGACCTTGCCATCAGCAACAGATGGGCAAACCTCCAGCATATGTGCCTCAAGGATTCCCTCTTTACCAGGTACCAGATTATAAGTGTAATCCTCCATAAAGGAAGTACCCTTGACGTCCTTTTTGCCTGCTGCCATGATTTTCATCAGGCGGACCATAGCTGCTGTTTTCCAGTCACCCTCGCCACCGAAGCCATAGCCTTTTTCCATCAGTCGCTGGATCGCAAGTCCCGGAAGCTGCTTCAGGGATCCCAGATCACCGAAGTGTGTTACGATAGCCTGATAGTTTTTCTCCTCAAGGAAACGCTCAAAACCGATCTCGATCCCTGCCTGGACTGCTACATGCTTCTTAAATTCCTCAGGGTCACGTCCATCCAGAATCATGTCATATTTATTATAATATTCTTCTACCAGAACATCAATATCTCCCTGGCTTACGTCCTGTACATATTCTGCGATCTCGTTAACCGGATAAGCATCGATCTCCCATCCGAATTTCATCTGAGCCTCAACCTTATCGCCCTCTGTTACAGCTACGTTTCTCATATTGTCGGCTACACGGCATACACGGATATGGCTGCTCTCCATGATACCAACTGCAGTACGCATCCAGGATGCCAGACGCTCCTGGACCTTTTTGTCTGCCCAGTGTCCTGCAATGACTTTTCTCTCGATTCCCATGCGGGTTACCATATGGCCAAACTCACGGCCGCCGTGTGCGGACTGGTTCTCATTCATAAAGTCCATATCAATGGTGTCATAGGGGATTTCCACATTGAACTGTGTATGAAGATGGCACAGCGGTTTGCGATACTCTTTAAGGCCAAGGATCCAGGATTTTGCCGGGGAAAATGTGTGCATCCACGCGATCACGCCGGCACAGTTTTCATCTGCATTGGCATCATTAAAGGTTTTACGGATCAGCTCATTTGTGATCAGCGTTGGTTTCCATACAACCTCAAACGGAAGTACACCGGATTTATTCAGTTCCTCTACGATGATCTTTGAATGCTCGGCTACCTTGCGGAGACATTCATCTCCGTAAAGATCCTGTGAACCTGTGCAAAACCAGAATTTGTAATCTCTTCCTGTTTTCATGTGAAAATTCCTCCTTGATTTAAATTAATATCATATGCATAACATTCCTGAAAATCTGCTGCCCAGTTCTGCTGCCAATATGCGTCCGATCTTCTGAAATGTTATAGGATTCTCTGTAAGCTACATCGCTTCATTCTCTAATAAAACAATCTGATAAAACGGTTATGTATCTGTGCTCACGCCCCTGCTTTCACGCTGCTGCCCCGTATGATCAGTTCCGGCCGGATCAGCCGTTCCACTGTACTTTCTTCATCCGGCACGCCACTTAATTTTTCCAGGAGAAGCTTTGCCGCCATCTCTCCCAGTTTTTCCTGGGGATGGGTGATAGTAGTGATTCCCTGCCCCTGTCTTGCGTACAGCGAATTGTCATAACCGGTCACCGCAACATCCTCCGGGATCTTTTTGCCCTGACGTTCCAGTTCTTCCATGACCTGGACAGCGATCTGGTCGTTGTAGCATACGATTCCGTCCGGAAGGCAATTCTGCCGGATCATGTTCCGGACCATAAGCGCCGGTTTCCTGCGCCGGTCCTCAGTATGAAACCAGATCACTTTGTCCGGATCATAGGCAATTCCATGCTCCTGCAAAGCCTTCACATAGCCCTTATGCCGTTCGATTCCCTGACGGTCATCTGCCTTGAAAAACCCTGCGATGTCACGTCTGCCGGAATCCAGGAGATGCTTTGTAACAAGATAACCGCCACCTGCATCATCCATGAGGATATGGGGTTTTTCCTGCATCTCTGTATACAGTCCCTGGATAAAAATATAGGGGATCTGATACTTGTCCAGTGTTTCGTACAGGCTTACATGTCTGCACAACAACTCACTTTTGCTGGGTTCGATGATCAGTCCGTCAATTCCCTTGCTGATCAGCTCTTCCAGGAATCTTGCCTCCTTCTGGCGGCTGTTTCCTGTATTTTTCAGGATGATACTGTACCCGTTATCGGACAGCACCTCATCGATTCCCTGGATCAGCCTTGGAAAAATATAATCCGAGATATATGTAGTCACCACTGCGATGTTTCCGGTCCCGTGAATCTGACGGAGCACATCCGCACAGAAGGTTCCTTTTCCCTGAAAGGATTCTATGTATCCATCTCCTGCCAGGATCCCCAAAGCCTTTCGCACGGTATGTCTGCTCAGCCCGTAGCGGACGCTGAGCTGATTTTCGGAAGGAAGTTTCTCACCTGGGCGGATCTTTCCGGAAAGGATGTCGATTTTCATTTCTTCCATGAGTGCGTAATATTTTGCTTTTCCGTTTTCTGTCATAAGTTCCTCTCTTCGTTTGTATTATTCTTCCTTCAAACATCGGATGTAAAACGGACATTTATATTTTCATCTGTAATCATTTTATAACTTGTATATACATACGAACAAGTTGTTTTTTATTATTTAACAAAAGTTCCATATAAAAAAGGCCGGAACACCTTCCCCAATTTGGTGTTCCGGCCTGTATATACTGCTTTTTTATCTCAACGTTTCTGCCTTATCGTAAAGCGGGCCTTTTGCTCCGCCTTGCTGTCTTTGTTCAGAAAAAACGCCTTCTCCATATTTGTTAAAACTATTCTCCAGTCCCCTGATGTACCTTATATTTAGCGGTACATCTTCATATAATCCCCATGTGCCTCGATCAGCTCATCGCACATAGCCTGGATGTCTTTGATGTTCAACTCTGCACCTGTATGTGGGTCCATCATGGCTGCCTGATAGATCTTCTGGCGATCTTTGGTCACTGCTGCCTCAATAGCAAGGAGCTGCGGGCTGACATTGGATGAGTTCATAGCTGCCAGCTGTGTAGGAAGCTTGCCGACTTTTACCGGATGTACACCAGTTCCGTCGATATAGCATGGAACCTCTACGCAGGCATCCGGCGGAAGGTTGTCAATGTAACCGTTGTTAAGAACGTTTCCACCGATCTTGTATGGTGTGTTTGTAACAACAGCCTCCATGATGTAGGACGCATACTCTTTGCTTCTCTCATGTCCTATCTTGCCATCTTTCAGGATATCCTCGCGCTCTTTTTCCCATCCTTCGATCTGTTTGATACATCTTCTCGGATATTCGTCAAGCGGAATATTGAACTCCTCGATCATCTCCGGATATTTGGATTTAATGAAGAACGGATTATACTCTGCATTGTGCTCACTGGACTCTGTACAATAGTATCCAAGATGACGGATATACTCATAACGCACCATGTCCTCATGCTTCTCACCGGAGGTATTCTTCTCCTCGGCAATTCTGCGGATCTCCGGATACAGATCATTTCCGTCTTTGTCGTGGATCTCAAGGAGCCATGCCATGTGGTTGATACCTGCAATCAGCTCAGTACGTCCCTCAAGCTTGTCTTCCATTCCCATTCCCTCAAGAAGCTTCTGGGAGCAGACCTGAACGCTGTGGCAGAGACCTACGGTGCGGATCTTTGTGAAACGCTGCATATAGCCGGTGAGCATTGCCATAGGGTTGGAGTAGTTCAGGAACAGAGTGTTCGGGCAGACCTCTTCCATATCCCGTGCGAACTCTTCCAGAACCGGAATGGTACGAAGTGCACGCATGATACCACCAATTCCCAGGGTATCTGCGATAGTCTGTTTGATGCCGTATTTCTTCGGGATCTCAAAGTCTGTTACTGTACATGGCTCATAGCCGCCTACCTGAATGGCATTGACTACGAAGTCTGCATCACGAAGTGCATCTTTACGGTTCTCAGCACCGAGATATGTTTTGATCACTGCGCGATCCTCATTTACGTTGTGGTTGATGGCACTTAAGATAATTCTGGAATCCTCCAGTCTCTTCTCGTCGATATCATAAAGTGCGATCTCGCTCTCGCGAAGTGCCGGTGTGCACATACAGTCGCCAAGTACATTTCTTGCGAAAACCGTGCTTCCAGCTCCCATGAATGTAATTTTGATCATGTTCGTTTCCTCCTGCTTTCTTTGTTGGATCTCTTATCCGGAATTGTTATATTTTTCTTTAAAATTCCTGATTTTCTGCTATTTTTGCGGTGCAGTCCCGCTTCGTTTTCTTTGTGATCTTATCATACTACCGGAAACTTGTTTAAAATATGTACTTTGATGTTAATAATTGTTGTTTTGTTGCATGAGATACCTGGAAGTAATTTTCTATAACATTTCTTATGACATAAAAAGCTCTCTGCCCGATACCTGAATTTTATATATTCCGGACCAGACAGAGAGTTCTTTTTCTTCGTGAAATATATCACAGGATCAGGCCTCAGATTCCGTATAATCGCCCTTCTTTCCATTCACTACAAGTCTTCTCTTTTCTTCCTTGTATTCTCTCGGACTTCTTCCTGTTCTTGCCTTGAATACCTTGGAAAAAGCCAGCGGATCTCCATACCCTACTTTTGCAGCCACTTCACTGACCTGAATACCTCCGTTTTTCAGAAGAGTTTTCGCCTTCTCGATACGAAGATTCATAAGATATTCCTGCGGCGAACATCCGAGGCTTTTTTTAAACGAGCTGGTAAGATAGCTCCGGTTGACGCCAATGCGGTCTGCCAGCTCATTGATCTTCAGCCGCTTGTCAAAGTTGGCTGCAATGTAATCCACTGCATGCTCCACATAAACGGAATTTGGATATCTGTGGGATGGAAGAAGCTTGCCTTCTCTCAGACATGCATCCCGGTTATCTGTGATCAGGTCAGAAAAAAGAAGCATCAGAAGTCCGTTTCGCTTCAGCTCATTTTCAAAAACGAGCTTGTTGGTCCGTACCATTGCATCAATATACTTCGCAGCATTTTCCATGCAGTGGATCCTCCGTACCGGATTTTCCCGGCTAAAGCCACTTACATGGATCACTTCCTCTGCAGTCATTCCCTCAAATCCTATCCAGCGGTACGTCCAGGGATCGTCCATGTCTGCCTCATACCAGGCCTCCACACTGGATGGGATCAGAAATGCTTCTCCACCGGTCAGATGATACTGATGGCCATCCATCTCAAAAACTCCGCTTCCGGATTCCACGATATGAAGTACATGAGAGATCCTTTTATTTGGTCCAAATCGATGTCCCGGATCGCATTTTTCCCACCCACAGTAAGTAAGACAGAGATCCACCGCACCTTTCTTTAAATTCTCCAGACATTTATAGCTGTCCGAGTTTGTAAAACCAACTGTGTGAAGCAACTTGTCACCTCCCTGATGTCATATATTGTGTTTCCGCCCGTGAGCTACTTCGCCACCCAATAACAGGCCGCCATATCCGGCGGCCTGTTATTTTTTCTGGTCAGGCGGATGTTTTTTCGCTGACAGCTTTTATTCCATCATTTACAGAAATCAGTCCTCTGCTTCAATTGTATACAATACAGAATGGAAATCACCGTTTGTCTTATTGCAGTAGTCACGATCAACCGGGATTCCTGCATACATCAGCTCATTTCCGTAAGCTTTCAGGCACTTATCTTCCCATTTTACTCTGTAAAGCTGATCCTCGTCAAGACCTTTGAAGCGCAGACGCATCCAGGAAGCATTGACCTTGTTCAGTCTCTCATAGTATCCGGCAACTGCCTGTTTTTTGTCTCTGGAAACAACCATCCATGCAGTATCATTTCCTTCGAACGGGCTTAAGATACGGTAGAAATCACCCTCCACCTGGATCAGGTCACGATGCTCCTTCATGAATTCCACCTGTGCCTTTACCTCTTCGATCTCTTTGGCACTTAAAAGGTTCAGATCCAGCTCATAGCCAAAGGTTCCGAAATATGCCACATTTGCTCTTGTGGAAAGCGGTGTGGTACGGTGCAGCTGATGATTCGGTACTGCTGATACATGAGATCCCATGCTGACGATCGGATAGACAAAGGAGGTACCGTACTGGATCTTTTCTCTCTCAGCTGCATCGGTATCATCACTGGTCCATGTCTGCGGTGCAAAATACAGCATTCCCGGATCAAATCTTGCTCCGCCGCTTGCGCAGGATTCAAAGAGAATGTCAGGGAATCTCTCTGTCAGTCTTGTATACAGCTCATAAACACCAAGGATATATTTATGCATAGTCTTGCCCTGATCTGCTGCGGATGCGCCGCGGCTGAAAGGCTCGGACATGTAACGGTTCATATCCCATTTAATGTAGGAAATGGAAGATTCCTCGATAACCTTGGAGATGGAATCATAAATGAAATCCACAACCTCAGGTCTGGAAAAATCAAGAACGTGCTGATGTCTTGAGTGAGACTCAAAACGGTCCGGTGCTCCGATGAGCCAGTCCGGATGTGCTCTGTAGCAGTCACTGTTCTTGTTTACCATCTCAAGCTCTACCCAGAGACCGAATTTCAGGCCCATCTCCTCGATCTTATGGGAAAGTCCGGAAATTCCGTTCGGAAGCTTATTCTTATTTACGAACCAGTCGCCAAGCCCCTGGTAATCATCGTTTCTGGTTCCGAACCATCCGTCATCCAGAACGAAAAGCTCTACCCCAACCTCTTTGGCTTTTTTTGCAATATTGAGGATTTTTTCCTCATCAAAATCAAAATAGGTTGCTTCCCAGTTATTGAGGAGGATCGGGCGTGCATGATTTCTCCATTTTCCACGCATCAGACGGTCACGGTACAGTCTGTGATAAGCCTGGCTCATTCCGTTTAAGCCCTTATCACTGTATACCATAACAACCTCCGGAGTCTGGAATTCCTCATCTCTGGAAAGCTCCCAGGAAAATCCCTGTGGATTGATTCCCATCATAACTCGTGTCATCTCGTAGGTGGAAACCTCGACCTGTGCAAGGAAGTTGCCGCTGTACACAAAGCTGAAGCCGAAAACCTCGCCTGTGTCTTCTGTTGTATGAGGACGCTTCAGTGCGATAAACGGATTCTGCTCAGAGCTGGAACCGGTTCCTGCAAGACTCTGTACAGCCTGTGTACCCATCTCAAGTTTACGTGTTTTTACATAGCGCTCACGTGCCCACGCACCGGAAAGATGGATCATCTCATAATCCATATCCGGGAATTCCACTGCTGCACTCATCACGTTCTCAAGGCGGATCTTCTGATTCCCTTTCTGAACAAGGCGTGCGCTTCTGGTGATCACCGGGTAATCCTCATATACGGAATATGTAAGAACAAGGTCTGTGTCCATCACAGGATCATGAAGTGTAATGTCCAGAGATGTCGCCTCTTCCTCGTTCTCTGTGTATGTTGCCGGAAGTCCGGCAAGCTTCTTCTTGCCACCATAGATCTCATGAGAAACATATTTGAAATCTACGATCTCGCTTCCGTTCTCCTGACGAACAGTAAGGGCAGGGTTTCTGTAATCACCGGTTCCGTAAACAGGATACTCCTGTTTGGTATACTGCATGGAAAGAAGTCCTGGCTCCGGAACACATACAGCCATCAGGGAACGCATGATCTCTTCATGAAGATAACTGAAATCCTCTTTATCGCGGATAGCTTTTCCATAGTACAGATTCTCCATCTGGCCATTTTCCATGATACAGGTGATGTAGCTTAAATGTTTGTTATAAATGTGGAATGTCTTTGATCCCTCGTGAAATTTGATCGGCATAATTTTCTCCTTTTTTCGTTTACTGCGGATAAAAATATCCGCCTCTTTCCTTAAGAATCATCAAATAACTGTGCATTTTGGCATTTGCTTCGATAAAAATACCGCTGACAACCTCAATAACCAAATCCTCAGTTATATACATTGTCAGCGGTCTTGTATTACCTTATGTAATATTTCTGATTACAGTTTTCCACCGCTGGTAGCAATACCTTCGATAAACTGTTTCTGGAAGATCATGTAGATCACGATCATCGGAATGCAGGCGATCAGAGATGCAGCCATCAGTTCCGGGAATTTGGATACGTACTGGCCCTGCATCTTTGCAAGTGCGGAAGAAAGTACCAGCATATCCTTATCTGTATTAACGATCATCGGCCACATCAGGTCTTTGAATGCGAATACAGCTGTGAAAATTCCAAGTGCGACCATACTGGATCTTGTAAGTGGTGCCATGATGTAAAGGAAAGTCTGACCGATGTTACATCCGTCAAGTCTGGCAGCCTCCTCCAGATCCTTCGGCAGTCCCATATATCCCTGTCTCAGAAGGAAAGTACCGAATGCAGTAACAATACCTGGGAATACAAGGGCAAAGATTGTATTCAGCATACCCATCTTGCTGACCATCAGGTACTGCGGGATGATGAAGATCTGTACCGGAACCATCATCTGGAACAGTACAAGACTGAAGCAGAGATCACGGCCCTTGAAGTTCAGTCGTCCAAATGCATAGCCTGCCATAGTTGCTGTAAGAACCGCACACACTACTCGGAAGAAGATCAGAAGCAGTGTATTCTTGTACAGAAGCAGGAAGTTCATGTTATTGATAACAGAAATAAATGCGTCTTTTCTCCATATTTTCGGGAAAATGGTGAAAGGATCTACAGATGTTGCTTCCGTTACAGTTTTAAAAGCTGTCAGGATCATCCAGATAAATGGCACAAGCATCGTTATGGACACAATGATCAGTATGACATGTATTAAAATAGTGGTTAATTTCTTTTTTGTTTCCATACTATCCATGGTTAATCCCCCTTTTTAGTTGTAGAATACCCATTTCTTCTGACCGATCATCTGGAATACTGTCAGGATCATGGTGATAATAAGAAGTACTACTACGATCGTAGCGCCGTATCCCATGTTCTTATTGATAAATGCATATTTATAGAACAGGTAAACCAGTGACTGAGTCTTGGTAAGTGCCGGGTTTGACTTGTCAATAACCATATAGATCAGGTCGAATACCTGAAGGGATCCGATCACACGGGTAACAAGTACGAAGAAAATGGTTGGTGAAAGAAGCGGGACCGTGATGTTAAAGAATGCATTCACGCCTGTTGCACCGTCAATGGATGCTGCTTCATAATAATCTCTCGGGATCTCCTGAAGTCCTGACAGGAAAAGAACCATATTGTAACCGATGATAGACCATACACCGATGATTGCAACTGCAAATACTGCAATTTTCGGATTAGAAACCCAGTTTACATGAACATGGAAAACGTTATTGATCAGACCATAATCAGAGTTGAACAGCCATCTCCATACCATGGCTACCGCTGCCGGAGCTGCTACCATCGGAAGGAAGATGATGGTTCTGTAAATAGAACGGCCCTTCATCTTTCTGTTAAGAAGTACTGCAAGAACAAGTGCGATGACAATGGAAAAAGGGACCTCCACGATCGCATATTTGAATGTGTTGATCAGTGCCTGCCAGATCTCTTTATCTGCAAAAACCTTCTGGTAGTTCTGTAAACCGATAAAGATATTTCCTTTACCAAAATCTCCTGTCTTGAAAAAGCTCTGGTAAATAGTCTGGAAGATCGGAATGATGTTCAATACGATCAGTCCGATTGTTGTTGGGAGAATAAACAGCCAGCCCCAGAGGAACTCACTGCGCTCTCTCTTTGTCCGTGCCTGTGACTTGGTAGTTTTAGCCATAAGAATCACTCCTTCTATTCCTTCTATGTATGAGGCCGCTGCACCTGAGTGCGGCGGCCCCTCTCATTACTGCACTTAATTATCGGTGTTTCTTAATGCTTACTCCTCAGCCAGCTTCTCGTTCATCTGATCAGCCATCTGCTTGCAAGCCTCTTCCATTGTGATGTCGCCTGTGTATACGCCCTTAAGGATCTCGTTGTCCTCGTTCTCCCATGTTACAGTAGATTTGGAGTATGGACGGATCTCCATGTCATCCATCATGTTCAGATAAGCCTGAAGGTTGAAGTCTGCAGATTTAGCCCATGCATCAGATGTATCTTTGTATGCACTCATTGTAACACCAAGCTCAGCCTGTTTCTCCTGAGCCTCTTTGGATCCGAGGTACTCGATCAGCTGCCAAGCTTCGTCTGTGTGCTCACCGGAAGCAGATGCTGCCCATCCAAGTCCGTTATATGAGGAAGCTCTTCTGCCTGTCTCAGCGTTTTTAGGAAGCTCTACACAATCACAGTTAGCTGCTGTGTACTCGTTCTCTTTAAATGCTGCAAGCATCCAGGAGCCCTGGCATGTCATAGCGATCTTGCCAGCCTCGAAAAGTACGTCCTCGTTGTTCTCGGACATTGTCTCAAGAGACGGGATCACGCCATCCTTGATCCATCCTTCCAGTGTCTGCATAGCTGCGATCGTCTTCTCATCATCCCAGCCGGATTTTGTCTTGTCATCGCTGATGATGTATCCGCCGTTATCATAGATCAGGTTGTAGTATCCGGCCTGGTTGTTATCATTTCTCATTCCGAGACCGTACTGGGAACCATCATCCTTAGTAAGCTTCTTAGCTGCCTCTGTAACATCATCCCATGTCCAGTCAGCTGTCGGATAATCAAGTCCTGCCTCGTCAAATAATGTCTTGTTGTACCAGAGAGCGATTGTATCTATATCCTTCGGTACTGCATAATATTTATCATCGTATGTATACAGTCCCCAGATATCCTCCGGATAGTTCTCCGGATCGATCAGATCGCTGTCTTTGATCTTATCGGTCAGATCAAGAAGCATATCGTTGGACATGTATCTCTGACTCTCGTTGGAGTGCATCCAGAATACGTCCGGAAGGGAACCACCCTGTGCACCGGCCTCGAGCATTGTCCAGTACTCATCCCATTTAACAACGGAGATCTCTGTCTTGATTCCTGTCTTCTCTGTGAAGTCTGCGAGAATTTCTTTGATTCCCGGCTCCTGGTTGGTGTCCCAGATGGATACGGAAAGTGTAACATCGTCGCCCTTGGCATATACCGGAACTGCTGTCATTACCATGGCACCTGCTAACAATAATGCTGCTACTCTTTTGAAATTCATAACTTCTTCCTCCTTTTAAATCTTTCTTATTTTCCCTCTTTCTTTGGTCAGTTTTTATATTTTTCCACGTCTCTGACCGTTGATATTATTATAATTGCACATGGAAAAATGATAAATGGATTATTGTCATTTCAATATGGAAAAATGTTGTTTTTTATTTATTTTGTCCATTTTCTATTCATAGTTTGTTAAATATCCGTCATTTTTCCCTATGTGTTTTTATTTTTTTGATATATTTTCATATTTATCACTATTTTTGAGCATGTTTTGATACGTTTTTCTTTCTTTGTAGCAAAACCAACATTTTTACATGTTCGTTTTTATATATTTTTAACAACCAAAATGGTCGAAAATGCTTTTTTTTTGCAAAAATGAACTTTTTGTTAACACACATTTTTCTATGCGTGCGCCGATTTTTACATGTGCACGCAAAATTCCATGTTTTTTTCACAGTCCTGCAAAGCGTTCCACACATTCTCTTTACATGCAATCAGTGTCTGTGCTAAGATTGTCTGTATTGGACGTTTTTCGTATTCTATATTAAGGAGGATTTTGTTATGAATCTTTTAAATGAAGATAATGTTGTTCATGTATTCCTCAACAAGCTGGGAGACATCGTGATCGCCAATCTTCTCTTTATTTTATGCAGCATCCCAGTGATCACTATCGGACCGGCACTGACTGCACTTTATCATTGTATGATGCGTACCGTAAAGGGAAATAACAATGGAACGACCAGGACTTTTTTCCGGGCCTTCAAGGAGAATTTCAAACAATCCCTGATCGTGTGGCTGCTGATCCTTGTGGCAGGAATCATACTTGTGCTGAACCTTCGTTTCCTGCTTCATGCAAACGGAAGTGCTGCAAATATGCTATTTTATCTTACGATTGGAGTGCTGACCCTGCTGGTTATCTTTTCCCTATACATATTCCCGGTGATCGCAACCTTTGTCAATAGCTTAGGAGCGCTTTGCAGGAATGCGTTTCTGCTGGCGTTTATGCATTTTCCTACAACTGTTGCCATGGCAGTGATCACGATCTTTCCGCTGTATATGACTTATCTTGACGTGAAACTGCAGCCACTGTATGCATGCTGCTGGTTTTTCTTTGGATTTGGACTTGTAGCTTTTATAAATTCGATGCTGTTGTATCGATTTTTTAAGAAGCTGCTTCCTCCGGAGGAGAATGTTACGCTTTTGTGATAAAAGCGGAGAAAATTGTTTTTTTGGTTTTTTAATATAATTTTTTGCTTTTCAAAGCTGAGGAAATGCGAGGGGGAAAGCACTCGGAGTTAGCGAAGCCCGCTTTTCCCCCTCACGCTCCCCCTTTCCGGGCACGCAGTTGTTGTTCGTTGTGGGGATGTGTGTATGTACTGGTGGGGCGATGAATTCTAAGGTGTTGGTGATGTTATATTGAGCCGATCTATGCTACTATGATGCTGATAATGTTACGCTGAAACGGTCTATGCTACTACGATGCTACAGCACTGATAATGTTACGCCACACCACCTCACCTCCAAGTCGAAAATGAAGTGCCTCGACCTAATCTCTACCGTCAGGCCACAGGGAAACTCAGCCTTTCGCCCCAGTCATCCAGCGCAGCGCTGATGCCCCATCCAACTCCCGGGAAACCACTCTGCTTCTCACTCTGAACCGAATTCACACCCCACCACTTCTCCCCATCTGATTCCCCTTCCGACCAGCCCCCGGCGACAGACAGCATACACCTTGCGGGCGTCCATTTCATCTACACTCTTTTCAAAACAACCAATCCCTCATTCTCACCAAGAATCACATCCCGGCCACCATTCAGCACATCACCCTCAGTCTCACCAAGGCCAACACACCTCCACTGCCCCTCAGGCAAACGCACACTTCTGGCAACCTCCCCCTGCTTCCAAACAGGCGCCACCAGCAAATCCTCGCCAACCATAAACTGATCCATCACCCTCTCCATCCCCTGTCCAGGGAAAACAAACTCCATGGAACGAACGATCGGCTCACCAGTAACTTTCGCACACTCTACAGCCTTCAAAATCTCCGGCAGACACTTCTCTCTGAGAGCCAGTGCATCCTTAACCTTCTGAAAATCCGCCTCAGGCAGCACCCTCCAAGGAGAAGCCGAAAACTGCATCACCGGCATCAAAGCCGCAATCTGCGCATACCGCACAAACATCTCCGGCGTACACGCATTCTCATTTCCATTCAAAAAACAGGTATACTCACCACCGCCGATCATATCCGGGCTGCCAAAAGGATGTCCCGTAAGCCCCTGTATCAACGTATCCGGAATCAATCCCGCAATACCGCTCTCATCCCACTTCGTCTGCTTATCACAAAGCCTCTGCATCAGAGAATAACCACCGGCCCGGAAACATACCCTCAGCTCATTAAACACAAACTGTTCCCCAAACTCAGCCCAAAGCCTGGACAACTCATCCGTAGAAGCATCCCGGAACAGCTTATCCCCGGCATGATAATAACACGGATCCCCAGCATCCAGTTTAAAACCATCCACACCCATATCCATCAGAACATCCAGCTGATCCTTCAGCCACTTCAAAGCATCCGGATTCGTCAGATCCAGAGCCGCAGAATACCCGTTCCACCACTCCAGGATACGAGGTTTCCCCTCAGGAGTCTCGATCAGAAAATGCTTATCCCTTGCTTCCCGGAACTCCACAGTATCCGGAGTAATAAAAGGACAGATCCACAACATCACAGAAAAACCCATCTCATGCAGTTCCCGGATCATTCCCTTCGGATCACGGAAATTATCCCCACGGAACTGCCACCTTCCATAATAAGGAGACCAGCCATCATCGATCATCAAAACCCCTGCCGGAAAACCATTTTCCAGAATACCTTTTGCATATTTCAGGATATTCTCCTGGGTCTGATAATAGGTAAGTTCAATCCAGGAATTATATACCGGTGCTTTGAAAAATCTGTCTGAAAGTTTGATCTCATGAAATGGAAAATGCGCTTTCATGGCTGCCAGATATGCACCTCTCAGATCATTGAAGCCGTTTTCCAGAACGATAGATTCCGGACCTTCCGCCAGGATCTCACCTTTTTGAAAAGAGATATGAAAACCTGCGTTGCTCCAGATGTAACGGCCTTTCGAGGAAAGGAATAATGGCATGATCTGATTGTGGGTTGGGTTTTCGCGGAAATCCCAGTCCACAATGTCGTCTGCGCTTACGGGCTGGCGATAGCCTTCATAGACTGCGCCACCGTACCAGAATTCGTTTTTTAACATGGTTGTTTTCATGTTGAAGCTCCTTTCTACATGTGAATTTATAGTTCTTATTTATATGTTGAGATTTTTTAGTCAAGCGGATATTCGCAATCCGCTTCGCTACTTGCTCATAACCAAATAACTGCTCCGCAGTTTTGGTTAAATGTTGATGTTATTTTTTCTTTATTAATTTATTTTTTTCGCTTTTCAAAGCTGAGGAAATGCGAGGGGGAAAGCACTCAGAGTTAGCGAAGCCCGCTTTTCCCCCTCGCGCTCCCCCTTTCCGGGCACGCAGTTGTTGTATGTTGTGGAAATGTGAATATGTACTGGTGGGGCGATGGATTCTACGGTGCTGGCAATGTAACGTTACGCCGATTTACACCCAAGTCGAAAGCGCAGCACCTCGACCCAACATCTCCCGTCAGACCACAGGGAAACTCAGCCTTTCGTCCCGGTATCCAACTTACGGGAAACCACTCTACATCTCACCCTGAACCAGATTTCCACTTCAACCACTCATACCAGACCATCTGATCCCCCTTTTATCCAGTCACTCACATCATCCTATCGGATTTCCCTTCCGTACAGCCACATCTCCCTTCCGGTTGGAAATACCAGCCAGCAAGACGTGTGCTGGCTGGCGCGGCTCTGCAGAAGGGGTGCCGGACAGCACACGTCTTGATGGCGTCCGTATATCCGTATATCCATCCCCTCACTCTATCCCTACCTCCTGGAAATACCAGCCCGTATATCCGTCCTCCCCATCCTTGCCCTTCTCACCCCAATATTGTATAATCACCTCATACAACATCCCACCCCATTTTGTGACCCAAAATTGCGTTTTTGTTGCATACCCCAAGAAACCAGGAGGCCCACCCAAATGAAAAACACACACCAAGAACCCCAAACCCAGCACACCCTCTCCGTCTACTTCTGCGGCCAGGAAGACTGCGGCTCAGGCCACTCCTTCGGCCCGGCCATGCGCCCACACTACCTTCTCCACGTAATCTACCACGGCAAAGGCATCTACCAGTGCGGCGGCCACACCTACCATCTAAAAGCCGGCGACGCCTTCCTCATCCGCCCCATGGACTCCATCTACTACCGCGCCGACAACACCGACCCCTGGAGTTATGCCTGGGCAGGCTTTGACGGCTCCGCCTGCAAAGAAATCCTGGAGCAGACCATATTTTCCGACACCCTCATCTTTACCCCCGAAACCCCAGCCCAGCAAAACAACCTCCTCACCCGCATGACAAACCTCCTTGCCACCTTCTCCGAAAACAACGGAAACGACCTCGCCATCGCCGGAAACCTCCTCCTAATGCTATCCTCCGTGCAAAAAAAGCCCTCTGAAAGCAGAACCGACATCGCAACCCTCTACTTTCAGAAAGCTTCTGAATACATCAAAAACAATTACGCCTACCCCATCCAGATCTCAGACGTGGCACGCTACGTAGGAATCGACCGTTCCTACCTCTACCGGATCTTCATGGAACACGAAAATATCTCCCCAAAACAATATCTCCTGAAACACCGCCTCCAGATGGCAACCCAGCTCCTCTGTTCCTCAACCTGCACCATCACAGAAGCAGCCCTTTCCTGCGGGTTCCGGGACGCCCCATCCTTCTGCAACTACTTCCGCCAGGGCACCGGCTACACCCCGAAAGAATTCCGAAAAACCTACAGCGGAATCATTAACGCATAACCAGACAATACTTCACCATTTCTCAACTGCCCACCAGAAGAATCCACCCCAAAAAATCCGCATCCAAACATCCGGAACATCTCTTCCGGGAACAAAAAAAGACGGCCGCTCAACCTGCATCCGTACCCAATGCAAATGATCTCCGTCTTTCACTTTCTGGAAAAGAAATGCTTAAGAAAAACATACAAAACAATAATAAACGCAAACACATACCCAAAGGCACCCAAAGCCGGAATCCCCCACAACTTCGGTTTCATATCCGTAGTACAGATGATACTGGAACTGATCAGAAGCGCCATCACCCACAGCCCCATCACAATGTTGCGCACCAGCCGCCGCAAAAGCCATGCCAGGTCATCTGAAGCATGAAGATCCAGATTGATCTTCGTCTGCCCTTTCATGCAGCCCTGAAGGAAATCCGCTGCCAGAGACGGAATATCAATGGCACGCCGAAGGGACCAGACAAGATTTTTGCCACCTTTTTTGATCTCATGCTTCCAGTTCCCATTACTGAAAAAATGCTCCTTGATCCTTGCTGCGGCAATCTGTGTCATATTGATATCCGGACAGATCTCAGCAAGAACCCCCTCCACATGGGTCAGTCCTCTTGCAAGCATGGTCAGTCCATGAGGCATCATGATCTTGTTTTCCTTCATGACCTCCATCAGATCCACCATGACTTCCGCCACATCAATATTTCCCATATCCGCAGTACCATATTTCTCCATCAGTCCCCGGATATCTTCATAAAGCTTACTGGAATCCGGTTTGCCCTTAAACTCACCAAGAGCCAGAACCGCATCCTGGATCTTGCCGATGTTGTTCATGGCAACCCCTTCAATGGCTTCTCCAATCAGCTGACGGTCATGCTCTGTGAGCCGTCCCATCATTCCCATATCGATCCAGACAATCTTTCCTTCCTGGATCCGCACATTTCCCGGATGGGGATCCGCATGGAAAAATCCATCCTCCATGACCTGTTTGATGAAATTATCCACATATTTCGTTCCAATCTCATTAAGGTCATAGCCATTGGCTAGAAGATTGGCTTTGTCATTGATGGCAAAACCGTCAATATATTCCATCACCAGAATATGAGGAGAAATATACTCTCGGTAAAGAATTGGCACTTTAACAAAAGCCACATCTTTATTCTTCTTGGCAAATTCCGCCATGTTGGCAGCTTCTGTCAGGAAATTCATCTCCTCCTGGGTCACTGTCCACAGCTCGCTTAAAACCATGTTCAAGTCCACCATACCCTTGATGCTTACCGGCGGCATCAGACGCACAGCCTTATGCATCAGGCCGATATCCCTTGCCATGGTTTCATAGATTCCCTTGCGCTGAACCTTGATCACAACCTCTTCTCCGGTTTTCAGCGTAGCTCTGTGAACCTGGGCAATGGATGCGGCACCCAGAGGCTTCTGCTCAATATTCTGAAATTCCTCCTGCCAGGGGCAACCCATGGATTCCTCCAGAACCTCGATCACCTGTGAAAAAGGCATAGGCGGCACATCTGAGCAGAGCTTCATAAGCTCATCACAGTACCTCTTTGGAAGAATATCGGAACGCAGGGACATAATCTGACCCAACTTAATATAAGTTGGGCCCAGATCTTCCAGTATGAGCCGGAGTTTTTCAGGAGAAACACCCCGGGTAATGGCATGCTTTTTCAGAACGGCTGTGATCTCTCTCAGCCGTTCTCCATATCCGTTGTTCTCTTTCTTCTCCTTTTTTTCTCTGCCCATAAGCTTCTCCATTTACAACAATATCGTCAGATGAACTTATTTACCAGGATTTCCTGACGTTCATCTGTTGGCTCTTACGCCACCTGGCTGTACTGCCGGAATTCTTCCAGAATAATCTGCTGCTTTTTCTCGATGCTCAGTCTGCAGCCGCTTCCTCATTCCCGTCAGCTTCTACTTCCGGCTCTGCTGCTTCCGGTGCAGCTTCCTCAACCGGTTCTTCTGCTGTCTCAGCAGCCTCTTCTTTCTCCCTGGCAGCCTCAGCCTGCATGCTCTCGATCTGAGCCTTCACAGCTGCCAGCTGCTCCGGTGTGAGTTTGGAGATTGTTGCCTTCAGTTCTTCCTGTTCATTCTTTCTTGCCGCGTTTTCTTTAACAGAATCCGCTGCAGTTTTAACTGTTGACTTGATGTTGTGCTTCAGTTCCTGATTGAGAACCTTTCCCTGCTCAACGGTAAGCTCGCCTTTTCTGACCAGTTCATCCAGGATCTCCTTGGATTTCTCTGCTGTTACTGCTGCTGTACCAATTCCTACTAATAAGATTTTTTTCAGTCCTTCACCTAATTCCATAATAATTCTCCTTTCCTGAAACCGGCCGCGGCAAAGCCATTATACTATATACCCCGCGGCACGCCTTATCCCAAAACAACCATTTACTTCTCTTACCATATTCCCAGAAAAGCAAGCCCTTTCGGAACAAAAATGATCAGCCCTGTGATCGCCGCCATGATCGCTGCGATCAGTACTGCTCCGGCTGCTGTGTCCTTGGCAATCTTTGCCAGAGGGTGACGTTCCTCTGTTACAAGATCTACCACAGCTTCCACTGCCGTATTTACCAGTTCCAGCGCCATCACCATTCCAAACAGCCCCAGGCAGATGCACCACTCTGTCACGGAAATTCCAAGAATCAGCCCTGCGATCACAACGAGAACTGCCACCGTACAGTGGATCTTCATATTTCTTTCCTCGCGGATACAGGTAAAAATTCCCTGAAACGCATATCCGAAACTTTTATACAGCGGGTCCTTCTTTCTGCCTGCCATGTTCCTCACCTGATTTCCTGTGTGAATTATCCCTACCATAGGGAATTATGGAATTATTATAACAAGTTTGTAGTAATATTTCCAGTATTTCGGAAAATTTATGAATATTTAAGGAGTATATGCGGTTATTCACAGATAACTGGTCAAGCGGATATCCGGCATTGCTTTTTCCACATATGTATCCGGATGTCTCATATTATTCCACATTTTTCAGTGCTTCATCCATAGGCACGTGACGGATCCTTCGAAATTCCAGAACTGCTACTACTGCGTAGGCTGCGATTCCGATCGCCATCATTTTTACATAGATCATCGGGTCCACCCACATGGTGATCCATCCTGAAATACTGGAAAGCATCATCTCACGGAACAGCACCTCCATCACCTGACGCTCAACGGGAAGACTTAAGAGCAGGCAGATCACCACCACAAGAGATGTGGACAGTATATAGAGCCGGCTGATCTCCCCATCTGTATAGCCCAGGATCTTGGTCATGGAAATGGCCTGGGCATTTTTTTCGATAATGACCTTGGAAAGCAGATAGATCACCACCAGAAAAATGATCACAGAAAATCCGTACATCATTCCCATCATATCTCCCATGGAGACATCCAGCTGCCTGGATATTTTTGTAAGAGATTCCAGATCGATGACAGATCCGATATATTTTGAATCAATATCTTTGATCTCTGTATTGGAAAAATATCCCCCAAAATAATCATCGCCCAGATCAAACACCTCATTCAGTTTATCCCGCTCCATAAATACACAAAGACTTGCCGTATAATCATAAATCCCATCTACTTTAAAGGAATACTCATCCTTCTCGTATTTTTCCTTCAAGGTTATGGTATCTCCCTTTTTGATCCGGAATTTATCCGCATAGGCACTGGAAATATAGACACCGTCCCCCGAAAGATCTGCATGGATATACTGGCTGTCCGGCTCCACACCGTAGAGCACGATCTCCTCGCTTTTATATTTGCCAGGCATGGTATTCAAAGAATACGCAGAAAATTTTTCCGCATCTTTATTGTCCGTTCTGGTATCCATATAATATTCCAGAAGAGAGAGCATGCCATCCAGCTTGTTTCCTGAAGAAACACTTGCCGGAACGCTGAGCATATACTGATATTTTGCCAGCATGTTCCCCTGGATCTCCAGCTGATAATGATCCAGGGCAGATGGCAGGAGCATTCCAAAAAACAACAGCAGATTGGCAAAAATAACGCCCACAAACAGCACCAGATAATTACTCACATTCTGAAAGATCACACGGAGGCGGAACCTGGAAAAGATTCCGATCTTCGGGCTTAAATACACCGCACGCTTCTGTTTTTTTCCGGAAAAATCCCTTCGCAGGAATTTAAGAGGTGAAAGCTGCAGACGATACCTGAGCACCGCATAATTGATCAGTATCATAATGATGACCGGAACTACCGTTGTCAGAAGTAATGCCTCTGCATTCCATACAGTCACATACGTCGGCAGACTGTAACTTCCGTAATACATACCTGCGCACACGCCTTTAAAGATGGTATACCCAAGAATATTTCCGACCAGGGCACCGGCCAGTGTTACCAGCACAGGAAGCGTCATATAGTGAAGGATCAGCTCCCGCCTGGTATAACCGGATGCACGAAGGGTACCGATCACGCCCGCTTCCTTACGGATAGTATTGCTGATGGTGATCCCAAACACAAAAGCCATGATCACGATCACGATATAAAGAAGCATGACAACCATAGCCTTATCTCCACCCATATCATCGCCGGTAAAAATAATCGCCTGATTAAGATAACGTGGTACAAAGGTCTCCAGTGTCACAACATTTCCAATATCCTCCATGAGGTCCTCGGAAACCTTTTTCTCCTCTTTTTCGTTCTCCGGCTGTTTATTATAGATCCAGGCATAATTATACTGGAGCTTTTCCTGACTGAGCGTTTCAAATTCCTCCGGTGTCACGACTCCAACACCAAATTTTACAGAATCAAACATGGAATCATTGTTGTTCTGAAACAGAGCACTGTAATCAGAAAGCGCCACCAGGCCTGTGATCTTCCAGGATTTTTTGCCCCCGGTCAGAGTATCCCCCACCTGAAGGCTGTTATTATCCGCATACATTCGGTCAATGGCGATCTCGCCCTGTTCGGATGGCATTTCTCCTTTCATCAGGCAGACCTTGTTCACCTGCTCCCGGTTTTTAAAGAAACGCATGGTACTTCCGTTATCCAGAGCTTCTTCTATATAATAATTCTCGTAAAGTGTAACACCTGCTGCCTCAATGTCTTTCCACTGAGATCTGTAAACTTTTTCCGCAGTACGGAAATTTCCGTTTTCAATATTATATTTGTCAAAACTTTCGTCATAGGCTTTCAGCATGCTTCCGTCAGCCACCAGGAAGCCGGACACAAACCCGATTGTCAGGACCATCAGCAGAAAAACCACCAGATATTTTCCAAATTCCCCCTTCAGTTCCCTGGGGATCCGTTTACGCAAAGGACTCTTCATGCCTGCCTCCTTACCATTCCAAGTCTGCAGCCGGAATCTTCTGCTCATTCTGATAGTTTCTGCGGATCATACCGTCACGAAGTTTCACCACACGGTCTGCCATATCCTTGATGGCGTCGTTGTGGGTAACCATAACTATGGTGTTTCCGTATTTATGATTGACGGTTTCGATCAGTTTCAGGATTTCCTTGGAGGTATTATAATCCAGCGCACCGGTAGGCTCGTCACAGAGCAGGATATCCGGATTTTTTACAATGGCCCGTCCAATAGCTGTTCGCTGCTGCTGACCTCCGGAAAGCTGATTGGGAAGCTTTCTCTGATGCTCATAAAGTCCCAGGGTATGAAGCAATTCATCCACATCCAGAGGTCTGTCACTTAAGTAGGCTCCCACTTCAATATTTTCCCGTACCGTCAGATTAGGAATCAGATTATACATCTGGAAAATGTATCCCAGATGTTTTCTGCGGTAAAGCGAAAGTTTCTTTTCTTTCATATCTTCCAGGCGCTCCCCCTGAATGGTGATACTGCCTGCATCTGCTCCGTCAATGCCGCCGATGATATTTAACAGTGTGGATTTTCCGGAACCGGAGGGCCCCAGCAACACACAGAATTCTCCTTTTTCTATTTCCAGATCGATCCCTTTCAGAACATCCACACGGCTTTCTCCTGCCCCGAAGGATTTTTTGATCCCTTTTATCTCCAGAAACATATCGTTCTCCTTCCATTTCAACCTATTTTTCCGGCATCATATTTCCGCAGCCACCGGAAAATACTGATAAATATATGTTAGTTTAGACTCACTATTTTGTCAAGAAGCTGTCGTATTTTCGTACATTTTTCGGAGGATTTCTGTCTCCTTACACCACTTGCCAAAAGGCCAAAAAACGTATATAATGTGGGAGTATCTATATATTTTTAAGCAAATAAATCTTATTTTTTAAAGGAGTGAATATTAAAAGTGGACCCCAGCGACACTTACCAGATAATCATATTACTTATTCTGCTGGCATTGTCAGCCTTTTTCTCATCTAACGAAACCGCGCTGATGTCGGTAAACAAGATCCGTCTCCGCTCTCTTGCAGACGAGGGAAACAAGCGTGCAGCCATGGCTCTCGATATTCTTGAGAACCAGACGCCCAAGCTTCTCAGTGCGATTCTCATCGGAAACAACATTGTGAACATTTCGGCTTCTTCCCTTGCAACCACACTTGCATACAGCTTTGGCGGATATATGGTCAGCATCGTAACGGTGATCCTGACGGTTCTGATCTTAATCTTCGGCGAGATCACCCCCAAGAACTACGCAACCATTAACTCTGAAAAGATCACCCTCCGCTATATCCCGGTCTTTAAATTTCTTATGACCATCATGACACCGGTGATCTTTATCATCAATCTCTTTTCAAGAGGTGTGATGCGCCTGATGCGTGTGGATCCGGATGCAGCCGACAAAGCCATGACCGAGGAGGAGCTTCGTACCATCGTGGACGTCAGCCACGAGGACGGTGTCATTGAATCCGACGAAAAAGAAATGATCTACAATGTGTTTGATCTTGGAGATGCCACAGCCAAGGATATCATGGTTCCAAGAGTACATGTTACCTTTGCGGATGTAGAATCCACCTATGATGAGCTGATCGATATTTTCCGCGAGGATAAGTTCACACGTCTGCCGGTTTATAAGGACAGCCAGAACAACATTGTGGGAATCATCAACATGAAGGATCTTCTTCTTTACGACAAAAATGAGGAATTTGTTATCGATCATTTCCTCCGAAAGCCGCATTTCACTTACGAAACAAAAAGCATTTCCGATCTTCTTGTGGAAATGAAGGACTCCACCTTCAACATTGCCATTGTACTGGATGAATACGGTGATATGGCCGGACTGATCACACTGGAGGATATCCTGGAGGAGATCGTGGGTGAGATCCATGACGAATACGATGAGAAGGAGGACGAGCTTGTCCAGAAGATTTCCGACCGGGAATATATCATCGAAGGTTCCATGCATCTGGATGACGTAAATGATCATCTGGATACGGAACTGGATTCCGAGGATTATGATTCCCTGGGTGGATTTATCATCGAACATCTGGATCGTCTGCCTGTTGCCGGTGATAAAGTGGTCACAGACGACGGGATCCGTCTGGTCGTAGAGAAACTGGATAAAAACCGTATCGAGAAAGTGCATGTCTACCTTCCGGAAACGCTTCATGTAAGCGATCATGAATCCGAATAGAACCATTATCGGAACTGTCTATTTCTGATTGACAGTTCCGATATTTTATATTATAATAATCTAAAATTTTTATTCATATTTACTAAATGCAAAGACAGGGAGTAGTACACAGTCTCCGGATGCACAGAGAGAAGATGGCCGGTGAGAATCTTCGTGACTGAACTGTGGAAGTAGCCCTCGAGCAGTGGACTGAACCATGGATCTTCATGCAGTAGGCTTCATCGTCATTCCCACGTTACAGGGAGGCAGTATAATTTTGTACTGGCAGAGAGCAGAGTTTTACCTCTGAAAACAGGTGGTACCGCGGAATTATCCGTCCTGAGCATATTTTATCCGATATGCCGGGACTTTTTTATTGGAAAAATTTCTCGCGGCAGCCCTTATCTGCTTAACTTTTCACATCATCAAAGGAGGGAACCCATTCATGAAACAGATTTCCGGAAACAAGTTGTTTGTAAAAGCCTTAAAAGAAGAAGGCGTTGATGTTCTGTTCGGCTATCCTGGTGCCTGCACCATCGATATCAGCGATGAATTATATAAACAGAGCGGCATTGACATCATCCTGCCACGTCACGAGCAGGCCCTTGTACACGAAGCAGATGCCTATGCCAGAACTACCGGAAAGGTTGGCGTATGTCTCGTTACCAGCGGTCCCGGAGCTACCAACCTTGTTACAGGTCTTGCAACCGCCAACTATGACAGCGTTCCGCTTGTATGCTTTACCGGACAGGTTGCCCGTCACCTCATCGGAAACGATGCGTTCCAGGAGGTTGATATTGTCGGGATCACCAGAAGCATCACAAAATATGGTGTTACCGTCCGCAACCGTGAGGATCTTGGACGTATCATCAAGGAAGCCTTCTATATCGCACGCACCGGACGCCCAGGCCCGGTTCTCATCGACCTTCCAAAGGATGTAATGGCCGAGCTGGGAAGTGCTGAGTATCCGAAGACTGTCAATATCCGTGGCTACAAGCCTAACACCAGCGTGCATATCGGACAGCTGAAGCGTGCCCTCAAAATGCTGCAGAAGGCCAAAAAACCTCTGTTTCTTGCCGGCGGCGGTGTGATCATTTCCCGCGCGCAGGAGATTTTTACCCAGGTTGTTGAGAAAACTCAGATCCCGGTTGTCACAACCGTTATGGGACGTGGCGCCATTTCCACAAAGAACCCTCTGTTTATCGGAAATCTTGGTATGCACGGCGCTTATGCCGCAAATATGGCAGTGAATGAATGCGATCTTCTGTTTTCCATCGGAACCCGTTTTAACGACCGTATCACAGGCAAGCTCCATGAATTTGCTCCACATGCACAGATCGTCCACATTGATATTGACACCGCTTCCATTTCCAGAAACATCCATGTAGATATCCCCATTGTTGCCGATGCAAAAGAAGCTATCACAAAAATGGCTGAATATGTGCAGGAATGTAATACCGGCAAATGGCTGAAGCAGATCCAGGAATGGAAGGAAGAGCATCCTCTTACCATGAAGGACCGTGGTATTATGGGACCGCTGGATATCATCAGCGAGATCAACCGCCAGTTTGACAAGGCCATTCTTGTTACCGATGTAGGTCAGCATCAGATGCTGGTGAGCCAGTATGCGGACATCACCGAGAACCGTCAGCTGATCATGTCAGGCGGACTTGGAACCATGGGTTACGGCCTTCCAGGTGCTATCGGTGCCAAGATTGGTAATCCGGACACACCGGTCATCTCCGTTTCCGGTGACGGCGGCATGCAGATGAATATTCAGGAGCTGGCTACCGCAGTTCTGGAGGAGCTTCCGATCATCTGCTGTATCTTCAATAATGAATATCTCGGAATGGTCCGCCAGTGGCAGAAGCTTTTCTACGGAAAACGTTACGCCATGACAAACCTGAAGGCCGGTGCACTCTCCCGCCGTACAGACGGTCAGGAATATCCGGAATACACACCGGATTTCATCCGTCTCGCAGAGAGCTATGGGGCAAAGGGTATCCGTGTAACTGAGAAGGATCAGATCGCGGCTGCTTTCGAAGAGGCTAAGAAGAATACAAAAACTCCTACGATCATCGAATTTATCATTGATCCGGAGGAAATGGTTTACCCGATGATCAAGCCGGGCGGCACCCTGGCTGATCTGATCATGGATTGTTAGGAGGAATGAATGATGGATAAAGGAATGAAAAAAAGATGGATCTCTCTTTACGTTGAAAACCAGGTCGGTGTTCTTTCCAAGATTTCCGGTCTTTTCTCCGGAAAGTCCTATAACCTGGACAGTCTTACCGTTGGAACCACCGAAGATCCTACAGTTTCCAGAATGACTATCGCCACAGTCAGCGATGATGAAACCTTTGAGCAGATCAAAAAACAGCTGAACCGCATGATCGAAGTTATCAAAGTCATTGATTTTACAGATGTGTTCGTTCGAATGAAAGAGATTCTTTACATTAAAGTAAAAGGCTGCTCACCGGAAGATAAGGTGGAACTTTTCCAGATTGCTGAGACTTTCAAGGCCCGTGTTATCGACTACGGCAAAGACAGCCTCCTTCTGGAATTCGTCCAGACCGCAACCAAGAATGACGCGGTTATCAAGCTTATCAAAGAAGAATTTAAGCAGATCGAAGTTGTGCGCGGCGGAAGTGTCGGAATTGAGTCTATCAGCATGATGGAGAGATAAAAGCTGAATAATACTCCGACAGAAAAACACGGGGCTGATGCTTTAACGATTAATAAATCGTGATTTTTACAGCCCCGAGTTTGTTCATATACATTCATTATTTCTGCATAAATTCAAGCGCTGCCTCTTTCGTCGGAATCGCAGGGATTCCGCCTCTCTTTTGCACACACAATCCAGCAACTGCATTTCCCAAAACAGCACACTTTTTGATTTCTTCCCATTCCATTTTTTCAACATTCTTATTCATAGAAAGGATACTGCATAATACGCCTCCCCAGAATGAATCACCGGCCCCAGTCGTGTCGACCGCATGTGTCTGAAATGCTTTGATGATTTCTTTTCTGCTTTTTGTTGCCATAAGAACGCCCTGTTCTCCCAATGTAATGGCAACCAGCTTTGGTCCCATGGCAAGGAGTTGATCTGCAGCCTGCTCATAACTTTTCGCCTCTGTCAACAGAATACTCTCTTCATCCGATACCTTCATGACATCTACCAATTCTATGACAGATCTCATTTTTTTCACTGCATACTCTTTGCTCTTCCAAAGAGACGGACGGTAATTTGGATCATATGAAATAAGTACACCCGCTGCTTTTGCCATTTTTACCGCTTCGATCGTTGTACTTTCTGCCGGTTCATCTGTCAGTGATAATGATCCAAAATGAAAAACTCTACAACCTGAAATTAATGTCTGATCCAGTTCTTCTTTTTTTAACTGTGTATCTGCACCCGGTTTTCTTGCAAAAGAAAATTCCCGTTCTCCATTTTCACCGATTTCCACAAATGCCAACGTTGTAAAATAACCCGGGTCTTCAACAATAGCATCTGTATTGATTCCTTCCTTTTGCAATGTCTTCTTTAAAAATTTACCATGCATATCGTTTCCAACTTTTCCAATAAAAGATGTGCGATACCCAAAGTGGCTTGCAACGGTTAGAAGATTTGCCGGAGCACCGCCGGGATTCTGTTCGAACAATTTCCTCCCATCCTGACTATGTCCTGCTTCCGTAAAATCAATCAGCAATTCTCCCAATGCCACGATATCAACTTTTTCTTCCATTTTTTAGTTCCTCTACAATCTCGTTATAACGTTTTTTATTTAACCGGTAGAAAAATAATACAACCGCAGTCACAATCCACAGTACACCCGGAATCGTCGTAAATGCATGTTTCATAATTGAAAGTACAATTGCATTTTGTATCTGATTTGCAATATAACCATATTTTCCAAGTAATCCTGCTAAAAGTGCTGTTCCAACTGCCATTCCGATTTTATTTCCAAGTGAAATAAATGCATACTGAAAACCGTCATTTCTAAGTCCGGTTTTCCACTCCCCATATTCCACACAGTCTGGAATAATTGCATAGATTGCGGTATTAAATCCAGAGAAGAAAAACTGTGTGAGACCAGATAATGCATAAAAAATAGCTGGTGATTCTTTGGCATTGAAGAAAAACATAGACAACATGGAAATTCCTGTAAATAAAGCAAAGAGAGATGCTGTTCTTCCTTTGTTATTCAACTTGCGGAATAATGGTTGAAAACAGGCTGCCCCGATGATAGAAGGAATAATAATGCACATCGAATAAGTTGTGTAGTAGGAGGCATTCCCTTCCACATATGTAAAATAATACAGAATATCTGCGTTTCTACCATATAATGTAAATCCAAATAATATCTGCCCTGCCAATGCAAGAAGATATGGTCTGTTCTGCATGACTGCTTTCAACTGTATCTTTACAGAAATTTTTTCTTTTTCCGGAGTAATCACTGCCTCTTTCGTCTTCGCAAAGCAGAAGAAATGACAGGCTGTAAAAATACATCCATATATGACCGCCACCGTCAGATATCCTGTCTTTGCACTGTGACTGCCGAATTTGCTGAGCAGCGGAACTGTGATAATATTTAACACACCAATTGCAATCATCGCTGCAACCGAACGGGATGTATTTATTTTTGCACGTTCATCAATATCCTGTGTCATAGCACCACACAAGGTTCCATATGGAATATTCACACAGGTATACCCCAAAACCAGCAGACAATATGTAATTACCATATAAATGATCTTTCCATTCTGCGGCCAGTCAGGTCTTGCCCAGAATGTCATAACAAGAAGAATCGCTGTAATTGGTGCCGCTACTAACAGCCATGGACGGTACCGTCCCCATCTCGATTTTGTTTTATCCGTAAGTCCCCCGACGATTGGATCATTGATCGCATCCCAGAATCTTGAAAAAAGCATAAGTGCTGACACAGCCGCCATACTGATTCCGAACACGTCTGTATAAAATATCATCAGAAAATTACTGACGAACATCCAGCTGAAATTACATCCGACATCACCAAAACCATATGCAATCTTACTGATCAGCGGTACTTTTCCATTTTTGTTTTCGCTTCCCATATGCCCCTCCTATTTTTATCAGAGTTTCTGACAGAACTCTATTCTTTCCTCATTTGGGCCCTTGATCATAAAAAACTTCACACCATTTTCCCAAAATGGCAGTTCTTCGATTCCGTCTGTAATAATTGTGTATTTTTCATTGCAGATTTTCTGATACATACTTTCAATGTCTTCCACATCAAGTGCAACATGTTGGTATGCACCGTCTGACATTGCCGCCTGCCCATTTTCAAAAGTCTCTATACAGTATTTTTTATCTGTAAAAATGCCACTTTTTCCCCTGCTTTTTCATTATAAGACTGCATAATTACTTCAAATCCAAGACTCTTATAAAACTCAACTGTTTTCTGCAAATCGTTTGTCGGAAGCCCGATATGAGCAACTCCGACAATTCCATATTTATTTTCCATACGAACTCCTTACTTTTCACTGACGTTGATAATTACTTTCATCGTTGTCTCGCGGTTATCATCAATATACTGGTACGCCTTCAGATAATCTTTAAAAGCAAATGTCTTTGAGATGAGCGGTTTCAAATGAACTTTGCCCTCATTTACCAGTCTGATTCCATCTATGTAATCATCATGGCGGTACATCATCGTGCTCTTAATGTCAAGTTCGTGGTCATTTGCCACTGCAAGATCTACTTCTGCCATTCCTGCAAAAACAGCCACCAGTACGATCGTGCTTCCTTTTCTTGCATATTTAATTGCCTGTCCCATTGTGATATTGTTTCCGGCACAATCGTAGATCACATCCGCCTTATCCGGTCCAAATGCTTCGATCATTGCCTCACCGAAGTCTTTATTTTGGGTATTCACACACACATCAATTCCACATTCTTTTGCCTTTGCCAGTCTAAGATCACTGATATCTGTGAGCATCACTTTCGCTGCCCCCATTCCTTTTGCTGCCTGTGCCACGAGATTTCCGATCGGTCCTGCGCCAAGGACTACAATATTCATGCCAGCCACATCGCCCATCTGTTTTACACCATGAACTGCCACCGCAAGAGGTTCGATCATAGCTCCTTCTTCATAGGACATATCTTCTGGAATAGGTGTTACTTTAGATGCATCCACTGCAAAATACTCAGATGCTGTTCCTGTCGTCTGAAATCCCATTACTTTTAATTCCTCACAGAGATTATACTTTCCATGACGACATGGATAGCAGTGTCCACAATATACCTGCGGCTCTATCGTCACCTTCTGTCCCACATGAAACTCTGTGACATTTTTTCCAAGTTCTGTAATCTCACCAGAAACCTCATGTCCCTGTGTTACCGGATATTTTGTAAACGGATGTTTTCCATGATAAACATGAATATCTGATCCACAAACACCAATATTCATAATCTTTACCAACACCTGATTTTCCTTTACCTCCGGAACCGGAACCTCTCTGAAAATAATTTCTCCTGGATTTGTCATTACCTGCTGTAACATAATTGTTTTCTCCTTTTTTATCATAATTGTTTCCTCCTTATTTATATTGTTTTATTTGATCTTTTATAAATTGTTTTATTAAAGTAATTACATTATTATCCTGTAAACACGATTTGTCAATATGTTTTTCATAATTTTATATATTTCATAATTTTAAAATACATTTTTTGTGTATTTTTCACAATCAACACGAAAAAAACGGAAAGGAAACCGTAGTTACTGTTTTCTTTCCGTTTTTTACTATAATATCTTTTTCTAATTTTACACAACTTCTCGTTTTTCACACATATAAAGCGGACATCTGCATTCACTTTGCAACCTGTCAGTGGGAGCTTTTAACTCCAACAGAGTGAACATCCCCTTACCCAACGCTTGATGCCCTGCGCACCAGATGCGGTGTACTGCTTATCTGCGTTCAAAAAATTTACAATTCTGCCATATGTTTTGTAAAAAAGTATTTCGCAGCTCCAACAGCCGACGCTTCTTTCTTATACGAACAATTTTTTAAGTATGAAACATCATGCTCAAAGCCATTATATGCCATCACTTTTTCTCCCAGTGGTATCATATAATCTGACAATACACCTCCCACATCACCTCCTAGTATGATATCCATATCATATGCCATCCGCAGATTTGATATCAAAACAGCAAGATGATCCAGATACTCATTCCATGTCTGCAAAATTTTTTCATCACCACTTTCAATTTTTTCCATAAATGCATCCAGTGACTGCCTGTTATCTTGTGTCAGTACACTTGCAGCACAATATGCATCTGCACATCCTGATTTACCACAATAACACTTTCTTCCACCGGGAACGAGTATCATGTGACCAAACTCACCTGCTTTCTGGTTCTGCCCTCGAAACAGCTTTCCATCTATGCAGAATGCGCCTCCTAAGGTGTGGTTCAAAGACAGATATATCGCATTTGGATACTTTTGCTTTTTTTCTGCAAGCATTGCAGCATTAGCATCGTTTTCAAAATATACTGGAATTTCCAAAGCCTGCTCTAAAAAGCGCAGACTATAATTCTCTATACCTAAAGCATGGGATTTTAAAACGATCCGTTCTTTCTGATCAATAATTCCCGGAATCGCCACTCCAATCCCAAGTAGCGTATCCTTCGCTAATTCGCCTTCAAGAAAAGTTTTGACCTTTTGTGCCACTTCTGTACAATAGGATAATTCTGCCGTAAATTTTAAACGGATGCGATCTTTTTTTATAATCTCATCTCCAAGATTTACTAATACCATTTCTATATGATTCGCTGTAATCAAAATTCCCATTGCATGACAGTATGACTTATTAATCCCTATACTTTTTGCCTTTCTTCCACCGGTCGAAGCATATTCCCCAGTTTCTTCCAACACCATTTTTTCTAACAAGTCATTCACATTTGCTAACACAGTCGGCATACTCAAATTTAAATCTTTTGCGATTCCCGCCTTGGATGTAACATGATTGTTCAGCACATAATTAATTATTCTTTTTCTTGTTATATTTTTTTTATCTTTATTTTCCGTTTTCTTACCCTCTTTTATTAAATATATTATAAAAGAATTATATGCTTTTTTATTCTTCTTGTAAAGCAATGTTTTATAATAAATCTCCGACAGAATTTATCTTATAAACAGCAAAAAGCTCCCGAAGGAGCTTTCCACGCTTTAGAACACCAATTCTTTTAACACAATCTCTTCTGCCATATTACGAATACCATTTACCAATCTGACACATTCCCTCTAATCACGAGCTTTCAACTCAGCACTGGTTGCATCCAGCTCATCTAAGTCGCTCTCTATCGTGTCATCTGGTTTTTGCGCGAGCAACGAGGCAAGCCGAGATGCTTGCATCTCGATTTGCCGACTGCCGCGTTCATCGAGACAAGTACTCTTGGGTCGATGTTGGGACAAAAGAACAATCGTCTCCACATGAACGCCCTGGCAGAACTGATCCACTGCACAGGCGTGGGTCATCTCATATCCTGCCTCATAAAATGCCGGGAGGTCTCTTACAAGACTTGTAACCTTGCAGGAAATGTATACGATCTGGTCTACGCCGTAAGCCAGGATCTTTGGAAGGGCTTTGGGGTGAACGCCATCTCTGGGCGGATCAAGGATGATCATATCCGGTTTCTCCGGCACCTCGTCCAGAACCTTCAGCACGTCTCCGGCAATAAAACGGCAGTTATCAATGCCGTTAAGTGCAGCGTTTTCTCTGGCGGCTTTTACCGCGTCTTCCACGATCTCCACGCCGATCACCTCACTGGCAACAGATGCCGCAAGCTGGGCTATGGTGCCGGTGCCGCTGTAAAGGTCAAACACTACTTTATCTCTGGTATCCCCCACATATTCACGGACTTTTGAATACAGGATCTCCGCCGCCAGGGAGTTTGGCTGGAAGAAGGAAAACGTGCTGATCTTAAACTTCAGCCCAAGAAGTTCTTCGTAGAAATAATCCTTTCCATAAAGGATCTTCGTCTCATCACTCTGTACCACATCGGACAGAGAATCATTTAAAATGTGCATGATCCCCACGATCTTACCTTCCAGGGGAAGTGCAAGGAGCTGTTCTTTCAGTGGTTCCAGATCATACTCTTCCTGGGTGGTAGTTACCACATGGACCAGGATCTCGCCGCTTGTGACGCCTCTTCGAAGAAGAAGGTGACGGAGATATCCCACATGCTGAAGCTTCTTATAAAAACTGGCATTTCGTTCCAGGAAAAACTCCCGCACACAGGCAAGGATTTTCGTCATATCCGGATGCACCAGCTTACAGTCATCTGTATTCAAGATATCGTAAGTGCTGCCCTTCTTATGAAGTCCAAGGGACAGCGGACCATCCTTATACTCATCGCCAAAGGAAAACTCCATCTTGTTGCGGTATCCAAACTCGATAGGACTTCCGTAGATCCCATCCCAGTGATACAACTTGTCTGTATCCTCAGTTTCTTCTGTCTCATCACTGTTCTTCCCGATCTTATCCATACTTTCTCTGACTGCCCCATCCAGAAGTTCCCTTACCTGGCGCTCCTTCATCTCTTTCTGCGCCTCATAACTCATGGTCTGGTACATACAGCCGCCACAGGCCGGGAATTCCTGACAGGCCGGTTCTCTTGTCTCCAGCGGAGATTTCTCCAGAACTTCTAAGAGGCGTCCCTCCGCCCGTCCGGAACGCTTCTTGTTGATCATAAAACGTACTTTCTGTCCCGGAATTCCGTTCTTTACAATGACTTTCTGGTCATCCACCCATACAAAGCCTTTGTTTGGAAATTCCACTTTTTCTATAACACCTTCGTAAATTTCACCTTTTTTCATAAATCCTCTTTCTGTCTTATAAGCAGCAGGCAGTAAATCGAATATTCCAAGTTTGCTTTACGGTCTGCTCGCAAACACAATCGCTTCACTGCCTGCATTCAAAAATCAAGCCCCGGTATCGCGCCGGGGCTTCAATCATCCGCTTCTCATATTCATACACTGCAGACAACCATTCTGATCTGTTCAAAACAGCTGTTCCGGTGAAAGATCTTACTCTTCCTCGTCCTCAAAATAATCATCGAAGTCATCATCAAAATCTTCTTCGAAATCCTCCAGATAATCCGGAGCGAAGAAACGGTATACTGCAAATGCGATTCCTGCAACAGCTGCAACCGCACCGATGATCGCCAGTACCCAAAGGACTGTATTCTTATCTTTCTCTTCTTCTTTTTTCTTCAGTGTCGCAAGCAGTTCTTCAAGCTTTGTTGTATTTAAATTCATAACACTGCACCATCCTTTCTTTCTGTTCGGCTGTACTTTCTGTCAGTAAATCTGCAGCGCAGCGTTTTTTGAGGTCGCTGCACCCGAGCCTTTTTTTAATGTTCTTATTATACCACCATATGTCTGGTTTTACCAGAACTTACACAAATTTTCGCAGAAACATTCTGTAAAAAAATCGCCGTATTTCCGGCATTTCCGGAAAGATACGGCGGTTTTCTCTTATTCTTTATGGGTTCCTCGGATCACTTTGATCCCGCGTTCTTCTATCAGACCGCAGATCTGTGTTATCCGCGGACATTCCTTTTTTTCCTCATTCAGACGGCATACCCCGACATGGATGACGCTGATCTTTTCACTGACCAGCCGATCTGCCTTTTCCAAAATCCCCTCATCTTCAGCAGGTTCTTTTGCATTGGTGTCTTTGCATCCGTTGCATGTCATCACAGCTGCCAGAATCGTATCTTCCGGATAGCCGGAAAAAAAATCTCTTCTTTCCCGAAATGCAGACAGACATCCTGCCCTGGTACACACATCATTGGAATTAAGGCATGTCAAAATCCCGATCTTTTTCATCTTTTTCCCTCTATGCATCCCGCCTCACAGCCAGAATCATAAAAACAAAATATGCATCTTTCCGCGGCTGTCGTAAACGATCTCCGCTTCTACTTTATAGATCCTGCGGATCAGCTCCGGGGTCAGGACTTCTTCCGGCGTTCCGTAACCTTCCAGAACTCCGTCCTTCAGTACATAGATCTTATCACAGTATGCTGCTGCAATATTCAGATCGTGAATAGCGGAGATCACGGTTACATTAAGTTTTTTCACCAGCTCCATCAGCATGATCTGGTGGGTAATGTCCAGATGATTGGTAGGCTCATCCAGAATCAGTGCAGAGGTCTGCTGGGCAAGTGCTCTTGCCAGGATCACCCTCTGCTGCTCTCCTCCGGAAAGAGTGGAAAAGGTACGGTCTGCAAACGCCTCCATCTGTACGGTTTTCAGCGCTTCATCCACGATCTGGTAATCTTTTGCATTGTCCCGTTCCAGAGTCTTTTTATGAGGCGCACGCCCCATAAGAACCACCTCGCGGACCGTAAAATCAAAATTATAATAATTGTGCTGTGCCACCACGGCCATTTTTTTCGCAGAGCTTCGAACACTCATGGAATGAAGCTCCTCGCCGTCCAGATACACGGCTCCTGCGTCTGGTTTCAGAATACGGTAAATGCATTTCAGCAAAGTGGATTTTCCGCTTCCGTTTGGTCCGATGATTCCTACCAGTTCCTTATCCTGGGATTCCATGGAGATTCCCTTCAGGATCTGTCTGGCGTGAAAGCCAACCTGAATATTTTCTGTGGTGATCTTCATTACCGGGCACCTCCGAATCCATAGGATTTCCGCACAAGCAGATAAATAAAGCAGGGAGCACCGATAATGGATACCAGCACACCGATGGGCATCTCGGAATTTTTAAGGATCACACGACATGCCACATCGCACCAGATCAGAAACGATGCACCAAGAAGCGCACTTAAGGGGAGCAGTTTTCTGTGATCTGTTCCAAAAAGGATCCGGACCACATGAGGGATCACCAGTCCCACAAATCCGATTACACCGGCACAGTACACGGCAAATCCGATCATAACAGAAGCAACGATCAGATAAAAAGTCCGCAGTCTGTGCAGATCTGTTCCAAGGGTAATGGATACGTCATCTCCCAGAAGCATCAGATTCAGGTTCCGGTACTGCGTCCAGAAAACAGCCACGCACACCAGCGTGACCGGAAGCATTACACCCACTCTGGTCCAGCTTGCTCCGGCAAGACTTCCCATGCTCCACTTCATAACTTCTGTTGCCGCATTTTTGTCATTGGTAATATAAATGACAAAATTGGAAAAAGCAGAACAGACTGCGCTGACCGCCATTCCCGCAAGGATCAGTTTTGCGGAAGTTGCCTTTCCACCCATGTTTGCAATGGCGATCACCGCAAAAGAAGTGATCATCGCGCCAATGAAAGCTGTGATTCCCACAGAGTTTCCACCAAGAAAGCTTCCGATTCCAAGCATGATGGCCAGTGTGGCACCCAGAGATGCACCAGATGAGATACCCAGCACATACGGGTCTGCCAGCGGGTTCTGCACGATAGCCTGCATCACCACGCCGCACACGGAAAGAGCCATTCCAACTGCCAGAGCCAGAAGGACTCTAGGCAGCCGGATCAGCCACACAACATCATGAACTGCGCCTTCCGCATAGGCGGACAGACTTTTTATATGAAACAATTTATAAGCGATAACGCTGTATACATCCTTCAGTGACAGATCCGCATTTCCAAAAGTGATGGCTGCAAGTATGGAAAAAATAAGGAATCCTGCAAGTCCGATGAGAACTGCCACATACATGGATGTTCTGAGCACCTTATCTTTTTTTCTCTGTGAAGCTGTTTCTTTCACTGCATTTTCTCCGATCAGTCAAGATTTACGTCCGGATATAATCCCTTTGCAAAAGTTTCGATTCCGTCCTGGGTACGTGTTGCACTTGCATACATCTCACTGAGCATGATCGGGTAAACACGTCCGTTCTTTACTGCGTCAAGGCTCTTCAGGGACTCATCATCCTGGATCACTGCAAGCTGGCTGTTCTTAACAGTTTCCGGATCATCTCCTGCATATGGCATGTAAACCACAAAGATCACGTCAGGGTTGGCTGCGATGATATCCTCTTTTCCAACGGTGGAAGCATCCGGGTTTGCAAGAGTTGCGCCTAACTGTGTTACCATATCTCCGCCAAGGCTCTTTACGCCATAGTTTGTGATGTCATCTCCAAGAGGCTCCAATACCATTACGCTTGGTTTGTCTTTTACATCTGCAGTTGCAGTAAGAGTTTTGTCGATCACTGCTTTTGCATCATCAACGATAGCCTGTGCTTTGTCCTGTACATCGAAGATCTTTCCGATATTTAAGATATCTGTGAATTCATTTTCCAGTGTTCTGTCGCCGTCCGGACGAGTATTGGTGTTGTAGTAGGTGTTGCAGCCTTTGTCGATCCAGTCTGTTACATTTCCCAGATTCTTATCAGAGAAAAGAGAGCTCCAGGATAAGATCATGTCCGGCTCCAGCATTGTTACAGTTTCAAGGGATGGGGTAAATTCGTCAAGATAATTTGTTTTTGAGAATGCTTCTTTGAGATCTTCCGGAACTTCATTATCAAGACCTGCGGTAGCTACCAGGTGGTCTTCCAGACCAAGTGCGAGCATAGTCTCAATGCTTCCCTGATATACAGCAAGGACTTTTTCCGGTGCTTTTTCATAAGTGGTTTCGATTTCGTTTCCATCGTAATCATAGGTTGTGATGGTCAGAGGATATTCTGTCTTGGTTGCCTCTGCGGAAGAATCTTCGGTGTCTGCAGACTCTGTACTGTCTTCTGCTGCCGGCTGGTTGTCTTCCTTGATGGTCTCGGAGTCTGCTCTCTCTGCGGCATAAACAGCCGGAGTTGCTGATACGGTCATTGCCGCTGCCATTACCATTGCCATGATTCTTGTGGATACATACTTGTTTTTCATTTCATTTCCTCTCTTTTCGCCTGTTTTATCTCCTGTTGCCTATGGGTAACCGAAAAGATGGGGCTTCATAAAATCTGCACGGAACACTTTGTACGGAAGCTCCCACTTACATACTGTCAAGCAGGTTTCCTGACTTACAGACTCAGAAAAAACTCCGCAAAATAAAAACTGATACACCATTCATCTTTTAGCCGATCATGAATGATATATCAGAATTTTCTCCAGAATCTCTCTGACATCGGGATTTCGCCTTCTCACATGAGTTTCTGCAATGGCATGTGAAATCCCTTCTTCTGTATACAGTGGCCGCAACCGCTCAGGCTTTTTACCCGATTCCCTCTCACAGTATCCGGCAGCATATGTGCCGGTGATACTGTTCACTTCACAGCAATTCAATTACGCTGATACTGATTCTAACATACCGGTTTTCCAATTACAACCTTGAGGCCGGATTTTTACAGTTTTTTGCAGAAATAGTCTGCCCGGAGAGATCCCTCTCAGATCTTTTTCAGCTTGGCAAAACCGGCGAACATTTTTTTCACGCCGACTTTGTCAAAGTCTACCGTCACTTCGTAGTCTCTGCCGCCGTCTGCGATATTTTTTACGATACCGACTCCGAATTTCACATGACGGACCGTGTCTCCCTCACCATAGTCCAGGCTGTCCGCCTTCTTCACTGTGAAATCTTTTTTCTGCAGGGTGCTCTTTGCCTGGAAATTCATTTTCATCTGGGCATAGGCGCTTTTCGGAGATACGATATCATCTACTCTGGGCTTTTTCTCCTGAATCGTATGTCCAAGATCCACCAATTCTCTTGGAATTTCCCTTACAAAGCGTGATACACGGTTGTACTGGGTCTCTCCACGGATCATACGCTGTTTTGCACAGGTTAATGTCAGTTCCTTCATGGCACGTGTGATCCCCACATAACAGAGTCTTCGCTCTTCTTCAATATCCGACGGGTCTCCGGACCAGATGGACGCATATCCCGGAAATACTCCGTCCTCCATACCTGCCATAAATACATTGGGGAATTCCAGTCCCTTGGCACTGTGAAGGGTCATAAGAAGCACATAATCCTGATCCGGATCAACGGAATCAATATCTGCCACCAGTGCGATCTCTTCCAGAAATGCGGAAAGTGTTGCCGGCTGTCCTGCCTCTTCCATGGCTTCCTGGAAAGATTCGGTCTTGGAGATCAGCTCATCGATATTCTCGATCCTTGCCTGAGCTTCTTCTGTTTTTTCTGCTTCCAGCTCTTTCACATAACCGGTCAGTTCGATCACTTCTTCCAGCGTTTCACGGACTGTATAAGCCTCTGCCTTACTCTTAAGTCCCTGGATAAAAGATACAAAATCATTGATCTTTCCTGCTGCCCGGCCAATGGACGGTACTTCCTCCACCACACGGAGGGCATCATAAAAGCTCAGGTTCATCATATCCGCATAATCCTGGACCCGGCCGATGCTGGTAGCTCCGATTCCTCTCTTCGGTACATTTAAGATCCTGCGCACAGCCAGATCATCACTGGCATTGTCAATCGTCTTCAGATAGCTTAACAGATCCTTGATCTCTTTGCGGGCATAAAAGTTTACACCGCCCACAATCTTATACGGCACATTTGCCAGGAGAAATTTTTCTTCAAAGAGACGTGACTGGGCATTGGTCCGGTAAAGTACCGCACAGTCCTTATACTGGAATTTCCCGTTACGCCGTCCCTGAATGATCTCTCCCGCAACATACTCCGCTTCCTCAAATCCGTTGTTGAACTGCCGGAAATGAACTTTATCACCCTCTTCGTTCTCTGTCCAGAGTCGTTTTTCTTTACGTTCTGTATTGTTGGCAATTACCTCGTTGGCTGCGTTCAGGATATTCTGTGTAGAACGGTAATTCTGCTCCAGCCGTACCACATTCGCCTCAGTGAAAACCTTCTCAAAGCCCAGGATGTTCCCGATATTTGCTCCACGGAAACGATAAATAGACTGGTCATCATCGCCAACTACGCAGAGATTCTTGTATTTTTCCGCAAGAAGACTTACGAATTTAAACTGTGCGGTGTTAGTATCCTGATACTCATCCACCATAATATACCGGAAACGTTCCTGATAATAATCCAGGATATCCGGATTGTGTTGGAAAAGCTCCACGGTTTTCACGATCAGGTCATCAAAATCCAGGGCGTTGTTTCCCCGGAGGATGGACTGGTATTCCTTATACATGCCTGCAATCTTCCGTGCATCCGGATCACTTCCCGCATTCAGCTCCATCTCTTCCGGCGTGATCAGCTCATCCTTGGCATGGGAAATCTCCGCAAGAACAGCGCGTTCTTTATAAATTTTTGTATTGATACTGAATTTCCGGAAGATTTCCCTCATGACTGTCTTCTGGTCGTCGGTATCATAGATGGTAAAATTACTGCTAAATCCCAGCACTTCAATATGTCTGCGTAAAATCCTCACGCATGCGGAATGAAAGGTAGAAACCCATACGCTCTCTGCGCCCATTCCCGCAATTTTATTTACACGTTCCCGCATCTCACTGGCAGCCTTGTTGGTAAAGGTGATCGCCAGGATATTCCAGGGATTGACGCCCTTTTCCTCCATTAAATAGGCAATCCTGTGAGTCAGCACTCTTGTTTTTCCGGAACCGGCTCCTGCAAGAATCAGAAGCGGCCCCTCTGTATGTACAGCAGCTTCCCGCTGCATGGGATTCAATGTGTCCAAAGCATCCTGTATACTCATTTTGATCTCCATTTCTTTTTCCATATCAACAGTATCTTTATATACTACCATGTCTTTTCTTTCCGGTAAAGCCACAACCTTACTTTCTCATTTTCCCGGAAAAAAGTTTCTTTACAAGTAGTATTTAAAACTATATAATAGGGAGCAGAGGTGATAATGTGATGACAAGAAACGAAAAAGAGATGATGAGCAGCATTTTTGCGAAAATTGCTGAGCTTGATTATATAAAACCAGATGAAATCCCAAACATCGATCTTTACATGGATCAGGTCACTACTTTCATGGAAGAAAATCTCGCTTCCACCAAACGTCACGAGGATGACAAGATCCTGACCAAGACCATGATCAACAACTACGCCAAGAATAAGCTTCTCCCCCCGCCGGAGAAGAAACGCTACTCCCGGGAACATCTGCTGATGCTGATCTTTATTTACTATTTTAAGAATATTCTCTCCATCAGTGACATCCAGACTCTTCTCGGGCCGATCACGGATAAATATTTCAAATCCATGACTGAGAAAGATATGACTTATATCTATCAGGAAGTTTTCAGTATGGAACAGACTCAGATCCGTTACCTGGAAAAAGATCTCATGCGCCGGTTCAAAAGCGCCGGAGAAATATTCGAAGATGCTGATCCGGAAGATAAGGAATTCCTTCATCAGTTTTCTTTTATCTGCCTGCTGAGCTTCGACGTATACATGAAAAAAATGATCATCGAAAATATGATCGACCACATGAATTCTCCAAAAGATACCGATTCCTCAAAAAAAGGCAAATAATATCCGGCTCTTACATCCGGTCGGAAACGTGTGCCGCCAGGCGCATGAAGAAAAGAGACAGACGCATGATCGCCTGTCTCTTTTTACGTTATAGCATTATCCGTTATCATTCACGGCATGGGCATAAGTCCTATTCTGCTTCGCCACCCTGCTCTTCGTTATTCTTCTTCATACGTGCAAATACCATCTCATAACCGTCATTTCCATAGTTCAGGGAACGGTTTACACGGCTGATCGTAGCTGTGGAAGCTCCTGTCTTCTCGGAAATATCAAGGTATGTACGCTTATCGGTAAGCATCTTGGCTACCTCGAAGCGCTGAGATAAAGAAAGCAGCTCATTGATGGTGCAAACATCCTCAAAAAATGTATAACACTCTTCCTTGTCCCTCAGGCATAGGATCGCTTCAAACAGATGATCCACAGCCTCCGTCCTGATTTTTTTGCTCATTGTTACGCTCCTTTAAAATACATAATTTTCGTCTGATACAATACTGATATTTTAACACTCTAAATCGTGATAGGCAAGCATTTTAGGGAAATTTAATAAACTATTTCGCTTTTTTGTCTTTCTATGACGGACACCTGCGTTTTCCATTTCCACTGCCCCGGAAAACATTTGGGATTTGCTTTTTCTGCTGTGATTGGGTATACTTAAAATAATATCCAAAAGAAAAGGAGACTTATCAAATGAATCGTTTTTTCAACATGGACAACAAATTCTTCGTGTTCATGGGACGCGTAGCAGACCTGCTTCTTCTGAATTTTCTGTGCATCCTCTGCTGTATTCCGATTGTCACCGCAGGCGCCTCCATAACAGCTCTCTACTATGTCACACTGAAGATGGCAAGAGACGAAGAATCTTATATTGCCCGCAGCTTTTTCCGCTCATTCAAACAGAACTTCAAACAGGCGACCATCATCAATATCATCATGCTCCTCACCGCTGCTGTTCTGTTTATCGATCTTCGGATCGCCAGAGCCGGAAGCGGAGCTATGTACAAAGGACTTTTCAGTCTGTTCATTGCATTTGCACTGATCTATGCGATGATCCTTCTGTACATTTATCCGATCCTTTCCAAATTTTTTAATTCCGTCAAGAATACCTTTGTAAATGCATTCCTGATGTCCGTCCGCCATCTTCCGCTGACACTTTTGATGCTTGTGATCTCTGCATCTCCGCTCCTTCTGATGTGGCTTTTTGCTTATGTGAGCTACGCACAGTTTACATCCATCCTGATCATGCTTTTTATTCTGATGGGATTTTCCACGCTGGCCTACTGGAAATCAAAGATCTTTGTAAAGATCTTCGATAACTATATACCGAAAGATGAAAACGACGAAAACGACGAAGAGAAAAACGAACTGAAAGAGGCATAATGAAACGCTGGAACGACAAGCCTTACCACTCTCTGGACTATATGCTCCGGGAGCGATACGGCGAAAAGGTCTACCGGGTTGCATTAAACGGCGGCATGTCCTGTCCCAACCGTGACGGCACCCTGGGCAAAAAAGGCTGCATCTTCTGCAGCCAGGGCGGAAGCGGAGATTTTGCAGCAAACGCCGCTCTTTCCATTACAGAGCAGATCAACACACAGATCAAAAGTCTCTCTTCCAAACGCCCGATTCATAAATATATCGCCTATTTTCAGGCATATACAAACACATACGCTCCTGTGGAACACCTGCGTAAGATCTTCACAGAAGCCATCTCCCATCCGGATATCGTGGCACTGTCCATTGGTACCAGACCGGACTGTCTGGGAGATGATGTACTGGAGCTTCTTGATTCCCTGAACCAGATCAAACCGGTGTGGGTGGAGCTGGGACTCCAGACTATCCATGAAGATACCGCCAGATATATACGGCGCGGCTATCCACTGTCCTGTTTTGATACCGCAGTAAAAAATCTCCGCGCAGGCGGCATCGAAGTGATCGTCCACACCATCCTGGGGCTTCCCGGCGAAAGCAGGAAGGATATCCTGGAAACAATGGCTTATCTGAACGCCATGGATATCCAGGGGATCAAGCTGCAGCTTCTTCATGTACTGCGTGGTACAGATCTTGCCGCTGATCATGAAGCCGGTCTTTTCCGCACTTATGAACGGGACGAGTATCTGAACCTTGTCATTGACTGTCTGGAACATCTCAGACCGGATATCGTGATCCACCGTGTAACAGGGGACGGCCCGAAAGATCTGCTGATCGCACCTTTATGGGCCAGCCGCAAACGTGAAGTTTTAAATCTTCTTCATCACCGGATGAAAGAAAAAGAAAGTTTTCAGGGAAAAGCCCTTGAGGTTCTTTCAAAAAGCCAGTAAAAAGGAGGATTCTTATGGCATCACCTTTTACAACCTACAAACTTATCATTTTATACATGCTTCAGAATTCCGAAGGGGATCTCACTAACTCACAGATCACAGATTTTATCCTGGACCGGAAATATACCAATTATTTTCAGCTTCAGCAGGCTGTTTCCGAACTGGTGGAGGCAGATCTTGTGGAAATGTCTTCCCAGTCCAACCGCACGTATTACCGACTGACTGAAGAAGGAAAAAATACGCTGAAATATTTTTCCAGAGAACTCTCTTCTGACATTAAGAAAGAAGTCGAGGAATATCTCAATTCCCTGCACTGCAAAATTGAGGAACATCTTCTCACTCCTGCGGATTATTACCCCACCAAGGAGGGCAGTTACTCTGTCCGCCTGCGGATTATCGAAGGCGGTGTCAGTATTGTTGATCTCAGCATCAAAGTTCCCAATCTTGCTGCGGCCCAGTCCGTATGTGAAAGCTGGCCTTATAAATATCAGAACGTCTACGACAAAATAATGGAGGAGCTTCTCTGAAAAGCTCCTCCATTTTCATTCTCACATAGATTCTCTTATTCCGCTTCTTCGTGGATCTTCTTCATATGCTCTTTCAGTTTCTTTTCATATCCCATATCACTGAGCTCGTAAAAATGTTCTCCTTCGATTTCTGATGGCAGATACTGCTGTTTTACATAGTGATTCGGATAATCATGGGCATATTTATATCCGATACCATGACCCAGGCTTTCGTGGCCACCATAATGAGCATCCTGCAGATGTACCGGCACAGTTGTCTTCTTCGCCTTCACGCAGCGCATGGCCTCCTGTATGGCATTCACCGCGGAATTGCTCTTGGGCGCACAGGCCATGTATGTTACTGCCTGCGAAAGAATGATCTGGGATTCCGGCATTCCCACACGTTCCACTGCCTGCGCTGCTGCCGTTGCCACACAGAGTGCCTGAGGATCCGCATTTCCGATATCTTCAGAGGCCAGGATCATGATCCTTCTTGCAATAAATTTCACATCTTCTCCTGCATAAAGCATTTTTGCCAGATAATAAACTGCCGCATCCGGGTCTGAGCCCCGCATACTCTTAATAAAGGCAGAAATAATATCGTAATGGTTATCTCCATTCTTGTCATAACGTACAACACGCTTCTGAATGCACTCAGAAGCCACCTCAAGGGTCAGATGGATCTTACCGTCCGAATCACGGGGTGTGGTGAGAATTCCCAGTTCTACGGCGTTTAAGGCGCTTCTGGCGTCTCCTCCTGCCATATCTGCCAGAAATTCCAGGGCATCCTTCTCGATCACCGCACCGTAGCTTCCCATTCCACGTTCCGGATCATTAACTGCACGCAGGATCAGTTCTTTTATTTCCGGTATTTCCAGTGCCTTCAGCTCAAAAATGATGGATCTTGAAAGAAGCGCTCCGTTTACCTCAAAATATGGATTCTCCGTTGTAGCTCCGATCAGAATGATCGTTCCATCCTCCACAAAAGGAAGAAGATAATCCTGCTGTCCCTTGTTGAAACGGTGGATCTCATCAATGAACAGAATGGTCTTTTTTCCATACATGCCGAGATCGTCCTGTGCCTGCTTTACAACTGCTTCCATATCTTTCTTCCCTGCTACGGTTGCATTGATCTGGGTAAAGCTGGCGCTTGTGGTATTGGCGATGACTTTTGCCAGGGTGGTCTTTCCGGTTCCCGGAGGGCCGTAAAAGATAACAGATGTCAGCTTATCCGCCTTTATGGCACGATACAGCAATTTATCTTTTCCTACGATGTGCTGCTGTCCCACCACCTCATCCAGTGTTCGCGGACGCAGCCTGGATGCGAGGGGAGACTCCTGGTCCAGCGTTTTTGACTTTGCATATTCAAATAAGTCCATGGTTTTCACTCCTGTAATTTCTGTAAAAAACTGCCGCCGGTTCTGCTCCGGCAGCTGATCGATTCTTATTTTTATAATTTTACCTGTTTGCACACAAAAAAGCAATTGTTTCTGCTCTGCGGCAAAGAGGATGTTCCGTTACTGTTTACGTCACCAGCAGCTGATCCACTGTCACCAGGTCATACCCCGCTTCCGTAAGCATATCCGCGATCTCCAGAGCTGCCTCCACAGAAGTGGGAAAACTGTCATGCATCAGAATAATCGAGCCATCCTTCACTTCTCTTTTTACAATTTCTTCCACAGACTGAACGTTTTTTGATTTCCAGTCCAGGGTATCCACATCCCAGAATACCGGAAGCATGGTCACACAGAGTTCCAGATTTTTGGGCCAGGCTCCATAGGGCGGACGAAGATACAAAGGATATTCTCCTGTGATCTCATAGATCTCATTATTTGTCTTTAAGATCTGCTGGCAGGCCTGGTCACCGGGAAGCTTATCAAGCTGTACATGGTCGTAAGTGTGATTGCCGATGAGATGGCCGTCTTTTTGCATCTGTTTTACGATTTCTTCTTTTCCCTCGATATTTTTTCCCATAAGAAAAAATGTGGCATGAATTCCACGCTTATGCAGGCCATCCAGAAGCAAGGGTGTATATGTTGCATGGGGGCCATCGTCAAAGGTGAGTGCTGCCCTGGGACGGTCCTCATTGTCCTTCCTGTCAGACAAAGTTTCCGCCACCGGGTCTGCTGCTTTTTGTCCATATTTTTTCTGAACACTGCCAATATTTCCTGCTTTTTGTTCTGCCTCCTCATAACTCCTGTTTTCCCGCCCACTGCTTTTTCCCACATACTGCGCCTCCACCAGCCGGATCATCCCCTCACCGGCGATCATCCTGACCACCTGCATCCGAAACGCACGGTCTGAAATTTTTCCATATCCACTGAACGCGATCAGCAGCAGCGCCACTGTCACTGCCCGGAAATATTTTTTTCGCTTATCCATATCTCCCGCCGGATCAAACATACTTTTCCACAATATATGAAAAAATCCCCGGGAAAAGACTTCTTACTGTTCTCTTCCCGGGGATATCCGCGCAGTCTGTTCTTTTATTTCTTCAGGATCTCAAGCGCGCTCTCGATCTCCTCAATGCATTTCTCATAGCCAAGGGTACCGTTGTCCAGACACAGATTGTACTTTGTCATATCTGCCCAGTCAACGCCCATAAAGCGTTTCGACAGGTCTTCCTTGCGCTTGTCATCCTTATGCATGAACTTCTCAATATCCTTTGTGCTGCCGCTGAGCTTTTTGCTTGCCTCGCAGATACGGAAATCCCAGTCTCCGTAAACAAACACCCGAAGGACATTTGGATAATCCTTGAGGATCATGTTTGCACAGCGTCCGATGATCACACAGGATTCTGTCTCTGCCAGATGGCGGATCACCTTCGCCTGATAATTAAACAGGTTCTCATCAGACGTGAAGTCTTTGCTCTGGGGCGGAATCAGCTCTCCTTTATAGATGCCGGTCTTTGCAAAAAGCTTCTGTTTTGCGCTGACATTTTCATCTACGCGTCCGAAAAGCTCCTCATGAATGCCGCTCTCCTCAGATGCCATGCGGATGATATCCTTGTCATAGTAAGAAATCCCTAATTTCTTTGCAAGCTCCTCTCCGATGGTACGTCCGCCGCTTCCATACTGTCTTGCAATGGTAATTACGAAATTATCCATGTCTTTCCTCCTACTCTCCAAGATATGCCTTCTGAACAGCCTCATCGTTCAGAAGATCCTCGGCCTTTCCATCCATGGTGATGCTTCCTGTCTCAAGAACATACGCACGGTCCGCAATGGAAAGTGCTTTCTTTGCGTTCTGCTCAACAAGAAGTACGGTTGTGCCGCTCTCGCTTACCTCACGGATGATATCAAAGATCTCATTTACAAAGATCGGTGACAGACCCATGGACGGCTCATCCATCAGAATGATCCTTGGCTTACTCATCAGCGCACGACCCATGGCAAGCATCTGCTGCTCGCCACCGGAAAGTGTTCCGGCACGCTGTCCTTTACGTTCTTCCAGACGCGGGAATCTCTTGTATACACTGGCAAGGCTCTCTGCGATCTCCGCCTTGTCCTTTCTTGTATAAGCTCCAAGAAGAAGATTCTCGTAAACGGACATATCCGCAAATACACGTCTTCCCTCCGGAACGTGTGCCATACCCATCTCTACGATCTTATGGGCCGGTGTTCTTGTGAGGTCTTTTCCCTCAAACACAATGCTTCCGGACTTCGGAGAAAGAATTCCGGTAAGTGTCTGAAGTGTGGTTGTCTTTCCGGCACCGTTGGCACCGATCAGCGCAATAACCTCTCCCTGATTTACATGAAAAGAAATTCCCTTCAGGGCCTGGATCACACCATAGTAGACCTGGAGGTCCTTTACTTCCAACATTGCCATTATCTCGTTCCTCCTTATTCTCCCAGATATGCAGTAATAACTGTCGGGTCTTTCAGCACTGCGGATGTCTCACCCTGGATCAGCACCTGACCGAAGTTCAGAACTGTCAGTTCCTCACAGATACCACCGACCAGTTTCATGTCATGCTCGATCAGAAGGACTGTCATATCAAAATGCTCCCGCACAAAACGGATGGTATCCATCAGCTCCTGCGTCTCATTTGGGTTCATGCCGGCTGCCGGCTCATCCAGAAGAAGAAGCTTCGGATCTGTGGCAAGGGCTCTGGCGATCTCCAGCTTACGCTGTTTACCATAAGGCAGGTTGCCTGCCAGAGTGTCTGCTTCCTTATCCAGGTCAAAGACCTTCAGGATCTCCATGGCACGTTCGTTCATCTCTTTTTCTACCTTATAATATTTCGGCAGTCTTAAGATTCCGGTCAGTGTGGAGTATGGATGATGATTGTGAAGTCCTACTTTTACATTGTCAAGAACCGGCATATCCTTGAAAAGACGGATATTCTGGAAAGTTCTTGCGATTCCGGCCTTGTTGATCTCGATGGTGCTTTTTCCTGTAATGTCCTGGCCGTCCAGTTTAATGATTCCCTCTGTTGGCTTGTATACGCCTGTGAGAAGGTTGAACACCGTTGTCTTACCGGCACCGTTCGGTCCGATCAGTCCATAGAGCTGTCCTTTCTCAATGGTCATGTTAAAGCCGTCAACAGCACGAAGACCGCCGAACTGGATAGACAGATTATTTACTTCCAGCATTGCCATGATCAGGCCACCTCCTTTTTCGCTTTTTTGCCTTTAAATTTCTCTACCATGCGCGCTCTCCAGTCTCTTGCTGCAGGTGCCCAGTTAAAGAGCATCATGATGATCAGCACGATGGCGTAGATCAGCATACGGTAGTTTGCGAATCCACGGAGAAGCTCAGGCAGTGCATAGAGGATAATGGTCGCGATGATGGATCCTCTGATGTTTCCGATCCCGCCAAGTACCACATATACCAGTACCAGGATGGACATGTTGTAATCAAATACAGATACCTTCAGAAGAGAAAGGTTATGTGCATACAGCACGCCTGCCACTCCTGCAAGGGCTGCGGAAATCGTAAATGCAAGCAGTTTGTATCTGGTGATATTGATTCCCACGGATTCTGCTGCGATACGGTTATCTCTGGTTGACATGATCGCACGTCCGCTTCTGGAGTTAACCAGGTTCTGCACGATAAACAGAGTCAGAAGAAGAAGGATCACACCGATCAGGAAAAAGTAATTCTTGATATCTTTATAAAGAGTTGCTGTTCCTGAAATACCAAGGGCACCTTTGAGGATCTGTTTTCCGCCCGGATCCATATGAAGACCTGCCGCACTGGTTGCAACGTGAAGTCCTTTGTCATCCACGCCAATGTAAAGTACATTGATCAGGTTCTTGATGATCTCACCAAAAGCCAGTGTAACAATAGCCAGGTAGTCACCGCGGAGACGAAGTACCGGAATACCGATGATCACACCGAACAGTGCTGCAACTGCCGCACCTACAAGGATTGCAAGGATAAAGCGAGGAACCTGCGGAATGGAGTCTGCAGCAACCTGTGAAAACAGGGCACTGGAAAAAGCTCCCACGCACATGAAGCCCGCATGTCCAAGGCTCAACTCACCGGAAAAACCGACTACCAGGTTCAGGGAAACTGATGCAATGGTATAAACACAAAGGGGAACAAGAAGTCCCATAAGAAGTCTGGAAAGATTTCCAGTTGAGGAAAGTGCCTGTACGATCACAAAGAGTACAATGACGATTCCATAGTTGATCATGTTATTTTTTGTTGTTTTGTTTTTCATATTCTTCATATCGGCCACCTTACACTTTCTCCTGGATGTTCTTGCCGAACAGTCCGGTAGGTTTTACAAGAAGCACGACGATCAGGACTGCAAATACGATCGCATCTGCAACCTGGGAAGAAATATAAGCTTTTCCGAAGATCTCGATGATTCCCAGAAGGATGCCGCCGACCATAGCTCCCGGAATCGAACCGATTCCACCGAATACAGCAGCTACGAAAGCTTTGATACCAGGCATGGCTCCTGTGTACGGAGTCAGTGTCGGATAAGTCTGACAGAGCAGAAGGCCTGCGATCGCTGCAAGTCCGGAACCGATGGCAAATGTGAGGGAAATTGTCGCATTGACGTTAACTCCCATCAGCTGTGCCGCATCTCTGTCCTCGGAAACCGCCTGCATGGCACGGCCAGGTTTTGTCTTTTTTACAAAGAGGGAAAGTCCCACCATGATGATGATACATGCAAGGATGGTTACGATGGTGATTCCCTTGATGGTAAGCTCACCGTCAAACAGTGTGATGGACGGAAATTTGATAACAGCTACGAAACTCTTGGCATCTGCGCCGAAGATCAGAAGTGCCAGGTTCTGAAGCAGATAACTGACACCGATAGCCGTGATAAGAACGGCCAGGTTTGAGGAAGCTTTTCTAAGTGGACTGTAAGCTACCTTCTCAATGACAACACCAAGCAGTGTACAGATCACAACGGAAAGGATCACAGCAAGGATCGGTGACATGCCGCCTCTTGTGATACAGGTAAGAATGATATAAGCTCCTACCATAATAACATCTCCGTGTGCGAAGTTCAGCATCTTGGCAATACCATAAACCATGGTATATCCAAGTGCAATGATCGCATAGATACTGCCAAGACTGATGCCGTCTTTTAAATAAGATATAAAACTCATAACGCACCTCTTTTAATTGTTTATTGATAAGGGAAAAAGGGGACGATTTCCACTAAAGGCAACCGTCCCCTGACCCCTAACGTTAACAGAAATTACTTATTTCATCTCTACATAAGCACCGTCTTTGATCTCGAATGCTTTCGGCTCTTTATCACACTCGCCATCCTCGGTCCATTTTGCTTTTCCGGTAAGTCCGTCAAGCTCGATGTTTGCCATGGATGCGCTCATTGCTGCACTGATGTCTGCATTTTCCATATCTGGTGTGATCTTTGCATCGTCAGCTGCAAGCTGCATTGCGTAAAGTACATCATATGTATCTGCCGCAAACTGGTTCGGGATCTCACCGTTGTGAGCATCGCCGTATGCTTTTACGAAGTTCTGGCTCTTCTCATCTGTAGCTGTTGCGGAGAATGGTGTCAGAAGCATAACACCCTCTGCAAGGGATTTATCGAAGTTCTCTACATTGAGGATACCATCCATGCCATCTACACCAAAGAATTTAATGTCAAGCCCTGCCTCAGATGCCTGCTGAAGGATCAGCGCATTGTCGGAATAGTAGTTCGGAAGGAAAAGAAGCTCAGCGCCGCTCTTCTTGATCTTTGCAAGCTGTACAGAATAGTCTGTGTTGCTGTCTGTTGTGTAAGCCTCATCTGCAACTACTTCAAGTCCGTCATCAGCAGCTGCTGCAACGAATGCGTCATGTACACCGGAGTTGTAGTCAGCAGCGGAATCATAAAGTACTGCTACTTTCGTTGCAAGTTTGTGCTCGGAAATGTACTGAGCAGATTTGGTTCCCTGTGCCGGGTCTGTGAAGCACATACGGAACTCGTTTGTTCCTGCTGTGATACAGTCAAGTGCTGTTGCGGATGGTGTGAAGAGGAATGTATCCTCAGCTGCCTCAGCTCCTACTGCGATACAGGAACCGGATGTTACAGTTCCACAGAGCATCTGCATTCCTTTATCGATCAGGTCATTGTATGCGTTAACAGCCTTCTCCGGATCTCCCTGGTCATCACCTGCGTCAAGAATCTCTACTTTATATCCGTTGAATCCGCCGTTCTCGTTGATCTCATCTGCTGCGATCTTGGCTGCGTTGTATACGTTGGTACCGTACTGTGCGTAATCACCTGTCATCGGTCCGATCACACCGATCTTAAATGTCTCATCATCTGCCGCAAAAACTGATGTAGGCATCATCATAGCTGCTGTCATAGCTGCTGCTGATGCAACGCCGATTACTTTCTTCCAATTCTTCATAATAATCTCTCCTCCTGCGCTTTGTCGCGTTACTAATGTTTAATGGTAAAATTATAGCATTGCATATTTTTTATTTCAAGGGTGAATTTGCCGATCCCCTGTTTTTCGTATGATTGCACAAGACGGACACTTGTCCGTTTCACAGCTTGTGTGTTTTTTCGGCAAATTGTATAAATTTTCTGTACAAAAGAAAAATCCAGGGAAAAACTCCCTGGACTTCTTCGTCTCTTTATCTCTTACTTATGCGATTGCTTTCTTAGCGATCTCAGCAAGTGCTGTGAAGCCTGCTGCATCGTTAACTGCCATCTCTGCAAGCATCTTTCTGTTGATGTCGATGTTTGCAACTTTAAGGCCGTGCATCATTTTGCTGTAGGAAAGTCCGTTCATTCTTGCAGCTGCATTGATACGTGCGATCCAGAGCTGTCTGAACTGACGTTTCTTCTGTTTTCTTCCTGCATAGGAGCTTGTAAGAGCTCTCATTACAGACTGTTTTGCTACTCTATACTGTTTGGAACGGGCTCCTCTGTAGCCTTTTGCCAGTTTTAATGTACGGTTATGTCTTTTCTTTGCGTTTAATCCGCCTTTAATTCTTGCCATTTCTTAATTCTCCTCCTGTTCGTCTTCTCTATCTTATAAATATGGTAATGCTTTCTTCATGCTCTTTACGTTAGTAGAATCAACAACAGTAGATTTTCTCAGATTTCTCTTTCTCTTCTGAGATTTCTTTGTAAGGATATGGCTCTTGTAGGCTTTATTTCTTACTAATTTTCCTGTACCTGTTTTTTTAAAGCGCTTTGCTGCTGCTCTGCAAGTTTTAATTTTTGGCATTATGAATTCCTCCTTGATTTGGTACTTCTAAATTTTATATAACATCCCGTTCTGCCCGGCTGTTGCCGTGAAGACTGAGATATCTACCGTTTCTCAGTCAGAAACATTGTCATGCTTCTGCCTTCTACCTTCGGAGCCTTCTCTACAGTCGCTATATCGGACAGAAGATCTGCGAAGTCGTCAAGCACATGTTTGCTGCTGGACATATGTGCCATCTCTCTTCCGCGGAAACGAAGTGTAACCTTAACTCTGTCGCCCTTGCTAAGGAACTTTCTTGCTGCATTTACCTTCGTCTTTAAATCATTCGTATCAATGTTCGGGGAAAGACGCACTTCTTTGACATCGATGGTTTTCTGCTTTTTTCTGGCCTCTTTTTCTTTTCTTGCAAGTTCGTAACGGTATTTACCGTAATCAATGATCTTACATACTGGCGGCTTCGCCTGTGGGGCAATCTTTACAAGGTCAAGTCCTGCCTCCTGTGCTTTCGCCATCGCTTCTCTGGCGGACACGATTCCAAGCTGAGCTCCGTCCGGACCAATTAAGCGTACCTCTCTGTCTCTGATCTGTTCGTTAATCATTAAACCGCTAATTGTTGTACACCTCCATGAACATGATAGAATTAATTTTTTCTTTCTCAATACTGTGCCGGGATTTCTTCCTGCACAAAAAAAGCGTAGACAGATGTCCACACTTCAAAATTACACCTGCGGACTGATAGTCTCTCCGTTCGCAGTACTGTGCAATATTGACCTGAGTCGCTTATCTTCAGCGCTGAGGTGAGAGTGAACTCTGCTTTCTTTTCGCTACGTACTTTAAGAGAATACCATGGTATCTTCTGTTTGTCAACTGTTTTTTTATATTATTATGTATTTATTTGTGCGTATGAGTTTTTCTTTTTCCGGGCATACTATCCAACATCGGAATCCGATAAGACAGACTGTAACATGGACCATTGATCAGAGGTTCAAAGTCCGACAGCTGACGGTTTCCGGTAAAATCATATTTATCAGGAGGACACTTTTATGACAATCCTTAAATGTTCCGCACACAACTGCTACTATAACAAAGATTCTCTCTGTTCCAAAGGTGCCATTAATGTGGAAGGCGCAGATGCACGTTATGCAGATGATACCGCCTGTGAAAGTTTCCGCGATCAGAAAGAAGATTCTGCAACAAATGCTGCTGATTCCGGTTGTGGATGTGAAACCATTAACATCGACTGCAAAGCACACAACTGTACCTACAATGAGCACTGCAAATGTACCGCAGCTTCCATCAATGTATCCGGTGATAATGCACATCGCTGCTGTGATACAAAATGTGATACTTTCAGCTGTAAATGCTGATATTCTGAACTGAAAGCCAAAAAATCCGGCAGGATTCCAGATGGATCCTCTGCCGGATTTTATTATGTTCATTTATTATCTGTTCTTAAGAAAATCCGGAATCTGGATGTCCTTTTTCTGAACAGTGCTTGTCGGTGCCTTAGTACCAAACTGTGTGGAATTCATAGTTGGCAGACTGAAGCTCGGCATATTAAGATTCATGCTGCTTGCCGGTGACGGGCTTGTCTTCTTGGCTGCTCCGAATACAGAATTGGAAGCTCTGTTTCCAAATGGTGTATTCTGAAGGTTATTGTCTGTAAGACCTGTTGCAATAACTGTAATCCTTGCATAATCTGCAACAGAATCATCATACATGGCACCAAAGATAATATTCGCATCCTCACCTGTAAGTTCCTGAACATAACTTGCCGCATCGTTGGCATCCATAAGAGAAATATCTCCGGAAATATTGATGATCACATGCGTAGCGCCCTTAATGGTTGTCTCAAGAAGCGGAGAAGATACCGCCTGCTGTACAGCCTCCATAGCCTTGTCATCACCTCTTGCCTCACCGATACCGATGTGAGCGATTCCCTTGTCTGTCATAACAGTCTGTACGTCTGCAAAGTCAAGGTTGATCAGTGCCGGCAGATTGATCAGGTCTGTGATACCCTGTACTGCCTGCTGAAGAACCTCATCAGCCTTACGCAGTGCTTCCGGCATGGTTGTTCTTCTGTCAACGATCTCAAGTAACTTGTCATTCGGGATGACAATTAAAGTGTCAACTGCTTTCTTCAGATTCTCGATTCCCGCAAGTGCATTATTCATACGAGTCTTAGCTTCAAAACGGAAAGGCTTGGTAACAACACCGACAGTCAGGATACCCATTTCTTTCGCCGCACCGGCGATTACAGGAGCAGCTCCGGTTCCGGTTCCGCCACCCATACCACAGGTAACGAAAACCATGTCAGCTCCCTCAATGATCTTCTTAACTTCTTCAATGCTCTCCTCAGCTGCCTTCTGTCCAACTTCCGGCTGTGCACCGGCGCCAAGACCTTTCGTAATTTTCTCACCAATCTGAAGTACAGTCGGAGCTTTACACAGTGTCAGAGCCTGTTTATCGGTATTGACACCTACAAACTCAACTCCTCCAATGGCCTCTTCCACCATTCTGTTTACTGCATTATTACCTGCGCCGCCTACTCCAATTACAATAATCTTCGCAGAAGACTCAGCCTCATTCGTCATTATCTCTAACAATGTACTTCCTCCTTTATTTCTACCTGATATCCGATTCAGTGTAATAATCTATTCCAAGCTACATATACACATAGTTATATCATATATTTTTTTCGGTAATTAATCAACCACTAATTTTGTTTTTTTATACTTTTTTCACTAAATTTCGGCACTGTTTCTATTAACAGAAACATTTGCAAAACAATCTCTGGCAAAATGCCCAAATACTGGTATTTATATAAGAAAGGATTTTTTTATCTTCACTGGTAATCGGACGCATCACTGTAATCTCCGTCCTGATTTTCGTCATAATTATCAGATCCATCACCATAATCACTATTGTAATCCGTTTCTGTATCAGTATCCTCATCCATATTATCCGTACTTCCATCCGAAGTGTAATCTCCGTTTTCGGAATCCTCTGAATTCGTATTCTGAGAATCGGAACTTCCGGTATCTGCGCTTTCGGAATCCGCATTTCCAGAGTCTGCATTCGCAGAATCTGTCCCGTCTCCGTTACCTTCTTCTGATGCCAGATAATCCTCAAGTGTTCCTACATAATTACCGTCACGGTCATATTCGCTGGTTCCATCATAACCGCCATCCTCACGGTATCCACCTTTCCAGTTTCCCTTGGCAGCCATACTCTCTTCCGTAGGTGCTTCTCCGACATAATTACCGTTGGCGTCATACTCACCGCTTCCTGTGTAGTCACCTTCTTCGTCATATCCGCCGATCCATTTTTCCTTTGCATATTCCAGATCACTCTGAGGCTTCGGCCCTACATAATTGCCATTTTCGTCGTATTCGCCCTCGCCTGTGTAATTTCCTTCCTCATCATAACCGCCTGTCCAGGTTTCTTCGGAATTCTGATTCTCATCCTGTTCCTGCTCCAGTGTTATGGTCTTGGAATTATCATTTACATTTTCAGCGTGGAGAATTCCTTTTTTTCCGGAAATCAGCGGAAGAATGGCAAGTACCCTGGTCATTTTGTCTTCCAGATACTCGTCCTTTCCAAGCTTGACCGTAATATCTCCGTAAACCAGGCTGATCTGCCCGTCATCTCCGAATTCAATATGATCCGGAACCTTGTCATTTTTTGAAAAAATAGTAGACAGAGCCACCGCTGTGTTCATCACAGTCTCATCCTTAATAGGAAGCTTCTCATTGAGAATTACTTTTTTTACTTTAATTCCGTCAAAAAACGGAATCTTCTCATTGCGTTCTGTGGAACCTTCCACAAAAACTCCATTTCTGTCAAAGTAAATGTAACTGTCCAGATAAGGAATACAGCCGACAATATCCTTCTCCTTCACACTGACACAAATGGTGTGACGGTTAAGTCTGGTCACTGTATAACCATCCACAAAAGGAACATCTTTTGTATTCTGTTTGGTGTAAAGAAGGGGTGCCAGAACAGAATTGGATGCCAGCGGCCCCCGAAGGACCATCTTCTTGATCTGTTTCTCAGAATAATGGCTACTTCCCATCACCTGTACTTCATCAACCTGATAATAAGTAAAAAAGAAAATAACACCTGCCAGCAGCAGAACCAGAATCATTCCGGCTGCTGCCAGCGAATTTTTTTTGGATTTTTTCATAAAGTTCCTCTGTCCTTTATCAGCAGACCGCCAAGCGCAGTCAAATCTTCACAGATATGTTCATAACCTCTTTCAATAAAGGAGCAGCCTCTGATCCTGGTAACCCCTTCTGCTGCAAGCGCCGCGATCACAAGTGCCGCACCTCCGCGGAGTTCCTCTGCTTCCACGATGCATCCCCGAAGTGGATAACCTCCGTGTACCACAGCCATTCCATCCCGGATCTCAATCTTCGCTCCCATATAACAGAGCCATGACGCCAGTTTATATCTGTCCTCAAAAATCTTCTCACGGATCCTGCTCACTCCCGGGATCGTGGCCAGCACAGCCATCGCCGGAGACTGCAGATCTGTAGGAAATCCCGGGTAAACATCTGTCTCCAGAAGTTCAAGGGGAAAACCTGCATTTTTTCCGTTGACTATTAGTTTACCACCTATCCGGTGACATTGTCCACCCATTTTCCGATATACTTCCAGGATTGCATGCATTTCATCGATCGGCGGATTTTCCAGAATGATCTCTCCTCTGGTGGCCGCCGCTGCCATAAGATAGGTTCCGGCAACAATACGGTCCGGGGGAATCGTCCCGCTGCCGGGATGCAGTTTCTTTACACCTTCGATACAGATACTTCCATTTTCCAGAATTTCAATCTTTGCCCCCATCCCTGTCAGATACTGACACAGCCAGGTAATTTCCGGTTCGCGGGCACATCCCGTAAAAACGGTTTTTCCCTCTGCAAGAACGGCTGCCAGAATTCCCTGTTCTGTGGCTCCCACGCTGCTTTTGGGAAAAATCACTTCCGCTCCTTTCAGTTTTCCACAGGTTGCCTGAATCTCATTCCCGTTTTCCACGATTCTGGCACCAAGCTTCTGTAAAACCTGTATATGAAGATCCACCGGACGTTTGCCAATGACACATCCGCCCGGATAACCGGTCCGTGCTTTCCCATTCCGTCCAAGCATTGCCCCCAGCAGAATCACAGAAGAACGCATTTTTCCGGAAAAATATTCCGGTATCACGGTACCGTCCGCATGACTGCAGTCCAGATAAAGGTCATGATCCTCCCACCAGGTTTCCGCGCCCAGCTCCCGGAGGATTTTTTCCATCAAAAATACATCTGTGATCTTCGGACACTCCCGCAGTACACTGGTCCCGGAGCTTAAAAGGGCCGCCGCCATAACCGGAAGTGCCGTATTTTTTGACCCCTGGATCCGCACAGTCCCATGCAGCGGCCTGCCTCCGGTTACGACGATCTCATCGATCTCATTCAAGTCTTCCACTCCTAAAAGGGCCTCTTACTTTTTATTCTATGTGATTCTTCCATGTCTGTGACTGCTGACACTTAAAGCCAGCCCCATCTCCCCCAGAAGAAAAACAACGGAAGTTCCGCCATAACTTACAAAGGGCAGCGTGATCCCGGTATTGGGAATCGTATTTGTTACAACCGCAACATTCAGGACTACCTGGATCGACATATGTGCCATGATTCCGGCGCATAGAAGTGTCCCCTTAAGATCCCGGCAGTTCAGTGCCAGCATACAAAGCCTCCAGATCAGAAGCCCAAACAGAAAAAGTACCAGAAAAGCCCCCAGAATTCCCGTCTCTTCACACACAATGGAAAAAATCATATCATTCTGGGCTTCCGGTACAAATCCCAGCTTCTGCAGACTGTTCCCGAAACCTTTGCCAAAAATCCCTCCGCTTCCTATGGCATACAGACCCTGTATGGTCTGAAATCCTTTTTCATATTTTTCCGGATCCCTCCAAATCGCCAGACGCTCCAGGCGGTAACTTTCCGCAGCAAGAAAAACCGCAATAAATCCAACTCCTGCACTTCCCAGAGCCAGAAACTGCAGATATCTGGGATTGGCCACAAAGATCAGCATCACACCGATTCCTAGAATGATCACCGCCGTACTTAAATTATTGGAACCTACCAGGCCAACTACCGGGAGCAGGGTCATCATCGTCCTGCACATAAACCAGAACCCCGTTGTCTTGCTTTTTGTCCGGCTGATCTGCCATACGAGAAAAAGGATTACCGCAACCTTGGAATACTCCGATGGCTGAAATGACAGCGGCCCAAGGTTCAGCCACCGCTTCGACCCGTTAATCTCCTGTCCGAAAAGCAGCACTGCCGTAGAGAGAAAAAGTGAAAGAATATATGCGCCCGGTGCCAGCTTCACAGGAATGCGGTAATCCACCCTTGATGCCAGATACATAACAAGCAGCCCCAGTGCCGTGGCAAAGAGCTGCTTCTTAAAATAATAGGCAGAGTCGTGAAAACGCACTCTGCCATTATATTCGCTTGCCGAAAAAAGCGCCCCCAGGCCAAACACAACAAGGATCAGAACCAGAACCCAGAGAACGGTATCAGTCTTTCCGGTCTGTTTCTGTTCTGCCTTCATGCTGTGGCCTCCACAGTGGTCTTTATTTCAGCTTATGTATGTATTTTTCGGATTATTACAGTGCTTTCACATATTCCTTGAACATGTCGCCACGCTGTTCGTAGTTATCAAACTGTCCCCAGCTTGCACAGGCCGGTGAAAGAAGAACCGCATCTCCTGGATTTGCTTTTTCCGCACAAATCTGAACTGCTTCTTTCAGATCCTCACAGAGGATGATGTCTGTAAATCCAAGACGTTCTGCCGCTGCTTTGATCTTTTCTTTTGTCTGGCCAATGAGAACAAGATAACGGACTTTTCCGTCGAAGGATTCTATCCACTCGTCATAGCTGGATTCCTTGTCATAGCCACCGCCGATCAGAAGAGTCGGACGGTTCATAGCCTGAATTCCCTTGATGGCTGCATCCGGGTTGGTTCCCTTGGAATCGTTGTAATAGGCAACGCCGTTCTTCTCTGTTACATACTCGATTCTGTGAGGAACTGCCACAAACTCGCATACGCTCTTGTGGATGCTTTCCACAGAAACTCCCGCATAATATGCCATGGCTGCTGCAGCCATTACATTCTCGTGATTATGACGGCCAAGGATCTTAAGTTCTCCTGTCTTTACGATCGGGATCTCTTCTTTTTCTGTTTTCAGAATGATCTGATCTCCGTCCAGATAGATACCCTGATCCAGTTTACGCAGGCTTGAAAAATATACCACCTTCGGAACGATGTTCTCACCGAATTTACGGAGGACTTCATCCTCATAATTCAGGACACATACATCTTCTGGTCCCTGATTCTTGGTAATCAGCTCTTTTACACGGATGTATTCTTCCATGGTATGATGACGGTTCAGATGATCTTCTGTAATGTTGAGGATCGCACTGACCTTCGGGCGGAACTGCTCGATAGTCTCCAGCTGGAAGCTGCTGATCTCCGCAACGGTTACAGAATCCTCACGCATCTCCAGTGATTTTGATGTATATGCAGTTCCGATATTTCCTACAACAAATACAGATTCACGGGCATCTCCCATAATCTTTCCAAGGAGAGCTGTTGTTGTTGTCTTGCCGTTGGTTCCTGTAATTGCAAGAACCTCGCCTTTTCCTGTACGGTAGGCAAGTTCTACCTCACTCCATACCGGAAGGCCTTTTTCGTAGAAGCTCTTTACCAGTGGAAGATCTGTTGGAACTCCCGGGCTTAACACTACGAGATCAAGACTTTCCATCTCTCCTTCCGGAAAAGCACCGGCCCAGATCTCCGGGGTGTATGTTCCGTTTGTTTTATGTAAAACCGCTTCTTTATCAAGGTTTTCATTTCCGTCATAGATTATCGGCTGTGCTCCTACACTTCCAAGCAGGTCAGCGGCACCAATGCCACTTTTTCCGGCTCCGAAAACGAGAACTTTTTTTCCTTTTAAATCCATTTTTCTGTTCCTCCTTATAATGCCAGGAGAGCGATCAGGCACATAATGGCAGTTACAACAGAGAACACTGCAACGACCCGTGTCTCGGACCACCCGCAAAGCTCAAAATGATGGTGGATAGGCGCCATCTTGAAAATTCTTTTTCCGTGTGTTGCCTTGAAATAGGATACCTGGATCATAACGGACAGTACCTCAATAAGGTAGATCAGTCCCACCAGGATAATAAACAGCGGCATCTGCATGGCATAAGCCACACCAGCCACAAAACCGCCCAGTGCCAGAGAACCGGTGTCTCCCATAAATACCTTGGCCGGATATACATTAAACAGAAGGAAGCCCATAAGGCTGCCTACAACCGCACAGGTAATCGGCTCCACACCACTGTTCATTCCAAGGGAAACAACAGTAAAAAATACTGCAACAATCAGGGTAACACTGGAAGCCAGTCCGTCAAGTCCGTCGGTAAAGTTTACTCCGTTTACTGTACCGATAACCGCAAAAAACAGTACCGGAACCGCAAACCATCCCAGATTCAGATAATGTCCGCTCCAGAACGGGATCTTCATAGTCAGGGATACGTTGGAATAATTTACAAGATAAAAAGCAAATACAGCTGTCACAACAATCTGCAGTGCCATTTTCTGCCATGGCAGAAGACCATCTGAACGTTTCAGGACTACTTTCAGATAATCATCCAGAAATCCGATCAGTCCAAATCCCAGGGTCAGGAAAAGTACCGGGATGATCATCGGATAATCTCTGATATAAAACAGTGATGTCACAGTTGTCGCAATGAGAAAGATCACTCCGCCCATGGTCGGGGTACCGTTCTTTTTCAGGTGGGACTGCACGCCCAGCTCTCTCTCTGTCTGTCCCATTTTAAGTCTTCTTAAAAAAGGGATAACAATCGGTCCTAATACAAGGCTGATCGCAAATGAGATCAGCACAGGGATCACAACATGAAACTCCATCCTCACACCTCTAATTCTTTCGTTTTTTTATACTTCTTCAACAGTATAAGGCTTTTCCTTTCATTAATCAACCCCATCTGCCCGGTTTTCCCCGGATGGAGTCTGCGTGACGGTCTTCGCAATTCCAAGATAGGGCAACACATTTTCAAAAATACTTCTTACTACCGGTGCGGCAATGATTCCGCCATAATACATGCCCTGAGGATTATGGATAATGCACAGGGCCAGAACTTTCGGGTCTTCTGCCGGTGCAAATCCCAGGAATGAAGAAATGTATCTGCCGGAACCTCTGGGCAGAGTCTGAGAGGTAGCTGTTTTTCCCCCGATGGAGAAACCTTCGATCCCGGCGTTTTTCCCGGAACCTTCTGAAACTACCGTTTCCAGAATCGTCCGTACTGTCCGTGAAGTTCCTTTGGACACGATCCCCGTTTCCACCGGATATTCCAGTGTCTGCACTTCTGTTCCGTCTGCGCTTTCCACACTGATCCCAAAATGAGGAGTGATCCGGTTTCCGCCATTGATGATCGCACTGACCGTTGTTGCCAGCTGGATCGGCGTGATCTGAAACGACTGGCCAAAGGATACGGTGGCAAGTTCCACCTCTCCCATATTTTTCGGGTTATGCATGATCGTTCCAGCTTCTCCCGGAAGATCAATTCCTGTTTTTTTCAAAAGTCCGAACTGTTTAAAGTATTTATAATAATTATCTACTCCCAGCCGCAGTCCCACCTCAATAAACACCGGGTTGCAGGAGTTCTGTGCACCCTCTACAAAGTTCTGTGCACCATGTCCGGTTCTTTTTGCACAGTGAATCCTCCGGTCCTCCACCACTTTATACCCCGGGCAGAAAAAACGATCTTCGGTTGACACAACCCCTTCTTCCAGTCCCGCTGCCATGGTAATGATCTTGAAAGTAGATCCTGGTTCATAAGTATCATTCAGACAGGGATTTCTCCACATCTGGTTCAGAAGATCCTGCTTCTTTTTTCCATCTGCTGCTGTTTCTTCTGTATTCAAAGTAAACGGATCATTCAGGTCAAATTCCGGAACATTGACACAGGCATAGATTTCCCCATTCCGAGGATTCATAAGAAGAATGGAGACCCGCTCCGCCTGTTTTTCCTCCATCACTTTCAGAGCCGCCTGCTGTACATATTTCTGGATGTTAACATCCAGACTGGTCCGCAGTGTATTTCCCGCCACTGGCTCCTTCCGCCGTTCTCCTGTCCCGTCGATCTCCACTCCACGTGCATCGGTAACTGTGAGAATTTTCCCGGACTCACCTTTCAGGATCTCATCATATTTCACCTCAAGGCCAATGATCCCCTGGTTGTCACCCCCTGTAAATCCCAGCACTTTGGAAGCAAGGGAACCACAGGGATAATATCTTTTGTAATCTTCGTCCACTTTTACACCTGCAAGGGCATATTCACGAATCGCATCTCCGGTTGTTTTTTCCACATTTGTTCGAATTCTTTCAATAGAAGAAATTTTTTCTACTTTTTTCCGGATGATTTCTTCATCCATGGATAACTCTCTGGCAAGTACCTGAATCACTTTTTCCGGATCTTTAATCTGGCTGTGTATCACGGATACTGTACAGACTGTCCGGTTATCTGCCAGAATAGTTCCATTGATATCCAGAATTTTCCCCCTGGCCGCTTTGATATCACGTTCCCGTTCATGAAGATCATCTGCTTTTTTTGAATAATATTCAGACTGCGCTCCCATAAGGTACAGAAGCCTCCCCACAAGTCCCAGTAGAAGCACCGCACAGATCATAAAAACCACCCAGATTTTTTTCCTGTGGTAAACCATGGTCCGGATCATAAAAAAATCCCCCTCAGAGATTGTCATTGTAATATATGACGTTTCCCTGAGAGGGTATTCGAAATCTTATTCCAGGCCTGCCTCTTCATTTGTAAGGCCATCACTTTGCATATCATTGTTATCTTCTGTATCTTCGTCCTCAGAATCATCTTCCGGCGGGCTTGGAACGTTCTCATCGGAGATTGCTTCTTTCTGTCCGTCTGCGGCAGATCCTGTTGCGGAATCGCTGATTCCTTTAAAGATGTCCCACAGTTCTGTCGTCGGAACTTCACCGTCCTCAGCCTCATCCGGCTGTACATTCAGATATGGAAGCGCTTCGGAAAGAATTCCCTGAGCAATATACTGTGCATAGGTACTGCTTGCCTGATCCTCTACATTCGGCTCATCTACAACTACGTAAATTACAAGAGCCGGATCATCCACCGGCGCGAAGCCGATAAAAGATACCAGATATTTGCCATTGCCTCGCGGAAGCTTCTCGGCTGTACCGGTTTTACCACCGGAACTGTAGCCCTGAACCTTGGAAGTACGGCTGGTACCGTGATCTACACTGGCTGCCATATAAGACCGGATATCCGCAGATATCTTCTCGGAAATGGTCTGTTTCATCAGGATCGGAGAAATCGTCTTCACAATTCCGCCGCTGCTGTCTTTGATCCTGGTTACCAGATGTGGCTGATAATAATATCCGCCGTTGATGACTGAACACATGGCGTTGATCTCCTGGATCATGGTCAGTGTATATCCCTGTCCAAAGGCGGAACATGCAAGCTCTGTCTCTCCCATGGTCTCGCTGGTATGGATTACACCGCTTCCCTCATTCGGAAGATCAATACCGGTTCTTGTTCCGAAATTAAAAGTACTCTGCGTTTTGAGGAAATTATCTTTTCCCATTTTCGCCGCGATCTGCATCATACCATCGTTGCAGGAATTGGCAATAACATCGGAAAGTGCTTCTGTTCCATGGGCATCGGGCCATACCGCGCATTTAATAAATGTCGTAGCTCCTTCCGCACCAAAGGACTGTCCTCCGTCACAGACAAAATTATCTGTCTCGGAAATGGCTCCCATCTCAAGAGCAGAACTCATAACAATGGGCTTTACTACTGATCCCGGTTCGTATGCGTCTGTCACACAGAAATTACTCCACATTCCGTTCAGAGCATCTACGGTTTCCTCATCGTTCATGGCCGCAATCTCACTCTCGGAATAAACGTTGGAAAGGTCTCTCGGATTATTCAGATCGTAACGGTCACCACCATCCATGGCCAGAATTTCTCCTGTTTTTGGATCTTCGATAATGACACCGACATTCTTGGCTCCCATTTTTTCTTCAAAAGTATTTACATACTTCTCCACAATCTGCTGAAGCCCCAGGTCAAGGGAAGTTTCTATGCTTTTTCCGTCGGTGGGCTCTATGATCGTCTGCTCCACATCAGAATTATTGTTGATGTATCCATACTGTCTTCCGTCAACACCGGTAAGCGTTGCATTGTAATAACCCTCCAGACCTGCATCTGCCACATCTCTGGAAAGTGTAAAACCAATGGTGTCACAGGCTGTTTCGTTGAACGGATAAGATCTTAAGTAATCCTCCTCAAACCATACTCCTGTGACCTTGGAACGCTCTTTCTTCTGAGCGGCGCTCAGCTCAATGTCATCCCCCGGATTCTCATAGCTCTCAAAGGCTTTCTTATCATCCATGGAGATCTGTTTCTTGACAATCTGATACTGACTGCTCTTTGTGCTGTCATCGTTGAGAAGCTTACGCATCTCCTCCTCATCCAGGCCAAGTACTTCCACAAGAGCCTTGATGGTCGGCTCCACAGAGTCCTCATCCTTGTTGACTTCCAGACAGTCAAGAATTACATTATAGACCTTGTTGCTTGTTGCCAGAATATTTCCATTCCGGTCATAAATATCTCCCCTTTTGGCGGGGAGTGTCTGATTTTCATATTTCTGCTGTGCCTGACTCAGCACCTGTTTTCTGTATTTGCTTCCGCTTGTGGCATTAATATAGGTAATTCTTGCCACCAAACCAACTAAAGCCAACACCACTAAAGAAAATAGTACTGCCAGCTTTTTTTTCATATTCTTATTAATTTTTTTTACCGGCCTGCGCCTTCTTGTACTCAATCGATCACCTGCTCAAAAAACTGTACATCTGTTACTTGTGCGAATCTACATCCTGATACTGTCTCACATAGCTGTTACCCTCGGTAACATATGTCTGTATCTGATCCTCAGAAGGATATTTCATCCCAAGCTCACCGATTGCCTTTTTCTTGATCTCGCTGATATCAACATCAGAAGTAACCTGACTGTAATATGCATCGTTATCTTCCTTCAGCTGGGCAAGCTCAGATTCCAGATTTGCAACATTTTTCATACTCGCCGTGATTTCTGATTTTACCTGTAGATAATTGATGCAGGTAAATAATACCGCAATGGAAACCGCAGTGAGAAACAGAACGAAGCCTTTATTCATAGCCATCGCTTTTTCTCTGTTCCGCTGTATCTTCCTGTTCGCCGCCTGCTTCGCAGGTGTTACCGGAACTGCGGATTTCTGATTTCTCTCCCGGGCCAGCCGACGCCTTTCCTGTACATCGGGCAGATCAGTTCTGCGAGGAACTTCCTGTAACCTTTTTACCGCATTTCCCTGAACATACATTTCTCTGCTGTTCCTGACGGTATTCCGATTTCTTCTGGCTGTAGTCCCTCTTCCTGTCTTCGCCATTTGCCTACCTTCCATCTTTAAAAACTCATTTACAGCTTTCGTTCAAAAATACGAAGCTTCGCACTTTTTGATCTCGGATTCTCCTCCATCTCCTGTTCACTAGGAAGGATCGGTTTCCTTGTGATCACTTTACCTTTTGATTTCTTTCCGCATACACAAACCGGAAAATCCGGCGGACAGGTACATGGATTTTCATTTTTGCGGAAAATCGTTTTTACGATCCTGTCTTCCAGAGAATGGAATGTGATGATACAGATCCTTCCTCCGTCATCCAGAAGATCGATCATTCCGTCCAGAGAATCACGGAGCACATCAAGCTCTCTGTTCAGCTCAATGCGTATCGCCTGAAAAGTCCTCTTGGCCGGATGTCCTCCTGTAGCCTGTACTTTCATGGGGATGGCTCCCCTTATGATTTCTGTCAGTTCCCCGGTTGTCTGAATCGGTGCCTGCGCTCTGGCAGCCACGATATGTTTCGCTATATTCTTGGCGAATTTATCTTCGCCGTAATCGCGGATAATACGATAAAGTTCCCGTTCTTCATAGCCGTTGACAATATCTCCGGCTGTACGGCTCTGCCTTCTGTCCATTCGCATGTCCAGAGGAGAATCATACCGATAGGAAAAACCTCTCTCTTCGTTATCCAGCTGATAAGATGACACTCCTAAATCCAGCAGGATCCCGTCCACTTTCTCAATGCCACGGGATCTTAACTCATCTGCCATGTAACAATAATTGCTGCGAATGATTGTCACCTGATTAAAGGCTGACAGCCGTTCACTCGCAGCAATTATCGCATCCTGGTCTTGATCTATGCCAATAAATCTCCCCTTGGCAGAAAGTTTCTTACACACCTCTGTGGCGTGTCCCGCTCCTCCTAAAGTGCCATCCACATAGATTCCATCCGGCTTTACCCTTAAGCCTTCAATGGTCTCATCGAGTAATACAGATTTATGCTTAAATTCCATATCCGTCTCCTGTGGGATTTCTACCTGCGCTATGCTCAAATGACGATTCCAATGTTCTGCATGCTCTCCGCAATGCTGTCCATGTCATCATAATTGCAATTCTCGCTCCACTTCTCCTTGCTCCATACCTCAATCCGGTTCAGATTACCCGTAAGCACCACATCCTTCTCCAGACCAGCGAATTGGCGCAGCGTCTGCGGCACCAGAATTCTCCCCTGCTTATCCAGTTGGCATGTCGTAGCTCCGGCTACAAAGAAACGTGAAAAGGTTCTTGCGTCTTTATTTGTAAGTGGTAATGCTCGGAGTTTCTCTTCAAAGGCAGCCCATTCATCCATCGGATAAATGGAAAGGCAACCATCGAGCCCTCTGGTCAGTACGAACTCTTCCCCTAAGAGTTCCCTGAACCTGGATGGGATGATCAGACGCCCCTTCGCATCGATCGTATGATTATACTCGCCCATGAACATGAAACCCACCTACTCTCGTGAAACACGATTCTCCCCTTCGTGTTTCCAGGGTGCAAATGGTGTGTTCTGCCACTCAGCCCCATTCGCTACCACTATTCACCACTTTCTACCACTTATGTAATCATTCTAAACTATTTACCATGAAAAAACAAGTGCATATCCAAGTTTTTTTTCTTTTCATGAAATATCCACAGGTTTTTTTTCAGCATGTATATTTTCTGTGCATTATTATGAAATAAAAAAGCTTCCGGATGGTTTCCGGAAGCTTTTTTTCAGCCTTTATGTTCTGTTTTTTTATGACATTTAAAGTCCTTTGAATACAAAAGAAAATTCCATTTTTTTATCGGTGTCAAGAAGATATTCCGGGTGGGTATAGGAACCCCAGCTGTCATCTCCTCCCACACCCATCTGTGCCTTTGCGGCACGGACAACAGTATAATGGATTTCCGGAAGTTCATATGGATGCATGGCATTTTCCATTTCATGAGGGGTATATGGAAGTGCGGAGAACATCATCGGGCCGTTTTTCTCATCCATCTCAAAGAGCATTCCCCTGCCCTTTCTGTCTGTGATCTTTGCCCAGCGTACGCCTTCTTTGCTGCCACATTCCTGCGGTACCAGATAACGTGCCAGATTGTCTGTCACCATATTCTCATAGATGCCAAGTTTTGCGCCATGTTTGCGGTCTGCATAAGTTTCCGCAGGTCCAAGTCCATACCACTTGACATGGTCATAATCTGCATTGAATTTAAAGAGTACACCAAACTCCGGCATATCCCCCAGTTCTTTTACCGGATCATAGGTCAGGGTAGTTTTTACCCTTCCATCTCCGAATACTTCGTAGGCAAGGCGGCACTCGCTGACCGGTGTCGTCGGCATGATGTAAGTAAAGGCAACCTCCACACTGTTATCATGGACAGTTGTCTCCGGGGCGTTGGACGGACCATACATTCCCCTGCAGAACTCTTTGTGGCTTGCGTACATGCTGGCAATCTTCCACTGTGCGTAACGCATCGGCATCTGATTTCCACAGTCATTATCTGTAGGTGCTCTCCAGAAATTCGGCTTCGGAATTGCCTCGATCATTTCTCTTCCTGCATATTTATACGAAACCAGCCCACCATTGAGAACGGAGAACATCACCTCAAAATTCTCTCCGCGAACGCCGATGTTGTGAAGGCTTCTCACGATCTCCACACCGGAAACCGGAGCTTTCTCCTCTCCTTCTACCTTGTAAACATACTGTCCAAATGCAACCTCATGTCCTGCCTCTGCCCAGAGTGTTTTTTCTCTGAGAAGGAAGGATACGGTCACTGTATATTCGCCCGCTCTCTGCTGTTTTCCAAAAGGAAGGGCGTATGTTTTTTCGCTTAACGGCTCTACGGATGTCTCCAGTGTCTCTGTACAAAGGACATGTCCATTCTTTGCAAGAGTCACTTCACAGCGGAACGTATCGGTATTTACAAACAGGTTTTTGTTGATAACTTTTACAGCATTTTCTGTTACCTCCGCAGTGATATTCTGGTAATTGAATTTGACCTCCTGCATCTTCGGAGACGGGGTTCTGTCACCGCCATATGCAATACCGTTTCCACTGAAATTATAATCCGTCGGGCGCTCGCCGAAGTCGCCGCCGTATGCCTGGAATTCTTTTCCGTAGCGGTCTTTTTTATAAATGGACTGGTCAATGTAATCCCAGATGAAACCACCCTGATATTTCGGTTCTGTGTCAGTAAGATCTGTATATTTATGCATTGCGCCACAGGAATTTCCCATTGCATGAGTGTACTCGCAGCAGATAAACGGCTTGCTGTCATCTTTTGCTAGGAATTCCTTAATTGCTTCTACAGACGGATACATCTGGCTTTCCATATCGCTGGTTGCATTATAGCTTCTGTCATGGAAAAGGCCTTCATAATGCACAAGTCTTGTAGGATCATTCTTACGATAAAATTCGGACATCTCAAAGATATCTTTTCCACCAAAGGACTCATTTCCACATGACCAGATCAGGATTGCCGGGTGATTTTTGTCACGCTGGTACATGGAATTTACACGATCCAGCATCATACCAAGCCATTCCGGTTTGTTATGAGGAACAATATCTGTGTAGTCTCCTGTAAGTTCTGCCACATCCCAGGAACCATGAGATTCCAGATTGTTTTCCGCGATCATATAAAGGCCGTACTCATCACAGAGGCGGTAGATCGGAGAAGCATCCGGATAATGGCAGGTACGGATGGCATTGATGTTGTTCTGCTTCATAGTCACAATATCCTGGATCAGTTCCTCCCGGGATACGTGTCTTCCCGTGACGGAGCTGAATTCATGACGGTTTACTCCCTTAAACACAATACGTTTGCCGTTGAGGGTCATAATACCGTCTTTCATCTCAAAGCGGCGGAAACCGACTTTTTCAGGAATGATCTCCTGGAGCATTCCGTTCTCATCATACACTTCCATGTCAAGATCATAGAGATTCGGTTCTTCCGCACTCCAGAGCAGAGGGTTTAAAATTTCCCATGTACAGGTATCTTCACCGTCCAGAGCTTTTTCATCCTGCAAAAGGATCTCGCCTTTTCTGGAAAGTATAAGTTTCAGTTTTCCTTTTCCCCAGGTTTTTGTCACGATCTCAAGACTTGCTTTTTTAAGGGTCTCATCCGGAATCGCACGGATCTTAAGATCATAGACATGAACCTCCGGCACGGTATAAAGATAAACATCTCTGTAAATTCCGGAAAAGCGGAAAAAGTCCTGGTCTTCGCACCAGCTGCTGGCTGTCCATTTGAATACCTGGGCTGCCAGTTTGTTCTCGCCCTCTTTCAGATACTCTGTAAGCTCAAATTCTGAAGGGGTAAAAGAATCTTCACTGTATCCCACAAAAGTTCCGTTGAGCCACAAAGCCAGTCCGCTTTCTGCTCCCTGGAAAGAGATAAATACTCTTTTTCCTTTCATGTTTTCCGGCACATGGAAATATTTCACATAGCTTCCCACCGGGTTAAAACGCTCCGGGATCTGTCCCGGGTGAAGTTCCTCGTGACCTTCCCATGGATACTGGACATTGGCATACTGTGGTACATCATATCCTTCCATCTGGATATGCGCCGGTACATAAATATCTTCCCAGTCCTTGCAGGAATATGCGTCCTCCTCAAATCCTGCAACTGTACTTGCATAATTTCTTGCATAGTGGAATTTCCAGAGTCCGTTGAGGCTGTGGCGATAGGAAGTTTCCTCATCTTCCCGTTCTTCCTCACTGCGATAATACATGTGGTCCGAATGCGCTTCCATTCTTCCGTCACAGAAATACTGTGGATCTTTCACCAGAGAATAATCAAATTTTTTCATGTTTTCCTCCTGTCCGGCTTTTGTATTCCGGTAAATATTGACTGAATTTCCTGAAATACTGTGTTTTACAGTTGTATTTTCGTTACTTCATTTCTGTCTGTACATTATTATAGTATAAACTTAAAGATTATGGTATAATATGTTTCACCAAAATATATAACATTTAGAAACAGGTGAAAAATATGTCTATTTATTTCAGAAACACTCCCGTCAGTGCTCCGTTTATGTTTGAATCTCTTGGGAATCACTGGAACCAGGATAACATATCACGCCCGGATGGCTATCCCTACTACCATTATCTCCAGACGGAAAAAGGTACCGGACGTATCGAAGTCCGCGGGAAACAATATACCCTGGGTGCAAACGAGGGGATTCTCATCGCACCATCAGTTCCCCACTCCTATCACCGGGAATCCACCTCATGGATTACCATGTTTGCCACATTTACCGGGACTCTCGCAGGCAGTATCCCTTCTATGACAGACAATCAGGAAGTGATCCTCACCCCGAAAGAGCAGGGCTTAAATATCCGTAAACTGATCTCCTATTCCCTTCGAAAATACCACCAGCCGACACTGAATATGAAATCGCTTTCCTCGGACTGTTACAATCTTCTTATGAATTTCATGGACTGCGCTGCCTCTCCCAAAATCCAGGATAATCCGCTTTATCAGAGATATGTGCTCCCTGTAATAAAAGAAATCGAAACCAGTTACCAGAATGACATCACAGCCGCCGAGCTGAGCCAGAGTGTTTTTGTTTCTCCTCAGTATCTCTCCCGTCTGTTTCAGCGCTTCCTTGGCTGCTCTGTTTATGAGTATGTTACAATGTACCGTATCAGCCGCGCCAGAGAGCTCCTTCTGTCCAAACCGGATATGAAGATCCAGGATGTTGCCGGTGCTTCCGGTTTCTCCGATGCCAGTCATTTTATTGCCATGTTCCGTAAGATCACCGGGACCACCCCTCTGGATTTTCGTAAAATGTACTGATATTGCCATGGCACACACCTGCCCGGAAGTTCTTTTGTATTATATAAAAAAGCACTGTCCTGCAGGATATGTCTTTCTGACTTTTCCTGCCGGACAGTGCTTTCTTATGTTCTGAAATCGTTTCAGTTCTGATAGTATAATTCCAGAATGCGGTCAACTCTCTGACTGGCTTCCAGATTCTTCAGAAGGTCGCTCCGGGACTGGATCTGGTTGTCCAGTTTCTTCCGTTCCTCCTGCAGCTGCTGAAGAAGTGCTGCTCTGCGGAGGTTCTTCTCCTTCTGACGTATTTTCTCCTGACTCATATTTTTCTCCCTGTACAGTTTCTGTTTCCAGATTCTCCATTGCCTGTTCTCTTTGTTCTGCGGCTTCTTTTTCTGCCTGGTAATCTTTTTCGATTCTTCTCTTTCGTACCCGGGCACGCTTCCTCGCCATTACAAGCTTCACCGTAACGATCACTGTACATAAGACAAAAAGCACACCTGAAATCACTAAGGAAACATCAATTTCTGTTCCCGGAAAATATACCTTATCTGTGCGGAACCACTGGATCACAGCTCTCCCCAGACCATATCCCGCCAGATATCTCAAAAAAATCTCTCCCTGAAATACCCTTTTTCGAAGATGCATCATAAGCATCAGAAATACAAGCAGACACCAGAGACTCTCATATAAAAACAGTGGCTGCGCTATGATCCAGGATAATCCGTCTGCGGTCTGAAGATTTTCGCGCATCGCGGTAGTTACCTCTCCTGCTCTTACCACAGTCAGCGGAATCTGCATGGAAAAAATATTATCTGCATATTCTCCGAACGATTCTCTGTTAAAGAAACTTCCCCACTTTCCTATTATCTGCCCGATAAGGATTCCCATACAGGCAAGATCTGCCATTTTCCAGAATGGCTTTTTGCGGAGCCGGCAGTAAACCGCGCCGCTCAGGACTCCGCCCAGAAGGCCACCATAAAAAAGCATTCCACCGGATCGTACATTCAGGATCTGCCCCGGATCATTTTTGTACAGACTCCACGAAAAAGCCGCATACAAAAGCCTTGCACCGATCACGCCTGCGATCAGCGTTATGATAGTCAGATCCAGATATCCATCCGGATCCTCATGATTTCTTCTGGCTTCCAGCACCACAAAAAAGATTCCGAGGAGCATTCCGACTGCGATCAGAACACCATAGATCGTAATCTCAAATCCAAAAATCTCAAATGATTTCGGAACATAGTCCAAAACCAGTTTCAGGCCGGGAAAACGAATTGACATATCCATAAAATCACCTGTTATATATTCTTGATACCGATTTTTCTCTGCCCGTTAATTACTGACTGCTGATGATCAAACATTAAATCGGAATAAGATCACATCTCCATCCTGTACAACGTAATCTTTTCCTTCCATACGGACAAGGCCTTTCTCTCTGGCACCTGCATAGGAACCACAGTCCAGAAGATCCTGGTAATTTACAACCTCTGCCTTGATAAATCCGCGTTCGAAATCTGTATGGATCTTACCTGCTGCCTGAGGTGCCTTGGTTCCGATCTTGATCGTCCATGCTCTTGTCTCATCTTCTCCTGCTGTCAGGAAACTCATAAGTCCGAGAAGATGATAGCTTGCACGTACCAGTTTCTCAAGTCCTGACTCAGTAAGTCCCAGATCCTCAAGGAACATCTTTCTCTCATCCTCGTCCAGCTCGGAAATCTCTTCCTCGATCTGTGCGCAGATCACAAATACCTCGCTGTTCTGTTTGGATGCATACTCACGCACAGCCTGTACATGTGCATTATTTGCTCCATCATCCGCAATATCATCTTCTGCAACGTTGGCTGCATAGATCACCGGTTTCGCTGTAAGAAGGTTATAGGTTGCAAGCCATGCATCCTCATCTTCATTCTCTGTCTCAAGAGTGATGGCAAGCTGTCCGTCCTCCAGATGAGCCTTTACTTTTTCGAGGAATGTAAGCTCTTTGGCAGCCTCTTTGTCCATACGTGCTGTCTTGGTAACCTTGGCAATTCTTCTCTCAAGGATCTCAAGATCTGAGAAAACGAGCTCCAGATTGATCGTTTCAATGTCACGGAGCGGATCAATATTTCCATCTACATGGACAACATTGGAATCTTCAAAGCAGCGTACTACATGAACAATAGCATCTACCTCACGGATGTTTGCAAGGAACTGGTTTCCGAGTCCCTCTCCCTTGGATGCACCTTTTACAAGTCCCGCGATGTCAACGAATTCGATCACTGCAGGTGTTACTTTCTTTGATTTGTAAAAATCTCCCAGAAGATTCAGTCTTTCATCCGGTACCGTTACAACACCCACATTCGGGTCAATAGTACAGAACGGATAGTTGGCTGACTCTGCTCCGGCCTTGGTCAGTGAATTAAAAAGTGTACTTTTTCCTACATTCGGAAGTCCCACGATTCCCAGTTTCATTTCTCTATATTCCTCCTATGAATAACTTGATCTTACAGTATTTCACACGTAAAAAGAGCCTCAATACGGATGAATTATACCACACCGAAGCTCTTTTGTACACCTTATCTGTATCTTTGATATACCAGTGGATCCCACATAATATCACTGTTTACAAAGTGACCGACAGTCACATGATCACATAAATCTGACACCTATATTTCCGCTTGCTGTTTCTACGATCGTCTTTTCCAGAGTCGTGATCATCATTCCAAACAGCAGCGTCATCAGAAGACGTGCAAAAAATTCGTTCAGGATCAGGCTCAGGCCTACTTCCATGATCAGAGCTCCCAACACGATCCCGATCAGTGACGAGATCAGGATCATTCCCAGGTTCGCTGTATTGTCCACTGCCAAAAGCTTGATCCCCAGGAAACCGGCACCAAGAATGATCAGGAAAACAATACGCATCAGCGCATATGCCCAGTTATAATTCGTTCTCGCACGGGCAGAAAGAAGGTTTCTGCTGGTATCTGTTACACGCACCGCAGATGCCATTGCCGTTGCAAGCTCGTCTACATTATCTGTTCTCACACTGATTCCGCCTGTTTTTCCGGAAATATCATTCAGCATATTCTCATCAACGCTTCCCAGTCCAACTGTGCTGACGCTTACTTTTTTGCTGTTATATTTCTTCAGGATCTTATTTAACCGGAAGTCAAAGAAACCATTATCCGTTGCATATCCATCTGTCAGAAGGATCACCTGTGTTCCCTCATCGTAGGGCAATGCTCCGGATTCCATGTCATCCATGATCTTCCCCAGCACACCTACAATAGGGGTTCCTCCATTTGGTTCTGTGGTAAAGTCTTCGATTCCTGCGGAAACCGGCATCATTTCACGAATGCAGCGGATATCCTCTGAAAATGTATATACCGCAAATTCCACATCCTCATCACGGTTACTTAAAAGCTGTTTGATCGCGGCCACTCGTTCCTGATTGGGATCATTGTCCTGCATGGAACCGGAATTATCGATCGCAAAAACATAATTATCCGCTACTGTCCTCACAGAACTGAAATCCAGCTCATAAATAAATTCAAACAGGATTCCAAGTATTAACAGCAAAAGGACACAGCCACCGACAAGCAGGATCTTATTCGATGTGATCTCCAGATCAGAAATCTTCGCCACAACAAAAAGTCCAATGGACAAAAGCAGTCCGAACAAAGCAAAGTAAACTCCCATAAATACCACAGAATTCACTCCTGTGATCAGCGTTCTGTAAATAACCTCTCCAAGCAGGAAAAAGATCACAGAAACAATAAGTGAGACGATCAGAAACAATTTCGAAAAGCGTGTACGTTTCCTGGTATTCATCGGTGACATTCCATTGTATCCAAACTGTCCATTGTATTTCCCGGAGCCACCGCCAAATGGTGTTCCTCCGGCATTTCCCATTCCGCCTCCGAATGAGCCGCCTCCAAAACCTCCGGAGCCACCGCCGAACGGTGCTCCCCCGGCATTTCCCATTCCGCCTCCAAACGGTGTTCCTCCGGCATTTCCATAAGGACCTCCCTGTCCGGATGACTGTGGATTAAAGGGGTTCTGATTTCCCGTCTGTCTGTTCTTTCCAGTTTTCATACTCTTCCTTCTTCCCTGACAGTTTTTTTACATCTTACCACCCACAAACTCTGTCTGCAACCAGTTACTGTCAACTTTTCCGGATCTTTGGTGGTTTTTCTGACAAGTCCTTTTTTGTGGATGAATTCCCGGTCTGTGTTAATCTCTGGACATGATCATAAGCAGTGATCCTCTGTCATATGTAACTTCCGCTGTTTCCGCAGCAATCTCATTGCTGACGGTAAGGCCGCTGTCAGCAACAGTCAGATCATATCCATCCAGAGGATATTTGAAACCTTTCAGAGTCAGCCCGGATACATCCCCTCCAACTGTAAAGAAAGAAACATATTTTCCAAACTGTTCTTCTTTTTTCAAAACTGTTCCACTGTCGACCAGGGTAATGTAATTCCACTGATCTGCAAGTGCGATATGAACTCCTTTTTCTCTTCCCATAGAAAGCAGTCCGAGATTGGCGAGCACATGATCCAGCCTTGTTCCGGTTGCCCCAAAGATCAGTATTTCTCTGCTTCCTTCACTGATCATGTGATTGACTGCTGACTGTGTATCTGAATCATCTTTTTCCGGTTTCAGCCTGATGATCTTAAGTCCATTCAGACTTTCCATGTATTTTTTTCCTTCTTCTGAAAGGCTGTCAAAATCCCCTACTGCAAGATCCGGAATAAATTCCCGGTTCCTCATGAACCATTCCATTCCACTGTCTGCCGCAACAAGGGCAAGGCTTTCTCTTCCGCCTTCTTTTATTCTTTTTTTTAAAAAATCGAGGGCAAAACCATTCTGGATATTGCCCCCGCTGATTATTACTGTATCGATCATTTTCAGTCCAGCTTTTCTTTAATATCGTGGATCCTGTCTGTGATATGTCGCACATTTGCGGCTACATCGCCTTTAAATACCCAGGATCCTGCAACCATGAAGTTGGCACCGGCACGCATAACTGTCTCCAGTGTATCATCATTGATGCCGCCGTCTACCTGAATATCAACATCAAGATCTTCCTCATCAATAAGCTCACGAAGCTCCTGGATCTTCTCTGTGCACTCATCCATGTACTTCTGTCCGCCAAATCCAGGCTGAACAGTCATCACCAGAACCATATCCACGTCTTCGAGAAGATGACTGATGTCATTGACCGGTGTGGATGGTTTAATAGAAACAGCCGCTTTTACACCGGCAGCTTTGATCTGCTCCAGTGTGCGCTCCAGATCCTCACATGCCTCTGCATGTACGGTAATGGAATCTGCTCCACACTCCACAAAATCGCGAATATATCTTTCCGGTTCTGTTACCATCAAATGTACGTCGAAAAACATGTTGGATTCTTTCCGGATCGACTTGATCACCGGCATTCCAAAAGAAATGCTCGGGACAAAATCTCCATCCATAACATCAATATGCAGATATTCTACGCCTTCTTTTTCCAGAATTTTAATCTGTTCTCCCAGTCGGTTAAAATCTGCGGATAAAATCGACGGGCACAATCGGTATTCCATGACTCAGTATCTCCTTTTCTCTTTTAATTCCTGATGCAGCTCCAGATAATCCTCATACCGGAGTCTGCTGATCTCATTGTTCTCAAGGGCTTCCTTAACGGCACAGCCCGGTTCGTGTATATGACGACAGCCCTGGAAACGGCACTGTCCTTCATATTTTCGGAACTCAGGAAAATAATCCTTCAGTTCCTGTTCCTCCATATTTTCAATATATAAGGAGGAAAATCCCGGTGTATCCACAAGAAAAGTATCCTGTGAAACCGGTATGATCTGTGCGTGGCGTGTGGTATGTTTTCCGCGTTTCAGTTTGCGGCTGATCTCGCCGGTCTCCATCTCCACTTCTTCCTGAAGAGAATTGGTAAGAGAAGACTTTCCAACTCCCGAAGGGCCTGCTACAACTGTCGTCTTGCCTTTCAGCACGGCTTCTATCTCGCCAAGTCCCTCTCCCTTCAGTGCGCTCGATAATATTACCTGATAGCCACAGCTCTGATAGGTCTCATACAGAAACTCCAGTTCTTCCGCTGTTGCCAGATCTTTTTTATTAAAGCAGATGACTGCCGGAACATCTTCCCGCTCCATCATGATAAGAAAACGATCCAGAAGCATGAAATTGGGTTTCGGGTTATCCATGGCAAAGATCACAAGTGCCTGATCCACATTGGCTACCGCCGGGCGGATCAGGGAATTTCTGCGTTTATGGATCCCGGTCACGCTTCCCTCCAGTTCTTTTTCATCCAGGACTGTAATGTCCACATTGTCACCTACCAGGGGCTTACGCTTATCTTTTCGAAAAATGCCTTTCGCCCTGCATTCGTATGTATTGCCGTCTTCTGCATATACATAGTAGAATCCGGCAATACCTTTGATTATTTTTCCCTGCATGATCAGTCAGCTTTCTTGAAAGTAGCGGTGTAGGTTCCAAGCTGCTGATAATTTCCATCTGTCTCCTCGTAGAGATAGATCGTACCGGTTGAGACTCCGTCTGCTCCGGTCACATCCAGCTGATACGGGAAGCTTACTTTCTGTCCGTCAATGATCTTGGTTGCTGTCGGCTCTCCATTGACATCCTGGATCAGTTCCAGACGGATCGCTCCTCCATTATAACCGGACGGTGTATCCAGAACCTGTGTACATTTCCAGCCGGAACCGGAGGCTGCACTTCCTGTGGAGGCAGTATTGTCTGCAGATGCTGTACTGTCTGTGGAAGCTGTATTATCTGTAGCTGCCGTACTGTCTGTAGCTGCGGTACTATCTGTAGTTGTTGTACTGTCTGTCGTCGCCGTGCTGTCTGCAGATGCTGTACTGTCTGCAGACGGTACCTGATCTCCGGAACTGATCGTCAGATAGACTGGCTGATCCGGATCTGCTGCCGCGTAAGCTTCCGGCTCCTGTGCAATCACAGTTCCGGCTGCTTCTGAGCTCTGCTGCTCTGTAATCTGAATATCGATAAACTTACCTAAAGTTGTAAGTGCATCATCCTTGCTCATTCCAACAACGCTTGACATTTCCGCATTAGAACCAAAATCTAATCCACGACTAACTGTAAGTGTCACAGATGATCCACTTTGAACAGATGTACCTGCTGCTGGCTCTATACTGTAAACATATCCTGGATCTACAACTGCCCTTTCAACACCCTGCTCATCTTCATACGATTCACTGTACTCCTTCTGAACAGTTACCTTAAGGCCCAGATCTTCCAGTGTCTGCTGGGCATCAATTCCTGTACGTCCATCCAGATCCGGAATCGTGATCTGCTGTGTTCCGGTACTTACCCAGTATTTCACTGTTGTATATTCCGCAACCTGAGTTCCTGCTGCTGTTTCCTGACGGGAAATCTTGCCTTTCTCCTGATCAGATGCCTCTTCTCCTGCCATCTGTACACCGAGATGTGCATCATTTGCAAGAGCCTTGGCCTCATCCTCTGTCTTTCCTACAAGATCCGGAACTGTTGCCATGCTGTCTGATGCGCTTTCTGCTTTCTGTTCTGCCTTGTTACTCTTCGAACTTCCTGTTCCAAAAAGCCCGGCTGCACGTCCGAGAACGACCACCAGAACAACCAGCAGAACTGTACCGCCAAGTAATGCAGCGATCGTCAGTCCTCTTCCAGCTCCATGTTTCTTTTTCTTTCCGGATCTTTTCCCGGATTCGTAGTCATCTTCCGCGTCATCATAGTCATTATCATCATACTCTTCTTTCTCAAGAGCAGCTGTTTCCGCCTTGGTGATCTGCTTCGGAGTGTGTTTGATCTCTCCAAGCTCTTCCTCTGAGATCACAACTGTCTTCGCATCTGTATCCACAGTTGTCAGCTTCACAAAATCCCCCTGCGGATCGATCAGTGAATGTTTCAGATCTGCGATCACATCTTCCATTCGGGTATAACGGCGATCCACGCTCTTCTGTGTACATTTCAGTATGATCTGTTCCAGACTGTACGGAAGATCCGGTGTATACACACTTGGCGGAACCATTTCTTCCTGAAGATGCTTGATCGCAATGGCAACGGTCGTATCTCCGTCAAAAGGTACTCTTCCTGTTACCATCTCATACAGTGTGATTCCCAGAGAATAAATATCACTCTTCTCATCGCTGTATCCGCCTCTCACCTGCTCAGGAGAGCTGTAATGTACAGATCCCATCACATTGGAACTGATGGTGTTGGATGACGCAGCTCTGGCAATTCCAAAATCCGTCACCTTCACTTTACCATCTGTGGAAATAATGATATTCTGCGGTTTCACATCTCTGTGCACGATTCCATGGCTGTGTGCAGCCTCCAGTCCCATTGAGACCTGGATAGCAATACTTGTAGCTTCTTTGATAGAGAGCTTGCCTTTTTTGGAAATATATTCCTTCAGGGTGATTCCCTCGATCAGTTCCATGACAATGTAATAAACACCACCGTCATCTCCTACGTCAAATACATTGACAATATTCGGATGGGTAAGACCGGCTGCAGCCTGAGCCTCACTTCTGAATTTCTTGATGAACGTGGTGTCCTCCCGAAATTCCGGTTTCAGGACCTTCACTGCCACAAAGCGGTTCAGCTTATGATCCATAGCCTTATAGACATCTGCCATTCCGCCAGTTCCGATTTTTCCTACGATCTCATAGCGCTCGGCTATGATCATTCCCGTCTTCAACATGTTTCCACCTCATTCGTGAATGGTTCTACCAGTACGATTGCAATATTATCCTTACCACCATTCTGATTTGCTTCCCGAAGGAGCGCACTGCCCTTCTGATCAATATCTGCTTCCGGATCGGATATGATCTCTTCAATCTTCTCATCTGCAACCATATTGCTGAGACCATCTGAACACATAAGGATCGTACATCCCTCCTCAAGTTTCAGGTCAAAAAAGTCCACATCCACCGTTTTCTCTGCGCCAAGTGCCCGTGTAATAATGTTCTTATCCGGATGGTTCCGTGCTTCCTCTTCACTGATCTCACCCATTTTCACCATTTCCTGAACCAGTGAATGGTCTCTGGTGATCTGGTGGATTCCGTCCTGGATCACGTACAAACGGCTGTCACCTACATTGGCCACATAGGCATACTGATCTACAATAGTCGCCACTACCATAGTGGTTCCCATGCCCCGGAGGTTCTCGTCTTCCTGCGCACGGTTTCTGATCTCCGTATTTGCAGTTTCTATCGCATGACGAATAACCTTCACCGGATTGTAATCCGCATCTTCACGGATTTCATCCACAAGGATCCGTACTGCATGTGAGGATGCATAGTCACCGGCGTTATGGCCACCCATCCCGTCCGCGACTGTGAATAGATTAGGCAGATTTCCTACCGGACCTTCAGACACAAACACGTAATCCTGATTCATCTTCCGCTTCTGCCCTACATCAGTAGCTGAGTATATCCTCATGTCACTTCTCGCTTTCTGTTTTTTCCATGTAACTTTTTCTTAGCTGTCCACAGGCACCGTCAATGTCACTGCCCATTTCCCTTCTAATAGTAACATTAATTCCGTATTTTTCAAGTTTTATTTTGAAATTCTCCACAGCCTGTCGAGTAGACCTCACATAGGAACGCTCCTTGATCGGATTAACCGGAATCAGATTCACATGACAGTTAATCCCCTTAATACGGCCGGCCAGCTGTTTTGCATCTTCCTCACTGTCATTCACACCAGCCACAAGGCTGTACTCAAAAGTGATCCTTCTGCCTGTTTTGTCGAAGTAGTTTCTGCAGGCATCCAGAACCTCATCCATGGAATATTTATTGGCGATCGGCATCAGTTCCTGACGTTTCTCATCATTAGGCGCATGAAGAGAAAGCGCCAGCGTGATCTGCAGTTTCTCTTCTGCCAGATCATACATTTTCGGAACAATGCCACAGGTAGAAACCGTTACATTCCTCTGACTGATGCCAAGTCCGTTTTCGTCGGTAAGTATCCGGATAAAACGGACAAGATTATCATAATTGTCCATCGGCTCACCGGTTCCCATCACTACCACGTTTGCCACCCGTTCTCCGGTATCTGCCTGTATCCGGTAGATCTGGTCCAGCATCTCGGAAGGTTTCAGGCATCTGGTCAGGCCTCCGATGGTAGAAGCACAGAACCGGCAGCCCATACGGCACCCTACCTGTGAGGAAATACATACAGAGTTTCCGTGATGATATCTCATAAGAACACTCTCGATCACATTTCCGTCTTCCAACTGGAACAGGTATTTCCTGGTTCCGTCGATTTTTGAAATCCTCACATCTGCCTGGCTGAGTGCTGTGATCGGATAAACCGACAGTTTCTCGCGGAGGCTTTTGGAAAGATTTGTCATTTCATCCCAGGAGGTAACCAGTTGCTGATGAAGCCATGCATAGATCTGCTTTGCGCGGAAAGGCTTTTCGCCAATCTCTGTCATCAGATTTTTCAGTTCCTCCATTGTCATGGATTTTATATCTGTCATTTTTATTATTTCCTTCTGAATCTGGCAATAAAGAATCCGTCTGTCTTATGTATCCCCGGCAGAAGCTGCAGATACCCGAGTTTTGTGGATTTGCAGTGAAGTTCTTCCGGAATATACGGGTCCAGACTTTCCAGTCGAAACGGATAGTTCTTTAAAAACCATAATACATTTTCTTCGTTTTCCTCACGGGCAATGGTACAGGTGCTGAAGATCAGTGTTCCATCCGGCTTCACATATTTCGCCGCCTTATCCAGGATCATTCTCTGGAGCATTACAATTTCTTCCTGTTTCTGTGGTGTTGCCCGATATTTGATCTCCGGCTTCTTACCGATAACTCCATATCCGGAGCAGGGTACATCTGCGATAACGATATCCGCTGCCTGCTCGGAATCCGGATCATATACGGTCGCATCCTGAACCTTCGCATCTACATTGATCACACCGGTTCTGTGGATATTCTCCTTGATAAGGTCTGCCTTATACTGGCTTACATCCCTTGCATCCACATTTCCATAATCACCCATTTTATCGGCAGCATGAATACTTTTTCCACCCGGCGCCGCACACATATCGATAATGTAATCGCCCTTTTTCGGACTGGCTGCCTCTGCCACCAGCATGGAGCTGATATCCTGCACAAGGATCTTTCCCTGGAGGAATGCATCCAGTGTCAGGATATGATTGTAATCCGAAATCTTCAGGGCATACGGAAGGTATGGTGCCTGCTGTACTGTCACTCCCTGTGCTTTCAGGCTTGTAACAATCTCCTTAAGAGAAGCCTTATGCGTCCGGCACCGCACAGTGATCGGTCTTTCTGTCAGAAAATCTTCCAGGATCTTCTCGGTTGTCTTCACACCGTAGGCAGCTTTCCATTTTTCTACAAGATATTCCGGCATGGAATATTTCACAGAGAGATAACGTACCTCGTCTTCCTCTCTGGATGGAAGTTCCAGTTTTCCTATTTCCCTGGCAATCGTGCGAAGTACACCGTTAACAAAAGGTTTCAGATTATAAAAGCCTTTTCTCTGTGCCAGCTTTACAGCCTCATTGCACACAGCACTGTCCGGAACACTGTCCATAAATTTCAGCTGATATACCGCACTTCTTAAAATCTCACGGATCTGTGGTTTCATCTTATTTACAGGAACCTTGGAAAAAGAATCGATCACATAATCAATGTAGATCCTGTATTCCAGGGTTCCCTCACATACTCTCGTTATAAAACTACGTTCCTGTTTTGGAAGGAACTGATATTTGGAAAGGGCATTGCGGATCGCAATGTGGCTGTGCTCGCCTTCCTCCTCAATCTCCAGCAGGATCTCAAGAATCAGTTCTCTTGTATTTACTCCGCTGTTAATCACGATCTCTACCTCCTGCAAGGATAATCAGTCTCAGAAGCTGTAAAATCGATGCTGCCAGAGCTGCCACATAAGTAAGCGCTGCCGCTGTCAGTACTTTTCTTGCTCCTTTTTTTTCATCTGTACCCAAAATCCCGGTACTTTCCAGCATTTTCAGCGCTCTGGAAGACGCATTGACCTCAACCGGCAAAGTTACCAGCTGAAAAAGTACTGCCAGTGAAAACAGAACAATTCCCAAAGTCACCAGAGGACGGATGGAAAAGATCAGTCCCGCAATAAACAGCGGCCAGGAAAGCTGTGAGCCGATATTGGCTGCCGGTACAATGGCAGATCGGATGTTCAGAGGCGCATAATTGATGGCATCCTGGATCGCATGTCCGCATTCATGGGCTGCCACGCCTACTGCTGCCAGTGAATTTCTTCCATAAATATCCTCAGAAAGGGAAACTGTTTTTGTTCTTGGATCATAGTGATCGGTCAGGCTTCCCCTGATCGGAACCACCTGCACATCCGTGATACCTGCTGCCCTTAAGATCCTCTGTGCAGCTTCCGCGCCAGTGATCCCGGAATGATTCCGAATCTTTTTATAAACAGCAAACGTACTGTGCAGTTTCGCGGATGCAACCAGAGAAAGCAGCATTCCGATCACAAGCAGCAGAACCGTGGGGTCCATCCCCCAGCCATAATAACCATATCCGTACATCGCTTATCACTCCCTGGAATCTTTAAACATGTCTCCTGGTTTCAACTGATAGCCCCGCAGAAAAGCATCTACTTCCATCCGTTTCTTGCCTTCCAGCTGTACTTCATGAAGTACCAGCACATTCTGTCCGCAGGCTACCTGAATTCCTTCTTTATCTGCGGCAAGTACAGTTCCCGGTACTTTCCCGGCCTGCGTTTTCAGTACAGAAGCCTTCCAGACCTTCAGCGTTTTTCCATTGATAAAGGTAAAAGCACTCGGCCACGGGTTGAGGCCTCTTACCAGCCGCTCCAGTTCTTCTGCACTTTTTCCAAAATCCAGAAGTCCCATTTTTTTGGAGATCATGGCTGCATATGGTGTCGGGCTTTCTTCCGGCTGTTTTTCGCGGGTGGCAGTTCCGTCAAAAATAGACGGCAGTGTCTGTACCAGAAGCTCTGCTCCTGCCACAGCAAGCTTATCAAACAGGCTTCCTCCTGTCTCATCCTCTGAAAGTGGCACTACGATCCTGGAAATCATATCCCCGGTATCCAGGCCGGTTCCCATCTGCATGATAGTAACGCCGGATTCTTTTTCTCCGTCGATCACAGCCTGTTGGATCGGCGCTGCTCCACGGTACTTCGGAAGAAGGGATGCATGGATATTGATACATCCGAATTTCGGCATATCAAGGATACTCTTTGGAATGATCTGTCCAAATGCCGCTACAACGATAATATCCGGTGCAAGACTTTTAAGCTTCTCCACAAACTCCGGATCTCTTACTTTTACCGGCTGCAGTACCGGAATCTCATGTTTCAGTGCTTCTTCTTTTACAGGGGTAGGCATCATGGTCTTACCTCTGCCCTTAGGTTTGTCCGGCTGTGTGATCACTGCCTCGACCTCATATCCGTTCTCTACCAGCGCCGCAAGCGGTGCCACCGCAAAGTCCGGAGTTCCCATATAAACAATTTTCATATTATCCCGCCTTTAGTCTTCTTCATCATAAGTTACCTTGTGAAGTTCTCCCTCCACAAGTTCTGTATACATTTTTCCGTCAAGATGGTCGATCTCATGGCAGAACGCTCTCGCAAGAAGTCCCTCACCCTCAAGGATCTGCTCTTCCATGTTGACGTCAAGTGCTTTTACTTTCACGTAGTTCGGACGTGTAACCTGTCCTGCCATTCCAGGAACACTTAAGCATCCCTCATCACCGGTCTGCTCACCGCTGGTCTCAAGGATCTCCGGATTGATCAAGACAATCGGGCCTTCCCCTACATCAATTACAACAATACGTTTCAGGATTCCCACCTGTGGTGCCGCAAGGCCTACGCCCATTGCATCATACATGGTATCCAGCATATCTGTAATCAGTTCTCCGATCCTTGGTGTCATTTTGTCCACTGTGCGGGATTTTTTTGTCAGTACAGAATCACCCTGTACACGAATTGTTCTAAGTGCCATTTTTTCTTCTCCTTTAACTCATCTGCAGCGATTTCCTTTCTTTATGAAATCGTTACATCATATCATATTGTATATATATCTTCCGGAATCCGGAATTTATCTCTATATATTTCTCCAGCTTTTCTCTGACTGCTGTGAGAAAACGTATATCTGTGTGCTTCAGATGGAGCACCTGGCGGTAAACATCTTTTACTTTTCCTACCGATGCAGACGCAGGGCCGATCATGTGAAGCTCCTCTTTCGGACTTACCCTGCGGATAAAAACTTCTATATAATACATGGCTTTTTTGAGAAGTTCCTCATCCTGGCAGGCGCCAAAAACTGTCATCATATGAGCTGCCGGCGGATAATCCAGAAGCATCCGGTACATCATCTCTTCTTTATAAAATTTCTCATAGTCCTGAATGGCTGCTGCCTGAATACTGTAGTGCTCCGGCTGATACGTCTGTATCACCGCATGCCCCGCCTTATTTCCTCTGCCGGAACGCCCAACCGCCTGGGTAAGGAGCTGAAATGTCCGTTCCCCGCAGTGATAATCATCCATGTTCAGTGAAAGATCTGCAGCGATCACACCTACCAGCGTCACATCCGGGAAATCATGTCCTTTAACGATCATCTGCGTTCCCACCAGAATGTCCGCCTCATGTCTGGCAAAAGCTGCCAGGATCTTCTCATAACTGTCTTTTGTCCTTGTGGTATCAAAATCCATTCGAAGGACACGGGCTTCGGGAAATTCTTTTTCCAGGACTTTCTCGATCTGCTGGGTTCCGGCTTTAAATCCACCGATATGCGGAGAACCACAGGAAGGACAGGATTCTGGTTTCGCAATTTCATATCCACAGTAATGGCAGACCAGACGGTTGCCATTATGTTCACTTAAAGACACATCACAGTGCGGACATTTCATCACGTGCCCACATGCCCTGCAGGAAACAAAACCTGCATAACCCCGCCGGTTCAGAAACAGCATAACCTGTTCCCTGTTCTTAAGTGCATGATCCATCTGCTGTTTCAGTTCCATACTCAGCACGGAACGGTTACCTTTTTTTAATTCTTCCCGCAAATCAACAATTGATACCTGGGGAAGCGGCCGTTCTTCATAACGGGCGTTTAATCGTACCAGAAGATATTCTCCGTCACAGGCATGACTGTAAGCCTCCAGTGACGGTGTTGCAGATCCCAGAACAATACGGGCATGTTCCATGCCTGCTCTCTGAATGGCTGTTTCCCTGGCATGATACCTTGGTGTATTTTCACTTTTATAGGTGGGTTCATGTTCTTCATCGATAACGATCAGTCCCAGATTGGAAAACGGGGTGAACAGCGCAGATCTGGGTCCCACCATCACCTGCACCTCGCCACGTTTCGCTCTTTTGAACTGGTCATAACGTTCTCCCTGGGAAAGTCTGGAATTCAGGACAGAAACTTTATCTCCAAACATGGCATAAAAACGCCGGACTGTCTGATAGGTAAGTGCAATTTCCGGAATCAGCACAATGGCCTGTTTTCCCTCTTCCAGTACTTCCTGGATCAGCCTCATGTAAACCTGCGTCTTTCCGCTTCCGGTCACTCCAAAAAGAAGTGCAGGTCTCGGTTCCGGTTTCTGCCATTCCTGAAAAATCTCTGCAACGGCTTCCTGCTGTTCCTGATTCAGAGAAAGTTCCCCGTCCTCTTTTACCAGTCCACTGTTTTTCGGAATGCGGTACATTTCCTGACTTTCAATCTTTATAAGGCCCTTTTTTTCAAAAAAATCCAGGACAGAAATACTGGCTCCAAGCTCTTTTGACGCATAGGTATAATCCAAACTTCCTGCCTCCAGAATTGCCCTCAGAAATCTTTCACGAGCTTTAAAGCGACTGCCTTCCAGTTCTTCCAGAAGCTTCTGTGCACGCGCTTTCTCCCCGGTAAAAAAGATCAGCTTTTTTTCTTTGGCTCTTACTTTATCTTTTACAGGAAGTACTGTTTTCAGTGCCTGGATCATGGTAGAACCATACGTTTCTTTCATCCATGCCGCAAGTGCGATCAGTCTGGATTCCGTTGTTTCACTGTCCGTGGACACTCCCTGGATTTCCTTCGTCTTCGAGGCATCATATTTGGCTTCTGTAGAAGTTCCGATCACATAACCCTTTCGGAGTATATTTCCCTTCCCGAACGGTACAGTAACCACAACGCCTGGTTTTATGGCCGGTTCCAGTTCTTCCGGAATGCGGTACTGAAAATCCCGGTCAACTTTCTCATGAGAAATGTCAATGATCACATCTGCATAGACCATCCGATTACGCTTTCCGATCTTCTTCCAGGATTTCCCGGATCAGAACTCTCTCATCCATCGGATATTTCTTACCCTTGATCTCCTGGTAATCCTCATGTCCTTTTCCTGCGAGGACAATGATATCTCCCGGTTCTCCATGATGGATCGCATAGGCAATAGCCTCCTTACGGTCAGGGATCTCTACATATTTACCATCGGTTTTCGCCATTCCGATCTTGATATCATCGATGATGGCCTGAGGATCTTCATCACGTGGATTATCAGAAGTGATGATCGTGAGATCTGCCATCTTGCCGGAAACCTCACCCATCTCATAGCGGCGGAGCTTGGAGCGGTTTCCCCCACATCCAAACAGGCATACCAGTCTGTGCGGGTTATATTCCTTCAATGTTCCAAGAAGGCTCTCAAGCGCCATGGCATTGTGCGCATAATCGATCATCAGCGTAAATTCGTCGGATACCTTGATCATCTCAATACGACCTTTCACCTTGGCTACTTTCAGCGCTTTGATGATATTCTCTTCAGATACTTTGAAATGACGGCAGATGGCGATGGCTGTCAGGGAATTGTAAATACTGAATTTGCCAGGAATATCGATCTCCACCGGAAAATCAAGAAGTCCCTTTACATGGTAGGAAATTCCAAGATATCCTTTTCTTCCCACCAGTTTCGCATCTTCTGCACGGAGATCCGCTTTTTCAGAAAATCCGTATGTCTCAAGCTCACAGGTATGGCCATCGATAATACGTTCAAAATGTTCATCATCACGGTTTACGATACCAACCTTACATTGTTTCAGAAGCATGGATTTACAGTGAAGATAATCATCGAAATCTTTATGTTCATTCGGTCCGATATGATCTGGCTCAATATTTGTGAAAATTCCAAAATCAAAGACAAATCCCTGGGTTCTGTGGAGCATCAGTCCCTGTGAAGAAACCTCCATAACTACCGCGTCGCAGCCCGCTTCAACCATATCATGGAAATATTTCTGAACCATATACGATTCCGGTGTTGTATTGGCTGCCGGGATATGTTTCTCTCCAATAATGGCTTCGATCGTTCCGATCAGGCCAACCTTATATCCTGCATTTTCAAGGATAGACTTCACCATGTAAGTGGTGGTTGTCTTACCCTTGGTTCCCGTGATTCCGATCGTTTTCAGTTTCTTCGCCGGATGTCCGAACCATGCTGCGGAAATAAACGCCATGGCATAACGGGTATCTTCCACCTGGATCACAGTTACATCTGCCGGAGCTTCCACCGGTTCTTCTACGATGAGAGTTTTTGCACCTTTTGCCACAACATCCGGCACGAATTTATGGCCATCCACAACTGCGCCTCTGATGCAGATAAAAAGACTTCCCTCTTCTACTTTACGGGAATCATACACAACAGAAGAAACTTCCTGGTCTGTATTTCCCTGAAGGCATTTGTATTCAAGATGTTCTAATAAGGATAAAAGTTTCATTTTTTCTCCTCCATTTTCCCTTTTTCCGGCTGCCAGATGACAGTCAGGATACGGGAAGGCATACTGTTCTTATTTTGTGTACATACCATATAGAATAGCACACCTGCCCCCTGTTTTCAACGTTTCTTTACGCCAGGACACTCCCTGTAAAAAGCCCGTTTATTATTGTTTTCACCAGAACACGCAATGTCATTTTCCGCCATAGATCCGGGCATATTTTCTTCGCAGCCAGAGAACTCCCATCCCCGTCACCCCAGCACTCACTGCCAGCAGTACAAACAGCGACGGCTCCGTATTGTCGCCCGTCTGTGGATGAGAAGATGCTGCCCTTGCCATTTCTTCCTGTCCGGAAGAAGGATCTCCTCCTGTCTTTTCCTCAGGGCTTTCTTCTGGTGTCGGTGTCTCGTTTCCTTCTACTGTGATCTCGGCGGATGCCTCCATCTGTTTCTCACCGGTTTCCTGGCTTGTGACGGTTACCTTGTTAAAAAGCTTCTGATTTACCGTTTTTTCCGGGATCTTCACCTCTGCCTGAAGGGATACTGCTTCCCCTGGCGCTATTTTTTCGATCAGAGCTTTGGTTTTCGTACTGTTTAATGTAATCCCTTCCTGTTCCACAAAACGAGCCTCAATCCCCTCTGCCTGAAAACGTTCTGTCCCCACAACAGAATGAAGTGTTTTTTCCCCGGTATTGATGATGCAGATCTGATAAGTGACTGTTTCTCCTGGCATTGCAGTCTCTCTGTCCGCTGTTTTCTTTACAGAAAAATCTGCTTTCAGCGGCTGCAGCGGACTGACCATCTGCGCTTTCCGAAAAATCATCTCCTCCGGCCGTCCCTTTACTTTCGCACCTGCTTCTACTTTATGTTCCAGATCTTTTTCCTGTTCATTTAAAAGCGGTGCCAGAATATAAAAACTCCGCTTCTCGCCGGCTTTCAGCTCTGCCACCTCTGCATCTGCACCTTCTCCGTCAAGTCCCTCAGCCTCCTCCCACTGCTGTGTGATCTTCGGGCAGGAAAAGCTGCTGGTCATTTGTATATCGATCAGATCCACATCGCCGGTATTAGCAAGGTCCACACGGTAGCGGATGGTCTTCCCTGCTTTCATTTCTTCCGTCTCTGAAGTCAGAGAAAGTGTCATATCTGCTTTTTCTGTGTCTGCATCCGCAGAAGGCGAAATTTCCTCCGGTTCTTCTTCCGGCATTTCCTCAGGTTCTTCCGCATCTTCCGTATCTTCGGACATATCTTCCTCCATATCCATATCTTCCTCTTCAACACCTTCCAAAGGCAGTGCAGCACTTTCTACATTTTCTCCTCCGGTCTCCGTTCTCTCCTGTGTGCTCTCACTCTCTTCCTCCGGCGCTTCATTCTCTTTGCATACTGTTTCCCCGGATGCCAGCTCCTCCATGTGCTCATATCCATCCTCCTTTTCCCGGTCATCTGACAATTCCTGTCCCGACTGAAGTTCAGAATCCGCAGCCATTCCCGGTTGAACACTTCCAAACAGCACAGTTCCGGCCACTGCAGCCGCAACTGTGATCTGCTTTATCTGTTTCCATATTCTGTTTTTCATTTCAATTCTCCATTTCTGCCTGTTATGGCATTATCTTTTACACATTCACTTTTAACAGAAGCTTACTTTTCCACAGACAAAGGCATCCCTCCCCGGAAAAACGGTGCATAACCGTCGGCAAAACAATATTTATCAGTAAAAATAGGATTTCTGCATCGAACTGATGCGTGAATATATTCCGCAGAACACGGACTTAAGACTCTTCCAATGTAGCACATTCCTCAATCAGGTGCAACCAGATATAAAAATTATAAAGTTTGTTTAAACTTTCTTTATAAATTTTCGATTTCTTTTAGATTACCGACATAATTTAAACATATTTCCTCTATATAATAGGTCTTGGATAGATGAAAAACCACTCTCTATCTCCCCCCTCAAAAAATAGTAGGAAATGAACCGCCTGACCGAATCAGGCGGTTTTTCCTTGTCTGAAAATTCACGGCCTGACAACTATCTGTAAACCGTATTCATCTAAAATTCTATTGCATTTCCAACATAGGTCTTTTATAATAAAATATAATACTCGTTACTATTGAACAGTAACCAATTTTAAAGAGAAATGAGGTATTTCCTATGAGCGAAAAAACTGTAGTAGTTGCATTAGGCCACCGAGCACTTGGTACCACACTTCCTGAGCAGAAAACAGCCGCCCGACTTGCAGCCAAGGCAATCGCAGACCTAGTTGAAGAGGGAACCCGCGTGGTAATCTCCCACAGCAACGGTCCGCAGGTAGGGATGATCCACACCGCAATGAATGAATTCGGCAAGGCACATCCTGATTATACATTTGCACCAATGTCCGTATGTTCTGCCATGAGCCAGGGTTATATCGGCTATGACCTTCAGAACGCCATTCGTGCGGAACTTATTTCCAGAGGAATCTATAAACCTGTCAGCACCATTCTCACACAGGTTGTCATTGATCCATATGATGAAGCATTTTCCGAACCGGAGAAGATCATCGGTCGTGTCCTGAATGCAGAAGAAGCAGAAGCCGAGGAAGAAAAAGGAAACTTCGTCACAAAAGTAGGGGAAGGACAGTACAGAAGAATCCTTGCAGCACCGAAGCCACAGAAGATCGTGGAGATCGAGACCGTGAAGGTTCTTTCCCAGGCAGAGCAGATCGTTATCGCAGCAGGCGGTGGCGGAATCCCGGTTCTTGAGCAGGGTACCCAGCTGAACGGTGCCAGTGCTATCATCGAGAAGGACCGTGCAGCAGGACTTCTTGCAGAGGAACTGAACGCAGATACTCTGATGATCCTTACAAGTGTTGAGAAGGTAAGCCTTAACCACAACACCGATCAGGAATCTTATCTGGATACCATCTCCACAGAAGATGCGAAGAAATACATTGCAGACGATCAGTTCGCTGCAGGCTCCATGCTTCCGAAGATAGAAGCAGGTGTTTCCTTCGTTGAAAAAGGCCCCGGACGCCGTACCATCATCACCGATATGGCTCACGCCAAAGACGGATACTGTGAGAAAACAGGAACCATCATTAAATAATTATCTATAAACACAGAATATAAAGTGAAATATAAATATCCACTTTGCCATGACAATATCCCGCAGAGAACTGCTGATCCTGCCAGCAGCTCTGCGGGATATTTTTTATACCGGAAAACTGGCGCAAAAAAACACAGATACAGCGCATAATGCCATATCTGTGTATTTTTATAATCTATGTCTTAATCTGTATCCGTTCAGACAGGCATCAAAAATCCATACTTTACTGCCTGGCTCCGCATCAGAGAACGGTTCCTCTGCCAATCTGTCCGGCCATTTTACATGGATTTTCGCTCAGCGATCTCCGCCATCTTCGCCTCATTCAGACGGGTATCTCCATGAACACGGCTGTAGGAAAGATATCCGTTCATACGGTCGATCTTCGTCAGGTTTCTGGAACCGCAGACCGGACACACATCCATCTCCAGCTCCTCGTGACCACAATCATCACAGTATGCGAGAGAAAGGTTCACGCCCTCATAATACCCCAGATCCATGGCTCTACGGATCAATGTACGGATGGCTTCTTTATTGTAGCCGATCGGATAACGTACATACTGGATCTTACCGCCATTGCAAAGCTCCCAGAAACGACCCTCCAGATCCTGTTTCTCGATCGGGGTTACATCCTCGGTTACATGGCAGTGGAAACTGTTGCTCACATATGGTCTGTCAGAAACACCCTCAATGATTCCGTACATCTTACGGAACTGTTCTACCTGAAGGCCGCAGAGACTCTCTGCCGGTGTTCCGTAGATTGCGTAAAGATAGCCATCTTCCTTCTTGTACTGATTTACCTTGTCATTGATATATTTCAGGACTTCCAGAGCAAAGGCACCATCCTCTGCAATGGATTTGCCATTGTAAAGCTCCTGCAGCTCGTTGAGTGCTGTGATACCAAAAGAAGCCGTCATCGGTTTCAGGATCTTGCCGATTTTTTCATTCGGTTTCAGATGTCCGCCGTAGAAACCACCCTCACAGTACGCAAGAGGATTGGTAGACGCACGCATCTGTCCCAGATACTCATACGTACGGATATGCAGATTACGGATCATTTCCAGATAGAAATCCAGAACTTCATAGAAATCTCTGCTCTCCGCCCTGGCCTTGGCAAGGATCATCGGAAGATGAAGGCTTACCGCACCGATGTTAAAACGGCCCACAAAAACAGGCGTATCATTCTCATCTGCCGGTTCCATGCCGCCACGCTCATACCACGGACTTAAAAAAGCACGGCATCCCATCGGGCTGATGACTTTTTTGTATTTCTTGTACATGCTGGAAATATAGCCTGCTCCGGACATGGACAGCCAGTCCGGATACATGGTCTTGGAGGAGCACTCCACACCAGCCTCAAAAATATCCTCACAGCACTTTCCAGGACCGTGGATATCTTTGTCATAGAGGAATACGATCTTCGGAAACAGTACCGGTTTCTTATGTCCGGCTTTTCCCTGGCCTCCCTGATGAACTTCAAGGAGAGAAACCGTACACATCTTCTCAAACTGCTCAGTTCCAAGACCAAGTGTTACTGTAACAAACGGATAATCGCCTCTGGAAGAACCAACCGTATTCAGCTTATACTCAATTCCCTGCCATCCCTGGTCATAATCCCTGCGGACTTTGTCAAGGGCATACTCGATCGCACGTTCCTCGCGGCCGCTCCAGCTCTCATCGGAGTATTTCAGAAATTCGGAAATATATTTATCATAGCTCTTCTTCGCATACGGTGCCAGGATCTTATCAACTTCCGGAACGGTAAAACCACCGTACTGCTGCGCCGCTGTGCTGAGGATGATATCGCCCATAACATCAAAGGCTGTGTCCAGAGTCTTCGGCTCATTATACCAGACATTACCCATCTCAAAACCGCCGCTTAAAACAGCTGCCACATCAAACAGACAGCAGTTCATAGTATCCAGACGTGCAGACTGATCATGAATATAAATATAACCGTCCTTACATGCCTGAAGCTCATTACGGTTCATAAAGAACTTCCGGTAAAGCTCCTTGTTCAGCTCATTAAAGATCAGGCTTCTCTTGGTTGCAACAAGCGCACTGTCTGTATTGGCATTGCTCTTATCACCGATGTAGCGGATGGCCTGGCTCTTGGTGTAAACGTCATCCATCATGTGGATGAAATCCAGCTTGTAATTCCGGTAATCGCGGTAGCTCTTGGCAACTGCAGGATTCACCCGCTCCAGTGCACCCTCCACGATGTTGTGCATCTCCTGGATCTCGATCTCATTTTTCCCAAGGGAATCCGCATGCTCCTGAGCAAAACGGCAGATAAAATCCTTCTCCTCATCGGAAAAAGTATAAAGGATACGCTCTGCTGATTTATTTACGGCAGCCACGATTTTCTGAGGATTAAACTCCTCTCTTGTTCCGTCTTTCTTAATCACATATAACATGACTCATCTCTCCCGAATACTATATATAGTATTGTTATTCTCTATATCTTGGTTTTTTCTATATATTGTGCTAGGCATGAGTATACCACAGCTGGGAGGAAAAGAAAAGGGGTATTTCTGTATACAAGAAAATACAGACTCTTAGCACCGCATGATCTCACTGCGGAAATATTCTTACAAATTCATTCTGATCCATTCTACGATAAAATCCCATAACTGGGGAAACAAAGCAACCAGTGCCACTATAAGCCATATGATCCAGCTTATACTGTTTCTTTTCCGTCCTTCGTTCTGCTGCTTTTTCCCCTGGTTTGAAACTTCTGTACGGTTCCTGTCTGCCGTTGTTTTATTCATGGTGTTACCTGCCGGTACGGTCTTCCTTACAGTTGCAGCTGCATTTCCTGTATTTCGATTTCCATTTGGATTCCGGTTCGCACCTGCATTCCGGCCTGTATTCATATTCCGGCCCGTATTCATATTCTGGCCTGCATTCGTATTCCGGCCCATATTTGTACTCCGGTTCACTCTGCCGCCGCGCTGTGCTGTTTTGTCCACAGTTTGTCCATACTGTCGCATCATATCCCGCACTTTTGCGGAAGCATGCCTGTAATGTACATCCCGGGGTTCATTAAGATGGTAGAGTATTTCATCATTTCTGTAAGGCATCCCGCACAGCGAACACCTGCCATTTACAACCCTGCCGCCACAAACCTGACACTTCTCACCTGCCATAAACTCCCTCCATTCTGTCCGTTAAAACGGACATTCACATTTCTTTTTATCAATCGGACATTCGCATTCTTTCCTGCTGTATGTCCCTGAATGCGATCGCTTCACAATTTACATTCAGTATATCATATCACGCTCTCAATACCCAGTATTTTTCCCTGGTCCGGGACCGGACTTCACATCTCCTTATATTGCCACCCTGGCCATTTTCTGCTATAATACCCCACAGAGCAATAAGCCCAAAAATCATCAGGAGGAGCCGATAATGAACACAATCACAATCCCCGCAACCTATCATGCAGACCTCAACCTCCATGACACACAGATTGCGATCAAAACAGTAAAAGATTTCTTCCAGCAGACACTCTCCCAGAAGCTTAATCTTCTCCGAGTATCCGCTCCAACATTTGTAGCACCGGAATCCGGCCTTAATGACAACCTTAACGGTGTAGAACGCCCGGTAAGCTTTGATATCAAGGCTATCGAAGGCAGCAACGCCGAGATCGTACACTCCCTTGCGAAATGGAAACGCTACGCTCTGAAAAAATATGGTTTTTCTCACGGTGAAGGCCTCTACACAGATATGGTAGCGATCCGCCGCGATGAAGATCTGGACAATATCCACTCTGTTTACGTAGACCAGTGGGACTGGGAAAAGATCATCTCTAAGGAAGAGCGCACTATGGAAACTCTCAAGGAGACCGTACGCACCATCTACAGTGTCCTTCGTAAAACTGAGAAATACATGGCTGTACAGTACGACTACATCGAAGAAATCCTTCCGAAAGACATCTTCTTCATCACAACACAGGAGCTTCTTGACATGTATCCGGACTGCACACCAAAGGAACGTGAATACAAGATTGTCCGTGAAAAAGGTGCCGTATTCCTTATGAAAGTCGGAAAAACCCTCACAAACGGAGAGCGCCACGACGGACGTGCCCCGGACTACGATGACTGGGAACTGAACGGTGATATCCTTGTATACTATCCGGTACTTGACATTGCACTTGAGCTTTCCTCCATGGGAATCCGTGTTGACGAGGTTGCGCTTGACCGCCAGCTTACAGAAGCAGGCTGCGATGACAGAAGAGAGCTTCCTTTCCAGAAAGCCATCCTGAACAAAGAGCTTCCGTACACCATCGGTGGTGGTATCGGACAGTCCAGAATCTGTATGTTCTTCCTGCGTAAAGCGCACATCGGAGAAGTACATGTATCTCTCTGGCCAAAAGAAATCACAGATGCTGCAGAGGCACACGGACTTCAGCTTCTCTAAAACATCTTGCAGATTTATTTATAATTTTTGCGGAAATGAGGTAATAACGTGAACATTCTGTTTTTTCTGATTCCCAAAAGCGAAGTCGCCTACATCTTCGAAGATGAGACCCTTCGCCAGACCCTTGAAAAAATGGAGCACCGCAAGTACTCCTGCATTCCCATCCTCACCATGGATGGCAAATATCTCGGCACCATCTCAGAAGGCGACCTGCTCTGGGGCATGCGTCGGGCCGACATTCACGATATCAAGGAAACAGAAGGCGTTCCCATCATGGCAATTCCACGCCGTGCCACCTATAAACCGGTCCATGCAGATTCCAATATGGAAGATCTCCTGGATCGCGCCATCAATCAGAACTTCGTGCCGGTTGTGGATGACCAGGGCGCCTTTATCGGAATCATAACCAGAAAATCTATCATCAAATACTGTTACAACGAAATGAAAGCCGCACAGGGCGCTGCTGAGGAATAAACTCAGCCACCAGCGCCAAACAACAAAAACAAGGCTCCGGTTCCCGGCATAAAGCGAACATTCTCATTCCGCTTTCCGGGAACCGGAGCCATATTTTATTCAGACAGACATTTTCACTTCAGGCAACAGTTTTGCAGTTTCTGTGCCATTCTTTATCTGATTCACTCAGACCTTCATCAGATCACTCTCACGATATTCAGCTTCTCATCTGCAAGTACCATATCCGCACGTTTTCCAGGCACAAGAGAACCCACCTCTCCATAGATGCCAATGCTCTTTGCAGGATTTCTGGTAGCTGCAAAAATCGCTGTATGTTCCGGCACGCCCATTGCGATCACGCACTGCATACATTCATAGAGGTTGGTTGCGGAACCGGCAATGGTGCCATCCTCAAGAACTGCTTTACGGTTGTTCATGATAACCTTCTGGCCGCCCAGCTCATAAACACCGTTTTCCATTCCTGCTGCCATCATGGAATCGCTGATCAGTACGATCCGTTCTTCCCCGAACATCCGGAATGTATTTCTTACTACAGCCGGATGAATATGAATCCCGTCTCCGATCATTTCTGCCATACACAGCGGATCATCTGCCGCTGCCGCGATCACACCAGGCGCACGGTGTCCAAGCGGATTCATGGCATTGTACAGATGAGTTACATGATGGGCACCCTTTTCCATGGCTTTTGCCGCACAGTCGTAATCCGCGCCTGTATGGCCGATGGAAATCACCACATCATCTTTAAGTGCTTCAATAAACGCCTCTGCACCTTCCATATTCGGAGCCACAGTCACAACCTTTATCATTCCGCCGGAAGCTTCCTGACATTCCCGGAAAAATCTGATGTCCGGTTTGCGGATATATTCCTCTACATGTGCCCCCTTTTTCGCAGGATCCAAAAACGGTCCCTCCATGTTCAGGCCCACGATCCTGGCACAGCTGTCATCCTGCTCCACTTCTGTCGCGGAAGCAAAAATCCGGATCAGCTGTTCCATCGGAAGTGTCATTGATGTAGGACAATAGGAAGTAATTCCATGTGCTTTCTCATACTTGAGGATTTTTTTAAGGCCGGTGGCATCTGCATCTGAAAAATCATGTCCCACAGCACCATGGCTGTGAATATCCACAAGTCCCGGCAGAACCTTCAGGCCCGAAGCGTCAATTTCTTCTTTATCAGATACTTCCTCCTCACTGGAAACAATTCTGCCATTTTCCACATAAAGATCCATCTTCCGGTAACTGCCGTCTTCCTGAAAAACATTTCCATTTCGAATAATCATAGTTTTTTCCCTCTCCATTGTTTTTTATAAAAGTCCTTTTCACTGATCAGACTCCATATTTCCCCTTTTATCACTTTTCTTTCTGATTGTTCATTATAGCACATTTTTATCTTAAAATCTGTCATACAGAAAAAAACTGATATTTTCCTCCGGCAATTTTGTACCAGATATGGAAAATATCAGTTTTCAGTAATTGAAATTTATAAGGTTTTTGAAAGGAACTCACGAAGTCTCTTGTTCTTTGGATTGGCAAAAAATTCCTTCGGGGAATTCTCCTCCTGGATCTTTCCCTCATCAATGAAAAGAACTCTGGTTGCAACCTCGCGGGCAAATCCCATCTCATGAGTTACCACAACCATGGTCATACCGGATTTTGCAAGCTCCTTCATCAGTTCCAGAACCTCTCCGACCATCTCCGGATCAAGTGCGGATGTAGGCTCATCAAACAGCATCACATCCGGGTTCATGGCAAGGGATCTTGCAATGGCGATACGCTGCTTCTGTCCACCGGAAAGCATGTCCGGATAAGAATCTGCCTTGTCCGGAAGTCCGACACGCTTGAGAAGCTCCAGAGCTTTTTTCTCTGCTTCTTCTTTGCTCATCAGCTTCAAAGTTACCGGTGCCAGCATGATATTCTCTTTTACGGTTTTATGCGGAAAGAGATTAAACTGCTGGAATACCATTCCGATCTTCTGTCGGTGACGGTTGATATCTACCTTCGGATCTGTGATATCGGTTCCCTCAAAAAGGATTTTTCCCCCGGTTGGCTCCTCAAGAAGATTCAGCGAACGGAGAAATGTGGATTTACCACAGCCGGACGGTCCGATGATGGCTACTACTTCACCGCGACGGATCTGTGTGGTGATCCCGTTAAGGACCTGATTGCTGCCGTAGGCTTTCTGAAGTCCCTGCACGTCAAGAAGTACCTCATTACTTACGCTCATTGTTTCTCAGCCTCCTCTCAAGTCTTCCTACAAGGTATGTAAGGAAACAAACGATCACAAGATAAATTGCCGCTACTGCAAGCAGCGGGAACAGGGCACTGTAGGTCTGGCTTCGGATGATATCTCCGCCACGGGTCAGATCTGTAAGGCCGATGTAACCACTGATGGAGGTCTCCTTCAGAAGTACGATCATCTCATTTCCAAGTGCCGGAAGGATATTCTTTACGGCCTGTGGAAGAATGATCTTGGTCATAGTCTGTGTATAGTTAAGTCCAAGGCTTCGTCCTGCCTCAAACTGTCCCTGATCAATGGACATGATACCGGAACGGACGATCTCTGCCACATATGCTGCGGAGTTCATTCCAAACGCAATGATGGCAACGATCACTTTACCCGGATCTACGGTAGCAAAAATAACATAGTAAACGATCAGCAGCTGTACCATGGTTGGTGTTCCACGGATCACAGTCAGGTAAACTCTGCAGATCACATTAAGGATCTTAAGTTTCCCCGTCTTATCATGTGTGGAACGGACAATGGCAATCAGAAATCCCAGAAAAACGCCAAGCAGCACCGCAAAGAATGTAATAATGATGGTGTTTTTCAGACCGGATACAATAAACTGCCAGCGGCTGTCGTCCAGAAAATTAAACTGAAACTGTTCAATAAGACTCAAAATTTCCACCCTTTCCAAAACTACAGGTTCCGAAATCCGGAAAAGTCCCCCGGATATCCGGAACCTGCGTGTAATTTTTGTAATTTTTCGTCAAGCGGATATTCGCGATCCGCATTCGCTACTTGCTCATAACTCAGTAAACTGCCAAGCAATTTATTGAGTTAATTTATTTCTGTACGATGATAACCTGCTCTGCGGTTGTATATGGATCTGTGAAATCAATGCTCTTCTTACGATCCTCTGTTACAGTCATTCCTGCTGCGCCAAAGTCAGCTTTTCCGGATTTTACTGCATTTACGATGGCATCAAATTCCATATCCTCAACCTTCAGATCGTATCCAAGCTTATCACAGATTGCCTGTGCGATATCAACGTCGATACCTACGATATTATCTCCGTCATAATATTCATATGGCTGGAATGTTGCGTTCGTTGCCATGGTCAAAGTTCCCTTGGAATGATCTGCATCCTTCGGAGTCTCATATGGAGTCTTGCCTGCATCATCACCGATGTAGTTGTCTCTGATGGAATCCAGTGTTCCGTCATCCTTAAGCTCTTTCAGTGCGTCGTTGAATTCTTTGGTAAGATCTGTGTTGTCCTTGGAAATACAGATCGCATACTCCTCTTTATCAAATACGTTATCGATAAGCTTAAGGTCATCATTCTTATCAACGAACTTCTTGGCCGGCTCGCTGTCGATAACCACGCAGTCGATCTTGCCCTGTTTCAGAGCCATTACTGCATCGTTACCTTTATTATATCTCTCTACTGTTGCATCTTTGATATCTGTAGCGATGGTGTCACCGGTAGTTCCAAGCTGAACACCGATCTTCTTTCCGGTAAGATCATCTGCGCTCTTGATCTCATCTGCTGCAAAAACAGCGGATGTCATGGATACTGTCATAGCTGCCGCAAGTGCAAGTGCCATAAATTTTCTCTTCATTTTTTCTTCCTCCTGAATTCTCTTGTACATCGCGAAAGGGGCTGCTTCTTTCTCTTAATGCAGCAGCGCATTTCGCGATGTACAGCATAATTATGCATCTCCGTGCATATTGCTTTGTTTTATGATACCATGTTTCTGACAAAATGCAAGCACATAAAATCCATAAATCCGAAATTCCCCTTCTATTTTATGGGAATTCCATGGGGAAAATTCACTTTTCGATAACAATTATCCAGTATACTATACTATCAGAGACAGCAACTGGAAAAAACTGGCGTGTTTTTTCCATGCGGGTCTTGTGCTCCAACAGAAAAACCAAGTATAATATTCAGAAACAAGAGGAGGTTATCATTATGAAATTCACGAAAATGCACGGCATTGGAAACGATTATGTATATGTAAACTGTTTTGAGGAGACTGTCAAAGATCCTGCCGCAGTGGCGAAATTTGTCAGCGACCGCCACTTTGGCATCGGTTCCGACGGTCTGATCCTGATCCGCCCGTCTGAGATCGCAGACTGTGAGATGGATATGTACAACCTGGACGGATCCCAGGGTGCCATGTGCGGAAATGGTATCCGCTGCGTTGCCAAATATGTCTACGACCACGGCATTGTGGACAAAACATCTTTAAGCATTGCCACAAGAAGCGGTATTAAATATGTAGATCTTACGATCCACGATGGCAAGGCTTCCATGGTAAAAGTCAACATGGGCTCCCCGATCCTCACTGCAAAAGAGATCCCGGTGGTTGCCGAAACCGAGCAGGTGATCAACGCTCCCATTACCGTTGACGGAAAAGAGTATCATATGACTGCAGTTTCCATGGGCAATCCTCATGCCATCATCTACGTAGATGATGTGGACAGCCTTGACCTGGAAAAAATCGGCCCGTCCTTTGAGAATCACGTTTGCTTCCCTGACAGGGTCAACACCGAGTTTGTTCAGGTGATCGACCGCCACACCGTTAAGATGCGTGTCTGGGAGCGCGGCTCCGGAGAGACTCTCGCCTGCGGCACCGGCGCCTGTGCAGTCACAGTCGCTTCCATCCTCAACGATAAAGTTGACGGCAGCAAACCGGTAACCGTACAGCTCCTTGGCGGAGACTTAAATATCTCCTGGGAAAGAGACGAAAATCTCATCTACATGACCGGTCCGGCAACTACGGTGTTTGATGGGGAGATTGATCTTGGGTTTTTAGGTGAATAAATGGAAATGGAGGGAGCTTTTTGTAGCTCCCTCCTGACATATTATACCTCTGTTATATTTCTGTATCTCCCCCTGCAAAGCGTCTCAGTTCTCCGGACATTTTGCGGTAGATATCTTTGTAGTGTGACTTGGGGGATACCTGTTTAATATTTAATTCGCTGCTTTTCTCATTGAATATCGCCCCCAGACGGTACAGGTTCCTGTACATGAGCAATCCATTTGCTTCTTCCAGAATCTGTTTTGCAAGCAATGAATCTGTTCTTCTGCAGAAAATCACAAATGTAAAGTATATTGGCTGTTTTTTCTCTTCTTTTCCAATATTTTCCTTCCAGAATTCCCCGAAAAAATCATTCAGCTGTTTTGTATGTTCGTCTTTCAAGGTTTCTGTTTCGATCACGGACAATATATGGATTTCTGAGGCCTCCGCTTTTTTATAAAAAACAGCATTTCCCTGATCTGAAAAATCGAATTCCCGCTCTTTTTCATAGCCATCCGCTACACAGGATTTCTTTATATTTTCTTTTACATGGTCATCTTCTTCATATGGATATATACTTGCACAGGTCCGTGGTAAAACCTTCAGCTCATTCGGCCAGACATAATAATGATCCTGACCCACAAAACTGAATGGCTTCCAGACTTTATCCCTGCCTGCGTAATATCGGAAACTTCGGTGATAGGTCAGCATATAATAACTCCATGTAACTACATAGCCAATCAAAATCACCAAAAAAGAGACACAGGAAATACGTAAAAAGCTGCACATATACACAGCTACAATTTCAAAATCGCTGAACACAAACCGCTGTGACAATATAAATGCAATTTTGGACATAATTGCAAGTACCAGCGTAACCGCCTGCCAGAAAAAAATTCCTCTCTGATATGCGGCCCATTTGGATTTCTGAGATTTTTCCCGCATAAATCCCATTGCATACAAAGGATTCTCTTCCCCAAAACGGTTTGCAAATGGTTCAAATCTGAGATATCCAAACTTTCGAACAGCAATTATATACCCTACTACAGTTGCCATAAGCTGTTTTGTAGTATCATTGCCCAATTTCATAAAAAGAAATACATCATCCATAAGATATGCAATAACGAGTATTGCTATTAATGTTGGAATATTTATGTACTCAATAGAAAACATAGTAATCCCCCACGATATTTCTGATCAGGCAAACGGTAGTAATCTACATTCACTGCTTGCCATCACCCGTTTCGTTTTCAATTTCTTCTTCCTTTTCCTCCACCACCTCAACTATATCCAACAACTCCCTACGCATCCGAACATATTTAGATTTCTGTTTGGAATGGAGAAATGGCGGCATGAGCTTTACCTTCTGCTCTTCCATGCCCCAGCTTATATCTTTCACATCAAACCAGAAGACACCGTATATTTCTTTCATTCCAGGATCTTGTTCCTGCTTGCTTCGCCTGAACTTTCGAAGTGTTTTTCTTATTTGATAGATATCTTTATTCGTTATCATCGAAGTTTCTGCAAAAGCAAGGATGTTCAGATTTTTTCCTTCTGGCTTTTCATAAAAATCCCAGAACCTCCGGTCTTCTTTATTCCAGTACATTTTTTGGAATGTTGGTGCAGCATTTCTTCCAAAGTCAGATAATATGGCTTGTCTTACTTTTTCTGGTTTGTATATATCTCGGTAGCTTCTTTTATAGATTCTTGCATACCTTGCATATTTTGTATAGATCACGCTATAATAAATATCCACCGATACCCATCCTATGATAATCATAATAAAAAAGGGAAAACCCCCTCTGTAAGAAATACTGCCATTTCCTCAGAAAAGATTTTCCCGGTTATAGTTCATCTGTCTTAATTGTTGTGTCCCGGATACTTATCCCATATCTGTGTAATTGTTTTCCTGAAGCAGGATATTGTATCTATATTTTTTATTATACACATAATTATTTCCGAACACAATGTTTATTTATTTTATTTTTCAGATAAATACCAGAACCCGCTCCACAATAAACACCGCCGCACACGCCAGCAGTGCTACTGTGATCAAACTTTTCTCTTTATATGCCGCAATAAGGGCTACGAAGAATCCCGCGGCGCCGGAAATGATGCTGTCTGTGGCTTTCAGGATGGCCGGGAAGGTCATGGCTGCAAGACAGGCGTATGGCACATAGTACAGAAAGGACTTGATAAACGGGCTTTTGATCTCGTTTTTTGCAAGAGCGAGGGGCAGCATACGGATGAGATAGGTGACTGCTGCCATCACCAGGATATAGAGATATACATTATGACTCATGAGATGCTTCCTCCTTCTCTTCCACCGGACAGAAATAAGCTGCCAGGCCTGCTACCAGAAGTGTTGTGATAATGATCATAAATCCGGATGATACCTGTTTTAATACCGGTGTCACCGCAAAAATGGTGCTGACTGCCATGGATGCCACAACCACTCCAAGAACCGGTCTGCTCTTTTTGGACGGCGGGATGATGATGGCCAGGAACATTCCGTAAATGGCAACACTTAAGGCACTGAGCATAAAATCCGGAAGAAGGCTTCCGGAAATACCGCCTACCAGAGTTCCCAGAGTCCATCCGGGGATCGCCACACACATGGCTCCATAATTGTAAAATACGCTGACTTTTCCCTCCTGGGCCGCACTGATCCCGAAGATCTCATCGGTGATACCAAAGGCGGCGATATACTTCAGGATGCCGGATTCCTCACGCCGGAATTTCTGGGACAGGGAAAAAGACATCAGGCAGTATCTTAAGTTGATGATCAGCTGAGTCATTGCCATCTCCCACATGGAACCTCCCGCAAAAATAATGTCCAGTCCCGCAAACTGACCGGCCGATGTCAGGTTAGTCAGTGAGATCAGAACTGCCTGCCAGATACTTAAGCCTCCGGCAACGGCCATCATGCCAAAGGTGAACGACACCGCGAAATATCCCAGTCCAATGGGCACGCCATCCTTCATACCTTTTCTGAAACTTTCTCTTTTCATCGATTTCCTCCATTGTATGTATGTTAGCCAGGCACATAAGATCATCCGCGTTTACGGCCTGATCCTGTACTGTCACGAACCCGGTTGCACACGTAAATAGCGTGCCCGGAAACCCTTTACACGTCTCCTGACACGCTCTTTTATTGTAGCATTGCCATATCAAAACTTCAATACTTCGCAGCAAACACAGCTGTGCTTTTTCCCTGATTTTATGCTTTTTCTACGATTTTATAGTAAGATCTGGCTGTCATGGAGTAAATCAGTCCATAGACCAGCGCAAAAGCCAGAACCGTTCCTGCCGTACAGCCCACGTACAGTTTTGTATTGGCCATTCCAAACAGCAGCAGAAGCCGGCGGATCAGCGGAAATGCCATGGAAATATGAACCATCGCCATCACAAGCGGGATAAAAAATACCAGAAGGATCTGTCTGCGGATGGCTCCTTTTACTTCTCTGCGGCTCATGCCCACTTTCTGCATAATCTGGAACCTTCCCTGATCTTCGTAGCCTTCGGAGATCTGTTTATAATAAATGATCATCGCCGTTCCCATAAGGAACAGTGCTCCCAGAAAGATTCCAATAAACAGGATACTTCCATTATCCACATAATAAGTTTCATACTCACTCTGGCGGACACCACCGATCACGATGGTATTCTCAGAAAAACCATCACTGTGGCAGTAATCTTTCAGTGCCTGATAAACAGCCTGGCCATACCGGATCTTTTCCTCACTGCTGCCACGGATATCTACACCAAGATGAACTGTGAGATCTTTTCCCGCCTCGTAGGCATCAAGTCCTTCGTACATCTTTGTCCGGAGCCCGTCAATATACTCAAAGTCCGAATCCGTTACAACAATTGCCGCCATATTGGAAACCAGATTGGTCATCGCACTTAAAGGTGCTTTTTCCAGCCATTTCTTTACTGCAAAATCCCAGTCATCAATTTTTAATGTGTCTGTTTCCCTTTCAGATGGATACCAGGCAAAGATCTCGCCGTCGTGGAGATCTGTTTTTTCCCCCGTAAGTTTCTCATACTCAGACTGGCGGATCGTATACAGATCTACGGAATTCCCATCTTCCGAGTAACTGTAGGCCTGTCCGATCATAATGCCGTTTTTTCCCTGCTTGCAGCCGATCTCGAGATACGTTTCAGTCACTGTTTTTTCTGCCGGCACCTGATAATCTTCGATTGCCTGTGCAAAAACCTTCTGAAACTGTTCACTCTGTTCCTGGCTGATACCGGAGATTTGGGCATCCGTATCAAAAGGATACCGGTTCACCATAATGTCCCCCATTCCAAAATACAGGGACACAGTCATGGAAAGGAGCAAGAGTACGCCAGTACTTAAGATACAGATACTTGCCAGGCCTGCCGCATTCTGTTTCATACGGTAGATCATGCCGGAAACACTGATAAAGTTGCTGGTTTTATAGTAGAACTTTTTGTTCTTTCGAAGCAGTTTCAGAATCACAATACTTCCTGCTGTAAAAAGAAGATACGTTCCTGCCATGACCAGGATTACCGCCAGAAGAAAAATAAAAATCGCCTGGATCGGAGATTCCGTGGTTACTGCCAGATAATATCCCACGCCAAGACAGATCACACCCAGAAATGCCATGAGCCATTTTGCCCGGGGCTCCCTCTCTCCTGTGTTTCCGCCTTTCAAAAGTTCTACCGGATTATTCATTCTTACTCTGGTAAGATTCAGTGCCAGAATCACAAGAAAAATCCCTCCAAATCCTGCGATACAAAACAGGATTCCAGTAATGGAAACATAAAATCCCAACACCGCCGGAACATGAAGAAAACGGAAAAGCAAAAGCAGGGAAAGCTTGCTTCCAAGGATTCCAAACCCGATACCTGCTGCCAGAGAAAGCAGAGACGTCATGATCGTTTCCAGAAACATCACTTTTCCGATATGGCCTTTTTCCAGGCCCAGAATGTTATAAAGTCCAATCTCTTTCTGGCGCCGTTTCATAAGAAAACTGTTGCTGTAGATCAGAAAGATGACACAGAAAATTCCAACAACCACTTCACCGGTTCCCACGATCAGCCGCACTTCTGATGCCTGGGGCACTGCTTTCTCCAATGTGGGACAGTCCCGCAGAAATTCCATCATATACATCATGGCAATACAGAAAATGCAGGTAAGCATATAGGGAATATAGGTGCTCCGGTTGTTGCGGATGTTCTGTACTGCCAGTTTTCCAAACAGTCCTCTACGCATGGCTCTCACCGCCTGTCGTAAGGATCGTCAGGGTATCTGCGATCATCTGGTACATTTCCTGTCTCGTTTTTGTGCCACGGTAGATCTGGTGGAACACCTGTCCGTCCTTGATAAAAAGAACTCTGGATGCATGGCTGGCTGCCTGTGCACTGTGGGTTACCATGAGAATGGTCTGGCCTTCCTGATTCACTTCATTGAACATGGAAAGAAGATCGGACGCCGCACGGGAGTCCAGCGCTCCGGTTGGTTCGTCCGCAAGGATCAGCCTGGGATCTGTGATCAGCGCTCTTGCAACTGCCGCCCTCTGTTTCTGTCCGCCGGAAACCTCGTAGGGAAATTTTTCCAGAAGCTGGTCAATGTGAAGGGCTTTTGCAATGGGGCGGATCTTCTGTTCCATCTCCTGATAATCTTCGCCTGCCAGCACAAGGGGAAGATAGATGTTATCCCGGAGACTGAAGGTGTCCAGAAGGTTAAAATCCTGGAATACGAAGCCTAAGTTTTTCCGACGAAATGCGGAAATCTCTTTTTCTGTCAGGTGGGTGATGCTTTTTCCTTCCAGAAGTACTTCACCGGATGTTGGGCGATCCAGGGCTGCCAGAATGTTCAGAAGCGTTGTTTTTCCGGAACCGGACTCTCCCATGATCGCCACATATTCTCCCTCTTCCACTGAAAAAGTCACATTGGAAAGTGCCTGTACTTTGTTTCCGCCGAAGCGGGTGCTGTATATCTTTTTTACATTTGTTACTTCCAGTAATGCCATATGCCAATTCCTTTCTTATCTGTGTTTGCAGCGTTCCAGGGAATTCGTGCATCACATTCTATAGCAGTCCCAGGAATCAATGCATCAAAAAAAAGTTGTTCAGAGCATGACGTGCTGAACTTGATGCAGGAATTTATGGAAATACTATAAGTGACTGAATCCGATACAGGAATTACCTGTGTCGCTATATTATGTTTTCAGTATAAGAAAATTCTCCGGCGGCTGCCATCGAAGTGGCTTACATTTTGCGGGGGAAGCTTACATTTATGTAAGGTTGGCTTCTGCAAAAAAATTTCAATACATCTCCAGCTCTTTTTTCCACAGGCTCAGCCGGACTTCCGTACCTTTATCCACCTGGGAATCCACAGTGATCTCATGGCCCAGCTTTTTCAGGATCTTCCGGCTTAAATACAGTCCGATCCCGGTGGCGCGGTTGTCCTCCCGGCCGTTGACTCCTGTGTAGCCTTTTTCGAAGATCCGTGGAAGGTCTTCTGCCTGGATTCCGATGCCGGTGTCTGCGATGACAAGGATTGCCGGTGCTGTATTCGATGTCCGGTTTCCACGCTCATCCTCCAGCCAGATTTCAATGCCGCCCGTTCTTGTATATTTCAGCGCATTGGAAAGTATCTGTCCGATAACAAAACCGAGCCATTTTTCATCGGTGAGAACGGTCGCATCTGTTCCCTCATAGGACAATGAGAGCTTTTTTGCCACAAAGATCCCTGCATATTTATGGATCTGTTCCCGGATGATCCGATCCAGAGAAGACCGGGCAAGCTTCAGGTCTGCGGACATGTCTTCTGTTCGAAGGTAGCCCAGCACCATCTCTACATACTGTTCAATGCGAAAAAGCTGTGCCAGGGATTCCCGGTTCCGCTCCGGTTCCTCCTGAAGCAGCAGACGCAGGGCAAAGATCGGCGTCTTAATCTGATGTGCCCACATGGTATAGTAATCCGTCATCTCTTCCAGGGAACGATGCCGGTCTGTCTCCACCTCCATCCGCATGCCGTCCAGCTTGCGGATGATCTCCCGGTAAAGAAGTTCCACCTCATCGGTGGTCTCGTCCAGACGATCCAGATTGATCTCCGGAGCTTTTTCCACCAGGCAGAGCGTCTGAGCCTTCTGCCGGTAGCGGACATACCCATATAAAAAAGCGGCAGCTCCTGCTCCAAGCCACAGAACTGCCATATAGATCACTGCCTCAGCGGGAAGCTGGTACAGGCAGACCACTGCTGCCGATGCAGCCACCGCAAAAACAAAGGCAATGAGAAAAATTTTTGTCTGTTTCAAATATGCGCGTAATAATTCCATAAAAACCTCACACCATGTAGCCCAAACCTTTTCGCGTGATAATAAAATCCACAAGGCCTGCTGCCTCCAGTTTTTTACGAAGGCGTGTAATGTTTACGGTCAGGGTGTTGTCGTCCACAAAACTGTCACTTTCCCACAGTTTCGTCATAATGGCATCTCTGGATACCGGTCTGCCTGCCTGGGAAAAAAGCAGCTCCAGGATACGCAGTTCATTTCTGGTCAGTTCCAGCTCCACCCCGTTCCAGGTCAGCGTAGCCCCGGAAAGGTTGAGCACTGCTCCTTTATGTTCCAGTACATTTCCCGGATTTCCAAAGGAATAGGTCCTGCGGAGGATTGCCTGAATCTTGGCTACCAGTACATCCATGTCAAAAGGCTTGGCGATAAAATCATCTGCTCCACGGCTCATGGCCATGACCATGTTCATATTGTCGGCTGCGGAGGAGATGAAGATCACCGGCACCTGGGAGACTTTTCGGATTTCCTCGCACCAGTGGAAGCCGTTATAAAAGGGAAGTTTCAGATCCAGAAGAACAAGCTGAGGATCTTTCCCCGCAAATTCCTGCAGTACATTGGAAAAATCCTCAGCCAGAAAAACTTCATATCCCCAGGAACTGAGATGTTTTTTCAGAAGATTCGCGATTGTTTCGTCATCTTCTACAATAAAAATACGATACTTCATTCCTGTTCGTCCTTTTTATGTTTACGCTTCTTCCGCTCCATCCGGATCTACCAGGCGGTTCAGAACCTTGAAGCCATTGTTACGGAGAACACTCTCTGCAACAAGAAGATCCTCACAGTGCATGATCGCTACCGGGACTTTCAGGCCTCTGTGGAAGAAGGTGTAGATGTAGTGAAGGTTTACGTTGCTGTCGCCCATGACACTTAAAAGTTTGTCCAGGCCGCCGATCTCATCCTGAAGATCCACCAGGATGGCCTGAGTGATACGGGTCATGTATCCGTTTTCAGCCATGATCTGATCTGCTTTTTCCGGATCATCGCATACCATACGGAAGTTTGCGAATTCCGGTGCGTCGAAGCAGCCGAAGCCGTAGATGTCGATCTGATTCTCTGCAAGAATCTTTGTAACTTTCTGAAGACTCCCTGGGGTGTTTTCTACGAAGACGATGTTCTGTTTTACCATGATGTGTTTCCTCTTTTCTTTTTATTCTTTTCATATTTTTTTATTTTAGCATGAAATTTGCGGGAAGTGAATCCCTTCCCAGGGTGGAGCATTTCGCATGTGGCGGATTCCCTTCCGGGATGGAGCATTTCCACATACGGTGGATTCCCTTTCCAGCGGGAGCATTTCGCATGCGGCAGGTATATCTCCTTCCGGCGGGAGTATTTTGCATGCGGCAGGTATATCTCCTTCCGGCGGGAGCATTTTGCATGCGGCAGGTATATCTCCTTCCGGCGGGAGCATTTCGCATGCGGCAGTTGCGAGGAGGGGAAGCATTCATAGTTGCGAAGGCCATGCTCCCCTCCTCGCGCTCCACCCCTCCCGGCCACGCCGCTGTTCTGCGCTGTGGAATGTGTTGCTTTGCTGGTGAGGTGATGTATTCTACGGTGTTGGTTGTTGTAGGTTGTGCCGATATAAGTGGATGTTCTACTGTTATCTCATTACTGACAAATACTAATACAATATCCCATAATTTAAGCATCCATATTACATCATATCCCCCATTATAATGACACACTTAATCATATTCACAAACACTCTTCTACCCAAAACACAGGGAACAGGCCCGCTACGCGGGCCGCTTTCCCGTCCGCCCTCATCCATCGGCTCAGCCTGGCGTCCTCGATACTGTCGAATCCATCGCCCCACCAAAAACGTCACACACACCACAACGTACGCTCCAAAAAAGCGTGCCCAGAAAGGGGGAGCGCGAGGGGGAAATACGCGGGCTTCGCAACTCCGAGCGCTTTCCCCCTCGCAAATTTCCGCCGGGAAACAATTCCCGGATTTCCCCCGCTGTATCACAGCGATACGTTTGCATTCATACATTAAAGCGTAACGCTTTTAATCACTAAATTTTGAATATAAGTATACCATCCTGATAAGAAATGTCAACCACCTTTTCCAAAACAAAAATCCCCAACATAAAAAACAAAAATAATATATAAAAAAGCCGGACACACATCCAACAGACATGCGTCCAGCTATACATTTTTTACTTGCAGTTATTTTGAAAGAGCTCAATCCAGTTCTTCATCCACATACTTCTGTATATTAGAAGCATTCACATACTTCTTAACCTGCGCTCCGTCAGTGATCACAAGTGTAGGCGCCTGACGGATCCCGTACTGCTTAACAAGTTCGGGATTCTGCTCGGCATCGATGATCTCCAGTTCCTCACCTTCCAGCATTTTCTTTGCCATACGGCAGTTTGGACAGGTGCTGGTCGTGAAGAGATATTTGTGCGATGCCACCGGCTGGATCTCAACCTCGTCGCCTTTCATGGTCATCATGCTGGTGTGTACCTTTTTCAACTGGGAGTGGGTAATATCATAGAGGGTACGGTTCTTGTACTCCTGTGTCTTACCATCATTCCAGTTCTGTACCGGACGGTAGTAGCCGGTGATACGGCTGTAAACTTCAGCCTTCTTTCCACATTTCGGACAGGTGAAATGCTCTCCGCTGATGTAGCCATGCTCCTGACATACGGAATAGGTCGGAGAAATGGTGTAATACGGCAGGCGATAATTCTCTGCGATCTTACGTACCAGAGACGCTGCTGCCTTCCAGTCCGGAAGTTTCTCTCCCAGGAATGCGTGGAATACAGTTCCGGATGTATACAGAGTCTGCAGATCATCCTGTATATCCAGTGCGTCAAAAATATCAGCGGTATAATCAACCGGCAGATGGGAGCTGTTTGTGTAATACGGAGTATCGCCCTCTTTTCCTGCTGTCTTGATATCCGGATAACGGCTTCTGTCGTGTTTGGCAAGGCGGTATGCGGTGGATTCCGCCGGTGTTGCCTCCAGATTGAAAAGCTCTCCCGGATACTGCTCCTGATAGTCAGAAAGACGGTTTCTCATATGCTCCAGAACCTCTTTCGTAAACTTCTGGGTCTCCGGATCTGTCATGTCTTTTTTCAGCCAGCATGCATTTAAGCCCGCTTCGTTCATTCCCACAAGACCGATGGTGGAAAAATGATTCTCAAAACTTCCAAGATATCTCTTGGTATACGGATACAGTCCCTCATCCAGAAGTCTGCTGATCACATCTCTCTTGATGTGAAGAGATCTCGCGGAGATATCCATCATGTGATCCAGGCGCTGATAAAATTCCTTCGGTGTTCTGGAAAGATATGCGATACGTGGCATATTGATAGTTACAACACCTACAGAACCTGTACTCTCACCGGAACCGAAGAAACCGCCGCTCTTTTTGCGGAGCTCACGGAGATCCAGGCGGAGACGGCAGCACATGCTGCGGATGTCGCTCGGTTTCATATCACTGTTGATGTAGTTGGAAAAATACGGAGTACCGTACTTGGAAGTCATCTCAAAGAGAAGTCTGTTATTCTCGGTATCAGACCAGTCAAATTCCTTTGTGATGGAATAAGTCGGGATCGGATACTGGAATCCACGTCCGTTGGCATCTCCCTCGATCATGGTCTCGATAAATGCCTTATTGACCATATCCATCTCTTTCTTGCAGTCTTTATACTTGAAGTCCATATCCTTGCCGCCTACGATGGCAGGAAGTTCTGCAAGGTCATCCGGAACAGTCCAGTCCAGTGTAATATTGGAAAACGGTGCCTGGGTTCCCCAGCGGCTCGGTGTGTTCACCCCATATACAAAAGACTCAATGCATTTCTTCACTTCCGGATAAGAAAGGTTGTCCACCTTTACAAAAGGAGCCAGATAGGTATCAAAGGATGAAAATGCCTGTGCGCCCGCCCACTCGTTCTGCATGATACCCAGGAAATTTACCATCTGGTTACAGAGCACGCTTAAATGCTTGGCCGGTGCGGAAGTGATCTTACCCTCGATTCCGCCAAGGCCCTCACGGATCAGCTGTTTCAGGGACCATCCTGCACAGTATCCGGTCAGCATGGACAGATCGTGGATATGGATATCCGCATTTCTGTGTGCCTCCGCGATCTCATTGTCATAGATCTCAGACAGCCAGTAATTGGCAGTAACTGCTCCGGAGTTGCTTAAGATCAGTCCTCCTACAGAATAGGTTACGGTTGAGTTCTCTTTCACACGCCAGTCCTCAACCTTCACATAGCTGTTTACGATCTCTTTATAGTCAAGGATGGTGGATTTCATATTGCGGATCTTCTCACGCTGCTTACGATAAAGGATATACGCCTTGGCGACATCGGAATATCCTGCCTGGATCAGTACGTTCTCCACACTGTCCTGGATATCCTCCACGGAGATCCGGTTGTTCTCGATCTTGTTTTGAAAATCTGCTGTGACACGAAGTCCCAGAAGATCGATCATATCCGGACTGTAATTCTTGCCCTTGGCATCAAACGCCTTATCAATGGCTGCGGTGATCTTCCCCATTTTAAATTCGTCTAATTCACCGTCTCTTTTTACTACCTGAAACATAAGAAAATGCCTCCCTCATGCATGTATTTATAAAGCGGACTCTCTTATTCCACCTCACTTACCTGCCCATGAACATACCTCGTTTCACGATCTATGTTCAAAGCGCTGTAGGCTTATTGTATCAGACACACCTCTTTGCGTCAACATAAAAAGCACCATATATAGTGTCCATTTTGTTCACGGTACTATATATGGTACTGAGTAGTTTTTTTAACATTATGTAACTTTCGGATAGATTTCCCGCGGAACCCTTGCTTTTACAGCAATTCCGCCTTCTGTATACTCTTCCGAAAGAAGCTGTCCATACTCACGGATCAGCTGGATCTGACCGGCCTCCGAATACGGAAAAAGCCGCTCCATATAAATCTGGCCTTCTGCAAGGATCTCAGAGAGCAGTTCCTTAAATTCTTCAAGTCCTTCTCCTGTCCGTGCGGAAATCTTCAGCGTATGATCTGCACGGAGATCCCGGAGACTTTCCCCGGAAACACGGTCCTGCTTGTTAAAAAGTGTGATCGTCTTTTTCCCAAGGGCGCCCAGCTCTTTCAGGGTCTCATATACGATATGCATCTGCATCTCCGCCTGGGGATTGGACTCATCTACCACATGAATGATGTAGTCCGCATATTTGGCTTCTTCCAGGGTACTCTTGAAGGCTTCTACCAGATTGTGGGGAAGCTTCCGGATAAATCCTACAGTATCCGTAAGAAGAAGCTGCTGTCCGTCATCCAGTGTCAGAAGACGTGTGGTCGGGTCCAGCGTGGCAAAAAGCTTATCCTCCGAAAGCACCGACGCACCGGTCAGTGTATTCAGAAGCGTGGATTTTCCCGCATTGGTGTAGCCGACAATAGCCGCAGTCTTCAGATTTCCTGCCGCTCTTCTGGAACGGAGCAGTTCCCTGTGCTTTTCCACCTGGGAAAGTTCCTGCTTCAGTGCGGAGATCCGGTTTCGGATCAGACGGCGGTCTGTCTCCAGTTTCTTCTCACCGGGACCTCTGGTACCGATTCCTCCTCCAAGCCTTGAGAGAGAAGAACGAAGTCCCACAAGACGTGCAGAACGGTAACGGAGCTGTGCAAGCTCTACCTGGATCTTACCTTCGCTTGTCACGGCACGCTTCGCAAAAATGTCAAGAATCAGCAAGGTACGGTCCATAACCTTGCATTCCAGTTCCCGCTCCAGATTGTTCATCTGAGCAGGAGAAAGCTCATCGTCACAGATCACACCGTTGGCATTCAGGGCATAGAGAAGGCCTTTTACCTCCTCGATCTTGCCTTTTCCGATATAGGTGCCAGGATGTATTGCCTCGCGGTTCTGGATGATCCTGCCAGCAACGTATGCACCTGCTGTAGCCGCAAGCTCTCCAAGCTCATCCAGGGATTCTTCCATGTCATCCCCCAGATTTGCCTGAACCCCGATCAGGATGACCCGGTCCTGTATTTCCTCAAAATATTCCATATCAGCCCTCCGAAGACGTTCTGGTTTTCAGGAAAGCCAGCTCTTTTTTGGCAGCGGAATCTTCCGGGAACATATCAACATATTCCTGTGCCTTGGTCAGTGCGGTGGCAAAATCCAGTTTTTTCTCATAGGCTACGATCTCGTTGAACAGAAGGCTCTGCATCTCGTCTGTGGTAGCAGTCGGGAGACCTTTTGTAATGTTATCAAGAGCAGAATCATAATCCCCATTCCGGATATCACACAGTGCCAGGCCGTTATATCCCTTGGCGGAATCTCCCACTGCGGAAATATACTGTTTATACATTGCCTGGGCATTTTCCACATCATCCTGAGCCAGATATACCATTCCCAGGAGAAGAAGAGCTTCCGTATTATCCTTCTTGGTTGCTTCCAGGAGCTCTTTTTTTGCATTGCTGTAATCTTCCATATAATAGTAAACGCGGCCTCTGTCACAGTGATCCTGCGCGTCCTTGGCCTCAGAAGAAAGGGCAGCCTCCAGATATCTGGTTCCGTCTGCTTCCATATCTTTATCCAGATACGCTTCATAGATCTGGATCGCCATATCATAGGTGGAGTCCTCTCCATAGGCCTGCTTAAAGTTCGATGCCGCTTCCTCGTAGGAATCCATGGCAAGGGCAACTTTTCCGGTAAGGAAATAACTGCTGGCATCCATGGAAAAATCTTCTCCTAATGTCTGGCAGTCTGCCATGGCGTCCTCATAATTTCCAGCTTTCAGCTCTGCGGTGGCACGGTAAGACAAAATATCCCTGCGCAGGCTTTTACTTACCCGGTCACAGCCCAATGCCTCTGTAAAATTATTCACCGCATCCTCATATTTGCCAAGACGCAGGCTTGCAATCCCCGCCCCACGGTAGGACTGTGCCAGTTTTACCCCGTTCTGGATAGAACTCTGGTACTCCTCCAGGGCATACTTGTAGCTTCCCTGAGAAAGATCTTTACCCGCCTGCTCGTATGTTTTTGTTTTTTCACTGCCGCAGCCGCCCAGAAGCAAAGCTCCTGTAACGGCTGCAAGAATCAATACGGTCTTTGTATTTTTCATGGAATTCCTTATTCTACAACAAGCCCTTCGGCTTCCATTACATCAACAACACTGTCTACATATTTATGGCAGAGTTCATCGGTTCCTGCTTCTACCATAACACGGATCAGCGGCTCTGTACCGCTCTCACGTACCAGGATACGGCCATCATCGCCAAGTGCCTCTGCCGCAGCCTCGATGGATGCTTTTACCTTCTCATTCTCCAGTGCTGTTTTCTTGTCGGAAACGCGCACATTGCGGAGAAGCTGCGGGTAAACCTTCATCTCCTTGGCAAGGTCGCAGAGTGTGGCTTTCTGGTCCACACATGCTTCCATGATCATCAGGGATGTGAGGATTCCGTCACCGGTAGCAGAATAACGGCTGAAAATAATATGTCCGGACTGCTCACCGCCGATACTGTAATTGTTTTCCATCATATTCTCGGCAACGTATTTGTCACCGACTGCAGTCTGCTCGTAGTCGATGCCTTCCCGCTCAAGGGATTTGTAAAGGCCAAGGTTTGACATAACAGTTGTTACAACTGTATTTCCGTTCAGCTGTCCTTTTTCTCTTAAGTATTTACCGCAGACATACATAATCTTGTCACCGTCAATGATGTTTCCACGGTGGTCTACGGCGATACAGCGGTCTGCATCACCATCGTATGCAAAACCGATATCCAGACCTTTATCTACCACAAATTGTCTCAGAACTTCAATGTGTGTGGAACCGCACCCACGGTTGATGTTGGTTCCGTTCGGCTCATTATTGATTACGTAAGTTTTTGCACGGAGTGCGTCAAAAACACTCTTGGCAATGGCGGATGAACTTCCGTTGGAGCAGTCCAGTCCCACCTTGATATTCTTGAAATCGTGGCATGGGATAGAGATCAGATGTCCGATATAACGGTTTCTTCCAGATGCAAAATCAACCGTACAGCCGATATCTTCTCCGGTTGCCAGCGGAAGTTCTTCGATCTCTCCATCCAGATAAGCCTCGATACGTGCTTCAATATCTGCGGAAATCTTCTGTCCGTTCTCATTGAGGACTTTGATTCCATTATCGTTAAACGGATTATGGCTTGCGGAAATCATGATACCGCAGTCAAAATCTTCTGTACGTACCACATAGGATACACTTGGAGTTGTGGTTACATGAAGCAGATAGGCGTCTGCTCCGGATGCGGTAAGTCCTGCCGCAAGGGCATACTCAAACATGTAACTGCTTCTTCTTGTATCCTTGCCGATCACGATCTTCGCCTTGTGATCTCTGCCGTAATACCAGCCAAGATAACGTCCCACACGAAATGCATGATCTGCTGTAAGTTTTACATTTGCTTCACCACGAAAACCATCTGTTCCGAAATATTTACCCATAATGCTCTCCTTTATTACTGATACAGTCCTTCCGGATAAACGCCGTCATCTGTAAGTTTTTTGAATGCAGCCTGTACAGATGCCTTATCTTCCTGATAAGTAACACCAAACCACTCGTCCTTTGTCTCAAGAACGTCAACTGCTGCTTTCCCGGAATGGATCAGCTGGTCGATAAGCTCTGGAAGAAGATACTCTTTCTTGATGTCTCCCTCTTTGATCCCACCAAGGAACTCAATGAAACCTTTCTCAAGGATTTCCATAAATTCCGGTGTCAGTCCCCACATATTCATGGAAACAAGGCTCTTGGTATCCAGCGCTTCTGCTGTACCATCGTCATTTCTTGTCTCTGCGCCGTCTGCTGTCTTGAAGATGTTATGTGTCTCTGTAACGCCGACAAGCTTGCCGTCCTCAATATGGCACACACCTCTTGTAACGCTTCCGTTGTCGCTTAATGTATTTCCAAGGCGGAAACCTGCCATGCAGATGTGCATCGGGCCATCCTGCGGATGATCCTGTACCAGATAGTCGTGAACTTTTACGTAGGCCTCTTTTCCATAGTAGTCATCTGCATTGATAACAGCGAATGGCTCGGAAAGGACTTTCTTTGCTGCCAGTACGGCATGTCCGGTTCCCCATGGCTTGGTACGGTCTGCCGGTTTCCGGAAATCTCCCGGAAGATCATCGATCTCCTGGAATGCATAAGCAACCTCTGTAATCTTGGAGATACGGTCTCCGATCACTCTTTTGAACTCATCCTCAAGGTCTTTACGGATAATAAATACAACCTTGTTGAATCCTGCCTCCAGTGCATCATGGATAGAATAGTCCATAATGATCTCACCCTTCGGTCCTACCGGTGCAAGCTGCTTGATTCCTTTTCCAAAACGGCTGCCAATTCCGGCTGCCATGATTACCAGTGCTGTCTTTTTCATGTTTCGTTTCCTCCTGATTTATTATAGTTTTTTGAACTCTATCTCTGTAATTAACGATTACTCCTGTTCATTGAGCTTGGTCAGCTTCACTGCCTGGTCTGCCGCGATCAGGCTGTCGATGATCTCATCCAGATCTCCGTTAAGGATATTCTCAAGGCGATGAAGGGTCAGTTTGATCCTGTGGTCCGTCACACGTCCCTGCGGGAAGTTGTAGGTACGGATCTTCTCGGAACGGTCACCGGTACCGATCTGGCTTCTTCTTGCCTCTGCCTCAGCGTCATGCTGCTTGGCAAGTTCCATCTCATACAGACGGGAACGGAGCACGCGAAGTGCCTTGTCCTTGTTTTTGAGCTGAGATTTCTCATCCTGGCAGGAAATTACGATTCCTGTAGGGATATGGGTAAGACGTACCGCGGAGTCTGTAGTATTGACACACTGACCACCGTTTCCGGAAGCACGGAACACATCGAATTTACATTCATTGAGATCCAGATGGAAATCAATCTCTTCTGCTTCAGGCATGATGGCCACAGTACAGGTGGAAGTATGGATTCTTCCGCCGGATTCTGTCTCCGGTACTCGCTGTACACGGTGTACACCGCTTTCGTATTTCAGTCTGGAATACGCACCCTCACCTTTGATCATGAAAGTAACTTCCTTGAAGCCGCCGATACCGTTCTCATTAAGGCTGAGCATCTCGGTTTTCCAGCGACGGGACTCTGCATATTTCACATACATACGATAGATCTCTGCCGCAAAGAGAGCCGCCTCATCACCGCCTGCACCTCCACGGATCTCAACGATAACGTTCTTGCTGTCATTAGGGTCTTTCGGAAGAAGAAGGATCTTCAGCTCATGCTCCAGCTCCTCCACTCTCTTTCTTGCGTCGGAAAGCTCCTCTTTCAGCATCTCACGCATCTCTTCGTCCTTCTCGCTCTCCAGCATGGAAAGACTGTCCTCGATGGTCTCTTTGTTTTTCTTGTATTCTTTATATGCGTCAACGATCGGCTGCAGGTCGCTCTGCTCTTTCATCAGCTTCTGAAAATGCGCCGGATCATCGGTTACTCCCGGTTCTCCCAGCTCATTGAGAAGCTCTTCAAAACGTACCAGCAGATCATCCAGTTTATCAAACATGTATTTCCTCCTGTTTCTGATACCTGTGAATCACAATTTTTACAAAGGCTTCTGCCCCATCACTACACGGTCAAGGCCCGGAAGATCTTTTACCACCTGAACCTTTTCAAAACCGGCATTTCTCAGCATTTCACTGACTGCCTCCCCCTGAGTGCAGCCAATCTCATACAGAAGCCATCCACCCGGCTTCAGGTATTTCCCTGCCTCTTTGGTGATCTTTCTATAAAAATAAAGCCCATCCTCCATTCCGTCAAGAGCCTTTCTGGGGTCATGAAGACGGACTTCTTCCATTAATGTTTCAATTTCTTCTGTCGCGATATAAGGCGGGTTTGAAATAAGAATATCATATTTCCCACCCTCTTTTCCACCTTTTTCGCAAAAATACGGTGCCGAGAACAGATCACTTTCCAAAAAATCCGCCCGGTTCTCCACTTTCAGAAGGCTGGCGTTCTCTTTCGCCACCTCCAGTGCTTCCGGAGAAACGTCCACACCCGCACCACGGGCATCCTGCCGTTCCAGAAGAAGGCTTATGAGAATGCAGCCGGAGCCCGTACACATATCCAGGATCTCCGGTTTCTCCACATCCTCAAGGCATTTCAGACCTTCCTCCACCAGTGTCTCGGTGTCCTGTCTCGGGATGAGCACATTTTCGTTTACATAAAACTCATAGCCCATAAAAAAAGCCTGATGAGTCAGCTGCTGTACAGGAATATGTCCTGCCCGCCTGCCGATCAGCTCAAGATACTCTGCTGCGGTCTCATCAGACACCGGTTCATCACCATGTGCAAAATAGTATGCCCGGTTCTTTCCGGTCTTATATTCCAGAAGGAGCCAGGCATCCAGCCCGGCTTCTTCCAATCCGTTATCTTTCAGTATCGTTGTTCCTTTTTTGAGAAGTGACTCAAGAGTCTGCATGGCTTGTCTCCTCTGTCTCATAAGGGATATCCAGGTCAAATTCCTCTTTCAGATAAGCTCTCCAGTCAAAAACCGCCTCAACTGCCTTGATGGCTACTTCTGCCATATCTGCAGTTGGTTCCTTGGTGGTGAATTTCTGCATGGCAAGACCTGGTTTACTCATAATGTCCGCAAATTTACTGTCCGTTCTTCCTGCCCACTGGATGATCTCAAAAGAGATTCCCGCAACTACCGGTACCATAAGAAGTCTTCCAAACAGTCTTACCCAGTAAACCGGGACCAGCACAAACACAAAGTGCAGCACAATGCTTACCAGCATGACCAGGAACAGAAAACTGGTTCCACAGCGCTTATGGAGCCTGGAACTCTTCAGTACGTTCTCCACAGTCAGTGGCAGTCCATGTTCCACACAGTTGATACATTTATGTTCCGCACCGTGGTACATAAAAGTTCTCTGGATATCCTTCATTCTGGAGATCAGGAACATATATCCCATAAACAGTGCCAGCTTTACAAAAGCTTCTACTACAGTAACCAGGAATTCCGAAGCGCCTACCTTGCGGATCAGACTGGCCAGTATATACGGAAGAAACATAAAAGCAGCCACAGATACTACCATAGAAACAGCTACCGTAATGTAAAGAAGCCACTTGAACTGCTTATCTTCTTTGGCTTTCTTTGCGGAAAGCTCCTCTTCTGTAAGCTGCTCATTCTTTTTCGCAGTTTCTTCATCTTCCTCGTCACCTGCGATCTCCGCAGAGTACATCAGGCATTTCGTGCCTACCACAAGAGAATCCACAAAACTTACCACACCACGGATGATGGGCTTCTTCAGAAACGCATGGTTTCCGAAGGTACATTTATAGTCTTCTACTTTCAGCTCGATCTCCTGGTCCGGACGGCGCACTGCGATAGAATATTTGTCCTTGTGGCGCATCATGATGCCTTCCATCACGGCCTGTCCGCCAATATTCGATGATTTCATTCATTCTCTCCTGTGCAAACTGAAAAAATTTTTCAGTTAAAGAAAGGTTGAGATTTCCCAACCTCAACCTTCTCATTTCCTGTATTCGCAATAATTACTTATTCAGGCCGTATTTCTTGTTGAACTTATCGATACGTCCACGAGCCTGTGTAGCCTTCTGCTGTCCTGTGTAGAACGGATGGCATTTGGAGCAGATCTCAACGTGGATGTCCTCTTTAGTAGAACCTGTTACGAAAGTGTTTCCGCAGTTGCAGGTTACAGTTGCCTGATAGTAGTTCGGATGGATTCCTTCTCTCATGATTTTCACCTCTCTATATAATTTAATATTATTCGTATACAATTGACGAATTCCATTTTAAACAGCTTGCTAAGTATAACACAGCTTTCCTGAAAATGCAAGGACTTTATAAAAATTTCTGTTTCTTTACAGTCTGTACCAGCTCCGCATTGGTCCTGGTTCTGGCAAAGGTATTCAGAATCTGTTCTACCGCCTCATCGGACTTCATTCCGTTGAGTGCTTTTCGCATAATATAAACAGCTTCCTGCTCATCCTTGCTGAGAAGAAGATCCTCTCTTCTGGTTCCGGATTTCTGGATATCGATGGCCGGGAATACACGTTTTTCCTGTAATTTACGGTCAAGGACAAGCTCCATATTACCGGTTCCCTTGAACTCCTCGTAGATGACATCGTCCATCTTGCTTCCGGTATCCACAAGTGCCGTTGCCAGAATCGTCAGGCTTCCGCCCTCACGCATATTACGGGCTGCGCCAAAAAATCTCTTAGGCATATGAAGGGCCGCCGGATCAAGACCACCGGATAAAGTCCTTCCACTTGGCGGGATAATCAGGTTATAGGCTCTGGCAAGTCGTGTAATGGAATCCAGAAGGATGATCACATCCTGTTTATGTTCTACCAGACGACGGGCACGCTCCACAACCATCTCGGAAACTCTCTTATGATGCTCCGGAAGTTCATCAAACGTGGAATAGATCACTTCCACATTAGGTCCCTGGATTGCTTCCTTGATATCGGTAACCTCCTCCGGACGCTCATCGATCAGAAGGATAATGAGATGCATATCTTTATTATTCTTAAGGATGGACTTGGCAACGTCCTTCAGAAGGGTTGTCTTACCGGCTTTCGGTGGAGATACGATCATTCCTCTCTGTCCCTTTCCGATAGGGCTGATCAGGTCTACAATGCGCATGGCAGTTGTACCGCCTGCACGCTCCATAACCAGTCTCTCATTAGGAAAGATCGGTGTCATATCTTCAAAATTATATCTTCTCTGGCCTTCACTCGGATGGAATCCATTGATGGAGGACACGTAAAGAAGTGCACTGAATTTCTCTCCCTGGGTCTTGATCCGGATATTTCCCTGGATGATATCACCGGTCTTTAAATTAAAGCGGCGGATCTGGGAAGGCGAAACATAAATATCGTTTTCACCAGGAAGATAGTTGGCACAGCGGATAAATCCATATCCATCCGGAAGTACCTCCAGGATCCCATTGGCTTTTTCACCACTGTCCAGCTGTGTGGATTCTGAAGGAACATTGCCATTCTCCGGACGCGTTTCTGCCTCGTGGCTGCCATCACGTGTATAAGCACGTTCTTCCTGTGCCGGCCTTCTGTAATTCTCCCTGTTATATGCACTGCGGTTGTAGCTTTCTCTGTTGTTCTCTCTGCGTCCGTTTATATTTCTGTGTTCCTGATCATTCCGCTCCGTACGATACTCTTTCCGTTCCTGCTGATTTTCAGATGCTGGACGGGTTCGATATTCATTTTTTTCATTTTCCTGTACTTTCTCTTTCAGAGAATTCTCACCCGCTGTATTTCCCGGTGTTTCTTCCGTCTTCTCCTTCACCGCTTCCTTTGCGTCTTCTTCCAGCATTCTCTCGATCAGTGCCGGTTTTCTCAAAGTAGAGATTCCCTTCATCCCTCTTGCCTTTGCCAGATCTTTCAGCACTGCCAGAGACAATGATTCATATTTTTCTCTCATAAATAAATCCTCTATTCTTGCTTAATTATGATAAATTGTAATTTTATAATGGAAATCTGATGCAGTCTGACATGACCGCACTGGTATCTGAACCGTTATGAAATATGATTATGATAATAATATACACTATTTTTGAAGCAATGCAAGAAATTTTTGTCGACAATGAATCTTCCGTTACCGGAAGGGGGGGCTGGATATCTCAAGTAACGAGAATGCGATGCGCAGTTATTCAAAAAATCCCCGGGATAAACTCCCGGGGATTCGGCTGTATAACTTATTATTTCCAGATTACCTTATAAACATTCATGATCTTGTTTACCTGTGCGTCTGTAACCTTTGACAGTGCATTGGTGATTGCTTCGTATGTCTGAGGACGCTGTGCCTTCAGTACAGAAGGATTCTCTGTATACTCCAGAACGGATTCTGCGAAGTACTCAGACGCATTCTGTGTTGCATAAGCCTTTCTGACACCTGTGAATTTAGATTTCTCACTGTTATAAACAGATGCGAAAGCTGCATTCTTATCTACATTACCAGCGATAAATGCAAGATAATGGCCAAGCTCATGGTAGATCGTATCATCCTCCACTTTAAGAGTGATCGTTCTTGATCTTCCATCAAAATATCCGGCGTAGGAAACGCTTGGATCAACAATGACGGTAAATCCCATCTTTGTAAATGCATTTAATACTCTGCTGTCCATCTGAGGTGCAATAGATGCTACATTGCTGACTGTGTATTTCTCTTTTTTAGCAGTTGTACTTCCTGCAGTAGTAGCATTCACAGTTGTAGATGCCGCTGCAACAACTGTTGTAGTTGTCTGCACTGTAGTGGTAACCTTCTGTGTCTGTACTACATTTTTAGATTTTTTGGTGTATTTCTGGCTTGTATCTGTCTGTACGGTTGTTGTTGTCTTTATGGTTGTAGTCTGATTTTTCTTGGTTGTCTTGTTTGTAGTTTTCTTGGTTGTCGGAAGTTTCTTGGTATAAGTCTTCGTAGCTGCTGCTTTTAACTTGATGTTCTTCTTGGTTGTCTTGCTTCTCTTGGTTGTCTTGGTTGTAACCTTCGGCTGTGAAGCAAGCGGTGTATCATCATCTTCAATCGTCTGCTCGACTACCGGATCTGTGTAATTCGGCAGTTCCGGCACCTGTGAGTCCTGCCATACCATTGCAAAGCTTCCTGCTGTGATCAGTGCAGCAGCTGCAATACATCCAGCTGCGATCTTCTTTTTCATAAAGAAATTTTTAAGGTTCATTTTTTTCATACTTTTCACACCTTTCTGAAAACGGACGTTCCGACCGTCATCCATATTCGATGGCCGCAGAATTTACTGCATCAAAAAAACCGCTTATTTTAAATAAACGGCCGCGTCAACACATAAATCCTTTTCACCTGGATGCTGTCTGATTACGTCACTAAATCGGAATTTAATGCGGCAACCGGCTGTCATAGTCTTTCAATTGTGACCTTAGACCCTTGGCTTTGCGTCCCTGCTTTTCAACAGGTTTGCCTTTTATATGTATAGTATATGTTTTTTCTTTCGAAATGTCAACATTTTACTCCCTGTTCTCTCTGCTTGTTCTGTCTTTTTTTTTCATAATCTGCTATACTGTTATCTGTAAAAAAAGAAAAAAACATTATATGACAGGAGAACGGCAAATATGTCAAAAACTTTATCTGCCCGTCTCTTTTTTGTACTGCTGCTTTTCGGAACTGTGTTTTTTCTGACTGGCTGCGGGAATTCCGGAAGTTCCGGTGACAAGCCTCCGTCTTACTCACCAGCCCGTGTTCTCACTCCGGAGGCACCCGGTAAACAGACACTGGGAAGTTCCCCTCTGATCCTGGATATTTCCAATCAGGACCAGGGTTATATGACTGCCAGCTCCGACTCAGGAGATTCCCGTATGAATATACAGCTTACTTCACCGTCCGGTGTCCTTTACTCCTATTTTCTGGAGCCGGAGGAACAGGCTGTTATTCCCTTTTCGGAAGGCTCCGGAGATTATTCCATTACCTGTTACCAGCAGGTAGACGGAAGCCAGTATGCCGCACTTTATGCAGAAACTCTTACTGTAAAACTTCAAAATGAGTTTCTTCCATTTCTGTATCCCAACCAGTATGTGGATTTTTCCGTCAAAAGTGAAGCCTGTACTCTGGCACAGTCACTGGTCAAAGATGGTATGAACGATGTGGAAATCCTGAAAGCTTTTTATACATATGTCACAGAACATATCACCTACGATTACGATAAGGCAGATTCTGTAGAGGCCGGATATCTTCCTGATGTAGACGAAACCCTTCAGTCAGGCACCGGCATCTGCTTTGATTATGCAGCACTGACTGCGGCAATGCTTCGAAGTCAGGATATTCCCTGCAAACTTGAGATTGGCTATTCCGGCGACATCAAGCATGCCTGGATCGATGTCTACATCCAGAACAAAGGCTGGGTAACAAAAGCAATCTCCTTTGACGGAGATACATGGAAACTTATGGACCCAACCTTTGATGCCAACAGCAACGGCAATGAAGCGATCCAGGAATATATCGGAGACGAAAGCAACTACACGGTACAGTATACACACTGACCAACCACCCGCAAAAAAGGAGACTTTATTATGAAATCTAAACTGACAGCCCGGGAATTATCCAATTTCTGCGGGCAGATGGGAATACTGCTGCATTCCGGCATATCAACAACAGAAGGACTCCATATCCTCTGTGAAGAAAGCAAAACCGACACAGATCGTGAGATTCTGAAGCCACTTATCAATTCCATGGAAAAAAACGGTTCTCTTTCCCAGGCTCTTGAGGATTCCGGCTGTTTTCCAAAAGCTATGACCGCCTATATAAAAACAGGCGAAGAAACCGGTTGTCTGGATGAGATCATGACAAGCCTCTCCCGGCATTATGATCAGGAGCAGGAAATTTCCCAGCAGATACGAAGTGCAGTCACCTATCCGCTGATCATGCTTGGAATGATGGCAGTAGTAATCCTGGTTCTTCTTGTAAAAGTTCTCCCCGTGTTCCAGCAGGTCTTTCATCAGATGGGTCTGGAAATGAACGGAATCTCACAGGGACTTTTAAATGCCGGCAATATGATCAGTCGCTATTCTGCTGTTTTTCTGATTCTTGCAGTACTTCTCATTGGCTGCATTCTTTTTTTCAGTCTCACAGAAAAAGGTCATGCCAAACTTCGAAAACTGGTCACACATCTTCCTGTTTTTTGTGAGATTCCTGTTGCCATGGATTACAGCCGTCTGGCGCAGGGACTGTCTCTGGGGCTTCGAAGCGGTCTTTCTCCGGAAACCAGTCTTGAGCTTACAGAAGCAATGCTCACACAACCGGAAATTCTTGAGAAGCTCCGAAAAACTTCCGAACTCCTGAACAACGGGGAAGCTTTTTCAAAGGCTCTGACAGAGTCCGAACTGTTCAGTGGCATGGAGGGACGTCTGATCAGTATTTCCTTCTACTCCGGAACCAGTGACGAAACTTTTCGCAGGCTGTCTCAGCAGTACACAGAAAAATCCATAGATCTGATCTCTCAGGCAGTATCTGTTGTGGAACCAACTATTGTGATCCTGCTTTCCCTGCTTGTAGGACTTGTCCTGCTTTCCGTAATGATGCCGCTTCTGGGAATCCTTTCAGATTTTGCGATATAAGGTGGTGACAACATGGAACTTTTTGAAAGTCGACGAAAAAAAATTTTCCGGGGGCTTCTGCTTCTTTTTCCTGTATTTCTTCTGATATTTGCCTGTATTCTGTTTGTAGCGGGCGTCAGTCATACATCCGGCCAGGCTCTCGTGAAAGAACAGGATGCTCTGGAGCAGGCATTAAAGAACAGTGCTGTCCGCAGCTACGCCATGACCGGTGAATATCCTGAAGATCTTGCACAGCTCCTTAATGATTACCATATCACCTATGACAAAAACCGATTTATCGTAGAATATATCCCCAACGGTTCCAATCTCCTGCCTTCTATCAGCGTTATTGCGCGTCCTGGCAGTTCGAAAGGAGGCGCTTCTTCATGAAACTGAAAAAAAATACCGGCCATTCCATATCCTCTCTTTTTTCACTCCTTCTGTTCGGTGTTTTTGCGCTGTTTCTTATGCTGATGCTGTTGTTCTCCGCAAGAGTTTACCAGCAGACTGTAAGACAGACGGATTCCGATTCCGGGCTTGGGACTGCCATCACCTATCTGACGACCAAATTCCGGCAGCATGACCAGGCCGACGGGATTTTCTCAGGTTCCCTGGATGATATCCCTGCACTTTGTTTTCGGGACACACTGAAGGGAAAAGATTATATTACCTATATTTATCTGAAAGATGGAAATCTTACAGAACTTTTCACCGTTGCGGATTCTCAGGCAAGCGCATCGGCCGGTACTTCCATTTCTCAGCTTTCGGATTTTCAGGCAGAAAACCTGGATAATGGTTTTTACCGCATTTCCCTGAAAAGTGCAACCGGAATCTCTGCACACTTTCTGCTGCACAGCACAGCCGAATCTTCCGTTACCGGTACAGATGCAGGCAAAAAGGAGGCATCATGAAGAAATCACAGCATAATTCCAGTACCAGTCTTTTTCTTATGGAAATGATCCTGGCGCTTTTATTTCTTTCTCTCTGCTCGGCTGCCTGCATTCAGATTTTTGCGGCAGCCCGTAAAAACCGTATACAGGCAGAACAGTGGAATCAGATTCAGGCGCTCACCACTTCTGTGGGAGAAGCACTGGAAGGCAGCAATGGATCTCCCAAACAGCTTCTTGCTCTTCTTCCGGATGGCACACAGACCGACAACAGCCTGATCTGGTATTACGACCATTCCTGGCAGAACTGTTCCAGAGATGAGGCAGATTACGAAATGGTTTTCGTTTTGTCCACAACCTCCTCTGAAAAATCCGGAGAGCTTTCCTTCCGCAATATCCCGGAAAATACTTTGCTTTATCAGATCACCTTAAATTTTCCTGACTGTGGCAACGGAAAGGAGGAAATCCATTGAAACAAAAACATACTTTTTTCGTAACAGTAGGAATTCCTTCGCTGTTTCTGATCTTTTCCGTACTTTGCCTCTGTGTACTGGCTTTGCTTACTCTTTCCAGTTCACGGACCAGTTTAACAACAGCCAGACATTCCATGGAACAGACAGAGAAATATTATTCAGCCTGCAGTGAGGCTACCGAGCGTGTAGCCGATATCCGCAGTACACTGGCCGGATATTTGGCATCCGCAGAAGATAAAGCGGAATATTTTTCCCAGGTGAAGACTTTTGCAGATACGCAACAGGATCTTGTCTGGAATTCCTCTGATCACACCCTGTCTTTTTCCACGAAATTTGCCGACAGTCAGCAGCTTTCGGTGATACTTGAGATTTTTTATCCAGGAAAGACCGAAACCTCCGTATTGAAGATCCTTCAGTGGAGCACAGAATCTAATGGCACCTGGAATCCTGACAATCATCAAAATCTATTTAAAGGAGAGTGAACAAATGGATACTCCAATTCCTGAATTTCTTGCAGAAGCTGCCAATAAACGGGTCTCCGATATTTTTATCATCGCAGGCCGTCCTCTGGCCGAAAAAATTGATGGCCACCTTTTCAGCAGTGGTGACCGATTGATGCCAGCCGAAACGGAAGCACTTCTGCGCACCATCTATACACTTGCGGAAAACCGTGATATATCCCGGCTTCTGGAAACCGGTGACGATGACTTTTCGTTTTCCATTCCCGGCGTCTCCCGTTTCCGTGTCAACGCTTATAAACAGCGTGGTTCCCTGGCTGCCGTGATCCGTGTGATCGCCTTCCGGCTGCCGGATCCTGCAGAGCTTTCCATTCCGGAAGATGTGATGAGTGTTTCTGATTATACACGCGGCATGGTCCTTGTCACCGGTTCTGCCGGAAGCGGTAAATCTACCACTATGGCCTGCCTCATTGACCGGATTAACCACACCCGGGAAGGCCACATTATTACCCTGGAAGATCCTCTGGAATATCTTCACCGCCATGACCGCTGCATTGTCAGCCAGCGAGAGATCTGCACCGACACCGAGAGTTACTTGACTTCTCTTCGTGCCACCCTCCGCCAGAGCCCCGATGTAATCCTTCTGGGTGAGATGCGTGATTATGAAACCATACAGACCGCCATGACTGCCGCAGAAACCGGCCATCTGGTTCTTTCCAGTCTGCATACTCTGGGCGCTGCCAACACCATCGAGCGTATCATGGATGTCTTTGAACCTTCCCAGCAGCGTCAGATCGCTATCCAGCTTTCCATGGTCCTTCAGGCGGTTATTTCCCAGCAGCTGATCCCGGATGTGGACGGCCGCAACATTCCTGTTTTTGAGATCATGCGCCTGACACCTGCCATCCGAAATATGATCCGTGACAACAAAGTCCACCAGATCGAAGGCGTAATCTCCACTTCCAGCCAGGATCAGATGCGTTCCATGGACCAAAGTCTTCTGGAATTATACAAAAAAGGCCGTATCACTAAGGATACAGCCGTGAGCTATGCAATGAATCCGGATATGCTGAAACGCCGGCTTATGTAACAATGCCTGAAAATACAAAATTCCTCATCACCTACCAGACTTCGTGACAGTGATGAGGAATTTTTATTTTTCTTAATCAGTGCACTACATTTCCTACAATTCCATAGGAAACAATATACATAATCGCACTTGCCATAAAAAGTCCGCACAGGATCGCAATGGAGGATTTTTTGATATCCACCTCAAGAAGAGATGCGATCAGTGCACCGGTCCAAGCACCGGTGCCAGGAAGGGGGATTCCCACAAACAGCAGAAGTCCCAGAAATTCATAGCGTTTGATCTGATCACTTTTTCCCATGGCTCTGTTTTCCATTTTTATGATCAGACCTCTGAACAGTTTTGTTTTTTTCATCCATTTAAAGATCTGCCGGATAAAAAGCAGGATAAACGGAATCGGGATAATGTTTCCCACGATACAGATCGGCAGTGCTTTTGCCGCTGAGATCTTCAGCAGAGAGGCTGCCAGAAGACCGCCTCGAAGCTCCAGGATCGGGATCATGGAAATGATGAACACAGCTCCCTCCGGAGAGATAAACTGTGAGAGATGGTTTGAAAACCACTGTACCAGTACTTCCATAGTACCTCCTTAATATTTATTTCTGCAGATATTCCTTCAGGAATTCCACCAGTTTTTTCATCTCCTTATCGGTACCGATGGTGATGCGGAGATGATTGTCGATTCTGTCCTTCGGGAAATATCTCACATAGATATGTTTCTCCCTGAGTGCTCCGAAGAGCTTTTTTGCCGGACAGCTCTCATGTGTGGCAAAGATGAAGTTCGCCTTGGAATCCTGGAAAGAAAATCCCAGTTTCTTAAGCTCTGTCTTTGTCCACTCTCTTGTTGTAATGATCTTATTACAACACTCTTCAAAATATGCCTGATCTTTCATAGATGCCACACCGGCCGCAATGGTGGTACGGTCCATGGTGTAGGAGTTGAAGGAATATTTCACATCATTGAGATATTTGATCAGTTCCGGATTTCCGAAGGCATAACCGATACGCATGCCCGCCAGAGATCTGGATTTGGAAAAGGTCTGCACAACAAGAAGATTGTCATATTTCTCGATCAGCGGCAGTGCGGAAGTGGCTCCGAAATCCACATAAGCCTCATCTACGATCACAATGCTCTCCGGATTTTTTGCTACGATCTCCTCGATCTCGGAAAGAGGCATTTCCACACCGGTAGGTGCATTGGGGTTCGGGAATACGATTCCGCCGTTTTCGCGGAAATAATCTTCTTTCCGGATATGGAACTCTTCATCCAGTGCCGGACGCTCATAAGGGATCCGGAAAAGATCGGCCCATACATCATAGAAAGAATAGGTGATATCCGGGAACAGGATGGGTTTCTCTGAATTAAAAAATGTCAGGAAACACATTGCCAGTACATCATCAGATCCAACGCCTGTAAATACCTGCTCGTCCTTCAGCCCGTAAAACGCAGCAATGCTGTGTACCAGGTCTCCGGCTGTCGGGTCCGGATAAAGTCTCAGAGTGTCGGTATCAAGGGCTTTCAGTGCCTTCTCCACACCCGGGGCCGGTGAATATGGATTCTCGTTTGTATTCAGTTTGATCATACCGCTCTCGTTTGGCTGCTCGCCAGGAGTATACGGCACTACTTTTCGTATATTAGCTTCCCATGGTTTCATGCTGTGCTTGACCTCCTATCATATTCTTTTGCTATTGTACTCACTGGAAGGACATTTGTCAAAGGGTAATACCACCTGTCAGATGCAAAAAGACACCCGTACCGGGTTACAGGGTACGGGTGTCTGATTTATTTTCTTAACTTATGAAGGGCTGTTCTGGTCTGTATCGGACGGATATCCGTGCTGTATCTGTAATCAGATACGTGCTACGCCTGTTGCTTTTGCTGCCTCTGCTACTGCTTTGGCTACAGCCGGTCCGACTCTCTTGTCGAATGCCTTCGGAATGATATACTCCGGAGAAAGCTCCTCGTCTGTGATCAGATCTGCAAGAGCCTTGGAAGCTGCGATCTTCATCTCATCGTTGATATCGCTTGCTCTTACGTCAAATGCACCACGGAAGATTCCAGGGAATGCAAGAACGTTGTTGATCTGGTTCGGGAAGTCACTTCTTCCTGTGGAGATAACCTTAGCTCCGCCTGCTTTTGCGTCATCCGGGAAGATCTCCGGTGTCGGGTTCGCGCATGCGAAGATGATGGCATCTTTGTTCATGGTCTTAACCATCTCTGTTGTAACTGCTCCAGGAGCGGAAACACCGATAAATACATCCGCGCCAACCAGCATCTCTGCAAGAGATCCCTGTTTCTTCTGAAGGTTTGTGAGCTTGCTCATCTCTTCTTTAACCGGGTTCATTCCTTCTGTACGTCCCTCATAGATGGCACCCTTTCTATCGCAGAGTGTAACATCCTTGAAGCCTGCTTTCAGAAGAAGTCTGCAGATAGAGATAGCAGCTGCACCTGCACCGTTCATAACGATACGAACATCCTCTTTCTTCTTTCCGACAACCTTCAGAGCGTTTGTCAGACCTGCAAGTGTGATAACTGCAGTTCCGTGCTGATCATCGTGGAAGATCGGAATATCACATTTCTCTTTCAGTTTTTTCTCGATCTCAAAGCATCTCGGAGCGGAGATATCCTCAAGGTTAACACCACCGAAGGATCCGGAGATCATGTAAATAGTATTTACGATCTCGTCTACATCATGGCTCTTAATGCAAAGCGGGAATGCGTCTACATCGCCGAATGCCTTGAACAGTACACATTTACCTTCCATTACAGGCATACCTGCTTCCGGTCCGATGTCACCAAGACCAAGAACTGCGGAACCGTCTGTTACAACAAGACACATATTCCATCTTCTTGTAAGCTCGTAGGATTTATTGATATCTTTCTGGATCTCAAGGCAAGGCTGAGCTACACCTGGTGTATATGCAAGAGAAAGGTCGTCTTTATTCTCAACCGGCACTCTTGTAACAACCTCGATCTTACCTTTCCAATCTCCGTGCAGTCTTAATGACTCTTTTGCATAATCCATTTTCTTTTCCTCCTTGGATAATTATGATATATTTCATTTCAAAAGGATTACCTGAATTAATAATTACCATTGAAGAATTTACTGTCCTTCGGAAGCTCATAGCCTTCAAAATAAGCGCCAAAATCAAGCTTCAGATAACTGCAGAGATCAGCAAGCTCTACCATGGTATTGTCGTTGACCGGAATGCCATTCTCTTTTCTGTCTTTTTCAGCAGCTACCTCTTTCTCGCCGTGTGTATAGATCCTGTCCTGACCATCTGCCTTCGGACTCTCCCGAAGTGCCTCAAGATATTCTGAAAAATGCTTGCGAATCGCATCCGGATCTCCGAATGCCGCCGGGTTGATCGCCATAAATCCATGGCAGATACCGGTCTTATCCGGGAAGGTACAGCATTTGTCGGAGGTAACTCCCATGGAAAGAATAGAGCTGAACAGCTCACAGAGCATTCCATAGCCATATCCCTTATGGCTTCCGCTGACTTCCTCGTTTCCACCAAGAGGCATGATTCCGCCGCCCTTCTTGGCTACGATGTTTGCAAGTACATCCGGTGCATTATTGCTGGCATGACCGTTTTTGTCAAGTGCCCAGCCATCTGGAAGAGGCTTGCCCATCTTATTATACATTTCCAGTTTACCTCTGGTTACAACTGTTGTGGAACAGTCAAAGAAAAACGGATACGGGTCTGCAGGCATAGCGACTGCGATCGGGTTGGAGCCCAGCATAGCCTTTCTTCCAAAAGTCGGTACCATGATCGCCTCGGAGTTGGTACATGCCATTCCAAGAAGTCCTTCATGGCAGGCCATGTTCGCATAATATCCTGCAATACCGAAATGGTTGGAATTTCGTACACTTACGATTCCCACACCAGTTGTCTTCGCCTTCTCAATTGCCTTTTCCATGGCAAAATGGCTGATCAGCTGGCCCATTCCATTATGTCCGTCTATCACAGCTGAAATCGGTGTCTCAAAAACAACTTCCGGTTTCGCCTGGGGATGGATCGTCCCCTTCTCGATTCCTTTATGGTAACGAACCATTCTCTGCATTCCGTGGCTCTCGATCCCATACAGATCAGCAGTCAGAAGAACATCTTTAATAATGTTTCCCTCTTCCTCAGAAAAGCCAAACGCTTTGAAAACGTCTCCGCAGAAATGGTTCAGTGTGTCATAACTCCATTTTACATATCCCATAATCGTAAGTCCTTTCTCCTGATATTTCCGGCAGGTTACTGCCATAATACCAAACTTTTTTGGTATTACCAATGCAGTCCCTATTATAGCACTCGGTCTTACCAAAATCAATAGTGGTCTTACCAGATCAACGGGATTTTTACTGAAATTTTATTTAATTTTTGTCAGGTGGATCAGCGATGAAATACAAGGCTGTTCTCACCCTGCTGCTGTGCGATCTCAATTATATATTTCTCAATGGTTTCCATATGTTCGCGCATCAGCTTCTCCGCCTGGTTCCGGTCTCCGGAAATAATGGCTTCCACCAGTCTTCTGTGCTGGTCATCCACCTCAAGAGCGGAATTATGTTTCTGCATAATATAGGCTCGAGTACCGGAAATGATCTCCTCTGTCAGCTGTGCTGCCGCATCCAGAACATTATAGATCATAGGATTTCCTGCGATCCTGCCGATCTTCGTATGAAGCTTCTTATCAAGACCTGCACGAGCTTTCTCATCCTCTGCGCTCTCCAGCTGTGCCAGAATGGAACGCAGATCTAATGCGTCCTTCTCCGTACAATTCCCGGCTGCAAGAAGAGCAGCCTCCTGCTCCAGCGCAGAACGAAGCTCCTGCACTTGCTGTACATGGCTGTTATTCAGCTGAAAAAGAAGGGCCAGTGGTGCAGAAAGCCACTGATCCATATTCTCGGTGATATAGTTGGCTCCGCCGCGGACCGTTGTGACAATTCCCATCAGCTCCAGTGCCCGCAGGACTTCACGGACAGCAGGTCTGGAAACTCCCAGTGATTCTGCCATAACACGTTCCGCAGGTAAAGTGTCCCCCGGCTTCAGTTCTCCCCGCCGGATATTTTCTATGATCTGCGCTAATATTCCGTCAAATGCTCGTTCTTCTGTAATCTTTGTAAACATGTCGTCCGTTTCGGCCGCCTTCCTTTTTTATTGTGTTGTCTTTAAAAGTCCCGGAATGTATTAATATCTGTGCAATTTGACTATCTACGCACCTTCTTTTGGGACTTTTATGGTAAATATTATACTGTAATTTACCAATTTAATCAATAGTAAATAAGCAATTGGTCAGACAAACTATCACTTTATCCCATTATTGAGAATATTTTCCACTTCCTCCATCTGACCCAGAAGCATTTTCTGGCGGTCGTCAAAAAGAAGACCTTTATTATGCCTGTAATACTGGTCAGAACCGTTCTCCCGAATGAACCAGAGACTATAATAGTTGGCATTCAGTTCTGTGATAAATGCCACCATTTCCTGACTGTCCCCAAAGGCAGCTTCCATAAAGTCGAAAACGTTCTGAAGAGTAAAGGATATTTCGTCGGTTCGGTTTTCGTAGGCTTCGGTTTCGGATTCAAAGAGGGCTTTCACAAACTCATAGTTCCTGTTTGACGATAGAACTTCCGATTCTGCTGCAGCACTTCTGCCTCCTGCCGGCTCTGAACCTGATCCGGTTTTATCTGATCCGGTTGATTCCGAAGCTGATTCCAATCCGGACGCATTTTCAAAGAATGACACAACACGTTTCTGTATACGCTCCTGCTGTTTTGTAAGAAGCTCACTCTTTTTGTCCTTTTCAAGATCCGCCTCTGCTTTTTCCATGAGATTTTTTGCTGTGAGGCTGTCCTGAGCTTCTCTGAAGTACACCATATAATCATACAGTTTCGTGAGATAGGCATCGGTAAGATAGCATTCTGTAAAAAGCTCGCTGAGCTTTCCGTTGAGAAGGCTTACAATGCTCAGATGCTCGTCCAGGGAGGCTGTACGGATCTTGCCCAGAGTAATGGAATCCCACTTTCCTTTCAGGATGTCCTCCACTTTATAATCCGTTCTGTATTTATAATAGAGAGCCAGATAGCTGGCAAAATCCTTCGCGATCATCCTGTGCTGAATGTACTGGCTGACCACCTCACGGTCTACGGTTTTTCCAAGGATCTCATAAACCTGGATCAGACGGGAAAGATCCTCCCAGCCTCTGGCTGTGGCAAAGATCTTTCCGTCTACGGTATTCTCCACCCTGTAGAAATTTTTTCTGCGAAGCTCCAGATAGGAGATCACCGCCGGATGAATTCCCTGCTGATAGGCGTATTCCTTCCATACATCAAAGTCTGCCTCCACATCGATCTTCTTGATACGGTCCAGAGTGACCACATCGAATTCCCGGACGGATTTGTTATATTCTGGCGGGTTGCCTGCTGTGACGATTACCCAGCCTTCCGGCACCTTCTGGTTTCCGAAGGTTTTTCCCTGAAGGAACTGCAGCATCATCGGCGCTAGTGTTTCAGATACGCAGTTGATCTCATCAATGAACAGGATGCCTTCTTTCAGACCTGTTTTTTCCATTTTGTTGTAAACGGACGAAATAATCTCACTCATGGTATATTCCGTGACAGAAAATTCTTCCTCACCATAATTCTTTTTTACAATAAAAGGAAGTCCCACAGCACTCTGCCTGGTGTGGTGGGTAATGGTATAGGAAACAAGAGCAATCCCGCATTCCCTTGCTATCTGTTCCATAATCTGTGTCTTTCCGATTCCCGGAGGGCCCATAAGAAGGATCGGTCTCTGTCGGATCGCTGGGATCCGGTACTCACCGAATTCGTCCTTTGAAAGATATGCTTCTATGGAATCTCTGATCTCCTGCTTTGCTCGTTTTATGTTCATGGTTTTTCTTCTCCTTGTAATTCTTCCTCCGTGATCACCAGCTTCATGGCCCAGGCCGGGATATCCACATCCTCAGGCTCCTGCTCCATAAATACAAATGCTGTCCGGTATGGCGGCATCTTTGCCGGAAAAAGCCCGTATCCGTCTGTAAAATACACCAGGCCCTTAAGATTTTCAAACTCACGTTTTTCCATCAGCTCTTCCACATAAGCAAAAGCCGGACGGAAATCTGTACCTCCATCACCGTAAAGTTCCAGGCTGTTCATATACTCCTGCAATTCCTCTGCACCGGTGATCTTTACATCCGAATGCACCTTCTCATCACACTGGATAATGTGTATATTTACCTTCTGGAAAAAATTCCCGCTGTCGCTTAAGATCCCATAGGTTTCCTCCAGAAATCTCTGTACCAGTTCTCCTGAACAGGACATAGAGGTATCGATCACAATGACAAATTCCGAAACTTTTTTCACTTCTCTGGTTTCCAGGGGTTCGATCAGCGGCATATTCCCGTAAAGGGAAAGCCCGTAGGTATAAAAATTATAATCAAAGCTGTCCGGATCTACAGTCAGTTCTTCCCGAAATACTGCAAACTTCCGCAGAAATTCCCGATAATCATATCGTTCCCGGTTCTCTATTTTCAGCTGGTCCAGAAAATCTCCGTCCTGCTCTCCTGACTCTCTGGAAAAAGTCCCAAGGTCTGTTTCGATCCCATCGCTGATATCTCCCCATTTTTTACTCATCAGGGGATTGGGTTTCCGGTCAGGCTGCTGGTTTGCCCAGTATTTATGGTCGTCCACATAGAACTCTTTTTCCAGCTGTGCCAGTTCTTTTTCCTTCAGAAATTCTTCTTTCAGAATCTTGTAGATTCTCTCTGCATTCAGCGTCTTCTTTTCCTTTTCCAAAAGACGGTAGGTTTCCCTCCGGAGAAGACTTCTGGAATATCGGACTGAGCGGTGGTAGATCCCGTCGATCATATGCTCCACTGCAATATCGCAGCTTAAATTCCACAAACGCTTCTCTATTCCCGGCTTCCCAAAGTGCCGGAAAATGCAGTGAAATACCATATGGAGATATCCTCGATTCACAAGAATCCTGTTTTCTTTATAAAGCCCGCCAAGCTGTGCCGGATGGAAGTACATCACAGCCCCGTCTGTTCCAAACGGACTGACCGAACCATCCATCTGATAAATAAAGCTGCTCAGCGCCACATCCAGAAAACGCATGCCAAGATACAGCTCGTCTCTTGCCGCCCGGAGGATGCTGCTGCCGATGTCCTGGAGACGCTGGGCCGCCTCCTGGGAATTGGATTCCTGATCTGGAAGGAAGTTATTTTTATTGTTTTCGGTTGTTTTTATATCACTCATAACAGAAACTTCTTTCTCCTTTTAATAGGGCACCTCTCATTTTCTGTCTCCCCGGCCACCTTCTGCTCTTCCTTCAGCATCCGGCTGCGTTCATTCATCAGAAATGCGGAAATCTCCATATCCTTCTTCCCGGCCGCCACATCAATACTATGTTCCAGGCCCTCTCTGTTCCAGAGTTTTTCCCGAGAAAGCAGCTCCAGACCATTTAAGCTTCCACTTTCCACCAGAAATCCCCCGATATCCTTAAGATTTCCCCGGATATAATCCTCATACTGCTTCTTCGCCTTTTCGCTCAGCTGCCACGGATAACAAAGCCGCCCAAAGCTCATATCAACCAGAACCTCCAGCTTATCCATTACCACTGCCATATCAAACAGGCTGTCATACTCTGCGAAATCCAGTTCTTTGCTGTAGAAGCATTGCCGGTAATTGGTCCCTGAGCCATGATACTCCGTAAACAAAATTCTCGCAGGCGTATTCTCCACCGCCTCATCATAATGCTCCGGAAAAACCATATGCGCACGTTTTCCACTTGCCTCACCATTTTCGTACAGAAAATCCACATCAATCTTCTGCCATAATTCCCCAAGAATCTCCTTCGCACAGGATTTGATTCCCTTTTTCTGATGGATCACAAGCTCCTTCAGCCCGCTGCAGCCCGTAAACGCCCCGGTTCCCACCTGCATCAGCGTATCCGAAAATTCCAGCCGTTCCAGTTTTTTGCATCCATAAAAAATATATCTTCCGATTTCCTTCAGCGTATCCGGGAAAACGATCTCCTGCACTTCCTCTCCGGCAAGAAGTCTCTCTTCTCCGAACGAAATTACATCTTCGCTCTCCCAGGTTTCTGCATCTTCTTCTCCATCCTTATGTGCAGAAAACGCATACGGCGCCGCACTGACTACCGGAAGACCATTGATCTCTTCCGGCAGCACCACCCGGCTGTCTGTTCCGTAACAACGGATAATTTCTATTGTATTCTTTTTGACTCTGTAATGTATTTTCATAATTCTCCATCATACCAAGAAACAGATATCCGAAATCCATTTCCCGTTTTTATTCTTCAGGAATCATCTCATCTACTGCTGATCCCGATCTTCTATAGCACATCTGCATCTCATTGTAGTCTCATTATCCATTTCATGCAAGAAATTTTCCCTCGGCCCCAAATTCTGTCTAATACAGAAAACAGCCCGCCGGATACACGATGATCTTTGATCATCTTATATCTGACAGGCTGTATGCAACACAAAACGAACCTCTGTATTGTACTCTGTTTCACACTCATGAACACAATTTTATTTACTTCTTATAGGTACTGGCTAAACTCCACTTTCTCCTTATTAGGTCCCTCAATAGTAAAGAACTTCACACCATTCTCCCAGAACGGCAGGAAATGGACTTCATCATTGGTAGTATTCAGTCCGGCTGCTGTCACCAGCTCGTGGACTTTCTCCACATCCCTCACATCAATGGCAACATGGTCAATGGCGCCGGATTCCATTTTTGCTGCTTTGTTCTCGTAAGTCTCGATCACAAGATTTCCAAGCTTCAGGAAAGCAACCTTCTCATTGGCAGCCTCGTTCACCGTCTGGAAAGCGATCTTAAATCCCAGTGCCTCATAAAATTTAATGGTTGTCTCAATGTCATTGGTCGGCACACCTACGTGCTGAATTCCGTTCATCTGATCTTTTAAATTCATTTCAAAACCCCATCCTTTCATAAATCCGGTGTTCGCATCCCGCTTTACTGCATGCTCAGAAATGCGATCACTCTGCAATTCTGCGTTCTACCTGTGCAAGCTCTGGATTTCTCTTTATTCAATACTTACATAAACTATTTTCGTAACCCTGGTTTTATTTTACATATTTATGAATGGTTGCCTTCACAGCTCCAGGTCCTGCAATCATCTCGCGGAACATGTCCTCGATCTTTTCACCCACACCATCTTTGTAAAGATCTGTAAAGAACAGTCTCTCATTGGAAAGGATCGGCTTCAGCTGATCCTTGAAGGTTTCCGGTCTTCCGATCACGATATCGCCAAGCTGCTCTGTGATTTCCTCATTCATCGGGTCCGGTGCAAGCTCAAATTTGTTTCCTTCGTCATCTACAGCTAGCATATATCTCAGCCATCCGGCGATTCCAAGGGGGATTGCTGTCAGCCTGGAAGCATCTCCAAATTTCTTCACATATTCTTTTACAGTCTCACCGAAACGGATACCTACCATCTGGGACACATCTACAGCCAGACGAAGGTTTGTATCTCCAAGATACTCATTCGGGAAACGGTCATTGAAAAGCTCATCCACAAATGCCTGCGGGGAAAGGATTCCAGGATCTGCAACTACCGGAAGTCCCTCGTCATAAGCAACCATACGGGCCATTTTCATCATATCTTCGTTCGTGTTCAGCATATGTGCAAACAGATCATAGCCAAGTACCACACCAAGAGGGCCGGTTGCGGAATGTACAGGATTCAGGCATACGGTTACTTTCATTCTCTCGGAAAGATTGACGGTATTTCTGTCCGCCATGTATACGCCGAAGCCTTTTTCCAGAGCAGGGCGTCCGTTAGGGAAGCTGTCCTCGATAACAAGATACTGTGGCTTCTCAGCATTAACAAATGGTGCTATGTATGTCTTCTTTCCTGTGATCACCGGCTGCATGTCTTCAACGCCAAGCTTCTCAAGGTCTGCTGCGATCTGCTCGCTTGGTCGAGGTGTGATCTTGTCGATCATGGTCCACGGGAATGCAACCACCTTCTCATCCGTTACATAATCTACAAAGCCATCATCTACAAAGCCTGCTTTATGCCATTCCTCTGTCATAGTCAGCACGGACTCACGAAGCTTGGCGCCGTTCTGTGAGCAGTTATCCATAGATACCAGAGCGATCGGATATTTCCCTGCTTTATATCTCTCATTCAGCATAGCCACAAGAACTGCCATTGCTCCGGTTGCCTTATCCGGTCCGTTTTTAATATCTGCTTCCACAAACGGGAACCATGTTCCGTCTGCTTTCTGAAGTGCATAGCCCTTCTCTGTGATCGTAAAGGAAACCAGCTGCAGAGATTTAGCCGCAAAAATTTCTTTCAGGCGGTTCCATTGTTCAGCATCAGAAGACTGTGCTTTCACTGCTTCTGCAAGTGCCCCAAGAACTTTGTACTCACGGGTTCCATCACCATGAAGGATGACATTTAAGCCAAGGTTGTCATATGGCGCGTAAATCTTATCTACTACGTCGTAATCAAAGGTCTCTACACATGTGATACCTCTGTCAAGAACTCCCTCTTCCAGAAGACCATCTGCAATACCGCCGATAAATACACGGAAGATATTTCCGATTCCGAAATGTACCCAGCCTGGCTCCTTCTTCGCTTTCTCAGTAACTGCCTCTACATCGTATCCTGGAAGATTGATGCCTGCTTTCTCCCATGCTTCACGCTCTTTGATTCCTTCTCTTGTTAATTTCATGATAGAACCTCCTTTTTTTCGTTCATTTCGTTATTTATGTCTTTTACTTATGTTTATGTCTTAACTGTAAGTAGAGTATAAAACTTTCCTTTTTAAAAATCTATTGGCAAAGCGTCTAATTTTACTCTTATTTTTTTGTTTACTTTTACCCGTTCTCCCCTACATTGTATTTCCCGCAAATTTATACTAAAATACATTTAACAAATGTAGCAAGAATTCTCTCACCTCTTCAGGTGGTGAGATGAATTGCACATCGGAGCATGTCTGCTCAAAAAAATCTCTATAGTATAAAAGAAACACTTGTTCTCCCTTCCCTGATGTAGTATACTGAAAAGAACAATTAGTTCATAAATACATATCCGTTGATATAAGAAAAAGGATGATAAATATAATGGAGTTAGACCATGAAAGATGCATTCTGGGGTCAGATATTCTGTCTGCTCAGTGCAGGCGGAGCAACGATTGAAACGATACGGCAGTATATAGAAAGCCAGGGTGA
>NZ_QTYB01000019.1 GCF_003461955.1 Ruminococcus sp. AM36-2AA | reverse complement strand
GATTCCCAAATTTCCGGAAGTGCGATTTCATCGCACGAGAATATTCACATTGGCATCATAGTGATTAATGCCTCCAAATAAACCTGGTCTGCTGTATCCTTCTTTCTTACTCATAATTGTTCCTCCTTTTTTCCAGGCGGTTATTCATAATCCGCGTTTGCTGTTTATTTCCTTATGCTTTTGATGCGATCAGTCCGACAATACCAATAACAAGAAGTATCGGTAATGCCAGGGAGATCAGTCCTCCTGCTACCATTACGATCAGGATCAACGGCAGGAATACCAGTGTTAATATAAATTTAGATATCCCCCAGGCTGCTTTCAGGCCGAAAAAAAACAGCTTTCCAAAAACTCCAAACATACATATGATAAATAATAACGTCAACATAATTTCTCCTTTTCTCCAGTTATATTTACTGATATAAATTTTGATTTATTTATGATTCCAAGCTTTTCACTGAATTTCGGATCTCTTTCCATTTTTTCCAGGATCCGTATCATCTGCAATCTTCTTGTCACGTCCACACAGCCACCTCTTTCTCTTTGTCGGCCCTTGCTGTCACTCGATGAATCCAGTATAATAGAACCATCTGTAAAAATAAACGTTCTATATGTTGAAATAACTTCATATATTTCCCTATTTTGGAGAATTAACAGAGGAGACTGAACCATGGGGAAACAATCTACCAGAGAAAACAAGACTATTTATCAGCAATACAGAGAAGAACAGGGTCTGACCCGCGAAAAAGCCAGCCAGGAAATGACCGGTGTTTCTGCCTCCAGGATTGAAAAGATCGAATACGAACTGCAGGAACCAACCCCTTACGACATCATCCAGATGGCTGACTGCTATAAGCATCCTGACTTATGCAATTATTACTGTTCTCACAAGTGTATGATCGGGGACCGGTATGTACCGGAGATCGAGGTTTCCGAACTTTCTACCATTATCCTGGAAACCATCGCTAGTCTTAATGAGATCAACCCTCTCACCAGCCGTCTGATCCAGATCGCCAGAGACGGTAAGATCACCGACGATGAAATCAAAGACTTTGCATATATCAGCCAAAAGCTGGATGAGGTTTCCCTGGCTATTGATTCTCTGAACCTCTGGGTTGATAAAACTGCTAGTGAGAAGAATATTAATATTGAGCTTTTGAATGCCGAGAAAGCGAAGCTTGAACACAAATAAACTTTTCCCCATATAAAGGAAATATTCACATAACATACTTTGACAAATACTAATTTTTTAATAAGAAGGTTTGAAATAAAATGAAATCATACGAAGAATTACTTTCAGATATTGAAGAAGATATGGAACTTATGGGTTCCTCACATATTGTTTATCACGGAGAAGAGGATGGCATTATTACTGATTATGATTACCTTCCATCCGACTCCTGCACGATCTCCATTCCCTTAAAAGAGCTCCAGGAAAAAATCCAGCTGCAGATGCTCTATAACAAAGCTTCCTCTCATACAGCGGAAGCTGATAACAACGCCCCGAAGCTGGCCGTTGTTTTCCCGGGTATCGGATATGGCCCTGATAAACCGCTCCTTTACTATGCAGCTCGCCTTGCCAGAAATCAAGGTTATCAGATCTTGAATGTATCTTACGGTTCTCTTCCCGAAAATGTCAAAGGCGACCGTGCCAAAATGGAACAGGCCTTCGAGCTTGCGTTGAAACATACCGAACAGTTTCTCCAGAATGTTGACTGGCATTCATATGGAAGTATTCTGTTTATTTCCAAAAGTCTTGGCACTATCATATCTTCAGCCTATGCTTCCAGACATGATCTGACAGTGAAAAGCATCCTGTTTACGCCTCTGGCGGATACCTTTTCTTTCTCACTGGCCGGAAGCATCGCCTTCCACGGCACCGCAGATCCCTGGGCCGAAACCGAAATTATCCAGAAGCTGGCACAGCAAAAAGAGGTACCTCTTTTTCTTACAAAAAACGCCAACCATTCACTGGAAACCGGCGATGTGCTGACGGATATTACGATTCTGAAAACTACAATGGAGCGGGTTGAGCGTTTTATTTAACGCCAGCCTGCTCGTTCTTTGTTTTTTGCATTCTTATTTTTTTGAATATTTTATATTGACGTTCCAGTTCCATATTCTCATCCATTGGCATTTCTTTTGCCTCCAGTATCCTCTCCACAGCCTGAGATGGATCCATGGTATGATATGGAAGAAATAATCCTCTCAGTTCCTTCGGTTTTATAATTTTATAAACCTGTACTGATGTTAACTCACAGATAATCGCAAAATACCTGTAGATATAACCAATCCAGTACATCTCGTTGTGGGTATATTTTACAGTTCCATAATCCGAAACTCCATACTCTTCATCTACAAACTGTAAAATATCATTTGCCTGAATATTACTTTCAAGGACTGACCCATTATCAAGTCTTTTTGCTATTTTACTTTTCATAAATCGCCTGATAAAAATCTCTGAGCTCGACTCCATTTTATCAACAGAGTTTTCAAATGCAGTCGCCTGAAGTTCACACAAAAGCAATCCATCTTTATCTATTTTTCTCATTCATCGGCCACCTCTTTACACCAGGATTTCATCAATATACAGACCCTTTCCTCTGTATTGCCTTCTTGCAAGTTTCACTTTGTTGTCACCTAACTTGGCATCTTCCAATCGTATATTCTTATAATATTCCCTTTCATTGTCTGAAATATAACATCGTTCTATAAGTTTAGCCTGCGATACTGCCTTTTCACTTATAAATATATACTGCATTCCAAGATTTGTTGCCGCAAGACAGTGTTTGCACTGTTCATCTGTAATTTCTCCATTAATAAATGAATTAATAATCTGAAACATACGGTTGTCTGCTATCGGTGCAATTATGTAGTCACAATCTCTGGACTGTTCTGCAAGCATTTTTATTGTTGGATGTTCCTTGTATTCATCTAGCGCCCCCCGATAGTAGGCAATCGTCATCATCCATTCCTGGTCCACTTTATATCTCTTACATTTCAGACTCGTGTCATTGAAACGAATATAATATACCGATGAATGCTCAAATCCTGATACAAATGAGATTGCCTGCTCGTAACTTTCCCCTGTATAAAATCCCTGTCCAAAATCATTGTTACTCCTGCCTCTATAGATATCTATTTCCCCGGTAATTTCACTTTTCGCCCCATGGAAAAGCAATTTCTCATTTTTTCCAGAGCATCTCTCCAGAGCATTTCTTTCAGTTTATTTATTCTTATATTTTTTGTAAATGCAAATCTGTATACATTCTCCAAAATTCTTGCAGACGGAACTGTTTTTCCCAACTCATTTCTTGAAACAGTCACCTGCTCTACTCCAATCTGTTCTGCAAATTCTCTCTGAGAAAGGCCTAATATCGCCCGAATTGATCTCAAATCTTCTGGAAAATTATATTTCATATTTCGATCACCTCAAACTTATTTATATAAGTTCAATATAAACTTATTCATATAATATTACTTAAATAAGTTTTTGTTATTATTTTTTATGCTAATGGGATAATATTTCATTGCTTCTATGCCACTTTTTCTTGTATATATTTGTCAGACGCCTATCAATAAGAATTACTTTCTTCTTTTCATAATCTATATGTACCTACTCACAGTAAATTTCTATTTCTTGAAATTATTTTTTTATAAAACATTAAGGTTGAATTTGGTCCTATGTCAAGATTTTCTGCACATCCACGTACCCCGAGATCTTTGTGATCTTGATAATACTGGATTGCATCAAGTTTAAATTGTTTGTCATGTTGTTTTGCCATATGAGATCCTCCTTCAGCATGTTTCTATTGTATCATGCTTATGTGTATTTGGAATTTCTCATTTTGGCTTGTACTATTTATATTCTAGCATCACTTATGCTACTACAGCCTTGGGATGGAGTGCATTTCGCAGATATTCTGGCAGTCTTGCTTCAAAATCAGCGGTAAAAGCAGTCAGTTGTTCATCGCTGAGTTTTAAAATTTCCTGAAGGCTTGCCATTAAAGCATCCATCAGGATACCAAGTGATCTGTTAAAAGTAATGTCTGCCATTTCATCAACAAGGAAAAAGAACAACTCACCAAGAGTTCTCTGGTCTTCATTTTGTCGCTGTTCCATTGCAAGTAATATATATCTGGTAAACACAATGGCCACGTGGGCTGTCAGTGCATCATAAGATAAGCTATGGCATTCTCCGATCAGGTTCAGCATAGTATGAATATTTGATCCGGCTGCTTTTCTTGATCATAGCAATCACATCCATGCCTTTTTCATGGATGGCTGTGACCTGTGCTGGATTGGAAAACCAGGAATCAATGTATTTCCATCACTCCAGCTTAACGTAAGCATTCGGAAGCCTTTTTTGAAATACATATCTGTGTGGTCAAAAACCTTTGATCCCAGTTCTGTTTTCTTACAGCTTGTACGGCTGAAAAAACTGTCATCAATGATGAAGACATTTTTTCTTTCCTGGTTTGTCAGATCACGGATGTCATGATCCACGATATCTGCTGCAAGAAAAGAAGTAAAACGGAGCCAGTTTGTTTTTACAGAATTAAGGAAACGGTAAAAATTGGCAAGAAGCTTGCCAACATGATGTTTGGAAAAAAATCTCTGCACACAGTCAATTAAGTCGTTCTCATTAAAATGGTTTTGTGGTATACTGGACATGGCATAGATTTCCTTTGTAAAAATGGTTTCTGGACAATTCCATTATACCAAACGTAACAGGTTTATGCCTTTTTTATTAGTTGAAATGTTGAAATATTGAATTTTCAAGGTTCAACACACCATATCGGTGTGGGAAGTTTTAGTTAAATAAGTTTCATTGCATACACTCGTAATTTCTCAGAAGGTTTTCCCTCTGTCTGTTTACCTGTGCTTATCTGTTATATTTATCTATAACGGAATGTACATTTTCACTTAACATTTTTACAGGATAACTTCATATGCTCTGATCAATATCCTACCTTGCACACAAACTGTTTACAAATACAAGATAACATCCAAAATCTCCGATTGTTTTACGAAAATACTTATCATCTTCCTCATATCCAAGTTCATCTCTCCACTTGGCCTGTTTTCCTTGCATTTTAAGGTATCTGGCCAACATATTAAAATGCGTGATCACAGAATTATGACAGGATGTCCTGGATGAGTCACGATCCTTTTTTTCTTCTATAGATAACTGCTGCCAGCCTGCCCGGATTGAAGCATATCTCGTAGCAACAGTAATCAGTTCTTCGTACAATTCGATTGCCTCTGAATCTTTTTCAATTTCTGCCAATAACTCTCTGTGAATATTCTGCATCTGTTCAATAGTTAAAGAATGAGGTTCTTTTATGTATGTTTCAAATGTATTAATTTTCATTTTGATATCCCCCTGAGCAGTTCTATTTTCAGATCTGAATTCTAAATAAAGCTTGCATCAAAAACCGATGCAAGCTTTAATCATATCATACACAACAGCCGCCAGATCAATATTCCAAACATTGATACAGAACATGGCAGCTCTTTGAGTAAAATCGATATCCTGAATAATATGTTTTACATCAACCCCAGATGACTCTCATAAATTTAGGGTATGCATCATCTGCAACTTTCATAATACGAATGAAAATTTCGCATGCCATAGCCCCAACTGTTTCATCATCTGCTCGGAGTGGTATGTCATATTCGATATTAACATCACGATCTTTATCCATCGTAAACTTTAAATATCTATACTGACAGTTACATTCGTTTACTACTTCCTGCATTTTCTCGACTTTGCTTTCTGCTACACTGTTTACAAGTCCATATAAGCGGATTGCAACATCATTATCATTGTCCTGAGAAACAAACTGTACTCTTACGCTTGGTCCATTGTCAATACCAAAGCCTGCAAAAATAATGGATCTATCATCAAACTCTTCAACCGAATATTTCATATCCTGACGATCCATTTCCTGTTTGATAAGTTCTGTTGCTTTGTAAATCATAATATCAGCACTCCTTCTCCGTTGAATTTATGATACAGACGTCAAATGGAATTTTTATAAAGTTATCCTAGAACACAGATTTATGAAAGCAAAGCAAGCCAATTACTAGAACAGAAAATGTATTTTCATACAATAAAGCGTCTTCACGCCAAAACACCATTTAATATTCATTATCATCTGTATAATATAAGATAATTATAACAGAAATACGCTTATAATCAATGCAATTTGAGTACTTTCTTGAATTACTTTTTGAATTTATATTTTCTTTTCCGCAGATGGATTACATTCGACTTCATCATAACGCAGTCTTTTTACAGCTTCTGATGCAATCAAAAAAAGCTCCTCCTGGATTAACCTCCAGGAAGTACTTTCATTTGAAAATATATACTTGAAACGCTATTTGGCACAATATAAGGACTCATACAATTGTCTGTGTGTAAAATAATTGTAAGATCTGCAGCCTCCGGCACATTTATTTCCATGTACACAATCTTTACATTTACCAATCGGATAGGAGGTAAATAATTATTTTATTTACCGTCCTCCCACACCACCGTACGTACGGTTCCGTATACGGCGGTTCTTTAGTTTTCACAGACTACTAGATAATAGTCAAGCATGGAGCTGTATCCTAGCTTGGCTATTATTTTCTTTGAAAAGATTTGGTTCAAAACTTTTGCCATTCTCCAATAACCTTTTCTACTACATGCAAGTTCCTTTGCTTTCCAATGTTCCATTCCCAATGCTTTTAACATTCGGTACTTCGTTTTGATTTTCTTCCATTGTTTCCAGTAGACCGCCCTGATTCTACGCCTTGCCCATTCGTCAGTTTCTTTTAGTAGTCCCTTCATATCTGCAAGTATTCCACCCACCCTCGCACATACTCTTGGTACTTCCTTTCTCGTACTTCGTTGCTAATGCCTTTGTTCCTGTCAGTAAGCTCTCTGATTTTATTTTTCATCTTCTCTACTGACTTTTGATGCACTCTAAATCTGCATTTGCCTTTATATCTGTAATAGGTGTAGCCTAGATATTTGACCTTACTGATATGAGCCACCTTTGTTTTCTTCCTGTTTACTTTTAGGAAAAGTTTTCCTTCTATAAACGGAATGATATTTTACAAAGTTCTTTCTGCACTTTTTCTGCTTTTACAGAAAATCATACAGTCGTCTGCATAACGGACAAATCTGTGCCCTCTGCTACAGTTAATTCCGAGTAGTTATTGGACTTTGATTTGTTATGCAATCTTATCCTTAACCGTAGCCTCACATGATTTCTGTTCGTCAGACCAGAGATTTGCCTCCACCTTCCTTCAGATTCGTGGTCACCCACGACACCCTTGGTCTTGGCTATATCCTTCCCACTACTAGGGTGGATTAGGAACTTTCATCCTTTAGCGACGTGCGCCGCAAAGCGCACATAAAAAAGAGACCAGAAATCACTCCAGTCTCTTTATATATTCTACTCTACTATTCGTTTATCTTAATACAGTTTCGCACCAGCCGGGATATGGTTATCAACCATGATCAGATGAAGTTCTTCATCCTCAGAATCCTTCAGGTTATTTACTGCGGAAAGCAGCATACCGCAGGACTCGATTCCCATCATCTTACGTGGTGGCAGGTTTGTGATCGCGATCAGGGTCTTGCCTACCAGTTCTTCTGGCTCATAGTAAGCGTGGATTCCGGAAAGGATGGTACGGTCTGTGCCTGTTCCGTCGTCCAGTGTGAACTGAAGGAGTTTTTTGCTCTTCGGAACTGCAACACACTCTTTAACCTTAACTGCACGGAAGTCAGATTTGCTGAATGTATCGAAGTCAACATCTTCTTCAAATAAAGGCTCAACCTTTACATTGGAGAAGTTGATCTTCTCATTCGGTGTGAAGAATCCGTTGTTGTCGTTTGCTGCTACCTCTGCAGTATCGCCTGCTTTGGCTACGCTCTTATCAGAGTCAAGGCTCTTCATTGTCGGGAATTTTTTTGATTTTTCTTCATTACCCTTCGTGATGCTTCGCTGTGCTATTTCTATTAAATTGTCTTCTCTTCATCACCATTCATGATGAATCATTGTCAAATCATATCTGTTGTCAATTTGATGTCATTTGGTTATTTCTGTTGTCAGATGAAAGGGTTCATAAGCCCTTCTTAAAATACATCCATTGTTGCAGCCAAATGTTCAAATGTTTCCTGTTTTTTCTCCTCTGTCGCTTCTGCATAGATATCCATAGTGGTCTGGATATCCTTATGCCCCATGATCGACTGGATTATTTTCAGGTTGGTTTCTCTTTCACAAAGCCTTGTGCAAAATGTGTGTCTCAAGCTGTGCGCTGAAAAATCCGGCAACAGCACCGGCTCCCGATGCTCTTTTTTTGCCTCTATTTCTTCTGTTGCATTATAAGCAGATGAGATTCTCTTGATTGCCCGATTTACTGACTGGGCATTCATTATATTTCCATAACGGTTACAGAAAACAAAGCCTGTCATTCCGTCAATCTCTGCATCTGTCCATCCATTTTCTTTCTGCTCTTCCCAGATCATTTCAAAAGCATCTTTCACTGTATCCAACATGGGAATCGTACGCATGCCGGCTTCTGTTTTCGGCGTCGAAATGTGATTTTCCGATGCCCGGTCTTCTCCTACCGGATAATACGTCAGATTATGATTGATGCTGATAATCCGCTTCTCGTAATCAATGTCTTCCCATCGAAGCCCTAAAACTTCTCCAATCCGGCACCCGGTTCCAAGAAAAATCGTAAAAATCGGCCACCAGTGATAGTAAATCGGGTGTGTGGCAATATATTCCATAAATGCCCTCTGCTGCGGAATTGTCAGTGCATGTCTCACACCGGTTTTCATACCCAAATTTTTCTTTAATTCTGCCATGACTCCATCCGTAGGATTTTTTCTGATAATGTCATCCCTCACAGCCAATTGAAAAGTAGGATGTAATAACGTATGAACAGTTTCCAGTGTGTTAATCTGCAATTCCTGTTTCTCAATCAGGTGATTGTAAAACTGTACCACATCAGAATACTTAATCTCCGCTATATTCCGCTTTCCAAATGTGTCCCGGATAAATCGGTCATACATATAAAGATAATTACTTCTGGTTGTCGGTTTCAGATTGCTTTTGAGACTCATATAACGGTCAAATACAAAATTTACAGTCGCCTTTCCTGCAACGTAAATATCCAGACCGTCCATCTGATCTTTCATAAGCTGTGCTTCTTTTTCCCGAAGCGTTACAAGGTCTTGTGCATAAACATACTTACGCCTTCCAAGGGGATCTGTATAAGTATATACATACCTCTCATCGGAACGTCTCTGTGATTCACCTTTCCGCAGGACTCTGCCCCGCAGATCTTTTCTTGTCTGTGCCATATAAAATCCTCCTTCAGATAAAGGAAGGACTTCATGTTATTCAGGTCTGTTCAATATTTTTTCCAGTCCCTGCAGGACAACTTCTGTCACAGTCATTTTGTGTTTTCCGGCATAATCACAAATACGCCTATACATAGAATCTTCCACCCGGATACTCAATACTTTCTTTTTTACATTGTCCGACTTTGGTCTTCCTGTCTTCGCCATATCTGTTCTTATTCCTCCACATCCTCATTATAGTTTTCGTATGACAAAAAGTCAATCCCTGTTTTTCGTCCTTCCACAATTTTTTCTTCCCTACGCAATCCGGAATGTCTCCAGATACTTTTCGAATATCTCACAGTTTACAAGAGCAACCTTGTCAATCTTATACACTGCTTTAGCCTCTTTCGCCAACTCCTGGAATTTTGTCAGTCCAATGCTGTAAAGCTCTGCCCCTTCCTGGTAGCGGACAAATTTCTTTGCTATTTTCTTTGTTTTCTCTACATCTTTACGTGCATATCCCATACACGACACCTCCTTTTTTTGCATAAAAAAAAGCAGCTAACCTATTTTTCATAGACTAACTGCTTAAATCCCCGGTTCAATATTCAATTTTAATCTTCCGAAACGTCTTCTGTTTGACTTAACTGTTTATGAACATCACGTCCGCCATACATAATTCGCACTACATATACCGTTTCAGTTTCATCATCTGTCTTATAGAATACCAGATAATTATCCACCGGAAAGAATCGAAGTCCTCTGCTGTACCACGGTTCTTCCTCATAAAGCCGGTTTCTATTCGGCATAGTATCCAGCTTCCGAATTGCGGTCATAATCCGCTCTGGCTGTATACATCACTTTATATTTCATATACCAAATTCCCGTTTCATTTCTGCTTCAACTTCATCTGCCGAATATACTCTGCCAGCCTTAATATCTTCCATGCCTTTCTCTATTTCTGCATCGAACTGTTCCTTTGTCAAAGAACCATATGCAACAAGTTCCTCATAAGCTGGAAGTTTCATTTCAAAAGGAATTCCTCTCTGGAGTACAATCTGTCTCAGAAACATTCCTACTGCATTGGACATTGGAATACCAAGTCGATCAAGCACCTGTTCTGCCTGTTCTTTCACTTCGGGCTCAACACGTGCAAATACATTTGCTGTTCTTGCCATAGATATCGCCTCCTCTTTTTTCTTCATTATATTTCGTTTGATTGCAATTTGCAAGCAGTTCGCAATCTTTTCTCAGAATTTCATATACTGGCAGACGGCAGGTGGCAGATAAGGTATCTATAAAAATCTACATTTGCTCCAATGATTCTGCCACCCATTAATCTTTTAACCAAATACTATTCTCTGGTTTCTCATATCACGCATCGTTTGCCTAAATATTCCCTTCTTCATTGACTTCTCTTATACTATCATAATTTTCAATGCTTTCAGTTGATTCATTCGCTATTCCCTGCTGTAATCCACTAAGAATTTTCTCACCTTTTTCTTTATGAGCTTTTTTCATTGAATAAATCTTTTTTACTCCAACTATTAATCCGATAACAGTAAGAGTTCCTGCTGTGCCGAATAAAGCACCTTTTTTCATCCCATTTTCTTCAAAAAACTCTGCGATGGTTTTCATTCCCTCTTTCATATCCCCGTCTCCAATAATTTTAAGACTATGCGTCATATCTGGCGCAGCTTTGCATGAATCAGACAATAATTCTGTTATTTTCTTATTAAGATCACTCATTTATATCCCCCTTTGCATTCTCAATATTTTTTAATAAATATTCCAGACTTTTTATCTTTGTTTCTTCATCGACTATTTCTTGTTCAAGCTGGGCAATAGCCTTCTTTTTATTTTTTATATTTATCTTAACCGTTGCAAGATTCTCTTTTAATATCTTTTTAATTTCCTCCGAATCAATAGTGGAATTTTTTATTGCTTCACCTTTTTCAACATTCTTAGCTACGAGAGTTCCTAGCAGCAACGTCGAGGCAGCAACGATTCCTCCTATCGGAGTCGTCAATGCAGCAGCATATTTAGGTGTATTCTTTGTAAATTCTCTCAACATTGCATCAGTAATAACACTCCCTTTTTTCCGTGAATTCATATTAGCCTTTAATTTTCCTGATCGAATCCATCTTCTAACAGTTTCTTCAGATGTATTCATCATTTTTGCAACTTCTTTTACTGTATAAGTGTCCAAAGAATCTTACCTCCCAAAATTAAGTATATACTTTAATGCTACATTTGTCAATTTCTATTGTATTAAAATGTAGTATTAAATACAATAACATAAACCATGTTAGGTCCATTCTGCTTTGTTTATTCTTCAATTTTAATCATTCTGCCATTCCATCACTCTTTTAATCGAATACTGTTCTCCTGCTTTTCATTTACCCGGTATTCCAGTTCATTCTTCATCCGGCTTCTCACATCACGCATTGTTCGCCCGGATATTCCCTGCTCCTTTGCTTTTTCGTCTAATTCTCTGATTGAAATTTCTTTTTTATCAGCAAGCAGTTCCCTGATCAGCTTTGCCCCTCGTTCCAGCTTTGTTTCTGTTGCTTTTCCTTCTTTTCCATCTAACAATTCATCTGCGGAAATCTCATAGGCTCCCACCCATCGAAAGCCTTCTTCGTCTCCCAGTTTAAACGCCATTGTTTCCCCTGGTGGTGCAAGAGAACTTTTTTCATGAATCAATACCCTTGTGGTTGGATCTTTTCTTACTTTCCCGATAAAAATTAAACTTCGCACTGCTGCCATAATATCAATAGAACCAAGTCCCCGATACGTGCTCTGTGTCCCGGAAGATTTATTCAGATGTCCGATCAGCACAATGGCACATTCGGTCTTCTCTGCAATCATTCCCAGTTTCCGGAACACCGGACGCACTTCATTTGCCCGATTCATATCCACATCTGCTCCAATAAATGCCTGTACCGGATCAATAATTACAAGTCTCACCTGATTCTGTCTGACTGCTTTTTCAATTCGGTCATCAGATAAGGTTAATGCTTCTTCCGTATCATCAATTACCATAACCCGGCTCAGATCTGCACCTGCTTCCACCAATCTTGGCTTAATGGTGTCACCCATACCGTCCTCTGCTGTCTGATAAATTACATTGAACGGTTCAATATCTTCCATATTCGGAAACAGCTTTCGATTGGTACAGGCTGCCGTCAGCATCATTGCAAAATAAGTTTTTCCCTCTCCCGGATTGCCCTGAATGATTGTCAGTTTTCCAAATGGAATATAAGGAAACCACAACCAATCCACGCTGGTCTGCTCAATATCTTCATAACATAACATCGGCACCAGTTCTTCTGCTTCTGGTACTTTAATTGTGATTGTTTCTGTGATTACTTTCTTTCTGTTAGCGTTTTTATCACAGAGGATTTCATTCCAATCTTTTCGTGACGGTTTCAGACGAATTACACTATATCCTTCTGAGATTTCTCCTGCCAGTTTCTCACAGGCTTCATTCCCTGCTTGGTCATTATCCAGGCACAGAAAGACAGAAGTAATCTGAGGGCGTTCAGAAAGGAAAACCATCAGTGCCATACTGGAGACACCACCCAGACTCAGGTAGCTGCGTTTCTTCCAGTCTTTTGGAAATAATTGGATGAAAGAAAGCAGGTCAATGGCTGCTTCAAACACAAACAACTGATTATCCGTCCCTCTATGACTGAATCCGTAAGATTTATCAGATCCAGCCACATCTCCCCGATATTTTATTTCACCAACGCCCCGGCAATGTGCATATCTTGGAATACCATCTGCATCTCTGCCCACAAATACAACATTATGGTGCTTCTTTTCTTCGTAAATATCTCCTCTGGCAATCCATTCCATCACCAGATTTTTCTCAAGTTCTCTGCTTTCTGTCAGATACTTTACGATCATTTCATTATCTTCATTTTTCTCCGGTAATCGGAAGTCTTGGGACGAGGCGGGGCAGGACTTCTGCCTGCCTTCGCCTTCTTCCCCGATTAGCATTTTCACTGCTTCCGGGAATGTTGCATAATAAAATTCCATCACAAAATCTACCGGATAACCTCCCTTGCTCTGACTATGCCGATACCATCGGTTTCCAGATATCGTTACACTGTCATGCTTTTTCCAACGGTATTCTCTGCCACTTTTCACCAACTGTTCTCCCTGTGCGTTCAGAAAAGAAACAAGATCGGTATGGTTTGCTCTTGCAATCTGTTCTTCTGTATACTGCATTTTCATCATCCTTTCCTGTCTGTCCTACTGGCAGACTGTTATAAATTCATCTCATGATTCCGTTTTTTCTTTACTACCTGCTGTTTTGCATCACGCTCTGCACATTCTTTCTTTTTTTCATCCAATTTTCTCAGAAGAGAAGTCTTCTTTTCTGACTTCTGCTCCGGCTGTTGCTCTGCTTTACCGTTTTCTTTAAAAATATCTTCCGTCTGAACTGCATGAAACGCCGGAAACTTTGTCTGCTTCTCCTTTTTTTCTTCTGAACGCCCGGAAGTATCGGCTTCTGCCATTTCCCGGTCACGTCTGGCAATATCCGCACAGCTCTGTACCTTTTTTACAAATGCAAGTTCCTCCTGATACGGCTGATTATCTGCTTTCAGTTCTTCAATCACCGCCTGGAGTTCTTCTTTCTCCCGTTTCCATCTGGCAGTTGGCACCTTTCCATTTTTATCCAGATGTTGTTTCAGTTCCCGTTCACATTTACGGTAATAATTGATTTCTTTCTTGTGTTGCTGATAGTATTTCTCCCGTCTTTTCTGGAAATAGAAATGATTATATTCATCAATCAATGGCTGGTTTGTCTTTATTACTTCTACCATCTTTTCCAAATTCTCCAATTTCTTTAATTGCTCTCTCTTTTCAGAAATTTCTTTTTTGCTGACAGAAACAACACCGTTCAGCTCATCAATCCGTTCCTGCAAGTCATCCATCGTCTCTATCTGATGTGTCTGAAGATAACTGATGGATTTTGCAAACTCCTGTAAGTTGGAGAGATTCTTACCTTTTCGTTTCATCTCCGCATAGAAATTGGGAAGTGGAGGCCTGCCCTGTGTCTTTTTATCATAATAATCCTGTAAACTTTCCAGAAGTGTAGGGTTCTGTCTGCGATCCAACTCTGACTTCATTTCTTCATAAGCTGTCTTCATCCACTGAATGGATTCTTTCAGAGAAATAAACATCTGATTGAACTGTCGAATTGCCCTGTTCAGCTCCCCGATGATTGTTTTTATCCCCTTTTTCTCCATTGCCCGAACTTCATATCCCTCGTGTATGGTCGGAATCAGATCAATCCCCTGCTCTTTGTAAGAACGGTGATCAATTCTGGCTGCCATGTGGCATTCCCGGAATTTTTCATTTACTTTCTCCGTCCACGCTCTTCTCCATTCCTTTAAAAGCTCCGGATCATTCCAGCCAGTAGTGGAAACAGCATTGAATATATCCTTCCCTTTGGCATCTTTTATCCGGTTTCCATCTTCATCCAGAACATATTCCCGTTTCTGCTTGTTGCCCCAGCTCCCTTTTTCTGTAAAAGGACGGATTGGAGCAAGTACATGAAAATGTGGATTATCTGGTTCATCTTCGTTCTTTGATTTTCCCTCATGAACTGCCAGATCTACAATCATGCCACGTGCTACAAACTGTTCCCAGCAAAACGCTCTCGCCAGTTCTATATTTTCATCCAGTGTCAGTTCATTTTGCAAAGCAATATCAAAAGAATAAGCTAACTGTGCCCGTTTACTTTTCTCTACCTTTTCTACCTCATTCCAGAGTGTTTCCCGATCAGTCAGACGTTCCGGCACATATTCCGGTGTCAGAATTTCTGTGAAAACTACTCCAGACTTTTTTGTATAGTCATGCGTCTGTACATAATAATCGTTATAAAGCTTCTGCCCCGAAATATAAGCTGCGGAATTAACCACCGTCTGACCTTTTCCTCTGGAAACCTGCTTTACTGAAAAATGATACAGTGCCATTAGCTGTCATCTCCTCTTTCTGCTTTTTCAACTGCTTCTGCAATTTGCTGTTGTTCTTTGTGTAAGGCTGCTATGTAAACCTGTCGCACAATACTCTTGTTGTAACTACTGTTCCGCAGCTGATCCATAACATCCTGAACTTCTTCCTGTTCCAGATCTCTTGATAATGGAAATGCTTTTTCAAACTCTGCTCCTTTAACAATCAATCTGTGGGAACGTTCCTTTCGCTCTACCAACTTCTTTCTCTGCTCCAGAAGATTTTTATTGTGGATCGCATGTTCCAGTTCTTTTTTACTTTTTTCCATGTTGACTTTCAGTTCTTCCAGTGACATAGATTCATATTTTGGATTTTTCGCTCTGCTCAAGTTTTCAACTTCCTACTCTTTCTGTAAATAAAAAGAATCGATCTTCTCACAAATTCCGATTCCTGGGTATAAAAAATGAGGTCGTTGTTTCTCAAAAGGAAATACTAACCTCTGTAATCTTAAAAATCTTTAATCAATGCAACAAGATAGGCCTTGTGCCGCAAGGGGAAATTATCCCCTTGTCCGAAATCTATGATTTCGCTATATTCCCGAATTAAAATCTCTCAAAATCGAGAATGGCACCGCAGGTCGCACGATACAGGCAGATGTAATTGCCTGTATAGAAGTGCGCTCTTAGCTTTGCTAAGAGATTTATGCCGTATCCGGCGTGTTATCTTTTTTCAATTTCTTTTTTCGACTTCTGAAGCATTCTGCCAGTTTTAATAATTTGACATATCTGCTCCTGTTATTCATCATCTGTAAATTCCATCATCTCATCAACGGTGCAGTCCAGTTTCTTGCAGATTTTCTCAATCGTCTCCATTGATACATACTGGTTTTTTCCCATCCGGGCAAGAATGTTTCCGCTAATCCCGGTGAGATGTTGCATTTCTATCCGCTTCATATTTTTATCAATGAGCTGTTTCCATAATCTGTTATAACTTACACTCATAAATAACCTCCACATTTTTATTAGACAGATTTCTGCTTTTATTAGTCAAACGGAATTTCTCCGTCCTTCGCTTCCATAAAACCGTCTTTATCTGTTTTCGGGGTTTCTGATGAATCTGCTCCAGCACCGCTGTCCTTGTTCTGAGCAAATTCATGTTCTTCCACAATCACATCTGTGGTATAAATCGTCTTTCCATCCTTATCCTTATAACTGCCAGTGCTGATGCGTCCACCGATCACAATTCGCATTCCCTTGTAAAGATATTTCTGTGCAAACTCTGCACTCTTGCCAAATGTTACGCAGGAAATAAAATCTGCTTCCTGTTCTCCGTCACGTTTATATCTTCTGTTCACTGCCAGAGTATATCTGGCTACTGCCATATCATTCTCTTTCCCGGCATACTTGATCTCCGGATTCTTTGTCAATCTTCCCATTAAAATCACTTTATTCATAGTCGTTACATCCTTTCCGGGCATTTTGCCCTGTAAACATTTTTCAGTTACTTTTTTGCAGTGGTCTGTCGTGCTTTTCCCTGTCACCTGCAGTCGTCTCAGACTGCCTCTGCCTGTATAAACAGGTCACTGACCATAAGGCTCTGGTCAGCCGCCCATCATCGGGAGTGTCATTATGATTCCGCTCGCTTTCAAAAAAGAAAGGTCATGGCAGAACTCCTGGTAGGCTTTCAGGGTGCACTTATCGATTGTCAAGGTTCAATGAAGGAACATTCCAAAACGTCCTCTAATTACTAAAGTCAAATGCCTTGGCAAGATGCAAAAGATTCGTGATATTTTTTTGCATTTTTATCATTTTTTCTTTTACTTTTGTTAGTCCCTTCACATACTCTGTACTGGGACAAGCAAAAGCGGACATGATTTGGGGGATTTTTGAAAAATAATTATTCCTCTACCTATAAAGCTTAGGAAACGGTATTTACCAACCCCCTTTTGCAAGTTTTTATGCGTAAATTGCATTTTACGGAGCTCAGCGGTCGCCATTCCGTTTTAGAACGGCCGCGTTCCGAAATGAAACGGTCGTTTATACCACAGTCTTCATTCAAGTCAATGGCAAGGGCTAAAGCCGGCATAAATGCCCCATTGACTGGATTTCAGACTGTTGATTACAGTAATCAAGCAGAACAAAGGATTGTTCTGCTAATGTCTATTCAGTGACCGCTATATTCTGGAATATGGCTGTTAAGTGCCATAAACCTGACCGTTAAACTTCGTAATATGCACGTAAATGAAATATTCCTTCACTAATTGCAAGTTTCGGCGGGCATTTGGACGGTGCTTTTTTAAGAAATTTTATCTTTCCACTAATCACATGTGGCAGAGTGTACAATGTCAGATGCTTTTGAAAAAAGGCCAAAAAAAGAAGCACTAACTTTTTACAGTCAATGCTCCTTGAATTGATCTTTATTCTATTTTCTCTTATTTCTTCCTGCCGATCTTGCTTCCCACATTTTTTTCATATATTTGATCGTATTCGATGTACCAAACAAAAATTTTTGTCCCATTGCAAGCTGCATACAGTTATATGCAATTACACTATTTAATGATAAGTTTATAATGCCATTCTCTGGCATGTCTTTAGAAATAAGAGGTGCTGTCTTATCTTTTATTCTGAATATAATAGCCTTATTGGATGAAACAGGAATACATATATCATTAAATCCATTTCTTACAGTCTGTGCTGGATTATCACTAATAACAAAATCCAACTCTGTATTATTCACTGCTTCATACCACTCATAATTATACTGTAACATCTGCATAGTTTCTAAAACAGGTTTTATTCCTAAAATTTGATATAGCTGTGTATTCTTTCCTGTAGAACAATTTATCTCAATAGTTTTTTTCTTTGTCTCTTCATCAAGTCCCAAATTATCACACATAGAACTTAACCATTTCTCTGTTTTGTTATTTATAGCATCCATTTGATCTCTAAACTGTTTCGTTCTATATGCCAGAGAATGTAAAAAAATTATCATTAAATTTCTATTTGAACTTATATGAATTGTGCTGAGATCTTCCTGTAATTCATTAAGCATTTTACTAATAGCTGATTCTTCTCTTGCTAATACGTGTTCTGTAAATTGGTCATCTGATAAATTTTCATTGTCGCAGAGTTCTGGGAAAACTTTTAAATCTTCTTTTAATATTTCTGCAATCTGTTCTTTATCTGCATCATAGAAATAATTTGCCACCGCAAAATTTTCAACTTTTCGATTATCCAAAACAGTACCATTATCCAGCTTGAGAACAGAAATATATTCATCGCCTATATTTCCATAACCAAATCTCTTTAAATACATTCTCGGCACATAATGTTGCCGTCTTACTTTTTCCATAAAATTCTTTCCTTTCTAACATATAGTGCAAAGGCATTAACTCACTACAAGTTAATGCCTTCTGTGCTAGTTATCAAGTTTTTCTTTGTAGATTTCTATCCTTTCCGTCTGCCGAGCTTTTTGATCTTTTGGGGGCAATTTTTCAGAAACTATCTCATACCATGATTTATCAAAACCAACTGCTTTCAAAATTGTTGCTTTATCCATCTGATCAGGTTGTTTTATAGAAATATGTAATCGCTCTTGCGGTATTTTTTCTATAATTGTAAACTGGCTACCTCCTGGCTGCCACGTAAACTTATGTAATCCAGATTCTTTTTCATACCCCTCTAAATTCCCACGCTTATTCCACTTAAATTCATATAATTCCGGATCATATCGAATTGTATCAAATTCAAATATGAGGTAATCCTTATAATCTTTTGATTTGACCAAAACAACCGTTCTCACAAATTTAAAAATCTGACGTACTGCCGACACTCTTTCATTCCAAATTTGCAAAACCATCTTTCCCAACTCATTTGGATCAACTTCTGAATAATTGTCTACTCCAAAGCTATATGTAACAGCATTTCTACCACATATTAATCTAACCTTATCTTGATGTTCAATATCAGTTTGTCCAAAAACAGTTTTCGCACCCCAGCAACAATTGTCCAAAACAACATCATCAAGTCCAACATTTGACGGTTTCCACTCTGCTCCTACACATTCTGCAAATATCTGCTCCCATTCATTTCCTTCTAATGACATACTCTGTTTAGTAGCCATCATATATACAATATTTTGAGCTAATGTTTCCACAAATGATGACGGAAACTTATTTACTGCAAACGGGGCAACTGCCTTATTCACTGTTCTTAATCTTGGCTCAGCCATGTGCCGCATTCCTCCAAACATTAAATATATGAAGTAATTTTAACACAATTATGCTTAAAATGCCATTGGAATAAATCTTTCAATTACCATTTTTACCATATCTACTGGTATTGCATTTCCCGCCTGTTTTCTAGTTTGGCAATCTGATACAACTATTTTAAAATCATCAGGAAATCCTTGCAGTCTTAACATTTCTCTTGGAGTTAATCTTCTTTCACCATTTACCAATAAATAATTATAACTAGCACCTGCACGCAGTGCACAACTATATGGATACGAAGAAATATTTCCTGATTTATTCTCATGCCATATCGATGGAAAAACTTTTGCCGTATGCATTGCTTTTCTTTTTGCAACAATTTCTGGTGAAGCATAATGTTTAGGATCAACTTTCTTTTCTAAAATATCATTTAATGTTTTTTTATTTTTTATTTCAAAATTCCAGTCCATCTTAAATGGTTTTTTTGATCCCACAATAATTATTCGCTCTCGTTTTTGAGGCAAGCCAAAATCAAGAGCATTTAACAAATGATAATCGACATGATAACCTAATTCATCTCTTAATGTTTCTAATATTGTTTGAAGTGTCTTACCGCCATCATGGCTTGCCAAATTCTTTACATTTTCCAGTACAAAAGCTTGCGGTTGTTTTTCTTTTATAATTCTTGCTATATCAAAAAATAATGTTCCTCTTGTTTTATCTTCAAATCCTTTCATTAAACCACAAATTGAAAATGCCTGACATGGAAATCCTCCAAACAACAAATCAAAATCAGGTATACTTTCTGCATCAACTTTCGTTATATCCCCAACAGGTTTCTCACCAAAGTTGGCTTCATAGGCCTGTTGTGCATATTTATCAATATCACTGCTAAACACACACTTACCATTTATCCCAAGCTTATCAAAAGCCCCCTTACTGGCGTATCTAAATCCTCCGATTCCGCAGAATAAATCAATATATCTCAACGGTTTTGGATATACTGTTATATTTGGTTTAGGTACATCAAAAAATATCTTATCAATATCAACACTTAATGCTGTAGATATTCGAAATGCAACATCTACAGAAGGATTTGCAAGCTGATTTTCTACATTTGAAAGATATTTTCTACTAATACCAGCATATTTGGCTAATTGTACCTGTGTAATATTTCTCTCTTTTCTAATTTCCTGCACCCTATTCATTTAAGCGTTTCCTCCGTTTTTGTGAACTATCATACTCAAAATATTATATTATGCTCACTATTATTTGTCCATCATTTTATAAAAATGTTTTTCATTTATGATAATTCTTCTATAATCAATTTTATTAACTTCTTTAACTTCATTCCATCTTTTAAACCTAACCGATAAAAGAATTCCTCTGTTTCTGCCCCACTGCTAAATATCGCATCACAATATTTTGTAATAACTTCTTCTTGCTCTGCCGGAAGTGTCTCAATCACTTTTTTGTACGCTTCCTCAATTTCATCTGGTCCTGTCACAGATGACTGGCTCAACTTCCAATCTGCATATGATTTTCCCATGTGTTCCGTTATTGTCAGATTGATAAATTCTTCAATCTCTTTTGTCATTTTCATTTGTGAATCCCGTTCCTTTCTCCGGTACCCTACTCCATCAATGTATCCAGTATAGTTTTGATAGCTTCTTTCAGCTCTAGCCCATCTCTCAATCCCATACGGTAATAGAACTCATTCAGGTCACTGTTATTATTTGAGGTTTCTGTCATATAGTCAAAAATAACTTTTCCCTGTTTTTGCGGTAACTTCCGAATTACCTTTTGCACTTTCAGTTCCAGTTCTTCATTGAATGGATCATACTGCTCTCCTTATTTTTCCTGATAAACCTGTTCCATTCTTTTTCCGATCAGATCATTCAGGAACTCCTCCATATTTTCCGTTAATTCCATCTTTTTAATCTCCCATCAATCTGATTTTGATTGTTTCCAGCCACATCACCGTCCAGCCAGAAAGTACAGGCAGGATATAAAGTATAAAACCTGCCAAAAGCATTCTGCCCACTTCTGTGCCTGTTTCCTGCCCGACTCCATATCCTAAGACTGCTGTAATGCAGATGATTCCAGACAGGACATGAAATGCAGTTGCAGACAGCCATGTGCTGAACATAAGCATCAGTTGTATCAACGTCAGGCATATCCGCACTGGAAATAACAAAATCCTTATAATAATTTTTACAACTACCATGACTGCCTACCCCTTTCACTGTTTTAAATATCTTCGATAATTATCCAGAACTGAATCTGTCACACCACTTTTATAAATCTTACGAATATCTACAATCTGTTCATCTTTCAGCAGTTTCAACCAATCCAGTAAATCTTTTCTGCTGTTTGCGAAATTGCAACATCTTCCATCTGCATATTCAATCCTGTATCTCATACGCTCCTCCTATACATATACCAATTCACTCAATATAATTTCCTGCACACGATTCCTGATGTTATTACACTGTCGCACCCACTCCATAGGCTTCTGTGCCTTTAATTTCTCTGTTACACCTTCGGCACTTCTCATTTGTGCTTCAATCAGCTCATACCGCTCCTGTGCCTGTTCGTTAAGATCTGCCAGATAGCGATCCAGTTTTCCGGTCAACAAAAGATAAGAATACATCCCCGATTTATGTTTTTTCAGATATTCTTTCCGGAGTATTCCCCAGTAACCAATCGGTCTGTTTTCCTCCGGCAAGGCTAACATCGGTATGTAATAATCTCCCACCAACACATAATCCAATCCATTGTTATCATCATGTATTATTTTTCTCTGTTCACTCATGCTCTTCTCCTCTATCATATCTTCCTCTGCTCTCGCAGATACGCTTCAAATAAACTTCTCCGAATCAGTACTTTCTTCCCAATCTTATATACTGCTCCGGCTTCATGTGCCATGCGGACTACGGGCTTGATTCCCAGTCTGTAATATTCACATGCCATATTATAAGTCACATAGTCATGGCTCATAAATTCCAGATCTTCATCGTCAATCTCATCTGAAAACATCCATACATTACCGCTCATCTGTCATTTTCTCCTTTCCTTTTCCTGTCGCCGGTTCATGGAATCGTTCCAAATAAGTATCAAAAATATCCCGATTAATCAGTACCGTTCCATCTATTCTGTAAATTGCACCTGCATCACTTGCAAGCTCCAAAAGCTTCTTATGGGAAATACTGTAAATGATTTCTGCCTGTTGATATCGCAGATATTGTCGGCGTAATTTTCTAAGCTGCTCTGGTACTTCTTTCATACTTGTAATTGGTTTATAACTTTTACCCATGATGTTTTCCTCCAAAATTTTATTTACTGTTTTACAGAAGCTGACTGCCGGAATATACCTTTCTAAGGACGAAAAAAGCACCTCTTAGATTAACTCTAAGAAGTGCTCTTACTTCATTGCCCAAACCTGTGCCCTTTCACCTGAAATTCGTCATGCTTCATAACGATTCATCATTCTCCCAAATTTTGTTGTCAAATTGTTGTCAAATGCGGTCTGACATCATGGTTTTAGACATTTCATATTTAATTTTAGTACAGTTTTGCACCAGCCGGGATATGGTTATCAACCATCAGAAGATGAAGTTTTTCTTCGCCCTCTTCCTCATGGATTGCACTAAGTAACATTCCACAGGATTCAATTCCCATCATGGCTCTTGGCGGCAGGTTAGTGATCGCAATTAAGGTCTTTCCAACCAGTTCTTCTGGCTCATAATAAGCGTGAATACCGCTTAAAATGGTACGATCTGTGCCTGTTCCGTCATCCAGAGTGAACTGTAACAGCTTCTTGGATTTCTTAACAGCTTCACATGCTTTAACCTTTACAGCTCTGAAATCTGACTTGCTGAAAGTATCGAAATCAACAAATTCCTCAAATAAAGGCTCTACCTTTACCTTGGAGAAGTCGATAACTTCTTCTTTCTCCGGTGCTGCTGTGGAAGTGCTGTTTTCTGACTTCGCAGACTTCTTGTCAGCGTCCAGGGACTTCATTGTCGGGAACAGAAGTACGTCTCTGATTGCCTGGCTGTCTGTCAGGAGCATAACGAGACGGTCGATTCCGTATCCGATACCACCTGTTGGCGGCATACCGATCTCCAGTGCGTTCAGGAAGTCTTCGTCTGTGTGATTGGCTTCCTCATCACCTGCGTCTGCAAGAGCATCCTGTGCTTTGAAACGCTCTCTCTGGTCGATCGGGTCGTTCAGCTCGGAATATGCATTACACATTTCCCATGTATTGATAAAGAGCTCGAAACGCTCTACCTTGTTCGGATCAGAAGGTTTCTTCTTGGTCAGAGGAGAAATCTCGATCGGATGATCCATGATGAATGTCGGCTGGATCAGCTCTTTCTCACAGTACTCCTCGAAGAAGAGGTTGATGATATCACCTTTCTTATGACGTTCCTCATACTCGATATGATGCTCGTCAGCAAGTTTCTTTGCTGCCTCATCATCTGCTACTTCGTCAAAATCGATTCCTGTATATTTCTTGATGGCATCGTTCATGGTCAGACGTGCGAACGGCTTACCAAGATCGATCTCAATACCATTGTAGGAAATCTTTGTGGAACCGCAGACTTTCTCTGCAAGGTAACGGAACATGGACTCTGTCAGTTCCATCATTCCTTCATAATCAGTATATGCCTGATAAAGCTCCATCAGAGTGAACTCCGGATTGTGACGGGTGTCAACACCCTCGTTACGGAATACACGGCCGATCTCGTAAACTCTCTCAAGTCCGCCGACGATCAGTCTCTTAAGATAAAGCTCCAGGGAAATACGAAGCTTAACATCTTCGTTCAGCGCATTATAATGTGTCTCAAACGGTCTTGCTGCGGCACCACCTGCATTGGAAACCAGCATTGGTGTCTCAACTTCCATGAAGTCACGTCCTGCAAGGAAGTTACGGATCTCTTTGATGATCTGGGAACGTTTGATGAATACATTCTTGCTGTCCTGGTTCATGATAAGATCCACATATCTCTGACGATAACGGGTATCTGTATCTGTCAGCCCGTGGAATTTCTCAGGAAGGATCTGTAAACTCTTGGAAAGAAGAGTCATCTTCTCTGCATGAATGGAGATCTCACCTGTTCTTGTTCTGAAAGCAAATCCTTCCAGACCAAAAATATCACCGATATCAGATTTCTTGAAATCTGCATAGGAATCGGTTCCAATGGCGTCTCTCGCCACATAAACCTGAATATTACCCTGTAAGTCCTGGATATTGCAGAAAGAAGCTTTTCCCATTACACGTTTGAACATCATACGTCCTGCGATCGCTACGTGGATCGGGCTTGCGTCCATGATGCTTCTTCTTTCTTCATAATCCTTCTTCTGAGCCTCTTTTGCCTGCTCTTCATCAAGACCTGTTACGTCAAGCTCCTTGCGGTCTTTGAGAAGCTCTGCCTCATGTGCTTCATAAAGCTTCTTTACCTCAAGGGAATGATGTGTCTGATCAAATTTTGTGATCTGAAACGGGTCCCTGCCGTTTGCCTGAAGGTCTGCCAGTTTGTCACGACGTACCTTAAGCAGCTGGTTTACATCCTGCTTCTTCTGCTCTGCCACTTGTTGGCCTCCTTAATCTATCTATCGTTCAGCGGATATGTGCGATCCGCTCCGTTACCTGTTTTATACGTTTCTCTGGATCTCAAGAACTTTGTATTTCATGATTCCGGACGGCATTTCAACCTCAACGATATCGTTGGTGTGAGCGCCGATCAGCGCCTTACCTACCGGAGACTCGTTGGAGATCTTACCCTCAAGGCTGTTAGCCTCTGTGGAACCTACGATCTTCAGCTCCATGTCTTCATCAAACTCATAATCATGAACCTTAACCTTGCAGCCTACGCTGATTCTGTCAAGATCAACTTCGTCCTCTACTACAACCTCGGCATTCTTGAGGATCTTCTCGATCTCCTCGATACGTGCCTCGATATCTCTCTGCTCGTCTTTTGCTGCATCGTACTCAGCGTTCTCAGAAAGGTCTCCCTGCTCTCTGGCCTCTTTAATCTTTCCTGCAACTTCTTTTCTCTTAACAACTTTCAGATCGTGCAGCTCGTCTTCCAGTTTTCTAAGTCCTGCGTATGTGAGTAAGTTCTTCTTTGCTTCTTCCATTTTGCCTTACTTCCTTTCAAAACCGCGCTGTTTTTTTCTGAAAAAATACAGCTTCGGATATTTCTGTTGCTACCATTCCCAAGAGCTCTTTTTCCTAAAAAAGGGCGTAAAAACCTCAGGATATTCACAATTCCTGTATTATACCGAAAAGCCCCTGTATTGTCAAGCATTCCACGTCGAAAAAAGGGCCCTGAAAATGTAGAAAAAACCGCAGGAAAATTTAAATTTCCACACGGTTTTTTCGCAGCATTTTTTCTTATTTCTGTCTCTTATTTTTCTTCCGGGAAAAGGTCTTTATACCGGTTGGTTACCATCTGTGTCTGGAACTCAAAATCCTGCTTGTGCTGATTGACCAGTGTAGACAGGATAATTCCGGAAAACCAGCAGATAATCGCTGTCATGATCACAAATCCACTTACGATCAGTGTAGGCAGTTTGTTCACAGTTCCCACTTCCAGAAAGTGGATCAGTACCGGAATAAAAAATGCCATCCCGACTACAAACAGCACCGCTGCTATAATAGAAAAGAATTCCAACGGCTTATAATTTTTAAACATTCTCATGATCGTCTTCAGCACTTTAAATCCATCTGCGTAGGTATTCAGTTTGGATTCGCTTCCCTCCGGACGGTCGCGGTATTCAATGATCACATTCTCTACCTGCATGTTCTTGTCAATGGCATGAATCGTCATTTCTGTCTCAATCTCAAAATTTCTGGAAAGGACCGGAAATGTTTTTACAAAGCGGTAACTCATTGCCCGGTATCCGGTCATAATGTCCTTGATATCACTTTTGAAAAGGCGGTTGATAGAACCACGGACAATGCTGTTTCCGAAATTATGGAAAGGACGTTTGTTCTCTGTAAAATATGTAGAGGACAGGCGATCTCCGACAACCATGTCTGTTCCGTTTTTCAGAACTTTCTCACACATCTGTGCCGCAAATTCCGCCGGATAGGTGTCGTCCCCGTCAACCATCAGATAGCACTGTGCATCAATATCACGAAACATACTGCGGATTACGTTGCCCTTTCCCTGCTGATATTCATAACGGACAACAGCCCCTTCTTTCCTCGCAATCTCGTCTGTACCATCTGTGGAATTGTTATCATATACGTAAATCACAGACTCCGGAAGTGCTTTTCGCATATCACGGATAACCTTGGCTACAGTCTTACTTTCGTTATAGCAAGGTATCAAAACTGCTATTTTATCTGGCATCTGTACTTTTTTTCTCCTGTAAAGCTCTTATGTTTTCTGACCGACCCACTGACTGTAGCACGCGTTCTGTTCCTTGTCAATAGCCCTGGCGGTTTCTTCCTCTTTATCGTTCAAGAAGCATATCTGTAAGTTTTTTCAGTTCTTCATAACTTGCAATATTGTTGGATTCTCTCCGGATTCCGGCACTGTGCCGCATGCCTGCCGTATACCAGGCTACATGTTTCCGCATTTCACGGATTCCGATATATTCACCTTTGATTTCGATCTGGTTTCTGGCATGACGCAGGATCATTTCACAAACTTCCTCCACGGTTGGTTTCGGAAGTTTTTCTCCGGTAAGAAAATAGTGGTTCAGCTCCCGGAAGATCCACGGGTTTCCACGTACTGCACGGCCGATCATCACCGCATCACAGCCGGTTTCTTTAAACATGGCTGCTGCGGTTTCCGGTGAAATGATATCTCCGTTTCCGATCACGGGAATCGTCACCGCTTCCTTCACCCTGCGGATGGCATCCCAGTCTGCCTGTCCGGAATAATACTGCTGGCGGGTTCTTCCATGTACAGCAATGGCTGCTGCCCCGGCATCTTCCACACGTCTGGCGATTTCCACCACATCCACCGGTGTTTTATCATCAAAACCGATACGCACTTTCACAGTCACCGGCTTGGAAATGGCGCCGGAAACACTGCGTACGATCTCTTCGATCAGTTTAGGATTTTTCAGAAGTGCGGAGCCTTCCCCGTTGTTTACCACCTTGGGGACAGGGCATCCCATATTGATATCAAGAATGTCAAAAGGACGCTCCTCGATACTTTTTGCCACCTCTGCCATCAGATCCGGCTCACTGCCAAAAAGCTGCATGGATACCGGATGCTCCCCTGGATCGATCTCCATCAGTGCCTCTGTATTCTTATTGTGAAAAGAAATTGCCTTGGCGCTGACCATCTCCATACAGATCAGTCCTGCTCCCTGCTCCTTGCAAAGTCTTCGAAATGCCAGATCTGTAACCCCGGCCATCGGCGCAAGCACAAAGGGATTCGGGATCTCCACATTTCCGATCTTCCACTGCATCTTCATGGATCAGTCCTCAACTGTATCTGCTTTTTTCTTAAGTTCCTCGTCCGGGATATCTCCTAGGAAAAATACTTTGTAGTACATTTCCAGAGATTCCAGAAGCTCTCTTTTGTCACGCTGAAGTTCCTTGATCTTCAGCGCACTTCCGATCTCATCAAAACGGGCATCTGCCTCCAGTGCTTCTGTCTTAAACTGCAGGCTTCCGTCCTCGTCAAATTCCAGTGTCAGGATCCCGCCTACATCCTCTGTGAAAAGCACGCACATGATCTGCAGTTCCTGCTTTACTGCTTCCGGAAGGGACGCAAAATCCTGGTTAAAATAATATTTCTGCTCATATGAGCTTGCTCCGCAGAGCACAATGTTATCCTGATACATAAATACTCCTTTATTTATAACATAAATTCATCATAAAACATTGCCGAAAAACTACTGCCGGAAATTTTATCCGATCTGTATTTCTCTATTTTTACACATAGCTGTACAGTCCTCGCACAGAAACTTCTCCAGAATTTACTTCTTCAATGGTGCCGTCTGCACGTTCCACCAGAAGTTCCCCGCCGGCGTTGATTCCTCTTGCGATTCCCTCGTACGGATCGTTCTGATCCAGCACACGTACCGGCTGGTTCAGATTGGCCAGAAGTTTCTCATAATCCGGTTTCAGGCCGCTTAAGTCTTCTGTCTCCACAAACTTCTCATAATTTTCCTCAAAATGCTTCATCACAAGTCCGGTTACCTCTGCCCGGTCAAAAAGATGTCCGCTTTCCAGATACAGGGAGGTAGCTTTGTCCGCCATTTCTTCCGGAAAACTGTCCATATTTACATTGATCCCGACGCCAATGACCGCACAGCCGATCTTATCCTGTTTCATGGTCATCTCGGTAAGGATCCCACAGATTTTTTTGCGGGAAACTACCACGTCATTAGGCCATTTGATTCCTACATCAAGACCAAGATCCGCAACTGCCTGTGCAACAGAAAGTCCCATAACAAGTGTCATCATCGGCGCTTTCTGAGGAGAAAATTCCGGGCAGAGAAGAATGCTCATGGTGATGGCACTGTCTGGCGGTGCACTCCACCGTCTTGTAAAACGTCCACGGCCTGCGGACTGATACTCTGCCACAAAAAGCTCACCATGTCCCGCTCCTTCTTCCTTCCAGGCACGTTTGCCCCAGAGGTTGGTGGAATCAATTTCTCTTGCAAAATGGACGGTTTTGCCCGCCCATTTTGTATGTGTTGCCTGTGAAATTATTTCTTCATTAAATAACTCTGCCATTATTTCTCCGGCTCTCCTAATGTAGCAACGATCACAGCCTTGATGGTATGCATACGGTTCTCTGCTTCGTCAAATACCTTGGACTGCGGAGACTCGAATACCTCGTCTGTAACCTCCATGTCTGTAAGGTTGAAACGCTCGCCCATCTCTTTTCCAATCTTTGTCTTAAGATCATGGAATGCAGGCAGGCAGTGAAGGAAGATTGCCTTCTCACCGGCGTTCTCCATTACATGTTTCGTAACTTTGTATGGTGTCAGGTCATGGATACGCTCTGTCCATACTTCGTCAGGCTCGCCCATGGATACCCATACATCTGTGTAGATAATGTCTGCATCTTTGGTTCCTGCCTCTACATCCTCTGTGAGAGTGATGGTGGAACCTGCCTCTTTTGCCCACTGCTGGCACTGTGCTACCAGTTCATCATTCGGGAAATATTTTTTATTGGTGCAGGCTACGAAATCGAGACCAAGTTTGGAGCATACAACCATGAGGGAGTTACCCATGTTGTAACGGGCATCACCCATGTATACAAGTTTCAGGCCTTTCAGTTTGCCGAAATGCTCACGTACTGTCAGCATATCTGCAAGCATCTGTGTCGGATGATACTCGTTTGTCAGACCATTCCATACCGGAACACCTGCATGTTTTGCAAGCTCCTCAACAATATCCTGGCCAAATCCGCGGTACTCAATTCCCTCATACATTCTTCCAAGAACTCTTGCTGTATCTGCGATGCTCTCTTTCTTTCCGATCTGGGAACCTGTCGGATCAAGATAAGTGGAACCCATTCCCAGATCATGAGCAGCTACTTCGAAGGAACAGCGTGTTCTTGTACTTGTTTTTTCAAAGATCAGGGCAATGTTCTTGCCTCTGTAATACTCATGAAGCTCTCCGGCTTTTTTCTTTGCTTTCAGGTCCGCTGCAAGATCGATCATGTAAGTGATCTCTTCCGGTGTAAAGTCTTTCAGTGTCAGGAAATTTCTTCCTTTAAGATTCATAATATATCCTCCTCACGGCTGCAGATTTATTTCTGCTCTGCCGGTTTATCTGTCATGATTTCCTTCAGGGATGTTGCCAACCCTGCAATGCCCTGTATCTCGGACGGAATAATGATCTTCGTTGCTTTGCCGTCGGCAACTTTTGTGAGTGCTTCCAGGCTCTTCAGGGTAAGAACGGACTCGTCTGCTCCTGCATCTTTGATCATGCGAAGTCCCTCCGCAGTTGCCTGCTGTACTTTAAGAACTGCCTGTGCCTGTCCTTCTGCTTCTTTGATCATACGCTCTTTCTGTGCTTCCGCATGAAGGATCGCTGCCTGTTTCTCAGCCTCCGCGTCAAGGATCGCGGACTGTTTTTTACCTTCTGCGACAAGGATGGTAGAACGTTTCTCTCCTTCTGCTTTCAGGATGGCTTCTCGTCTCTCACGCTCGGCTTTCATCTGTTTCTCCATGGCATCCTGGATGGCTGCCGGAGGAATGATGTTCTTAAGCTCTACACGGTTCACCTTGATTCCCCATGGATCTGTAGCTTCATCAAGGGAAGCTCTCATCCTGGTGTTGATGACTTCACGGGATGTCAGTGTCTCATCCAGTTCCATATCACCGATGATATTACGAAGTGTTGTAGCAGAAAGATTCTCGATAGCCATGATCGGATTCTCAACGCCATATGCATAAAGCTTCGGATCTGTGATCTGGAAAAATACAACGGTATCGATCTGCATGGTTACGTTATCTTTCGTGATCACCGGCTGCGGTGGAAAATCCACAACCTGCTCTTTTAAGTTTACTCTTCTTGCAACACGCTCAATGAACGGAACCTTGAAATGAATACCTGTGCTCCAGGTAGCTTTGTAAGCGCCAAGACGTTCCAGTACCACAGCATAAGCCTGCGGCACAATGCGGATGCAGGATGCAAGTACCCACAATACAAGAACGATGACTACAAGCAAAACAATAACTCCACCCATAATTTTAGCCCTCCTTATTATCTTCTTTTACGATCAGCTTCACTCCGCGGATCTCTTTGATCTCAACTACTGCACCGGCCGGTATTTCAACCGATTCGTCGGCTGAACGTGCCGTCCATTCGATATCATTGATCCGCACCTGCCCGGTCTGAGCCAGGTTGTTGATTGGCTGTATCACTACGGCCCTTTTTCCCAGAAGGCTCTCTGCATTGGTCTTCTCCACGCCCTTGTTCATGTAGCGAACCGCCAGAGGTCTGGTAAAGATCAGAAGCACCACGGAAACTCCGAAAAATAAAAGGAGCTGTACAACAATTCCCCCGCCGAGCCACGAGACAATGCACGCCACAAGAGCACCGCCTGCAAACCAGACAGTGGTAAGTCCTACCGTGATTGCTTCAATTACCAGTAAAATTGCCAGTATTCCAAGCCAGGCCAAAGGTGTCATAAAACCCCTCCTCTCTTATTCTCTTCTCTGTCTTGCAGCTTCATACATCAAAATCCCCGATGCCATAGCAGCATTCAGCGATTCTACTTTTCCGCACATCGGGATGCGTATCAGGCAGTCTGCTGCGTCCGCAGCCTGGTCTGTAAGACCTTTTCCCTCGTTTCCGATAAAAAATGCGGTACCACCTTTATAGGATTCATGATCGTAGGAATTCTCACCTTTCAGATGAGCTGCAAAACTGCGGATTCCTTTTTCTTTCAGCTTCTTTTCTAATGATACCACATCTTCCACATATAGAAAAGGCATTCTGTAAATGGAGCCCATGGTAGAACGGATCACCTTGGGATTTGTGATATCCACACAGGTTTTTGTAAGAAAAACGCCGCTCACGCCGGCACCCTCACCGGTCCTAAGAATGGTTCCCGCATTTCCCGGATCCTGAAGATCTTCAAGGACCATGACCAGAGGATTTTCTCCTGCCAGTACTTCTTCCTCGCTCCAGGAAGGCAGTTTCAGAACGGTAAGGATTCCCTGGGGAGTCTTGGTATCACACATCTGACGGAATACGGAATCTTTCACGATCTCATAAGGATATTTCTCTACCTGAGCCATCAGTTCCCCATCCTGGGAAAAAGTCTCAGAGACAAACACCTGAAAAACCCAGTTTTCCGGTGCTTCCAGGAACATCTTCCGGCCTTCTGCCACAAAAAGTCCCTGTTCTCTTCTGGCTTTTGCCTTCTGGTTCAGTTGCATGACATTTTTTATTTTTGCATTTGATACGCTGGTTATCATACTTTTTATCTTACTCCTTGCACTTATCCTGTTTACGGAATCTTCGAAAAATCACTTCATAAACGCCGGTTCCGCATTAAGATCCTTATTTTTTCCAATGGCGATTATGGAACAGCGGTCCGGAAGCGGCTCGGACGGTTTCAGATCTACTGTGACATTTTCGCCCTGTTTAATACCAATGATATTGATGTGAAAACGCTCACGTACATTCAGATCTATCAGGCTTTTTCCAACCCATGACTCCGGAATGGAAAACTCCGCCATACTGAATTCCGCCGAAAGTTCAAATACATCCAGATATCCGCCGGACAGGAGATTTCTGGCAACACGGAGTCCCATGGCCTGTTCCGGATAAATGATTTTATCTGCACCGATTTTGTCAAGAATACGTCCATGAAGAGAATTCATGCTTTTTGCAACTACAAAGGGAACTCCCAGATCCTTGGCCTGCATGGTTGCGGAAATGCTGGCTTCCAGATTTTCGGCAACTGCGATAATGGCCACATCCACATTCTGAACTCCCAGTGCTTTCAGGATTCCAGGTTCACGGACATCTGCTTTCACCGCGTAGGTTACTTTTTCGGAAATCTCTTCGATATTTTCTTCTTTGTCGTCAATGGCAAGAACATCACAGTCGGACTCTGCCAGCGTCACCGCCAGAGTCATTCCAAACTGTCCAAGCCCGATCACAGCAAAAGATTTATTTTTCATTTTATTCTCCTGTTTAACCGATCATGATATCTTCTTCCCCGAGATGAGTCGTGCTTCCCGGCCTGTTACGCACACGCACCACAACTGCAGTTCCCAGTGTCAGTGGTCCGATACGTCCCAGATACATGGTAAGGATCACAATCCACTTGCCTGCCACATTCAGCTGAGGTGTCAGTCCTCTGGAAAGTCCTACTGTAGCCCCCGCAGAAGTGATCTCATATAAAACATCTGCCAGATCCACTCCCGGCATTACTGCGGACAAAAGCACCGTCATGGTAAAAAGGATCAACACACTGGTTCCTGCAACAACCATGGCAGAACGGAGATAGCTCTCACGGATCCTGCGGCCGTATACCTCTACATCCTTTTTTCCCTGAAGATATGCTGCAATAGAAAGGATCAGAACCGCAATGGTAGTAGTCTTCACACCACCGGCAGTGCCCATGGGTGATCCTCCGATAAACATCCACAGTAGGGAGATGATCACGGTAGGTGTGGACAAAAGCGACTGATCCATGGTATAAAATCCCGCCGTACGTGTTGTCACTGACTGGAAAAAGGATGCCATGAGCTTTGTTCCCAGTGGTGCCCCCTTTAGCGTGGAAGGGTTTCCGGATTCAAAGATAAATACCAGAAATGCTCCTGAAAATACCAGGATCCCGGTCATCGTAAGGACCAGCTTGCTCTGAAGCCGCAGTACACGAAAAACTCTGGATGGGGAGAGCTCTTTTCTCAGAACCTTGCGGAATTTATCCCACAGATCCCACCAGACGATAAATCCAAGACCTGACACAATGATCAGGCCAATCGTAGTGATATTGACCAGCGGATTGCTCACATATACCGAAAGGCTTGTTTCCCCGAAAAGATCGATCCCTGCGTTGCAGAATGCAGATACCGCCAGAAATATGGCATGCACCAGACCTTTTTTTATTCCAAATTCCGGTACAAAGCAAAACGCATACAGGACCGCACCGATTCCTTCTGCAAGAAACACGCATTTCACCACACTGCGGACTACAGCCACGACTCCACCCATTTCATCCAGGTTATAGGATTCCTTGATGATCCGCCGGTTTTTCAGGGAAATTTTCCGCCGGAGGCTGATGAATATCATATTCGCCAGTGCGATCAGTCCGATCCCGCCGATCTGTATCAGGCACAGGATAACCGCTTTTCCAATGGGGCTCCACTGGACTGCCATAACAACTGTGGAAAGTCCCGTCACACATACGCTGGTTGCCGCTGTAAAAACAGCATCCGGGAAGGTAACAGCCTGCCCGGGTGCACTGCAGAACGGCAGCCACAAAATAAATCCGCCTACAAAAATCACCCCCGCAAAGCCGAGGGCAATTATTTGTGACGTATTCAGTTTATGCAATCCGTCTGAAACTTTTTTCAAGTTCATATTTTTTATTTATTGTAGTTGTGAGAAAGAGAATTGCAAACCTCCCACATGTAGGAATCTACATTCTTCTGCATTGCAAGAGCCTCATTGATGTCAAAATCAACGAACTCACCGTGGCGATATCCAACAACACGGCTGCGTTTACCGGCAACAAGAAGGTCTACTGCAAGAGCACCCATCATGGACGCATATACACGGTCCTTACATGTAGGGCTTCCACCACGCTGCATGTGACCAAGGATAGTTGCACGTGTCTCGATGCCTGTTGCAGCCTCGATACGTTTTGCCATAGCCTCTGAATGGCCGATACCCTCAGCATTTACGATGATATGGTGTTTCTTGCCTTTCTTACGGCTCTCTACGATATTGTCAATAAGCTTCTGCTCGTCGTAATCATATTTCTCCGGGATCAGGATATCCTCAGCACCGTTTGCGATACCGCACCATACTGCAAGGTATCCGGCGTTACGTCCCATAACCTCGATGATACTGCATCTCTCATGGGATGTGGATGTATCACGTACCTTATCGATGGCTTCCATCGCTGTGTTTACAGCTGTATCGAAACCGATGGTGTACTCGGTACATGCGATATCAAGGTCAATGGTTCCCGGCAGGCCAATGGTATTGATTCCAAGGTTCGCAAGTTTCTGAGCACCTGCGAAGGAACCGTCTCCACCGATAACAACAAGGCCGTCGATTCCATGCTTTCTGCAGATCTCTGCAGCCTGCTGCTGTCCTTCCTCTGTTCTCATCTCTGCACATCTGGCAGTATAAAGAATTGTTCCGCCTCGCTCAATCGTATCGGAAACATCTCTTGCTGTCATGTCTCTGATCTCTTCATTTAAGAGACCGCTGTATCCTTTATAGATTCCCTTTACGTTCAGTCCGCTGCTTAATCCTCTTCTGACAACAGCACGGATTGCAGCATTCATTCCAGGTGCGTCACCGCCACTGGTCAAAACGCCGATCGTTTTGATTTTGTTCTCTGCCATATTGTTATCCTCCATCTTATGAAACAACCTATTGTAATACACATATTCGGATATAGTTTATAGCATTTTTATAAGTTTTTCAATACTCTGTCCACAATTTTAACATTGGAACTTCCATATTTTTCACACATGTGTTTCAGCCAGGAATCCTCGATATGGACCTGATAGGCAGGCGGAAGTTTCTTCATTGCCTTGACATCTTTGAGATAAATAACCACACTGCTGTTTCCTCTGGATGACATCAGATCATCTACCAGACCGGTCTCGGCTTTTGCGTAGTCTTCCCGGCTTTCGAACTGGATCCACAGTTCTTTTGGCATATCATCGAAGGTACGGACTTTTTCCAGGATCAGTTTGCTGGCTTTGTCGTCTTCCGCAGATACTCTTCCCTGGATGAAAAGTCTGGCATCTTCGTTCAGGAACATCTGGCATTTTTCGTAATCACGCGGAAATACCACAACTTCCACGGTGCCTACCAGATCTTCTACGGTAAGGAACGCCATTACCTTATTATTCTTTGTATATTTTATGGTTTTATCCGTAATCATTCCGCCTACGATCACTTTCTGGTTATCGTAGACTTCCGGAATTCCGGTTTCATCATCCGGCTGGAAATCCGACGTTTTTGCAGAGATCATTTTTTCCATCATATTCCGGTAGCGCTCCAGTGGATGGCCGCTGAGATAAATGCCAAGAACTTCTTTTTCGAAGGTCAGGATGATCTCTTTCGGATATTCCTCAACCTGCGGCATACGGATCTCAAATTCCTTTTTATCTTCCTCAGAAGCAATATCAAAAAGGCTCAACTGTCCGGCCATGGTGTGCTTTTTGTCCTGGTTGATACTGTCGATGATCTGCGTATATATGGTCATCTTCTGTTTCCGGTTTCCTTCCAGACAGTCCAGTGCTCCGGCCTTGATCAGATTTTCCACAACACGTTTGTTGATCTGATCAATATTTCGCTCCACAAAAGTTTTCAGGGAAGTATATTCCCCGTGCTCCTCTCGTTCCCGCACAATCCCCTCAATAACCGGGCGGCCGATACTCTTGATAGCAGAAAGTGCATAGCGGATGGCACCGTTGTCAACAGAAAAACCATACATGCCATGATTGATATCCGGCGGAAGGATCTGGATTCCCATCTGACGGCATACGGAAATATACTCCGCTACCTTGTTTGGCATTTCCACAACGGACGTCATCAGCGCAGCCATGAATTCTACCGGATAGTAGTATTTCAGATATGCGGTCTGATAGGAAACCACCGCATAAGCGGCAGCGTGAGACTTATTGAAAGCATACTTCGCAAAGTCTGTCATCTCATCGTAGATCTTGTTTGCGATCTCCTCGGAAATGCCGTTGGCGATACAGCCCGGAACCCCCTCTTCCACATTTCCGTAAACGAAATTCTGGCGCTCTTTTGCCATAACAGAAGCTTTCTTCTTGGACATGGCACGGCGCACCAGGTCGCTTCGTCCAAGAGTATAGCCTGCAAGATCACGGACGATCTGCATAACCTGCTCCTGGTATACGATACAGCCATAGGTCGGCTTCAGGATGGGCTCCATCTGCGGGCAGTCATAACGGATGGTATCCGGACGGTTTTTTCCGCGGATGTACTGCGGAATGAAATCCATGGGACCCGGACGGTAAAGGGAAATTCCCGCGATGACATCCTCAAGGCTCTGAGGCTTCAGTTCCTTCATGAAGTTTTTCATTCCGGCACTCTCGAGCTGGAACACGCCGTCAGTACGTCCTGTTCCGAGAGAATCCAGTACTTTTTTGTCGTTGTAATCAATTTTCTGCATATCCAGGAAAACGCCGGTACTCTGTTCTATCATTTTTACCGCGTTCTGGATAACGGTCAGGGTACGTAACCCCAGGAAATCCATTTTCAGAAGTCCCAGCTCTTCCAGTGTTGTCATGGTAAACTGTGTGACAATGGAACCGTCCTGGGCTCTGGAAAGAGGTACGTATTCGGATACGTCTTTCTGGCTGATCACAACACCTGCTGCATGCATGGAAGTATGTCTTGGCAGACCCTCCAGACGCTTGGCAAGGTCGATCAGGCGGTGGATATCTTCCTGTTCCTCATAGGCTTTCCGGAACTCCGGATTCATTCCCAGTGCCTTATCAATGGTGATATTTGGCTCCTGTGGAACCATCTTGGCGATGGTGTCTACCTGGGCATAAGGCATGTCCAGAACACGGCCTACATCACGGATCACACCGCGGGCTGCCAAAGTACCGAAGGTAACGATCTGAACCACGCAGTCATCGCCATATTTCCGCCGTACATAATCGATAACTTCCTGTCTTCGTTCAAAGCAGAAGTCCACATCAATATCCGGCATGGATACTCGTTCCGGATTCAGGAAACGCTCAAAGAGAAGATCATACCGGATCGGGTCCAGCTGGGTGATTCCAAGGGTATAAGCAACCAGACTTCCTGCGGCAGAACCTCGTCCAGGGCCGACCATGATATCATTGTCTCTGGCATATTTGATGAAGTCCCACACAATGAGGAAGTAATCTACATATCCCATGTTTTTGATGGTGGACAGCTCATAATCCAGGCGTTTTTTCAGCGCATCGGTTACCGGATGATAACGCTGTTCCAGCCCTTCATGGCAAAGCTTGTTCAGATACTCCCAGGAGGTCAGTCCGTCGGGCACATCATATTTCGGCAGCTTGGTCACGCCGAATTCGATCTCCACGTGGCAGCGCAGCGCGATCTTGTGGGTATTTTCCAGAGCTTCCAGAGCATATGGAAAAAGTCTCGCCATCTCTTCTGGAGATTTCACATAATACTGGCCGCCCTCATAGCGCATTCTGTTCTCATCGCTGAGTTTTTTCTGGGTCTGCAGACAGAGGAGCACGTCATGGGGCTCCGCATCCTCAGCCATGGTATAATGCACGTCATTGGTAGCAACCAGGTCGATTCCTGTCTCTCTGTGCATGCGGAGAAGCTGCTGGTTTACCGTCTGCTGCTCCGGAATTCCATGATCCTGAAGCTCCAGGAAGAAATTTCCTTTTCCAAAAATATCCTGATAACGCAGGGCTGCGATTTTTGCATCCTCATACATTCCACGGGCAAGATACCTTGCGACCTCTCCTGCCAGGCAGGCACTTAAGGCAATAATCCCCTCGTGATATTTTTCCAGAAGTTCCAGATCCACACGTGGCTTGTAATAAAAGCCTTCCACAAATGCCTTGGATACAATCTTCATCAGGTTGCTGTAGCCCTGATTATTCTCGGCCAGCAGAACCAGGTGGTAATAACGGTCATCGCCACTTCCCACTTCACGTTCAAAGCGGGAACCCGGAGCCACATAAACCTCGCATCCCAGGATGGGATTGATCCCGGCTTCTCTGGCAGCCCTGTAAAAATCGATCACACCATACATAACGCCATGATCGGTGATCGCCGCGCTGTCCATTCCCAGTTCTTTTACTCTGGCTACATACTCTTTGATCTTATTGGAGCCATCCAGAAGACTGTATTCTGTATGGACATGTAAATGTGTAAACTCCAAATCCTTCTCTCCTTACTGTAAAAACAGGGCTCCGGATCCTCCCCGCTCTGCACTTTTCTCGGAACGTGCCGGAGCGTGTCTGATCCGGAGCCGGTCAACACCTTGTTATTTTTTAATGTAGATCCTCTTATCACGGATCTCTACTTTTCCTTCTTTCATCAGATGGCCGACCGCACGCTTGAATGCGTTCTTGCTGAGACCAAACTCTCTCTTGATGACTTCCGGTGAAGCATGATCATCAAATGGCAGCACGCCTGCAAATTCCTCGATTACGCTGAGTACGCTCTCTGCATCCTCATTGATCTGGATGTAGGCTTTCTGACGGTCACTGACATTCATCTTGCCATCCTCTTTTACCTCAGTGACACGAAGATCAAGAATAGCTCCCGGTCTGTATTTGCCGGTTGCCTCTCTTGCAGGGATCAGTGCGGAATATTTATCATCTACCGCAACAAAAACACCGAAGTTTCCGCTGATCTCATAGACACGGCCCTTTACCATATCTCCCGGTACATAAGGAGTTCTGGTTGAAAGATAATGATATACTTTCATGGTTGCACAGAGTCTGCTGCTCTTATCTACATAAAGAGCTACCAGACATTCTTCCCCCTCACGGACTCTGTTGGTCTGCTCATGATACGGAAGAAGAAGATCTTTCTCCAGTCCCCAGTCAAGAAAAGCACCGATCCTGGTGACCTGTTTAACCTTAAGGACTGCTGTCTGTCCCACCTGAAGCATCGGCTCACGGGTGGTAGCGATCAGTCTGTCCTGAGAATCTTTGTAGATGAATACCTCGATCTCATCACCTACTTTGGTTCCTTCCGGTACCTGTTTGGATGGAAGAAGCACACGCTCGTTCTGCGGTGCATTTCGGTCCTCTCCAAGATATATTCCGAAATCTACGGTTTTTACAACCAGTAATTTCTGTTTTTTACCTAATTCTATCATTCTTACTCCTGTTCCTTAAAACTATATATGATCATTTACTATTTGCTGTCTGTCCTGCATTATAACATAAGAGAATTATTATAGAAAGCACAAAAAAGGCAGCTTCGGAAATTTCTTTCCGTCACTGCCTTTTATTTGACATTCATGGGGGAATCTGCCCCACATTGGGTCAGTCTGTTATTCTGTTGGTTTCTCAACCGGCATCGGGTTCATCATTTTAATGACAAAAAGTACGATCAGCATCAGCACGATTCCCACCGGAAGAGCGATCCATGCTGTTTTTACAAAGCCTGCAACAATATAAGTTACAAAGGATACTGCTGCAGCCAGGATCGCATACGGAAGCTGTGTGGAAACGTGAGTCACATGATCACACTGTGCTCCTGCGGAAGCCATGATCGTTGTATCAGAGATCGGTGAGCAGTGGTCTCCGCAAACTGCACCTGCCATGCAGGCAGACATGGAAATGATCATCATCTCAGGACTGGATTTCTCAAATACCGCAACAACGATCGGGATCAGGATACCAAAGGTTCCCCAGGAAGTACCTGTAGCAAATGCAAGTCCGCATCCAACCAGGAAAATAATGGCCGGAAGGATAACTTCAATACCACCGGCAACAGAACGCATTGCTTCTTCTACGAATACTGCTGCACCAAGTGAGTCTGTCATAGCCTTCAGTGTCCATGCAAAGGTCAGGATCATGATCGCCGGTACCATAGCCTTGAAGCCTTCCGGGATGCATCCCATACAATCTCTGAAATTGATCACACGGCGGATCATATAGAAAATAATGGCAAACACCAGACCAAAAGCACTTCCCATTGCAAGGCCTGTAGAGGCATCACTCTGTGAAAATGCGGTAACAAAATCTGTTCCACTGAAAAATCCTCCTGTGTAGATCATACTGATGACACAGCAGATAACAAGCACAACGATCGGGATCACAAGATCGATCACCTTTCCTCTCGGATTCGGTGTCTCATCATCCGTTGCATTCTCATACGGTCTTGCAGATGTTGTATAAAGATCTCCGTTCAGCGCATTGATCTCATGTGTTCTCATGGCACCAAACTCGGTTTTCATCAGTACCATGCCAACCATCATTACAATAGTAAGGATCGCGTAAAAGTTATACGGGATGGTTCTTACAAAAATCGCAAGTCCATCCTGTCCCTCTACGAATCCGCTGACTGCAGCAGCCCAGGATGAGATCGGTGCGATGATACATACCGGAGCGGCTGTCGCATCGATCAGGTATGCAAATTTCGCTCTGGATACATGATGTCTGTCTGTTACCGGACGCATAACGCTTCCTACTGTCAGGCAGTTAAAATAATCGTCAATGAAGATCAGGACTCCAAGGATGATCGCTGCAAGTTCCGCGCCCACACGCGTGTGGATCTTTTTGCTGGCCCATCGTCCGAATGCGGCGGAGCCGCCGGCCTTGTTCATCATACATACCACAGATCCCAGGATTACCAGGAAGATCAGGATACCTACGTTATAGCTGTCAGAAAGAACCTTGATGATTCCTCCCTCAAAAATCTGTGTTACTGTTCCTTCGAATTTGAATCCGGAATAAAGCAGTGCTCCTACTACAATTCCCACAAACAGAGAACTGTATACTTCTTTTGTGATCAGCGCAAGGATGATCGCTACAAGAGGTGGAAGCAGTGCCCAGATTGTTGCATACAGAGCAGGCTGATAAGTCTCCTCCGCATCCGCAGCCAGCACAGTCAGGGGACTTGCCAGTGCGCCCATGAATACCATTGCCATAACAGACAATGCTGTTCCTGCTTTTTTACTCATTTTTCTCCTCCCTTTTCGGGGACAAAAAAACGGAGGCTGTCCCTTCTTAAGAACACCTCCGGTTAAATAATCTTCTTTATTCAACTTACGATAGCGCTCCACATCCGTGACAGTACAACGCATATTCTGCGTTATCCCAGTACCCTGTCATCTGGCCTTTCAGAGCACTTCGGCAGATTTTCCTTTCTTTATGGACAACCTGCCAGGGCCTCTCGTCCATAAATACTGATAAAATCCGCGCCTCTATCTCTTTATCCGTGACCGTTTACCCCCGCAAGGTTTCCCGGTCGCCTTTTTTCTTTATACTGTAGCAGTTTCCGACATAAATATCAAGTAGTTTGCTGTATAAATATCAGTCATACCAATTATCATGCTGCTGATCTCAGGAGCACTCTTCGTTCAGTAGCCACTTCACATCCACACCCAGCACTTTTGCAAACACTCTCAGTTCATAATCTGCCACAAAACGTTCTCCGCCTTCGATCCTGCTGATACTGTCACGTTCCAGCATCACACCTTCCACCTGCATTTTTGCCGCCAGATCTGACTGTGACATCCGTTTTATATTTCTCATCTGACGTATTTTTTCTCCGGAAACGTTCTTTCTTCCCTGATAAGTGTAAATTTTCATCCTGCCACCTGTTTTCCAAAATGTGTTAATGTTCTGCATTTTTCTTGACATTAGCACATATTTTGGTGGCACCTGTGTTAAAGGTCAGCAAATCTGGTTTTTTTCGACAAAAAATGAACATTTCTTCATTGTTTTACCCTGGATAGTATCTTTTACAGGACACTATTGTATCAGTAAAACAGTTATTCCATTCTGAATTACTGCCCGCCCGTAAACGGCACCTCTCCACAATTTATATTCCACAAAAAAAGAATGCCACACTTTTCCATGTGACATTCTTCTGCTTCTTTTTTTTCTTATTTATTTCCCTGTCCATAGTAGGCATTTGCGCCATGTTTTCTGTAGTAATGTTTATCCTGAAGCTCCTGCGGCGCCGGTTTTACATCCGGATTGATCAGCTCGCAGCGGGAAGCCATCTTGGCAACTTCTTCCAGGACAACTGCGTTGTGAACAGCCTCATGTGCATCTTTTCCCCAGGTAAACGGTCCGTGGTTTTTGCAGAGGACTGCCGGAACTGCTTCGTAATCTTTATCTTTGAAATAGTCGGCAATGAGAATACCGGTATTTTTCTCATAGGCTTCCTCGATCTCATCTTTTGTCAGGTTACGCACGCATGGAACCTCTCCGTAAATATAATCCGCATGTGTTGTTCCATAACATGGAATGGATCTTCCTGCCTGTGCCCAGCTTGTAGCCCAGGATGAATGAGTATGCACAATACCTCCAATCTTCGGAAACGCATTGTAAAGCACCACATGTGTGGCAGTATCAGAAGACGGATTGTATTTGCCCTCGACTTTATTTCCTTCAAGATCGACTACAACCATATCTTCCGGCGTCAGTTTATCATAATCCACACCACTTGGTTTGATGACAAAAAGTCCCTTCTCTCTGTCGATACCGCTGACGTTTCCCCAGGTAAACGTAACCAGGCCATATTTCGGCAGATCCATGTTTGCTCTGTAAACTTCTTCTTTTAATTTTTCCAGCATTGCGTTTCCTCCCTTTTATAAAGTGTCTTTACAATCCACTTCGTAATATATCCATGCTGTTTAAAACAGCTCTGATTACTTTGTAAATTCCACCACAGCGTAGGGTTCCTGATCTTCCGCATTGAGAACTACCGTTGCCTTATTTGCTTCCATATATACTTCCGGAATCATTACATTTCCAAGGACAGCCTGTCTCTTGTACTCCACACGAAGCTGATGGACCGCAAAATCCTCCGGCAGAAAATCAGCTGCCATTCGGATATACTGGCAGTTGTTTACGTGGTGGTTCGTATCCAGATGATGTTTCTGTACGGCAAAAGATTCCTTCGGTTTCCGCTCTTTCGGAAGCGCGATCTTTCTCGGTGCATAATCCATTTCCATCTTCTCTCCCAGATCATAAGGATCGGTGTCCGCCGGTGTCAGCTTTTCCGGAAGTCCTGTCTCTGTGTTGATAAAGGACCAGTAAGAATTCGCCCAGGCCAGTCTCTCGCCATCCGCTGTCTCAAGAATAAAATTACGCATTCCGATAAAGCCCCGGAATCCATAAGGAATTGTTGTTACTTTTATATTTTCACCAAGCTTTGGATATCTCTTCACAATTACCTGCCATGCGGAAAGTACCCAGGCTCTTTTCTGTGCCTTTAATACTTCCATTCCGAGACCTGTCTGTTCAGATTCAAAGGTACAGCAGTCCTGAAAATAATCCAGAACTCCCGGCAGCGTCAGGCAGCCCTTCTCTCCGATCTCGCTGAATCTTACGCGACTTTCAAAACTGTAGCTCATAATGTGCCTCCTGTTATACTGTCTGCAAATTTATTGTATCACTTGTTCTAAAGAAACACACTTGTTTTTTCTCTTATTTCATAGAACAAAAAAGCACCTCTCATCGAGGTGCTCAAGAAGCAGGGCTACAAGGATTCGAACCTTGAACTGACGGAGTCAGAGTCCGTTGCCTTACCGTTTGGCGATAGCCCTATGTGTTTTTGTTTCGCTTGCCTTATCGCTTGCGACGAATGATATTATATAACAGCTTTTTTAAAATTGCAACCCCTTTTTTCAAATTTTTTTATTTTTTTCTAAAAAACTTTTTCAAAGTGCCGGGAAGCCTTATTTTATGCGGCTTCCCGGCATTTTTCAGTTATACAGTAAAACAAATATTTATATTCCAAGTTCACTCTGATATTCTTTTTTATGTTCCCTCTTCTGATCATACATCACTTCGTCAGCCTCATGAAGCAATGTATCCAGGTCTACCTTATCATGATTCCGGGGAACTCCTACAATTCCACAGCTGAAGCTGCGGGCATAATTCTTTTTTTCTCTCAGGACAAACTGTTTCTGAATATCTGACAGGCGCTTCCTTGCATCATCGCCTGCACAATCCCGCATCAGAATGCAAAATTCATCTCCACCAATCCGGGCAAAAATATCTTCTTCACGGATATTTTCATTTACGATCCTGACAAAAAAGCGGATATATGCATCACCCTCCTGATGTCCAAACGTATCATTGATATATTTCAGGTGATCCAGGTCACAGTAGCAGACCGAAACCGGCTCCCCTGTCTTCAAAATCTCTTCTGCTTTTTCTTTCAGATAAAAACGGTTGCCAATTCTGGTGAGCATGTCCTGATATGCTTCCGCTTTCAGCTGTTCTTCCTTGACTCTCGTTTCCGTAACTTCCTGAACAATATTCACATACGCCCATTCTCCCTGCCATTTCATCTTACCGGTAGTAATCGCATAAAATCGATGGTCGGAATCTTCTGCTTCCCATTTCCACTCATACAGTTCTTTTCGTCTGTTATTCTTCTGCGTTTTCTGTTCAATTTGACTGATCCACTGCTTATAAACATCCCAGTTCCGTACTTCATCTTCCGTTCTCCGGTTACTGTACAGAAGGCTCTGTCCGTCCAGACTGATCACTAGGATTTCTTCTTCGCTTCTTGCGATCAGTTCCATCAGAAGCTGACTGTAACTCTCTGCCATCTCCGCATGTTTCTTTTCCTGCTCGACGATAAGTTTCAGAGATCTTTCCCTCTCCCGAAGCTGCTCCGTCATGGTATTAAAAGCCTCCGAGAATTCTCCCAGATAAGAAACGGTCTGAGAATAATCTCCCTTGGCTACCTGCTTGGCCTGCCAGGTCAGATGATTCAGGTTCGCATGGATATTTTTGAGATTTTCACACAGAAAATTCTCTCTGGCGGGCTTAAAGCTGGAAAGGTCTCCTTTGGATAATGCGGCAGAACATTGTTTCATTTCCTTTACTGCCGTTTCCAGATACTGCAAACCCATTCCAAGTTTTCGAAAAGGCTCATCCAGGCTGTCTATCTCCAGAGTTTTCACTTCAGAATCGTATAAAATTGATCTCAGATATTCAAATAACAGTTCGCAGTTTCTGTCTTCCATTTATCAAACCTCTATTCCGATCATTCCTGTACATCTGCATGAAAACGGCAAACTCTGTCTCCCGTTGCCCAGCAGTCAACTTCTACCGCCGTGTACGGCTTTCCGAAGTACAGAGAAAGGATTCCTGCTATAAAACCTTCATCATAATTACATACGGTTTCCCCGAGAACAGGAAGCCCTGAACAGTCTGCATCTTCCGCAACGGTCAGGATAATTTTTCCGGTTTCTTCATTTACATCCTCAATACGGAGAACCCCGATTTTCAGCTCCTGCATTTTTTTCTGAAGTTCATTGACAAACTGATCCTGCGGCACATCCAGATTCAGCATATTTTTTGCAAAATATTCTCCTGCTTTACGGCCTGCACTTCGAAATACATCAATCTGAACCTCTTTTCCAAACCGGTTCTTCAGTTCGTCTTTCAGGGAATACTCCAGCATCCGATATACCATTACCGGAAGCTCATCTCCCAGATTTCCTCTGCATTTGGCATCATATTTAAAATAATCCTCAAACTGGATTTCTTTCATTTCCTTCAGAAAAATATTATCACCCATTGCCGTCTCCTGCTCAAATTTTTTATACATTTATAATAATCCATTCATTTTCCGGTGTCAATTTTATGTAACCTTTTTCCAATAAAAAAGTATGAAAATTATCCATTTTTATGCACATCAAAAAATCTGACCCTTCTGTAAAAAAAATTTTACAATCCCCTCCTTTGTGTTATAATAAGCCTTATAAAAAAAGAACGGAAACTACCGTGTATTTTCCTCCGGTCACAATATCCGGAGGCACTTAAAGGAGAACTTTATGCGAGCAAATAACCTTACTCTGCTCACGGACCTCTATGAGCTTACCATGATGCAGGGATATTTCAAAAACCCGACCAACCAGACCGTTATCTTTGATATGTTCTACCGCAACAATCCATGTGGCGGCGGTTTTGCTATCTGTGCCGGACTGGAGCAGATGATCGAATACATCGAAAATCTCCGTTTCGCCGAAGAAGACATTACCTATCTGAGAAGTCTTGGCATCTTTGAGGAAGATTTCCTTGAGTACTTAAGCAACTTCAAGTTCACCGGTGATATCTATGCAATCCCGGAAGGAACCGTAATCTTCCCGAGAGAACCAATGGTCAAAGTTATCGCACCGATCATGGAAGCACAGCTTGTAGAGACCGCAATCCTGAACATCATGAACCATCAGAGCCTCATCGCTACCAAGGCAGCCCGCGTATGCCACGCAGCCAAGGGTGATCCGATCATGGAATTCGGTCTTCGCCGTGCCCAGGGTCCGGATGCCGGAATCTTCGGAGCCAGAGCTGCAGTGATCGGCGGATGTGCAGGTACTTCCAACGTGCTGACCGGCCAGATGTTTGACGTTCCGGTTCTTGGAACTCATGCACATTCCTGGATCATGAGCTTCCCGGACGAGTACACCGCATTTAAGACTTATGCGAAACTTTACCCGAATTCCTGCACTCTTCTGGTTGACACCTACGATGTCCTGAAATCCGGTGTTCCCAATGCAATCCGTGTATTCGAAGAAATGCGTGAAGAGGGTATCCAGCTGAAAAACTACGGAATCCGTATCGACAGCGGTGACCTTGCATACCTTTCCAAAAAAGCCTACAAGATGCTGGCTGCTGCCGGTTTTGATGATGCCACCATTTCCGCATCCAGCGATCTTGATGAATACCTTATCGAGAGCCTGAAAGCTCAGGATGCCAAGATCAATTCCTGGGGTGTCGGAACCAAACTGATCACAGCCGATGACAATCCGGCATTCGGCGGCGTATACAAACTTGCCGCTGTAAAAGACGCTGACAGTGACACCTTCCAGCCGAAGATCAAACTTTCCGAAAACACAGAAAAAGTTACCAACCCGGGCAACAAGACCGTATACCGTATCTACAGCAAGAAAACCGGCAAGATCAAAGCTGATCTGATCTGCCTTGCAGATGAGAAATTTGATCCGGAAGAGACCATGGTGATCTTCGACCCGGTTGACACATGGAAAAAGACCAAAGTCCTGGGCGGAACCTACGAACTTCGAGAGCTTCTTGTTCCAGTGATCAAAAACGGCAAGAGCATTTACAAATCTCCATCCGTCATGGAGCTTCGTGACTACTGCAGGCAGGAACAGAACACACTGTGGGATGAGTCCAGACGTTTTGTAAATCCTCAGAAAGTATATGTAGATCTTTCCCAGCCGCTTTACGACATGAAAAAAGCTCTGTTGGAAGAAATGAGCGAAAAAACTCTGTAAAAGAAAAAAATCTCCAATCATAAACCCCCTTTCCTTTTCATAAGCTTATGGATAAGGAAAGGGGGTTTTTTATGCACAGAGATTTTTACATCCGTCTGATCAACCGGGAGCATCCTCTGCCGGAAACCTTTGTACCGGAGCATCTCATTGATATCGGTCTGCCATTTGAAGCTGCCCCCGGCGATCCGAAACGACTGCTGGAATGTCAGGCCGCCAGAGCCGCCTCCCAGCTTTTTCACGCCTGCCACCGATGTGGCCTGAATCTGTGGGCAGTTTCCGGATACCGCTCTTTCAGGCGGCAACAGGAACTTTTTACAGGAAGCCCTTTTGTGGCAAAGCCAGGAACAAGTGAGCATCAGAGCGGACTTGCTCTGGACGTTTCCTGTCCTTCCATCCATATGGAACTCTCCGAAAAGTTTTCCGAAACCGGTGAAGGCAGGTGGCTGAAAAAGAACGCTCCGCTCTACGGTTTTATTCTCCGGTATCCGAAAAACCGGGAGGAGATCACTGGCGTCCCCTATGAGCCCTGGCATATCCGCTATGTGACAAAACCGCTGGCCTCCTGGCTTACCATCACCAACCTGACTCTGGAAGAATACCACAACTTTCCCGCGAGATGTTCGCCGCCACCCTGAACAGCAACATTACATCTGCACAGCAGACTTGCTTTACTGCTCCATCTGCCGTCCCAGAAAACTGGCCGCTGTGCGGACAAGAACCCGTTCCTTATCCCCCAGGATCGTTTTCTCATTTTTTCCAAGAAGGATCACGGAACCGATGGCATCACTGGCACACAGGATCGGCTGTATCATTTTTCCGCAGTAAGAATCCATATCTCCGGAAATGACCGATATATTATCCCGACTTTTTCCATCGATCATCTTTCCTTCCCGCCCGGATATAACCATGTCCAGTTCCCGGCTGATCTCTTTTCCTTCCAGTTCCCGGCTTCCGCTTCCTGCTGCCGCCACCACCAGATCACGATCTGTGATACATGCCGCCAGCCCGGTAGTCTGCACCAGTGCCTCCACATATTCCCGGGCAAAAGTATTCAACTCTCCGATGGGCGAATATTTTTTCAGAATGATCTGTCCTTCCCGGTCTGTATAGATCTCCATCGGTGTCCCCTCTTTGATCCGCAGCGTTTTACGTATCTCTTTCGGGATCACCACCCTGCCCAGGTCATCGATCCGACGAACAATTCCCGTTGCTTTCATCTTCTAATATTCCTCCTGTATCTTTTATCTGTTTATCTTTTATCCGTATGGTTATTATGTGAAAAACTGGGAGAAATATGTATAAAAAAAGCCGGGAAAACCTGCTCTTCCCGACTTTCTTTTTTATCTTTTCCTGTTTTCTTCAATGATCTTCAAAGCATCCGGATTAATCGCTCCAGGCGTTGCTGCCGGCCGTGAAAGATAATATCCCTGAAGCAGATCTACCTCCAGCTCAAGAACTTTTTTAAGCTCTTCCGCTGTCTCCACGCCTTCCGCAACAATATACATTCCACGCTGATGTGCATACTTCACAATGTTTGCTACGATCTGCTGTTTATCTATATCCGTATCAATATCACGGATGATCACCATATCCACCTTAATATACTTCGGTGAAAGTGCCAGAAGACTTTTTTCACTGTTGTATCCGCTTCCATAATCATCCAGAGCGACCGCACCCAGAAATCCTTTTGACGTTTTTCTTTCAAGAGCTTCTTTGCTGAGAAGTTCCTGTTCTGTGATCTCAAGAACCAGCTGAGACCGGATATCCAAATATCTCTGCCTGAATTCTCTGCATTCCTCATCTGTCATGTACTCACTTGCAATGGAATTTACAAACAGAAGCTCATCACCTCTTACTTTTCCATTTGCCCGAAGTCTGCAATATCCTTCTGCCGCGCAGAAAAAAGTGATTCTTTCCAGATCATGAAGGCATTTTTCTTCTTTTGCAAGACGCAATACATCTTCCGGGGATTTCAGCATTGACATTTCTACATGCATCAATGCTTCCAGAGCTCTGATCTTACCTGTAACCGCCGATACAATAGGCTGATAATAATAGGCAATATCTTCCCTCTTCATCAACTGCAAAAACTGCTTTCGCAGTTGTGTTTCTCCGGATGCTCACGGAACAGTTTTTCACTTTCTCTCTGGAATGCCCGCCTGTTGTAAAGTCCTGTAAGCGTATCATAATCCCTTTCATGTTCAATATTCATACGCTCCCTGGTAACTTTTGTAACATCCTCCACAAGGCCGATCTGCCGATCCGGTTCTGTCTTGATCTCCATGCGGACATATCGTATTTCTCCGCTATTATGGATCACACTGTAAACTCTGGAACCATCTCCTCTAACCGTGTGATGGCAGCTTTTATTATAGGAATCCAAAAATTCCATAAAATCTTTTCCTGTCATTGATTTTTCCGACAGTTCCTTTTTGCCCAGCATAGAAAAAAAGTTATCTGTTACATAAACGCTTTCATTCTCCGATCGAACTTCAAAACCTCCAAGTTCTACACTTGCCATTTCCATGATCCTTAAGAATTTCGTAGATATGGTAAGCATGTCCTGGTTCATCTGCGTAATTGCTCCGGCAAACTGGTCAAGTTCCCGGATTCCCGTGTCGGAAAAGCGGAGCGAAGTGCTGTTATTCTTCTGTGCCTCTTCTACCTCATCAGAAAGTTTCTTTACTGGACGGGCAAGACTGAGGCTGACGATCAGACTGCTTAAAATACCCACCAGTAAAGTCAGCAGAATCGTCATTGACAGTACTTTGATCACATGTCCGGAGAAGGAAAACAGCTGTCCCATCTCCACTGTTCCATAGATGAACTTTTGCTGCTGACACCGCAGATATTTTCAAGAACGATTTCCTCATCTTTCAATGAAGACTTCGTATATGCCAGCATGTAGGTACCGGCGCTTTGATTCTGCAATTCTTCATAGGGCATCTGAATATTCAGATACTCGGTGAGCATTTCCACGCCAAGAACACCATAAACAGTTCCATCATCCAGGATCAGTGGAATTGAATAAGCGATCGCGGACCGATCATCTCCATCCAGAGTGTAGTTCTCCGTAGTCCAGTGTCCATAATCTGCCGCACGCAGACTGCCCTGATCTTTAAACGCTTTCTGAAAAACCGGATATATAAATTTTTCAGTGCTTTCCGCCGAAACGGACATCAGAGACTTCCAGCCTTTATCTGTGGTTTTCCGGTGGCAGGGAATCCGGATCCAGATCACGGATATACAGAGTCGGAATAAAATCATTCTGGCTTCTTTTATCCAGGTCTTCTGTGTTAAACGCTACATAAATTCCTGTAACGGACCTTCGGCGCAGAGCATTGATCATTTTGCTGCAGATATTTTCCATCAGCGGCAGATAAGATTCTTTATTATTTCCGATATCTTCAATTCGGATCTGTCCGGAATCAATAAGGTTCTGTGCCTCCTCATTGACATATTCCTGCAAAGCTGACAGCTCCTGATTGGACGTCAGAACATTTTACTTCCGTCGTCCGAGAAATCTCCCTCTTTCAGATATTCTTCTACATATTCACTTTTTTCTTTATCTGTAAGATAACCGGAAAGGTCTACGAGCATGTCCTTCTGATCCATGGTATAGGCTGTATCTGAGTAAGCCGAAAAAATATTCGGTACTTCGGACGCCCCTACCTCACCATCCGCTGCAGCAAGGACATTTTGTTCCAGATCTTCTGCGGTTCCAAGACTCTTGGTTTCTACGGTGATGCCGTCTTTCTTTCCAACTGTGTCATTAAATTTCTCTGTCAAGTCTTTAAAAGTATCCAGCTGATCGCCATTATAATATGTCCATACTGTAACTGTAACAGGGTCCGACTTTTTTCCGGAACATCCACTGAACAGGGATGCTGCCAGAGTCGCGCCTAACAGACAGAGCACTACTTTCCTGTGTGCCATAAATTCATTTCTTCCGCCTGCACTCATTTGCAGGAACACTGTTTTTATCTTATCACAGTACAGACATATTATTAAAGAAAAACCCCGCTTTTTACATTCTGTTTTCTTATTTCTCCATAACTACAGGAGCAGCGTTGTCGTATGCCTGCTCCAGAAATACTTCCTGGGAGTTCAATGGAGCATTATCGGATGGTTCGATCTTATAATTTCCCTTATTGTTCATGGTCCTCGCTTTGCGGTTATCACTGAGCATTGTCACGAACATTTCCTGGATCTGCATCCGGATATCCGGGTCTTCGATAGGAGCTGCAACTTCCACACGGCGAAGAGTATTTCTTGTCATAAAGTCCGCAGATGAAATATAGATCTTTGCCCTCTCCTGTGTTCCGAAAATGTAAATACGGGAATGCTCCAGAAAACGTCCTACAATACTGATAATGTGGATGTTTTCTGTCTGACCTTTTACTCCCGGGATCAGACAGCAGATACCGCGGACAACCATATCAATGTGTACTCCCGCGCAGGATGCTTCCACCAGTTTGTTCATAATACGCTTGTCTGTCAGAGAATTCATTTTCAGCCCGATATATGCCTGTTCTCCAACTTTGGCATGTTCGATCTCTTCATCGATCATGGCAAGTACTTTGTTCTGGAGACATTTTGGTGCCACAAGAAGATGGTCCATATCTTCAACCGTTTCTCCCATTGCCAGTGCCTGAAATACTCTTGCTGCTTCTGTTCCGATCTTCGGATCAGCAGTCATCAGAGAAAGGTCTGTATACAGACGGGCTGTTTTTTCGTTGTAGTTTCCAGTTCCGATCTGTGTATAATATTCCACATTTCCGTCTTTTTTCTTCATGATCTGGCAAAGTTTGGAATGTACTTTGTAACCATCCAGACCATAGATCACATGACAGCCCGCATCTTCCAGAAGTCTGGACCATCCAATATTGTTTTCCTCATCAAAACGTGCCTTCAGCTCCACCAGAACGAACACTTCTTTTCCATTTTCTGCCGCTTCGATCAGAGCTTCCACAACCTTACTCTGTTTCGCTACACGGTAAAGAGTCATCTTGATGGAAACGACATCCTCATCATTGGCTGCTTCATGAAGCATTGTAAGAAACGGTTTGATACTCTCATATGGATAGGAAAGAAAACGGTCTTTTTTCGCGATCTGGTCAAGGATCGGTTCATGGCTGTTAAACATTGGTGATTTCTGAGGAATCCTTTTTTCATAAAAAAGCTCTGTTCTTTTTCTCAGGCCGTCCTGGATCTGGAATACAAAAGAAAGATCCAGCGGGATATCTCCACGGAATACAAAATTCTTGTCCACTTCCAGATACTCGCAAAGTGTTTCAACAACATCTCCGTCCATTTCTCTTGACAGTTCCAGACGGATTGGTGCCAGTTTCTTCCTTGCCTTGATCAGCTCTACCATAAATTCACGGTAATCCAGATCTTCATCGTAAAGAGCGTCTGCGTCAATATCTGCATTTCTGGTAATACGGAGCAGAGATTTTGCCTTGATGTGATAGCCTTTGAAGATTTTTGAAACAAAGTGAAGGATTAGTTCTTCAGACAGCATGTAAGTGCCTGTTTTTCCGGGAACCGGGATGAGGCGCTGGATGCCTGCACTGCTGCACGGAATGATACCCAGTTTTTCCTTTCCTTTTTTTGTTTCCAGAACTACTACTGCATAGATTTCTTTATTTCGGAGAAATGGAAACGGCTGCCTTTTTCCGACGATAGACGGAGAAATAACCGGAGCCACTTCTGCCTCAAAATAACGTTCCAGATAATTGCGGTCTTCTTTTTCGATCTTATGGAAATTCAGCATATGTACGCCATATTCTTCCAGGCTTTCCATGATCTCTTCATAGACCACATCTCTTTTCCGGTTCAGCTTTTTGGTTCTTGCAAGGATTGCATCCAACTGTTCCTTTGGTGTCATATTGGTTTTGTTTTCACGGATATCTTTTGCAAGAAGCATCTGATCCACAAGAGATCCCACACGTACCATATAAAATTCATCCAGGTTGCTCTGATAGATCGAAGCAAATGTGAGACGTTCACACAGCGGATTTTCCGGATTCTCAGCTTCCTCAAGTACTCTCTCATTAAATTTCAGCCAGGATAATTCCCTGTTCATGTATATTGTATCTGCCATTTTCTCCTCCTGTGCCACCGTATATTTTTCTTTTTCGGCAGGCTCTGTTATTGTAACGCCGGCATTTGTTCCGCGATATCTGCTTTTCCCCTGATCTGCCCGGAATTTGCCTGCAATGCTACCAGTATAGCTATCCAATGTTTATTTCAGTGCAAGACTTTGTAAAATCCCGATTAAATTTTCAGCGAAAAAAAGGCTTGCATTTTCGAATAATAGTGGTATAGTATTTGTATACTTATTATATAGTTTTTAATACTACATGTTATTTTATCAATTTCTACATTGTTATTTGACTGCTATTCCGCATCCGTACAACAGATTCCTGCGGAATATCATACAGGAGGTGTTTTTTATATGAAACTTAAATTAAAAGACCCTGGAAGTGCCATTACTCATGGAATCGCCATGCTCCTCGCAGTGGCCGGAGCTACTCCGCTGATCGTGAAAGCTGCCAGAAGCGCAGATATCCTTCACGTTTTTGCAGTGAGTGTTTTTATCCTCACCATGATCCTGCTTTATCTGGCAAGCACTCTTTACCATTCTGTAAATTCCACCGCCAAGGTGAACCGCCGCCTGAAAAAAATGGATCACATGATGATCTTCGTGATGATCGCAGGCAGCTATACACCGGTATGCCTGATCGTCCTTCACGGCCGCACCGGTTACATCCTCTGTGCACTGGTATGGACTGTTGCCATCATCGGCATGATCCTCAAAGGCTGCTGGATCAACTGCCCGAAATGGCTTTCCTCCGTAATCTATATTGGAATGGGCTGGCTGTGTGTCCTGGCTTTTGTACCGATCTTCCACAATCTGCCGCGGGCAGGTTTCGGATGGCTTCTGGCAGGCGGTATTATTTACACTATCGGCGGTGTGATCTACGCACTGAAGCTTCCGATCTTCAATGCGAAACATAAAAACTTTGGTTCCCATGAAGTATTCCATATCTTTGTTATGCTGGGAAGTGTATGCCACTTTGTTGTGATGTATTTCTTTGTTGCGGGGATGGGGATCCACTGATCGCACATATTTCCATACGGCACAAAAAATCCGATCCACTTGCGTTGTGGATCGGATTTTTCAATTTGTACTTATTTCGTCTTCATTCCACCAGACGATCACATACAGAACAAAAGATACAAACCAGAATATAATATCACCGGTAAACATCATGATCTCCGGTTTTCCAGTAACGATCATCCGTACAAGATATCTGGAAAAGAATCCGGCGATAAGAACCATTGACAAACGGTTCCTGATTCCCAGGATCTCATATTCCAGATACAGTACAGCCCAGGCAGCCATATATTTCCAGATATACAGAAATGCAGCAAGGTATTGTCCTTTTATATACACTCCATTATATACTGCATATTCCACCAGCAGATATCCCAGGACTGCCAGTCCCATTGCTAAGATCAGCGTAATTATCAGCATTATTCCTGACTGTACTCTTCCCTGCAAAAACATACAAAAGAGCAAAAACAAAATAACGAACGAACCCATAAAAATATTCAATGCTGTACTTATTCTCAGTCGCAGTACAGATAGTCCGCACACAAGTACTGCTGTAATAATGGTAAGGATAATCTGAAGCTGATCAGATTTATTTCCATTTCTCTTTTTCTCCGTTCCTCTCTCTCAGACTCAGCCCTGTATATATGAAATGTTTTTTTCTGCCATGCTGACAGGTTCAGACGTGGAAACTTTATTACTGTTCTGTCGGTTATTTAATGTAACAGCTATGGCACATCCGATAAATATAACCAGCGCTGCTATGGCTATTGCCGTAACCATTGCGTTTTTTTCGGAAGCCTTCTTTGCTTTTTTGTCAGAAGTATTCTCCGTTTCCGGTTTCTGTGGCTGTCTCCAGTAAGTCCGGCCTGTATTGTGTGGAAAATCCATCTCTATTTTCTGTCCACACTCCGGACAAAAACTGGCACCTTCCGGAATGGTACTATTACAACCTGGACATTTCATACGCTGCCTCCCCTTAAGTTCGTATATTACCTGATTTTTTCTCAGAAAACTATATTTCTTCTATCAAAAATATAATTTCGCAAAACAATTCTCTTTTCTCCATGTTATCACAATGCCTGAAGCAAAACCATATAAAATATAGTAAATAAAAGGTATTAAACGCATATCAGCCCAGACCGGTTGCCTCGGACGAGGTCAACATGAAGTCTAAGCTGATATGCGTTAATCGTTGTTATGCATTAATCGTTGCCATTCATCATACTGCTTTCGGAACAAAGACAATATCTACAAAGAGCTTTGTCTCCCCTTCTGTACTCCATTTATATTTTTCTATGATCTGATAATCTGTTTCATCAATCAGCCGTTCTCCTTCATTTCCATTTTCTGTTGGATTTGTTGCTGAATTATACAGATCTGTCTGCATATTAGTATATTCATCTACCATACTCTGAACTACTTTTGCAGTATCATCCTGGGAGCTGTTTTTCTTTGTTTCAATTGTCAAAATTAATAATTTCGCTGTTTCTACAAGCTTCTCTTGAATCCCCTCAGAATTTGCCAGCCCATTTTCATCAAGAACAAATCCCGTCCGAATCGTTGTAACATTTTTTTCAGAATCAAGGAAAAGATTTATATCCATCAGTGAATCATTCGTAGCAGTTTGAATGCTTCCACCCTCATTCCAATATTCACTTTCAGTTTTCTCCGAGGACTCTTTCCATTCCACAGAAGTACCACTTTCTATATAGTAGTTTGAAAGTATATTTAATATCAGCTGAAACCCTGTACCAGTGAAATTAAATTTCGACTGATTTTCGGCGGCATTTGCAATACCTGCAAAATTCAACACAAGAATAACTGTAAGTGCCAGTGTCAATATTCTCTTTTTCATACCCTTTTCCTCCTACCTCTGTTTACCTATTATTTTTTGATCGTAATTTTTTTCACTTTGCTCCATGAAGAGTAAACTTTGTTTCTGACATTCTTATAAGTTGCGATCCGAACATAGTATGTCTTTCCTTTTTTCAGTTTTGATAATGTCACTTTTGTTGTCTGGTTCTTACTGATATTAACTGTTGTAACATTCTTTTTAAACTTACTGTCAGTAGAATACTGTATTCTGTACCCTGTTGCTGATTTATTTCTCAGCCATGTAACTTTAACTTTTCCATTTCCTGCATTTGTTACACCTGAAAGACTTGTTCCTGTTGGACGGATTGTAACTTTTTTTGCTTTGCTCCATGAAGAATAAATTTTACTTCCTGTATTTTTGTAAGTTGCAATGCGGACATAATATGTGCTTCCTTCTTTCAGCTTTGACAATGTTGTTTTTGTTGTCTGGTTCTTACTGATATTAACCGTTATGACATTCTTTTTGAATTGGCTATCCGTAGAATACTGTATTCTATATCCTGTTACTGATTTGTTTCTCGTCCATGCAACATTGGCTTTTCCACTTCCCGTGTTAGTCACTCCTGAAAGGCTTGTACCTGTTGGTCTGACTGTAACTGTAATCTGACAGGATGTTTTTTTGTATCTGGCTGTCTCTGCTGCCGTTATTGTAATAACCGCTGTACCTGTAAAATTCTTCGCAATTGTAATTTCTCCACTGCTGTTTACTTTTACAGATTTATTATTTGATGAATATGTCAGCTTCGCTTTGTCATTTACAGTTGCCTGAATCTTTACTTTCTGTTCTTTCGCAGAAACGGTCTTCGTAATATTGGATGATTTAATCACATTATTTTTCTTTACCTGCAAAATTGTAAACGAAACGCTGACTGTTCCAGTATATCTGCCCATTCCGGTTATCATTACTGTCGCTGTTCCAACCTTGATATTATCCGAGTATGTAATCGTATAATCTTCGTTTTCCTGAAGCAGATAATCATCATCCATAACTGTAACTACTGGTGTTTTTGCTTTTCCATCATATGCATAGCTTGTTTTTGGTGACATCCTCCCCCCACCTATAGAGGTGGGGGCTTCCCAACCTCGGCAAGTTTGGTTCTCGTTCGATAGCACTTCTGTGCTAAGCATAAGCGAGCTATCCCCGTGTGTCCCACGGTTGTGTTATGTTAATGTCATGCAATTACCAAACGCATTCCCTCATTTCTGATATTTATCGCCGCATTTACATCTCTATCATGATGGGTTCTGCACTGCGGGCAATCCCACTCTCTCAGGGCAAGATTTTTCGTTTTTGCATTTTTGTAACCACAAACACAACAGGTCTGACTGCTTGCAAAAAATCTATCCACCTTCACAAGCTTCTTACCCTGTTCCTCCAGTTTGTATTTCAAAAATGTTGTGAACATTCCCCAGCCGTTATCTAAAACAGATTTTCCAAAATTCAGCGACCGTGACATTGCTTTCATATCCAAGTCTTCTATACATACACAATCATAAGCATTGGCTATCTGCCTTGACTGCTTATGCAGGAAGTCTTTTCGTTGATTGGAAACCTTTTCATGGAGTTTTGCCGCCTTAATCCTCTGCTTATTACGATTACTTGAACCTTTCTGCATTTTGGAAAGCCTGCGTTGTTCTCTCGCTAATTTTTTCTCCGCATTCCTGTAATACCTTGGATAGGCAGGCTCCTTACCGTTACTGTCACGATACAATTCGTGCATGGAAAAATCCAAACCTAAAAAATTTTGCATCTCCTTTTCCTGTACTTGATTTTCATACTCAAAAAGAATACTTGCATAGTATTTTCCGCTTGGTGTCTGACTTACTGTTACAGATTTCAGGCTGTATTCCTCTGGAATAATCCTGTGCTGTTTTAAGTGGACTTGTCCAATCTTAGGCAATTTCAAATATCCGTTAGATATCGTT
>NZ_QTYB01000018.1:22422-64073 GCF_003461955.1 Ruminococcus sp. AM36-2AA | reverse complement strand
GTTTTTCGTTCTGTCTCTCAGACAGCTCGTTTATTTTATCTCATCTCAAATCATTTGTCAAGTACTTTTTCAACTTTTTTCAAATTCTTTTTTGATGAATTTCTGTCTCGCTGACAGCTTGTTTACTTTATCATGTTTGCAAGCGTTTGTCAACAAGTTTTTTTATTTTTTTGAAAAGTTTATTTTTTTCAAAAAAATAACGGAGAAGGAGGGATTTGAACCCTCGCGCCGCGTTAGCGACCTATACCCTTAGCAGGGGCACCTCTTCGGCCTCTTGAGTACTTCTCCAGACTCCGAACTCATAATTTCTTATTAAATTGGAGTGCATTTCTTCTGTGTTTTCATCCGAAACGCAGGTTTAATTATAGCGGAAGGCGATATGCTTTGTCAACACCTTTTTTTATTTTTTTACATTAATTTTATTGTATTGCGATAGATGGGGGATAACAACGGGTATATACTGTTGTTTATTGCCTTATTGCACATGGCTACGCGGGTCGCATTGTAATGCGGGAATACGCAGGGGGAAGGCCATCTCAGAGTTCCGTAAGCCCGAAGGCCCTCCCCCTGCACCCCCACCCTCTTGGGCACGGAAACCAGTGTTACATCTTCGATGTGTAACACAGTTGACTCTTGTCTGTATTCTTCGGTATTCAGGATGTAGCTCTTTGCCGATCCAATCTTCTGTATGCTACGATATTCAAAATGGTTCTCTTTGCCGATCTAGTTTTCTATATGCCACTCTATTTCAAAATGCTTCCCTTAGCCTATCCGGCGTTCTATATGCCACTCTATTCAAAATACTTCCCTTCACCAATTTAATCCCTATACGCTTTAAGAAACTCCCCACAACCAGGACAGGGCGCCATAGCGCCCGCCTCCGTCCCTCTGCTGGCTTCTTTTCTTCTTTCCGGTCTGAATGCACAGCCGAGGCTCAGGATACTGGCTGGCTCTGCTTCTGCAGGAGGGGTGTGCTTCTTAGATGCCAGCCCCCGACGAAGCCGCAGACCGGACAGTATCCTGAGCCTCGGCGTCCCGTCAGCCACCAAACCGTCCAATCACCAACAAACTCCCGCAGAAGCCCACCCTCTCAGCCATCCAGCGCAGCGCTGATGGCTCAACAACCTTCAAATTCAACAAAAAAGAGACTGCACACCCATGCAGCCTCTTAATGTTATTGATACAGTTTTTCGTTAGATCATCCAGAAATTATCCGTGCAGACAATCTTCCTGTAAGTCTCAAACTTAAACCACTTATTATGAAACTCCGACTTATTATCAGCCGCCTTAAACTCCTTCAGGAACTGCTGATAATCATCATTACTGCGGATCTCCAGGGCAAAACCTCTCTCGTCCACAACAGGAAGCCCCATAAAGGCATACTTATCCAGCGGAATAATATCCAGCACCTTCTTATCACGAATAAGAACAGCTGCATTGTCCTCCAGGGATACAATATCAAAATAACCCGGATACTCGAAGCTATCACCTTCTGTAGGTACAGCATCCCCTACATGATAAGTCTTAACCTCTTTATCCGCCTTAGAAAGCAGCGCATTCTCAAGGTTAAAATAAAACTCCTCAAAAACATAACCGCCAACCTTCACATCATCCTTCTGGAAATAAGGCTTCTCACCCTCAGTATCAACAGACTCCACAACACCACACGCAGAAGTCATATGACTCACACGATCGATCAGGATCAGCTCACCAAGAGTCTTATTCTTCTTAAACTCATCCAGCACAACCTTATCAGAAAGACCGATCTTACACAAAGCGATCTCATTCTTCTCAATGGTATCTGCATGAAGCTGCTCTCCAGTATTTACATCCGTCTTAAACTCAATACTCTTAACCACACCTGCGATCTTCTTGGTACCAAGCTTCACAAGATATTCCTTGCCCACTTCAAGCCTGGAATCATCCATCCAGAGAAGCGTAGCCTCAAAACCTTTAGCCACCGGAATCTCATTATTATTGGTAAGAACACAGCCACGGCTGACATCCACCTCTTTATCCAGCTGAATGGTAACAGCCTGGCCTGCAACAGCCTCCTCACGGTTATCACTGCCCACCAGGATCGTCTTAACAGCCGCTGTCTCGTTGCTGGGGAGCGTAGTGATGGTATCGCCTACATGAACCCGGCCACTCTCGATCTGGCCCTGGAAGCCACGGAATTCATGGTTTGGACGGGAAACTCGCTGGACAGGAAGATAAAACTCGCTGACATTCTCAGCCTCGGAAACATCTACAGTCTCAAGATGATCCAGAAGAGCTTTGCCCGTATACCACGGCATATTCGGAGACTTCTTCGTAACGTTATCACCCTCTGTAGCACTGACAGGAATGATTACAACATCCTGAAGACCCAGAGTCTTTGAAAGCTCATTGATATCCTTCACGATCTCGTTAAAACGGCTCTCACTGTAATCAACAAGATCCATCTTATTAACAGCAAATACGAAATGATGGATACCCATCAGAGCGCAGATACGCGCATGACGTCTTGTCTGCACCAGAACACCCTGTTTTGCATCCACAAGAATAATGGAAAGCTGGGCAAAAGAAGCACCAACTGCCATGTTTCTTGTATACTCTTCATGACCAGGAGTATCCGCAACAATAAAACTTCTCTTATCCGTTGTAAAATAACGGTAAGCAACATCAATAGTGATGCCCTGCTCACGCTCAGCCATCAGACCATCCAGAAGAAGAGAATAATCAATGGCACCGCCTCTGGAACCTACCTTGCTGTCCAGAAGAAGGGCTTTTTCCTGGTCTGCATATAAAAGCTTGGAATCATAAAGAATATGGCCGATCAGTGTAGACTTTCCATCATCCACACTTCCGCAAGTGATAAATTTCAGTAATCCGCTCATCCTAGAAGTACCCCTCTCTCTTTCTTTTTTCCATGCTGGCAGCTCCGCCGTCGGAATCGATAACACGTGTAGTTCTCTCAGATTCCACAGAGCTTAAAGTCTCGTCAATGATCTCGTCCAGTGTTTCTGCGTCAGACTCGATACCACCTGTCAGAGGATAGCATCCAAGAGTACGGAAACGAACTTTTTTCATCTGCGGCTCCTCACCCGGGTTCAGACGCATTCTGTCGTCATCCACCATAATGATGTTGCCGTCTCTGTATACAACCGGACGCTCTTTTGCAAAATACAGCGGAACGATCGGGATATTTTCTCTCTTAATGTACTGCCAGATATCAGTCTCAGTCCAGTTGGAGATTGGGAAAACACGGATGCTTTCACCTTTGTTGATCTCAGTATTGTAAAGCTTCCACATCTCCGGACGCTGGTTCTTCGGATCCCAGGCCTGCTCTGCGTTACGGAAGGAGAAAATACGCTCTTTTGCACGGCTTTTCTCCTCATCACGACGGCCGCCGCCAAATGCAGCTGTGAAACCATATTTCTTAAGAGCCTGTTTCAGGGCCTGTGTTTTCATGATATCTGTATATGCGGAACCGCTGTCAAAAGGATTGATTCCCTGTTTCACACCGTCCTGGTTAATGTACTCAAGCATTTCGATCCCGAGATCTTTTGCAGTCTTGTCACGGAACTCGATCATCTCTTTAAATTTCCAGGTTGTATTTACATGAAGAAACGGGAATGGCGGTTTCTCCGGGTAAAAAGCTTTCATCGCAAGATGAAGCATTACAGAACTGTCTTTTCCTATAGAATAAAGCATTACCGGCTTTTCGCACTCTGCTGCAACTTCACGGATGATGTAAATTGCCTCCGCTTCCAGCTCATCCAAATGTGATAATCCACTCATATCTGATCTCATCCTCCTGTTCCGGCCGCCAAAACCGGCAGCACCTGTTTTCTAGTATTTATTCGAATTTCGTCGATCCACATCGATCACGGATGTGGAACCGTCTGTTTTTGTAATGATCCAGTGAAGGATATCACCTTCGCTTTTTACATTCATGATACTTCCGTTACCACCGATATCCGCACCAAGGAAAAAGTCAATGGCGCCGGCTTTACATTCCTTTACACAGGAAACGCAGCCCCAGCAGTTTTTCGGATATTTCATCACGGCTTTTTTGTTTTCCATGACGATCAGGGTTCCCGGACATACTTCACTGCACTTTCTGCAGCCAACACATTTTTTCTGATCAATTCGTATGCTCATATGTGTCCTCCTTTACAATGTCACGGAAAATGATCTTAATCTCGCCGTTTTCCAGTTTCGAATTTACATATTTATAAAATTTCTCATCGGTTTCCGGATGATCCAGATTTTCGTTGAAAGAATGCCATCTGGTCTCTTTTCGGTTTTTCAGATGAGCAATCAGTGAACGACACACAATGAGACGCTCACGAAGTTCGTATGCAAACATCAGCTCATGCATATCTGCTGCCGCTGTTTTTTCGGCAAGAGCCTGAAGCTTAAGGATCTTTTCATCTGCAAGATCCAGCTGTTTCTCATTGAACTGATAATTGGAAGCAATTCCTCCCGCATACTCGTCCATGACTTTCTGCATGGCTTCCTCAAGCTCCTCAACGGAAAATGCCGGTGCATCTTCATTACGGAACTTTTCGTACTGAGAAAGGATTTTTTCTTCCTGAACTTTGATCTCCGCTTCTGTGGTAATATCCGCTTCTTTCAGAGATCCTGCGGAAAACTGTTTCACCATATCCAGTGCTGCAAGTTTTCCTTCTGCAAGTGCCCCTGTTACATATTTCTGGGGACATCCGCCTGCAACATCACCTGCTGCATAAAGACCTTTCACAGTAGTCTCACGGCCTGTGTTTACCCAGTAGCCGCTGGCTGTATGGCCGCCTACGATATAGGGCTCTGTTCCCTGGATCTCCACATCCTGCTCACTTGGGTTTTTTCCACTTTCGATCCATTTCAGAGTCTGGCTTGGTGCCATGTTCAGATAAGCTTTCAGAAGATCTTCATCCTGCTCTTTCGTGATCCCTGTAGTCTTCAGGTAACACGGGCCATGGCCAAGCTGATTTTCCCGGACTGTTCCGTAAACTCGCTCGCTTGTGGTCAGACCGTATTTTGTCTCGTAGATCTCGCCTGCCGCATTGATCTGTTTTGCGCCGACACCCTGTGCGATGGTTCCTGTAGGAGCGATGGTGTCCTTGCAGCGAAGAGCAATAAAACGCATCTCAAAAGATGTCATCTCCGCGCCTGCCAGGATTCCCATTGCGTATCCGGCACCTGTGTTAAATGGCGGATACCACATCTTATGTCTGGAAAATCCAGGATTGTTCGGTTTATAAAGTCCAGCCGCTCCGCCGGTTGCAACAAGAACTGCTTTTGCCCGGATAACGTAAGCGGTTTCTTCCATAATAGAAAAACCAACGGCTCCGTAAACCTGACCGTCTTTTACAAGAAGGTCTGTGATATTTACATAATTCAGAACATCTACATTCTCAGCTTCATGAACTGCATCCGCAAGAAGTGGTTTGAAATTCTCGCCGTTGATCTTGATGTTACGGTTTCCTCTGGCTACATAATCGCCATTTTCATCCTTCAGGATCACAAGTCCAAGTTTTTCCATTTTTGCGGTAACTTCGTTGAAGTTCTCCGCTGCTGTAAGAAGAAGGTCCTGTCTTACGATCCCGGCGGCATCTTTTGTGGCGTAATCTACATAGTCCTGAGGCTTGCGGCCTTTTACAATGTAGGCATTGATGGCGTTGACACCAGCTGCCAGACAGCCGCTTCGCTTGATATTTGCTTTTTCTGCGATCAGTACCCTGCCGGCTTTCTGTTCTGAGAGAACCAGCGCCGCATAGCAGCCTGCGGTACCTCCGCCTATGATCAGCACATCCGTTGTAATTTCTTTTGTGTTTAATCTGTTTTTCATACTCATCACTCTGTTATCTGAATCTCATGTACAGTTACATTTTTTTCTTTGTCTACGCCGAAGGCCTTCAGCACCGGGTTTTCTGCATCCATAAGGGAGAGGATCAGATATTCGATGTTCGGGTCAAAAGCAAGTCGTTTGTCTTCTTCGGAAGGCCTTGACGGAGACTCCGGATGAGAATGAAAGTTTCCGATCATCTGGTATCCGTTCTGACGGATATCTTTGATCGCGCTCAGCTGTTCTTTCGGGTCCATGGAAAAGTGCTCGTTACTCTCGTCGATGTTTGTCAGCAGATACACCTTCTCGATGGTTTTTACATCGCCCTCAATGGTCCCGCCCAGAAGGCCGCAGGACTCATTGGGAAGTCCCTTTCTGCAGTGGTCTAATATTTTTTCGTAATCTTCTTTTTTTAATTTCAGCATTTTATTTCGCAGCCTCCAATGGGTTTCTATACTTAATTTATAGCGTCTGCACCCGCAGACAATTCTTTAGTGTTTCAGCTCGCACACAGCCTGCTCGTAATCGATCAGCTCTGTGATGGTCGGATTGTCGCCGCATACCGGGCAGTGATGGTTCTTCGGAAGTTTTACGGTACGGAATGTCATCTTCAGCGCATCGTAGGTAAGAAGTCTTCCTGTAAGAAGATCGCCCTGTCCGATGATGTACTTGATGGCTTCCATTGCCTGAAGGCTTCCGATCACTCCGCCCATGGCTCCGATAACACCAGCCTGCTTACAGGTCGGTACGGCATCCTTTGGTGGCGGGCTCTGGAATGCACATCTGTAGCATGGTCCCTGTCCCGGAACGTAAGTCATCAGCTGTCCCTGGAAACGGATGATACCTGCATGTGAAAACGGTTTCTCAGCCATTACACAGGCATCGTTGATAAGGAATTTTGCAGGGAAGTTGTCCGTTCCATCCAGAATGAAATCGTAATCTTTGATCAGATCCATAATGTTGCTGGAATCTACAAATGTATGATATGTATTTACGGTAACGTCCGGGTTGATGGCTTTCATAGTCTCAGCCGCAGACTCTACTTTCAGTTTGCCAACATCTGCAGTTGTGTGGATGACCTGTCTCTGAAGATTGGAAAGATCTACCTCATCTGCATCTACGATTCCGATTGTTCCCACACCTGCTGCTGCAAGGTAAAGGGCTGCCGGTGCTCCAAGTCCGCCGGCTCCGATGATAAGAACCTTGGCATTCAGAAGCTTTTTCTGGCCTTTTACTCCCACCTCTTTCAGGATGATGTGGCGAGAGTAACGCTCAAGCTGCTCATTTGTAAAAGCCATTATCTTGCGCCTCCTCCCATGTAGTACAGGAACTCAACAACATCACCGTCTTTTACAACTGTGTTCGGAACGTCTTCTTTGCTGATGAATTCATCGTTGATGGTTACGGTTACATACTCAGGACTTTCGATATCCTCTTTCTCAATAAGCTCTGTAAGTTTCAGTCCGTCGTCGTATTCTTTTTTATTTCCTGCAACTGTGATTGTCATTTCTCTGTTCTCCTATTCTTCAACTTTTCTTACGATCAGTGTATAAGTTCCATCTTCATTATCTTCAAGTTTCAGGATCTGATGTCCTTCTTCTTTTACGCTTCTCGGTACATTCTGTACTGGCTCGCCATCGTTCATTTTGATCGCCAGGATCTGTCCGTCGTCCAGCTCCTCAAGTGCTACTTTTGCTTTTACAAAAGTTACCGGGCAAACTACATCGGTAATATCTACTGTATCATCAATTTTAATATCAGCCATTGTATGCTCCTTTCAAAACTTCCTGAAGTTTTTCAGCGCCTACCCGGTCGATGGTAAATTTAAAACGCTCTCCCGGATTTGCATAGTCATCAAAGAACTGGATCGCTGCATCGGTCACTCTGAAAAGCTGTTCTTCAGAGGTGATCAGCGGAAGGAATTCCTGTCCCTTGCTGATGTGATTTCCAAACGTTCCGCCAAAGGAAACGATAAATGCTTCGTTTACATACCATGCATCTACAGGACAGGATTTTGCACATCTGCCACAGTAGTTACATTTCTCTGTGTCGATCACCAGCTTGTCATCTTTAAAGGAGATGGCGTTTTCTCTGCAGGCTTTTTCACAGACTCCACAGTGGATACATGTATCTTCTTTCCAGCTGACCTGTGCTGCTCCTTTGATTCCTACATCGTTCTCCTCTGCTTTCAGACAGTTGTTCTGACATCCGGTAACACCGAATTTGAATTTATGAGGAAGCTCTCTTCCAAAATATCTCTCATTTAATTTCACCGCAATGTCATAGCTGTTGATGTTTCCGCTTGGACAGACTGCATTACCCTGGCAGGCTGTAACTGTACGGACTCTCGGTCCGCAGACACCAGGTTTGCATCCGCCTTTCGCAAGATCATCTTTTACATCATCAATATCATCTAATTTAATGAACGGGATCTCAACTCCCTGTCTGGAAGTAAGATGTACATATCCGTCACCATATTTCTCAGCTACTTCTGCGATTTTCTTAAGGTTTTCTGCTGTAAGCGTACCGCCTACACAGGCAAGACGAAGAGAAAAATTATTTTTCTGCTTCTGTCTCATGAAACCACCTTTTTTTAATGTAGCGTAATCTACTTTTGCCATAGCGAACTCTCCATTTCTCTGCTGGTGCAGCTATCGATTTTATCTGTTACTCTCTATCGCTTGTTTGAAATCTTCTTTTAAATCTTCAATGTCTTCAATTCCCACGCTGATCCGGATCAGGTCTTCGAACACTCCGGACTGCTGTTTCTCCTCATCGGAGATGTGTGCCGCGATGGTGGATTCCGGATGGATCACCAGTGTCTTCGTATCTCCGATGTTGGAGATGATCAGCGGGATCTTCAGGGAATTGATAATGGAAAAAGCTTTCTCCTTGCTTCCGGTTCTTACGGTTACGATAGCTCCGTAACCATTCCTGAACTGCTTTTTCGCAATTTCGTGATAAGGGCTCTCTTCCAGTCCCGGATAATTTACTTCAATATCACCACCCAGGCTTTGTAAAAATCTGGCAAGTTCCAGTGCGTTGTCACACTGTCTCTGCATTCGAAGCCCCAGGGTTTCCAGTCCCAGATTATTAAGGAAAGCATTCTGCGGAGCAAGACACGCGCCAGTGTTCCGGAAAAGTCCGTTTCGAAGTTTGGCGATGTATGCAAATGGTCCGAATTTCCGGTATGGAGCAAGTCCCGGATATCGGTCAGGGTCCCATTTCAGACCCTTACCACAGACAAGAATGCCGCTGATTGCATCGCTGCTTCCATTGATATATTTGGAAGAGGAATGAACCACGATGTCAGCTCCAAGCTTCAGTGGCTGGATCAGATACGGGGTTGCTACCGTGTTGTCTACGATCAGTGGTACGTCATGCTTATGTGCCACTTCTGCAACCGCCTGGATATCGGTAACGTCCAGCTTGGGGTTTCCGATAGTCTCCGCAAAAACAAGTCTCGTTTTCTCTGTGATCTCTGCCTCAAAAGCTTCCGGCTTATTCTCACTTACGTACTTTACGGAGATCCCGAAAGGCTTCAGATCATCAAACAGTTCCACCGTTCCGCCGTACAGTCCGCAGGCTGCCACGATCTCGTCTCCTGCCTGCAGAATGTTCAGAAACGCATTGGTCAGCGCCGCCATTCCGGAAGCACATGCCACACTGCCGATTCCATCCTCCAGCATAGTCACTCTTTTCTCAAAGGACTCTACCGTAGGATTGTTGATCCTTGTATAGGAGAAGCCCATTTTTTTATTGTCAAAAATTTTCTCCAGGTCTTCCGCACTGTCATGTCGGAATGCGCTGCTCTGATAGATTGGAACCTGTGTGGCACCCTGCGGATATTTCTCATTGGTGCCGTGGAGCAGCCCTGTATTAAAGCCGTATTCGTTCATAGCCTCTTCCCTTTCTTTTGTTGACACTTATATTAACCTAGTATTCATAGTATGTCAATAGGAAATATGGATTAATTGCATTTTTTTTGATACAAAAGAAAGGGCTGACATGGTACAATGAAATTATACTTATAGAATCTCAGATCCGGATCAGGCGGATATCTGCAATCCGCATTCGCTACATAACTCTGCATCGAATAACCGTTTCTAATTTTATCAGGAGGTGATCTCTATCCATATAAATCTGAAACTCCGAGATATTTTCCACTCATTATTCAGCCCCACCCTGGATTTCCGTGTCCGGCTGTTCAACATCCTCGCCTCCGGTGGCACCATTATCAGTCTGATCATGGCTTTTCTCAGTTTCGGGACCGGCTCCTGGGGAAATGTGCTGATCAACTTCGCACTGGTTGTCATATCCGGAGGACTTTTTCTTTATTCCTATTATAGTGGGAAATATCAGCGCTGTTACCTGATCACCATTGTCCTGATCTTTCTCATTGTTTTTCCGATCATGTTTTTTACCAGCGGCGGATATCATGGCGGCATGCCGGCATTCTTCGTGTTTGCCATTATCTTCACTGTGCTGATGCTGGAAAAATGGCGTGCTCTGATCGTTTCTCTTCTGGAGATTGTCCTATATATGGGACTGTGTCTGGTTGCGTACCATTTTCCGGACAGTGTGACTCCTTTTGCAACGGAAAAAGACCGGCTGGCAGATGTACTCCTGGCATTTGTCTCTGTAAGTATTGTCTGCGGCATTGTTCTCTATTTTCATCTGAAAGAATACAATCAGCAGCAGATCCTTCTTAAGGAACAGAACCAGCGGCTTCGTTCCCTTGACAATGCCAAGTCCACCTTCCTGACCACCGTTGCCCATGAGATCAAAAATCCTCTGAACTCCATCTCCCTCCACGCCCGGGATACTTCCGAGCTGCTTGAGGAAGAACCTCTGGATTTCTCGCTTATGCAGCAAAATCTCCGCACGATCGAACAGTCGGTAATGCGGATCGACCGGATCGTGCTGGATCTGATGGATACCGTTTCCATTGAGCAGGGACGGCTTGCCCTTTCCCTTGTACCATCAGATCTGGGAGCACTTTTACATTCTGTGGAAAAAGATTTCAGCAGTCATCCAAGTCCCGGGAATAACCAGCTGGTCCTTACGATACAGCCCAACCTCCCGGAAATCTCTGCAGACCCGGAACGACTGATCCAGGTTGTCACCAATCTGATCTCCAATGCAGAGCGTCACACCCAAAACGGAACCATCACCATTTCTCTTACCGGCGAACCGGGCTGGCAGACCATCTGCGTCTCCGACACCGGAACCGGCATGTCAGAAGAAATGCGAAAAAACGCACTCAAGGGTTATGTTTCCGCTGATAAGGATTACTGGCGGCACGGCATAGGCCTCTATGTCTGTCATCAGATCATCACTGCCCATGGCGGCAAAATATGGCTGAAAAGTAAAGAAGGCGAGGGAACTCAGGTGTTCTTCTCACTTCCGGAGGAGGAATCATAAATGAATGAAAAGAAATCACTTATCCTTATGGTCGAGGATGAAGAACAGGTGCTGAATACCAACTGCCGGATGCTGCGGCGCCGTGGCTACGATGTCCGCACTGCACAGACAGCCGCCGAAGCCTGTCATCAGCTTGAAGAACAGCTGCCGGATCTTCTTATCCTGGACATTATGCTTCCGGACGGAAACGGTCTGGATATCTGCCGCCGCTTCCGCGAAAAAACCATGAATCCGGTTCTTTTTCTCACCGGAAAAAGTGATATCCGGGATCGGGTAGAAGGACTTCAGCAGGGAGGCGACTATTATCTCACCAAACCTTATAATTTCGATGAATTTCTGGCCGTGATCCAGATGCTTCTGGAACGCCAGAAACGAATGGAAAAAAAAATAAAAGAAAAATTTCAGTCCTCCCGTCAGATCACCATCGGCAGCCTGCGGCTGGATCTTTCGGACGGCCATGCATATCTCAATAATGCCGACACAGGCCTTACCCGGACCGAATTCTCTCTGCTGCGTCTCCTTGCAGAAAACCAGGAGAAGATTTTTTCTGCAAAGGAGCTCTACGAAGCGGTATGGGGCAGCTGTGCAGGAACAGATACCAGCACGGTACGGCGGCATATCTTTAACCTCCGGACCAAGATCGGTGCCGAAGATACCGATGAGTATGACATTGTCTCGGTTTATGGGAAGGGATATCTTTTTACCTGCCGGTAAATGTCTCTTTTTCTTCACATTTCCGGATATCAGGATCTGTCTGTTACAATATACTTAACAAACAGATCCTTTTTATTTTGTAAAAATTTATGATCCGTGGACAGTAACTGAATAACTGCTGCGCAATTTATCAGGAGGTGCCTATGCATAAAAAAATCTTAGTTCTTTTAACAGGCGCGATCGCTCTTTCCATATCTGCAATCCCGGTCCTCGCTTCTGACCCTCCAACCGATGACGGTCAGTACATCTGGCAGGATGAAAACGGAGATTACTGGTACCGCAATGGTTCCGAGGATGAATATATCGGGGAAGGTAATTATGCCCCTGACCCGGATTCCGGTGAACTGATGGAAGGCAACGATGCCGGCTGGACCGAACAGGACGGTTATTTTGAGCCTCATTATTATTATGAGGACGGCAGTGTGTGGCTGGAAGATGCCACCGGAACCACATATATTGGCTCCAGAGATAAATATTATATTGATGACTACGGCAATCTTCAGGAATATTCCGATTCTGAAACTGATTCCTCCTCCGGAGATTCTTCAGAAGAATCCTCCGATACCAGTGGAAACTCCTCCTCGCAGGATTCCGGTTCTTCATACCCAAATTCCTCTTCTGATACAAACGCAGAAGAATCCTCTGAATCGGAAAAGCGTGGCGAGCTTCATATGCGGGTTGGATTCCCTGCCGATGATACGATCAGAGAATCCATGCCCGAAAAAGAAGGTTATTTCGAGCAGCGTTCCGTAAATGGCGGAAAAAGCACTGCCTTTGTTTTAAAAGTACCAAACTCCTCTCTGGAGGATTCTTCCCTGAAGGGTTTTCTGGCAGAATACTATCCGGTAAAGGGTGAGATCATCACAAAAAAGGACCTTACCTTTGAATCTTATCCCGCCACGAAATATCAATACTTAACCGCGGTCAACGAAGAAGAAAAAAATGTAGATGCTCTTGTATGCCAGACTGACGATTATACATTTGGACTTTTTGTCCTGACTCCGTCAGACACCTATGACAAGGCCGCCGAAAAGGAAGCCACAGAGCTGATCAAATCCATAGATTTCGTTTACGCAGAGCGTGTGGATATGGCCATGACGGATTACTTCCAGGTCCTCACTCCGGAGCGCTGGAAATATCTCTGCCGTTATGAAACAACCGAAACCGAAAATGGTGGATATAAACTGACTTATTACAATGAGGATGTTCCTGTACTGACCCTGGAAGCCAGATATTACGATGGCGAAAACCAGCCTCTGGACAGCGTATGGCAGGGCTATCTCGGCCGTATCGAAACCGTCGACGGCAAAAAATACGATCTTCTGTCCACCATCAGCCAGTACTCCAGGGACGCCTCTGATGAATGGAAGGAAATGTATGACACTTATCTGGATGTCATAAACGGGATCCGTATAATGGACGGCTGTTCCCTGACCGAAGGAAGCCATGCCTGATCCCTTGTGATTCACATTGCCCCCTCTGCCGTTATTTTGCAGACCGGAAGATCCATAGCTGCATGTGATGTTGACAGCTGCTATATATCAGGTACAGATTTTCCAGTCGCGGCACATCATATTTACATAAAAGAAGCTGCAGACTCTGTTTTTTCACTGTTCTGCAGCTTCTTTGTGTTATTGTGTCCAACTATATCTTCTGCTGTCTATCCTTCATAAATCTGATCAAAAATTCCTCCATCTGAGAAATGCGTTTCCTGTGCCTTTTTCCATCCGCCGAAATCATCAATGGTGACAAGATTGATGTCCAAGTCAAACACATCGGAGTATTCCTTCAGAATATCCTGGTTTGACGGACGGTAATAATTATCACCAGCGATCCGCTGTGCTTCATCGGAATAGAGATAATTCAGATATTCCTCTGCCACATCTCTGGTGCCTCTTTTGTCTACAACTTTATCGACTACTGCTACAGATGGCTGTGCAAGGATGCTGATGCTTGGTGTTACGATCTCGTAGTCGTCCGGATAATCCTTTACGGAAAGATAGGCTTCATTTTCCCAGGCGATCAGTACATCACCCTGTCCGTTTTCCACGAAAGAGGTCGTTGCGCCTCTGGCTCCGGTGTCCAGGACAAGTACGTTTTTGTAAAGATCTCCGATGAATTCTTTAATTTTATCCTCGTCTCCGTTATATTTATCTTTTGCATAGGCCCAGGCTGCCAGATAGTTCCATCTTGCTCCGCCGGAGGTTTTCGGGTTTGGTGTGATCACACCTACGTCTTTCTTTACCAGATCATCCCAGTCTTTGATGTTCTTGGGATTTCCTTTTCTTACAAGGAATACGATGGTTGAAGTGTAGGGAGAACTGTCTTCCGGAAATTCATCCACCCATCCGTCATCAATAAGTCCTGCATCCTGGATCGCATCCACGTCATACTCCAGTGCCAGTGTTACCACATCTGCTTCCAGTCCGTTGGCAACCTCAAGCGCCTGTTTTCCGGAGCCTCCATGAGACTGCGTGATATCCACATCCTGGCCCGTTTTTTCTTTCCAGTGTTTCTGGAAGATCTTATTGTACTGCTCATAAAGTTCTCGGGTCGGGTCATAAGATACATTGGTAATGCTGACGCTGTCCGCCGCATATGTGGTTACTCCTGTAAGGCTTCCGATCGCTGCTATTGCTGCAAGAGCTGCTACTGCTGATTTCCATCTTCTTTTCATAATACTTACCTCCTGTATTTTGCCTCGTGTTTTGTTGTTGGGGCTATTATAAACATGAGTAAGTCCATATGAAAACTGTTAGATTAGAAACCGTTTTCAGCAGTTTTCAGAAACAGGGGTGTTTTTGCGGATTTCACAGGTTTTTATATCTGATTCCGGCCGATATTATGTTGTTTTTGTTGATTTTTGCATCGTATTTTATTGTTCCGGGAGTATATGTGAAAACGTCATCAGCCTTGTGAATCCAACAAATTCTCCCAGTACTCCCCTCTGTTTGACAAAAATCTTTCTGCATTTATTTTTCTGAAACAGTTATCCACACCCGCCCAGGAAAATCGTTCTTTCAGGCGAGTGGTTTTCCACATATTCCACAGAAGTTATCCCCTGTTGGCTGTGCAGTCATCTATGCGCTTGTGTGACCTTATCTCTTTTTACAGATAGATGTAGTCGTTCATTACCGGCTGCAGACCGTGATCTTTCAGGGCATTGAATACTTCATCCACGGATCTTCCGTCTGAAATCTCAAACTGGTCATCGCCTTTATCTTCGATGTCTTCCACATGGCTTCCGATTCCTGTGCTGACACCTGCAGAAATCTTGGTTGCTGCGATATTTACCAGGTTGTCACGGACACGCTCGCACTCTCTGGTGGATACGGTGATACTTGCAAACGGCATAAACAGACGGTATGCACAGACTACCTGCAGAAGCTGTGGTTCATGGACGTCCTTCGGATTGATCCGGTCATTGTTGATGATCGGGCGGAGTCTCGGGCAGGAAAAAGCAATCTCTGCGTGTGGATATTTTCTCTGCAGAAGGTATGCGTGATATCCCGTCGCAAAAGCATCTTTACGGAAATCATCCAGCCCCAGAAGCGCCGCAAAGCCAACTCCTCGCATGCCGCCTTTCAGTGCACGCTCCTGTGTATTTAATCTGTATGGAAAAATCCTCTTGTGGCCTGCCAGATGCAGGTTTTCGTATTTATCAGAATTATAGGTCTCCTGGAAAACAGTTACATAATCTGCACCGCATTTGTGAAGATATGCATACTCATCAGAATTCATCGGATACACTTCAAGACCTACCACCTTGAAATATTTCCGGGCAATCTCGCAGGCTTTTCCGATATATTCTACATTGGATTTGGATTTGCTTTCACCGGTAAGGATCAGGATTTCCTGAAGGCCGGTTTCTGCAATAGCTGCCATTTCCTTCTCAATCTCTTCCTCATTCAGCTGTGCACGGCGGATCTTGTTGTGGCAGTTAAATCCACAGTAAATACAGTAATTTTCGCAGTAGTTTGCAATGTAGATCGGTGTAAACATACAGACACTGTTTCCAAAATGTTTTCTTGTTTCGATCCGCGCTGCCTGTGCGATTTCTTCCAGAAGAGGCAGTGCTGCCGGTGAAAGCAGTGCCTGAAAATCTTCCGGTGTACGGTTGTCATGGGCCAGGGCTCTGCGTACATCTGCTTCTGTGTATTTGTCATAATCATATGCATTCATTGCGGAAATAACCTGATCCATCACATCAGACTCTTCCAGCTGTTCCATATCCGGAAGGTACTTCATGTGGTCGATACGATTCTTTTTCATGTCTTCCAGAATTTCTTCGTTTACGATACTCTCATTAAAATGGCCGTCCTGCTGACTGGCCTGTACTGTTTCTGCCATTACTCTTATGTCGCTCCTCTCATATATTGCAGCAATACTCTGGTCCTCACTGCTGCATATCTGTAAACTCAATTTCGATTGAAACCAGACAATACCTGTGTTTCACTACACAGGCAGTGCCTGTCCCCTGCTTAGTGTTCTGCGTTCAATCATTCATTTATCAATTTTACTCATGAAGAAATCCGGTCAGCGGTGAGGATGCACTTGCACCTCTCTCCAGAGTTCTTCCCATACCGGAAAGATATGCACTTCTTCCTGCCTCAATAGCTTTCTTAAAGGCTTCCGCCATAACACGGACGTCTCCTGCAGTTGCAATAGCTGTATTTGCCATAACTGCTGCAGCACCCATTTCCATAGCCTCACATGCCTGTGACGGGCGGCCGATTCCTGCGTCCACGATGATCGGAAGGTCGATCTCGTCGATAAGGATCTGGATGAATTCTTTTGTACAGATTCCTTTGTTAGAACCGATCGGAGAGCCAAGTGGCATTACACAGGCAGCTCCTGCATTTACCAGATCTCTGGCTGCATTCAGATCCGGATACATGTACGGCATGACAACAAAGCCTTCTTTTGCAAGGATCTCAGTTGCTTTGATGGTCTCATAGTTATCCGGGAGAAGATATTTGGAATCATGGATGACTTCGATCTTTACAAAATCTCCGCAGCCAAGCTCACGGGAAAGTCTTGCGATGCGGACTGCCTCCTGTGCGTTTCTGGCACCGGATGTATTCGGAAGAAGTGTAACGTCCTTCGGCACATAGTCCAGGATGTTGGCAAGTCCGCCTTCATTTGCACGGCGCAGAGCAAGTGTTACGATCTGTGTTCCTGCTTTTTCGATACATGCTTTTACAAGATCCAGGGAAAATTTTCCGGAACCAAGAATAAAACGGGAAGTAAACTCATGGCCTCCCAGGATCAGTTTGTCTTCATTTGTGTTTGCTGTTGTCATTTTTTATGTCCACCTTTCTTTTTATCTTCAATATACCTTTTATCTCAGCAGCTTCCGCCGCCCATAAACTGCAGAATCTCCACAACATCGCCGTCTTTCAGCACTGTTGTATCGTAAGTCTCTCTCTTGATGATCTCTTCATTCAGTTCAACTACTACCTGCACCGGAACATAATTGCAGGCTTTCAGATATTCGATTACTGTCACCGGATTTTCCAGTGTTCTTTTCTCGCCGTTTACTGTGATCATAGGCTCTCCTTTCCGAGAATAAAAAAAGAGTCCACAAAGAAATACACCCGCGGTGGTGCACCCCTTCATGAACTCAGTTCACTCTCAAAATTTCCTGTATTCCGTTGTAGATACCAGGGTTAAAAGCATCTGCTCTTAAGCCCTTCCTTGTAAATCCTGATCATAAATAAAAAGGGAGACACACCAAAGTATCTCCCGTAAATTCATCCTATACGTTCCTACGTTGGCATTATCCAAATCAGGTATAAGGGTCGAAGTTGAAGACTTCCTCTCAGCCTGCCATCACAAGCTCCCCTGTTATTTACAATGCTTAGTATAAGGCGAATTATGATTAATGTCAAGCCTGAAAGACTTAAGCCACCTTACATAACGGAATAGAAAACCCCGGAAGGCTCGCACACTTCCGGGGTTTTCGTTTTTGCCAATGTTTGAATTTCATCACATTTCTTAGCTACTATTATCTTATGCTTTCCACTCTGTTTTGTCAACCAGAGTATATTACAATTCCGGAACCACTGTAGTCCATAGATGATTTCCTATTTTCTGGAAATCCCCCTCCAGAGACATTACAGTTACTACTGCATCCTTGTCAGGAAACGCCAGACAGAACTGACCATAATTTCCATCGGATCGATAGGAACCGGCTTCCGGATTCATGACAAACTGATATCCATATCCAAAACCGGAATAAAGATTTCCCGGACTTCCTGCCGCTGAATTGTCTACAAGATTGGAAGTCGCAACTTTCATATATTCTTCCGGCACCAACTGTTTTCCATTGTATTTTCCTTTATGAAGGATCAGCTGTCCATATCTGGTGAACTCGTCAATATTTACATAAAGACCATTCGCAGCATGTACATGACCTTTCGGACACAAAGTCCAGTCCGGATTTCCAATTCCCAATGGTTCAAAAAATCGATTTCTCAGATATTCCAGAAGATTGACACCCGCACGTTTTTCAATAGCACAGCTGATCATATAGGTATTGAAATTACTGTACAGCCACTGAGTTCCTGGTTTATTTACAACCTTCGCATTTTCAAAGAAATATCTGATCCAGTCCAGCGTTGTATAACGTTCCGGCCAGTCACAGAAAAACAGCGAGCTTTCCAGACCGGTAGTCATTGTCAGCATTTTTTCCAGAGTCACATCACCAAGATATCCTTCTGTTTTTTCTGGAACATACTCCGGAAAAATATCAACGATCTTCTCATCCAGCTGAATCAATCCCTCATCCAGTGCAATTCCCACTGCACAGGATACCACGCCTTTGCATGCAGACCAGGTATTCAGGCGGGTTTTCACCGGCATTCTTTTATATTCTGCCGTTAACTGTCCTTCACGCCATATCTGCGCATACATAACATTGAGATTTTCTTTTAAAGTTTTGATAGCAAATTCATTGATCAGGTTCTGGTCTTTATTCATAAACATTAATCCTCCCACACACTTGTTTCCATCTTTACATCAGGACTTACACTTCTAAACCATCCGTAAGCCATGCATACTACAATGGCTATCAGACTGATGATTACTACCGGAAGTTTCAGGCTTCTGCAAGAATTGATAAAAATGCAGATATATGCAAACAGGCTCAAACAGCAGAGGAAATAATATTTTCCGTTAGAAATATGCATTGGTGATTTTTCCCATGCTTCTGCATGTTTTTTCGGAAGCTGGAAATAAGCATAAATCTGCAGAAATGCCAGTGCTGATGCCAGAAGCATAATATTATTTACAACATCACTGATAGAAAAGTCCAGTAACACAGGTAATATTCCCATAAGATAAGTAAATGTCATCAGTTTCCAGTAAGCCCCTCTTCTGTTCTGAGCTGCCCATGATTTCGGAAGCCATCCATCTTTACAGGACTGTGCAACCGGAATACAGTTATTGGAAATTGTTGAATTAATGGATGAAGACAGTGCAAGTACCGGACCACCAATCATAAATACTGTGAAAAGTGCCGGATTTAAAATATTTTTTGCAACCAGGGTAAGCGGCTGTCCGGCTACCTGATCCAGAGGAAGCACACCACTTGCTACAATTGCAACACCGCCATATACAACCATCAGTGTCGGAATACAGTACAGAAGTGCCTTTGGAATATCTTTATGTGCCTCTTTTGCCTGTTTACCATAATTCATAATGCAGGAATATCCGTTTGTTGAATATACATACAGCATGATTGCGGAAAAGAATCCGGATGGACCATTGGAGAAAAAGTCTGGTGCTGTAAACTCAAACACCGGATTTTTCAGCTGGAGGCATCCCAGAACAATAAACAGACCAAGTGCAACAAACAGCAGGGTAACCAGAATTTTCTGTACCTTCGCCATTACATCCACACCACACAGATTGATGGCAAAGAACACACTCAGGGCTGCAATTCCAAACCATTTCGCATTGATCTGCGGCCACAGGGAATTTGCATACATACCAATTGCCACACCATAAGTCGCCAGATTGATCGTCTGTGGCAAAAATCCTACTGCATACATACCGGCAACTCGTTTGCCGGCCATATCTCCTACCAGAGAATAAAATCCTCCTCCAAGTTTCAGTGTAGATGTGATCCATGGAATTGGTGCAATCATCATAAATCCCCAGATACATGCAGCTACATATGCCAGCCATGCTGACTGACCAGTCAAAAGAATTGCCGGTCCGATCAGTGTCAGAACACCCGATCCAATCGCCTGTCCTACACCGATTGTATAAAGATCACTTCGTTTCAGGTAACCTGTTTTTTCTTTTATTTCCTTTACTGTTGACGACATAAAAGCCCCCCTTTTTTATTGGCTCTAATATTAATAGTGCAATTAATTCTTTTTCTGACGTCATATGAATTATTTAATGCTATATTAACATCTAGGTTTCAAGATTTCTATTGACAATATTATTAAAAATACACACTTTAATTTGTGCATTATTTACATCTTTTTTATATCAAGAAGAATTTTTTACTCCATTATATTGTAATCAAACTTTACACCTGTTATAATTTATTATACTAATCGTACAATACAGGAGGTTTTCATGAAAATAGAACAGTTGATCCGTGAAAAAATATCTTCTCTTTCTGCCGGTCAGAAGAAAGTTGCCGAATATATATTACAACACCTTGATTCTTTCAGTTATTCCACCCTTGCGAAACTCAGCAAGGAAATTTCCGTAAGCGAAACCACTATCATACGCCTCGCTTATTCTCTGGGATTTGAAAGTTTTTCTGAAATGCAGCGTACTGTACAGAATGATATTCTTTCCATTCCCACAGCTACAGCAGATGACACACTGGACAATGGGAATTTCTATCAGAACATCATTGCAAAAGAACTCCATTCCATGGAAAACTGGGCTTCACACCTGAGTCAGGATGATATGGATCAGATCGTTACCTATCTGACCAATGCGAAGAAACGTCTGATTGTAGGCGCCCGTTCCTCTTACAGTGCAGCACTCTGGATGGGAACCTTGCTGAATCAGCTTCTTGGAAATACCAAGGTGGTTCATGAATTTTATGATCCCCATTTTGAATATCTCACGGAAGCTTCTGAAGATACTGTTGTTCTTCTGCTCTCTTTTGCCCGCTATACCAAATGGTCACTGAAATACGCACAGGTTGCCAAAAACCATGGTGCAAAGATCCTTGCCATCACAGACAGTATTTCATCACCGGCATGGTCTCTGGCAGATCATGCGGTCATTACAGAGATCAATCTCAATGAAATGGGATTTAACTCCTTTTCCTGTCTCTATTGTCTTTTTGACAGCATTGTTGCAAAAATCCGAAAAAGCAAGTGCAAGTCCATCAGTACACGCCTTCATGACCTGGAAGAACTTTACTCAGACTTTGATCTTTTTTACGAATAATAATTACAGGGGGGGATTATCATGCAGGAAATTTTAGATATTTTTCTTGAAAAATCTAAACATCATCATTCCAATATTATCTATGCCCAGATATATAAAAACGATGTTTTAAAAGAAGAATTCAGGCTTTTTCCGGTAAAAACCCGATTAAATATATGGTCTATCAGCAAGCCTTTTGTTGCCATGGCTGCTGGTATCGCAGAACGCGAAGGACTGATCACTCTTGATGAATATATTTATCCCTGGTTTGAAAAATATTTCCCATCTGATCCTTCCGAAAATCTTTACAAAATAAAGATCCGTGATCTGCTTACGATGTCATCCGGTCAGAAAGATCCTCTCTTTTTCTGCGACGGTCCGGAACGATACAGAGAAAAAGACTGGGTAAGATATTTTTTCCAGAATGATTCTTTTCCCTATACACCAGGTACCCATTTCGTGTACAGCAATTTCTGTTCCTATATTTTGTCTGTTCTTCTGGAAGAAAAATCCGGAACCGGTTTATTGAATTATCTGCGATATCGTCTGTTTGAACCAATTGGCATCCCGAATCCGGACTGGACCCTCTGCCCTCAGGGACATTGCATGGCAGCTAATGGACTGTATCTGACGATTGATGAACTGGCCCGTTTTGGGCATCTGCTTCTGCATGAAGGTGCTCTGAACGGAAAACAGATCGTCCCAAAAAAATTCGTGATTGATGCCTGTCAGAAACATATCGATTCTTACAATCCACTGACGGAGCATCCGGATTACCAGAGCTATGGTTATGGATATTTCATATATATGGGACCTATGGAAGATACACTAATCCTGTCCGGCAATTACGGCCAATACTGCGTCGTTGATAAAAAACACCATATGGTATCCTGCGTTATGTCTTTGGATGGAAATGACCACAAAAAAATCCGTGATGATCTGGTAGATTCCCTTGCAGAATATTACGGTGTGAAAATTTCACATATATAAAAAAATGCCGCTCCCGCGGCCACATCATATGATATTCGCAATCCGCTAACGCTACTTGCTCATAAAAAAATGCCGCTCCCGCGGCCTCAGCAGCTGATATTCGCAATCCGCTAGCGCTACTTGCTCATAAAAAAATGCCGCTCCCGCGGCATTTTTTTATATCACCAGCCAATCCTCAACCATAGCTGTATTATGCAGCAACACGGCTTCATTTCCTTTCGTCACAAAGATCCTCTGTACGAAAACATCCACAACTTCGCCTTCCCGGACGGGTTCTTCGTCAAGGCTTCTTCTGGCGCTGAGTGTGGTGTTTCCTACACGAACTTTCAGTTCCAGGCTGCTGCCGCGGAATGCGACTCGTTCTACGATGCCCTCTGTTGCGGAGCTTTTATATTTCTGTTCCTCATTCTTCTTGGTCACTTTTACAAATTCCGGCCGCACAATGGCCTTTTCACCTCCCGGAACTTCCTCGAAGTGATTGAACACCTGATAGTTATCGATCACAGAAGTCTGTCCGAAAAATCCCGCCGTAAACGCAGTATCCGGATTCTGGTAAACTTCCAGCGGCGTTCCCTTCTGTTCAATGCGACCACGGTTTGTAATGATGATCTCATCTGCCACCTCAATAGCTTCATCCTGGTCATGCGTAACGAAAATACTGGTGATTCCCAGTTTCTCGATCATATCCTTCAGCCAGCTTCGAAGCTCTGTACGGATCTTCGCATCAATGGCAGCAAAAGGCTCATCCAGGAGAAGCAGCTGCGGATTCGGAGCAAGGGCCCGGGCAAAAGCAACTCGCTGTCTCTGGCCGCCGGACAGCTGACTTGGATATCTTTTTTCCAGGCCTTTCAGCCCGATCAGCTCTACCAGTTCCATAACTCTCTGTCTGATATACTTCTTATCCGCCTTCTGTACCTTCAGGCCAAATGCAATATTATCATACACCGTCATATACCGGAAAAGGGCATAATTCTGGAACACAAATCCAATGCCTCGCTCGCTGGCAGGAACATCATTGACCACTCTTCCGTCAATGATGATCTCCCCGCTGTCCGGCTGTTCCAGACCGGCGATCATACGGAGGATTGTCGTCTTTCCGCTTCCACTTGGTCCCAGAAGACCGATCAGCTTACCTTTTTCGATGCCAAAACTTACGTTGTCCGATGCCTTGTAATCCCCATATGTTTTATTGATATTTTTTAACTCAACGTACATCGCCTTTTTCCCCCTTTCCTTTATGTTCCAGAACATTTCTCGCGATCAGAAGGATCACCGCCAGGATCACCAGGATCGAAGAAACCGCAAACGCCGGAACATACTGGAATTCGTTATAAAGAATTTCCACATGAAGCGGAAGTGTATTTGTTTTTCCACGGAGATGTCCGGACAGTACGGACACGGCTCCAAACTCTCCCATAGCTCTCGCTGTACACAGCACAACGCCATAAAGGAATGCCCACTTGATATGCGGGAAAGTCACTTTGGTAAAGATCGTCCAGCCTTTTGCTCCCATCAGTGCTGCCGCCTCTTCCTCATCGGACCCTATAGATTCCAGCACCGGAATGATCTCTCTTGATACAAATGGAAATGTAACAAAAATCGTTGCCAGGATAATTCCAGGAACTGCAAACACGATCTGGATCCCTGCTTTGTCAAGAACAGAATAAAGCGGGCTCTGCTTTCCAAAAACCAGAATATAAATAAGACCTGCGATGACCGGTGACACCGTAACCGGAATGTCGATCAGCGTCGTCAGAAGCTTTTTTCCCCGGAAATGAAATCTGGTCATTGCCCACGCTGCACACAGGCCGAAGATCGTGTTGCATACAACAGCAGCCACCGTTGCTTCTATGGTCAGTGCCAGAGCTTTCAGCGTATACTCATCTGTCACAGCCTGCACGTAGCACTCCCAGCCTTTACTCAGCGCCTGGGTCACAACAACCACCAGCGGAAGCACCAGCATTACAAAAAGAAAGATCACGGAAATCCCAATGAGGATCCATTTCACCGGCCCGGAAGCCTGCTTCTTTTTTTCGTCCATTATGCGTCCCTCCCTCTGATTCGTTTCGTATTTCTTGCCTGCACCAGATTCACGCCAAACAGGATCAAAAACGATACCGCCAGTGTAACCAGCGCGATAGATGTTGCACTTTCGTAGTCAAACTCCTGAAGTTTTGACATGATGATCAGCGGCGTGATCTCTGTATAATAAGGTTTGTTTCCTGCGATAAAAACAACACTTCCGTACTCTCCCAGGCAGCGTCCGAGGGCAAGTCCCGCTCCGGAAAGCATTGCCGGAAGAAGCTCTGGAAGGATAACCCTCCGGAAAATGGTGAATGGTTTTGCACCCATGACACGGGCCGCCTCCTCATAGGAACCGTCCAGTTTTTCCAGCACCGGCTGAATGGCCCGGACTACAAAAGGAATCCCCACAAAGATCAGAGCTACCGTGATACCGATCCTGGTATACGCGATCTTGATCCCGAACTTTGCAAAAAAGCTTCCCACCAGTCCTTTGTCGGATGTCAGTGATGTCAGCGAGATACCGGCAACCGCAGTTGGCAGCGCAAAAGGCAGCTCGATCATTCCATCCATGATCCTTTTTCCCGGAAAATCATACCGCACCAGCACCCACGCAAGGATCAGTCCCATGATGGCATTCACCACCGTGGCCGCAAATGCGGTAATAAAACTTACGTAAAATCCGGACAAAACTCGAGGTCTCGTGATCACCTGGATAAATTCCCGAAATCCCAGCCGCGCTGAATATACAGCCAGAGATGCAAGGGGAATCAGAACCACGATACTCAGCATCGCCAAAGTCACTCCCATTGTCAGTCCAAAGCCTGATATCACCCGTTTACTCTGTTGTTTCTTCATTTCTGTCTCCCCTCTTTTCTGTATCCGCTATGCTTTTTTACTCTTCATAAATCTCATCAAACACTCCACCGTCCGCAAAATGTTTCTTCTGTACTGCATCCCATCCGCCGAAATCTTTGATAGTAGTCAGCTTCACACTCAGGTTAAAAGTATCTGCATGTTTTTTCAAGATGGTCTGATTGACCGGTCTGTAATAATTCTCAGCGATCAGCTCCTGCGCTTCATCGGAATACAGATATTTCAGATAAGCTTTTGCGGCATCTGCGTTATCGTGTTTTTTTACATTTTCATCTACAACAGCAACGGACGGCTGTGCCAGGATACTGATGCTCGGTGTTACGATCTCGTAATCATCCGGATTGTCCCTTACAGAAAGAAACGCTTCATTTTCCCAGGCGATCAGCACATCACCCTGTCCGTTTTCCACAAAAGAAGTGGTGGCACCTCTTGCTCCGGAATCCAGAACCAGGACATTTTTGTAAAGCTTCTTAATAAAAGCCTTCATCTCTATCTCGTTGCCGTTATATTTCTCATTGGCATAAGCCCAGGCTGCCATGTAATTCCAGCGGGCACCTCCGGAAGTTTTCGGGTTTGGTGTAATCACTCCCACACCATCCTTTGTCAGATCATCCCAGTCGTGGATGTTCTTCGGATTTCCCTTCCGTACCAGAAATACAATGGTGGAAGTATAAGGAGCACTGTCATCCGGATATTCATTAATCCAGCCATTGTCGATCAGTCCGGCATTCTGGATGGCATCAATGTCGTATTCCAGGGCAAGTGTTGCCACATCTGCCGGAAGTCCGTTGGAAATCTCCAACGCCTGTTTTCCAGAACCGCCATGAGACTGGATCACATCCACACTCTGGCCGGTTTCCCCTTTCCAGTAATCTGCAAAGATCTTGTTGTATTCCTCATAAAATTCTCTGGTTGGATCATAGGACACATTGATGATCTCTACCTGATTTTTATCCTTTGTATTGTTTCCTGATACTGCAAAAGTTCCTGCCAGTACCACTGCTGCCAGTGCGATACAGACACCTGCGATGCGTCTTTTTTTCATGATTTATGTACTCCTTTTTGTCACTGCTGCGACCTTCTGTAAACGTTATCCTGATTGAATACATTAAACCATATTATTCCCATTAATTAAATAGGAATATCTGAAAACGTTTTCACGCATATATTCTGTCAAAGCTGCAAATATTTCATATCTCATCATATCAGCAATCCTCAGATACAATAATCGCTCCACATACTGTCCTCCACACTGCTGCAACTGTTCCGGATCACCAGCTTTCCTTCCAGTTCCATCCGGACAATACCGGAATGTCCGCCTCTCAGTCGGTCCAGCAGCAGATACAGTGCGAATTTTCCCATATCCTCTTTCGGCAGACTTACCGTTGTCAGCATCGGCTTGGTAAACTGTGCTTCCTGAATATCATCACTGGATATGATAGAAGGCATATAATACCGGTTCCGGAATTTATTCAGACATTTCAGCATTCCTATCGCCGAAATATCATTGGCGCAATAGATTCCGGTTGGCATGTCGTCCGACTGGAAGAATTTTTCCATGGCCTCATATCCTTCGGCCTCTGTCTGTTTCGTCTCAATAACATACTCAGGAATCACATCCAGATCATGCTTCTTCAGGGTTTCCAGATATCCATTGTACCGGTCTTCGCTGTGGCACTGACCAATATATCCGATATTTTTATGCCCCAGGGAAATCAGATATTCCACTGCCGCTGACGCGATCTTTTTTCCATCGCAAAGGACTTCATCCACTTCATAATTGGTGGAATTCCGGTTCACCGACACCACGCTCTTATATTTCTTATTCAGTTTTTTCAGGGCTTCCTTATTACATCTGCCTATGATGATCAGTCCGTCCCTCTTCCCGTCTACCTCGCCATACATTCCATCAACCAGCCGGTCCAGATTCTCCCTACGGCACTTCCGGTCATCAGAAAATACCGACATATACCATACTTTGGAAAGGATGCAGTTTTTATCATGGATCTCACTTTCGATCACCCGGAGAAGCTCCGCAAAAAACGGATCGGTGGTGGAAGAATCGGTTCTTGTCATCAGAATATTGATGTACCAGGTTTTCTCCTGCTTCGCGGAAACACCTCTTTTCAGATTCCGGGCCGCCTCATTTGGCACATAATTCATCTCGATGGCTGTTTTCCATATCTTATCCCGGAGTCCGGAAACAGAACATTTATAATTGGGATTATTCAAAACTCTGGAAACCGTCGCCGGTGAAACCCCTGCCTTTTCTGCAATCTTCTTGATGGACATGTACCCGTCCCCTCCCTCTAAAAAAAAGTCTGCCCGCTGCCAGTCCTGTAAGCTGCTCAACGTCATCTGTGTAACAGAACTTTTTATTATTCCTTATTTCATAGTAATTAAATATGTTTTATATGATAATAAGAGTTTTTAAAAAAGTCAATCTTATTTTGTGAAAACGTATTCTTTTTTTGCTGCATCTTCCAGTAGACCACCCGAATTCTGCGCCTTGCCCATCTCATTTAGCATTACATTACCACGCAAGGCGCACTACAAAAAAATACCTTACACAGAGTTACTGTGGAAGGTATTTTTTGCGATCATCACTTATTATTGTCCTTTAATTTTCTTTTGATATATTCTTCTATCAATTCCAATAATTGTTTACCCGTTTCTATCTGTTCTTCTGCTTCTTCTCTTGTTGCAATATAAAAATCATCATAATCGCTGGCATGTCTGATTTCTTCTGCTTCTACGATTTTTCGTCCAAGTTTTCTGGGAAAAATCTCTGTTTTAATATAATTCTTATTGAAATTTGCTAATGCATCTTTATGACGTTTATATGCATTTCCATCTAGTGCATGTATTGCTGAAATTGCATGATAAATACCATAATATGCCCGATTATTAGCACCTCGAAATTCTTTTGCATTCAAAAGAATTTCCGCAGCTTTAATATCACTTTGGGCAGTTTCAATCCGATAAAAAATAAGATCTTTCTGCGTTCCTTTTTCATCAGGCTGCATCAAATAATTTTACCCCCTCTTTCTTTACATTTGCATAAAATGGATAAACATCAACCCAATTCAGAAAATGTTTTTCACTTTTTGCAATTGGCTTAATATCAAGATCATGATCCATATTAAAATCAAAAGTTTCTCCTGCCAATTCATGACGATACTGTTTAATATCTATATCAGACAGATCAAGGAGAATCATAATATCGATATCAGAATCTTCTCTATAATCTCCTCTGGCATATGAGCCGTATAAAATAACACTTTTCAAATGTTTCCCATATATTTTCTGTAATATTTTTGTGTATTGTTCCAACAATGTCTTCATCGATACCGGCATAATCCCGCCCCCTTCTATCTGATAAAACATCTTTATTCGATAACCACTATTTCTTCCATTTAATTATACGCTTTTATATCATTATTCTGCAATGAAATTTTTTCGACATAATTCTCCAGACATACAAAAACAGACTGAGAACCTGATATATATTCTTATCAAGCTCCAGTCTGTTTTGCGTGCTCAAATATATAAGATATAACTATGAGCAAATAACAAATGCGGATTGCTAATATCCCTTGAATTATTTAACCGTTACCTTACAGGTCAGTTTTTTTGCTCCGCTCTGCACGGTGATCACGGCCGTCCCTTTTCGGATTCCCTTTACAACACCTTTGGAATTTACCGTAGCGATCCTGCGATCCGAGGAACGGAAAAGAATCTTCTCGTCGCTGTAATACGGCACGGTCACTGCCTGGATCGTGTATGTTTTTCCACGAAGTATGGTTTTTGTTTTGGGCACGCCGGTCATCTTTGCGGTCCTTACTGCGGCAGTATTGTTCAAAAAACGGAACCCATTTTTCTTTGCGTAAGTCTGAGCAGTAGAACTCTTTTTTCCGGCAATGACAAAAGTTTTATTTTTTCCACTATTGAAATTATAGCCGATCGCTTCTTTTTCTATCACTGTTTTACTGTTTAGGATCGTAATCTTTTTCATTGCCTGGCAATCATAAAAAGCATTGCTTCTGATCTTTTTCACGCTGGCGGGTATCGTAATATTCCCCAGTTTTCGACAGTTACCGAATGCACCGTTCCCAATCTCTGTAAGCTTCTTCGGTAACGTCACTTTTCTGAGATCTGAACAAAGAGAGAACGCACTCTCATCAATAAGCGTAACACTGTCAGGAAAACTTATTCCTGTCAAACCACAATGCCGAAAAGCAGCTCGTTCTATCCTGGAAACGCCCTGTCCCAAAGTAACTTTTTTCAGTTTCATATCTGCCTCAAACAACGATTCCGGTAATGTTTTTACACTTCCCGGAATACTGACAGATTCCAGACTGCTACAGTAACTGAAAGCATATTCCTCAATTTTTGTCACTGTTTTCGGTATATCCAGGCTCGTAATTTTACTCTGGTAAAAAGCATATGCGCCAATGCTTTTCAGTCCATTCGGAAGCTTGATGCTGGTGATCGAAGTATCACCAAATGCCCGAACGCCGATACTCCGCAAAGTTCCCGGCAATGAAATTCTCTTCAGATTTTTACAGTTTGAAAAAGTTCTGTCACCGATTCCCGTGATCCCGGATGCAACTGTTACCGTTTTTATCGTTTCGGATCTGTATGAAAAATCATCGGTAACTTTAACTTCCCCTTTTCCCTGTATCTGAAGATTTCCATTGGAATACAGCCGGTAAGTGGCATTGCTTCCGCAGGATCCTTTCGCAACAAGTTTTGCAGTGCTCTGCGTGCCTGCTGCCGATGCTTCCTGTGTATGATCAGCCGCATAACCAGTCTGTGCATGCACAACCACAGAAGGTACACAGGCCCCTGTTATGATCATTACTGTTGATAATATCGCCGCAATTTTTTTCCCAAACATATAGCTTCCTCCCTAAAAAAAACAATCAGCTATATCACAGAAGGACCGGCATACATCCGGTCCTCTCTGCTCATGTCAAGCGGATATTGGCAATCCGCATTCGGTTAAAATTTATTTGTTAATCCAACCACATACATATCTTCTTTATACTCAGGAATCTTCACCAGAAGTCCCTCTTCTGTATCCTCAGTTTCTACTTTAACTGCCGGATCAAAAGATCTCAGCTGTCCATGATAACCTTTGATCAGGAACTCATTCGCTCCCTCTTTCAGATGATCTGCAAACACATTGAGATTTCCCTCTTTCTGTGTATAATGCAGCTCAATTCCATTCTCCAGCATCTCAGATTCGCGGTCGCTGCAGCGTGTGCCATAAATACCATCATGGTTAACTTTCAGCCATGCGCCAAGAATCTTCAGCCTCTTTACCTGTTCTTCCGGAATTGTTCCGTCTGCTTTTGGTCCGATGTTCAGAAGCAGGTTTCCATTGTTTGCAACAGTTCCTACCAGAAGTGAAATTAGATCCGGAACAGAAATCAGTTTGTCATCACCTTCATTGGCATTATAACCGAAGGATAATCCCATTCCACGGCACATTTCCCATTTCTCTTTTCGATTCACAGAACCGGATTTGTACTCCTTGGTAAGGAAGTCATGGTAACGGTCATTGAAACGGTCGTTTACTACACCTTCCGGCACTTTGTTATAATAATGTGCCAGGAAATACGGCATCATCTCTTCGCTCTGTTTCGGCCATCCGATATCGTTCCAGAAAACGCTTGGTGCATAATCATCTACCAGTTCATTCATCTGGTTGTATGAATAATCTGCATATGCAAATGTCGGGCTAGCTGTTCCAAACAGATCATCATCCTCAAAAATAGGATCATTTGCATACTGCCAGTCAATCAGTCCTGAATAATACAGCCCCATACGGATACCTGCATCCCGGACAGCCTCTGTCAGCTCACCGGTGATATTTCTCTTCGGTCCCATTTCCACAGAGTTAAAGTGTGTATACTTACTCGGGAACAGGCAGAATCCATCATGATGCTTGGTTGTCAGAACAACATACTCTGCACCTGCTTCTTTAAAAATCTCTGCCCACTGTTTCGGATCCCAGTTTTCAGCTTTCCACATAGGAATAAAATCTTCATATTTGAAATCTTTTCCGTATTTTTCCATATGATGCTCATATGTCGGGCCTTTTCCTATGTTCAGAGAATTATAATACCACTCTGCGTAAGGATTATCCGCAAACCACTCTTTGGAATCAACTTCTCCCAGTTCCCATGTATGTGGCGCAAAAGCCGGTACAGAATAAATTCCCCAGTGAATAAAAATTCCGAATTTACAGTCCTCATACCATTTTGGAACGGTATGTGTATTTACAGAGTTCCAGTTTCCTGTGTATCTTTTGTTTCCCATAGTGTAATCCCCATAACCTTTCTGTTATACATAAGTTTTTGCTGATTTTCCTGTATTTTTCTGCCGGAACAGTTCCGACAGTATCCCCCGTTTATTCTCCGATAATTTACTCTATCGTGATCTTCAGTACCACCGGCATATCCCCTGCATCAACCGCTCCTCTTCCGCAGGAAATATCCAGTTCTTTGTTTCTTGCATATGACGGATGCAGATCTGTTCCAAGAATCTCAATATCCCTGATCGTAGATTTCAAAAGTTTCATATCATTTCCAAGAGATTTGATATGGATCTCTCCGTCTTCCGGCCAGTGAAGTACCGTTGCGTAAATATGGTTGCTCTTGCTTGTGAAACGAATATCCTCAGAAGTAAAATGCTTGTCATAAGTATCTGTGAAATGGCCTTCCGGAACCACCGTCGGACCCTCTCCAAATACTTTCCAGTATCTGGTTCCGTAAATTGCCTCTCCGTTTACTTTCAGCCATTTTCCCATTTCTCTCAGGATATGTGCATCTTCTTCCGGAATCGTGCCATCCGGCTTCGGTCCGATATTGAGAAGAAGTGCGCCATTTTTGCTGACTACATCGATCAGATCCAGAACTACATCTGAAGGTTTCTTGTAATCATTTCCGATGGTATAGCCCCAGGAATTCTTCGCTACAGAAGTATCGTTCTGCCAGAGATCCGGTGTGATATGGTCTAACTGACCTCTCTCCAGATCATTGACCGCACTGCCGTAAACATATGCGTCAAATTTTGCATCAATAGCAGTTTCTTTTCCCCACTGAGCAGAACGGTTGTAATAATATGCCGCAAATTTACGAAGATACGGTTTCCATGCATACTGCTGGATCCACCAGTCAAAATATACGATAGATGGATGATATTTATCTACGATCTCGCAGGTACGTACAAGCCAGTCCTGCATATGCTCTTCCGATGGCGGATTGTCATAGATATCACTCATATCCCGGGTGATTCCTGCTACCGGTCCGTAAAGATCCGCATATTCCGGATCATTGACATCTGCCTCCGGGATCTGACGTCCTCCGTTAAAGAACCAGTAATGCTCCGCTCTGTGAGAAGAAGCTCCCAGAACCATGCCTTCTTTTTCAACTTCTGTCTTCAGCTCTCCCAGGATATCACGCTTCGGTCCCATCTCAGCAGCATTCCAGCGGCAGAGGTCACTGGCGTACATCTGAAATCCATCGTGGTGTTCTGCAACCGGAACTACGAATTTCGCTCCTGCCTCTTTAAAAAGTGCTGCCCATTCTTTTGGATCAAATTTTTCTGCCTTAAACTGCGGAATAAAATCTTTATATCCGAATTTATCCAGAGTTCCATATTTCTCTATATGATGCAGATTTTCTTTGGAGCCTTTCACATACATATTTCTGGGATACCACTCGTTTCCAAATGCCGGAACACTATATACACCCCAGTGAATAAAAATTCCAAACTTATCTCTTGCATACCACTTCGGAGTAGGATGCTCACAGAGAGAATCCCACGTATCGGTATATGGTCCCTGTGCGATCACTTCATCGATCAGGGAAAGATATTCTTCTTTTTTCATTTCACAGTCCTCTTTTGTGTTTTTATTCATATTTAACAGGTGTTTATATGTTACCATCAAATGTTTTAGTTGTATACGCTTAACAATTCACAAATAAAACGTTTCGTTTTTGTGCAATATACATATCAAAAAAAGCTCCGATGATGTTTTTATTTAAACTTCATCAGAGCCTTTTCTGTTTTTATATAGTATTCTCTTCGATCACTTTCTCGATCCGTCTCTTTACTTCTTCTGCGAGCTCTGTGGTATGCATATCTTTGTATTCCTCATAATACATCGGAGGAAGGATATGCACCTGTACAGTGATCCTCTCTGTGGAACCGGTATCAAAAGCTTTAAAAGAATCGATCAGCGCAACAGGAACGATCGGACATTTTGTCTTTGTCGCAGTCTTAAAACTGCCGCCCTTGAATGTTCCCGGGTGATTTCCGTTCTTACTTCTGGTTCCTTCCGCAAAGATCAGATAATTGCGACCTGCCCTTACCTCGCGGATCACATTGACAATGACCTGCATGGACTGCTTCAGGTCCTCTCTGTCAATGATAAAAGCCTTCATGCAGGCAAAAACCTGCTTCAGGAATGGAATATCTCCCACTTCTTTCTTAGCTACTACAGAAAAAGGAACCGGGCAGGCTTTAATGATCGCCAGTACATCAAACAGTCCCTGGTGATTCGGAAAAAACATAAATCCGTTTTCTTTGGGGATATTTTCCTGCCCATGCACATCAATATGGATATTTCCACCTTTGATGGCATGATCATCCACATGTCTCAGGAATGCATATTTCTCTGCTTCAGGATAATCGTCGGTATGCGCCGCATACCAGCAAAGTTTGATCCACCAGTAGGGAACAAAGATCAGATTCCTGATCACCATCAGCAAAATTCGCTTCATTCTTATGTCCTCCTGCCTGTTTTATCCGTTCAGTTTCCCTGCGATTTTATCTTCATATCCCGGATTCTTTTTCAGAAAGACCTCATAAGCCTTGGTATAGTCTGTATAAGTTTTGGTGGTCATAAATTTCTGATAATCTGCCGCAGCCTGCTGGCTGATCTCATCTGAGATCTCAGCCGGCGAATACAGATAATATTTCTTATCCTGCACTTTTACAAGGTAAGTACTGATGCACGGATATTCCTGGTCATTCTGCAGTACAAGATTATAGCGGATATAAACATACGTATAATTTTTACTCTCAGAAATGGCCTCACAGCTGTCAATATTTACATCCTTTGCTCCATGAGCCTGGAAATATTTGACCGTGGATGAAATCTCTGTTTTTGCCTCATCAGAAATCTTATCCGCACCATAACATTCCTGCATTTTTTTGTCCTTGCCTTCTACCGCAGCCTTGATATAACTTTCCACAAGCCCCTCCGGGGTTCTGTGGCTGATCCCCCCACAGCCTCTGGCTACCAGGATGATCACCAGCAGTATCAGAATAACTCCTGCCAGTGTCGCCACATGGACAAAATTCAGTTTTTTGTTGGAATATTTCAGTTTTTTCACAGATTTTTTTCTGCGTTTCTTTTTTGTCGTCGTCATGACTTATCCTCGACCTTATTCTTCTTCACTGCCTGTGACAGTTTCATCTGCGGATATTTCTTCCTCGTTATCGTTGGTCTCTCCGTCAGCTTTTTCGGAATTTACCTCCACTTCCGGATCTTTATCTCTTACCTTGGCGATGCTTGCAACCGTTACACCATCTGTAAGATTGATCATCTTCACACCGGAAGTGATCCTTCCAAGAACTGAGATATCTGCACACTGCAGACGGATGATGATACCTTCTGTTGTGATCATCATGATCTCGTTCTCTTCGTTCACAGCCTTGGCTCCGACAACGTTTCCGGTCTTCTCGGTGATCTTGTAGCACTTCACACCTTTACCGCCACGGTTCTGGACAACAAACTCACTCATTGCTGTACGTTTGCCCATTCCGTTCTCAGAAACTACCAGCAGATAATCCCCCTGGGTATTCAGCTGCATAGCAACAACTTCATCACCATCTGTAAGATTCATACCTCTTACACCCATGGATGCACGGCCTGTGCTGCGGACATCAGTCTCTTTAAAACGGATGCACTGTCCGTCCTTGGTCACAAGAATGATATCTTTGTTATTATCGGTAGCTTTAACCTCGATAAGCTCATCATCGTCACGGAGAACAATCGCTGTAAGGCCTGTCTTACGTACATTCTCGTAATCTCTGATCGGAGTTTTCTTCACAAGACCTTTCTTGGTTGCCATCATCAGATAATGACCCTCTTCATATTTGCGGAGCGGGATCACAGCTGTGATCTTTTCTCCCGGTGCAAGCTGCAGCAGGTTGATGATCGCAGTTCCTCTGGCTGTACGGCCGGCCTCCGGAATCTCATATGCCTTCAGTCTGTATACACGTCCGGTATTGGTAAAGAACATGAGATAATGATGGGTTGTAGTCATCAACAGCTCTTCAATATAATCGTCCTCAATGGTCTGCATACCCTTGATTCCTCTGCCGCCACGGTTCTGACTGCGGAAGTTATCAACCGTCATACGCTTGATGTAACCAAGCTTGGTCATTGCGATCACGGTATTCTCTCTCGGGATCAGATCCTCTGTGGAAATATCGTATACATCGTATCCGATGGAAGTCTTTCTGTCATCGCCGTATTTTTCTGCAACAGCGAGGATCTCCTCGCGGATCACACGGAGAAGAAGCTTACGGTCAGCGAGGATTGCCTGGAACTTGCGGATCTTCTCCATAAGCTCTGCATACTCGGCTTCCAGCTTCTCTCTTTCCAGACCTGTCAGTGCACGGAGACGCATATCCACGATTGCCTGAGCCTGAACGTCTGTCAGCTCAAAACGCTCAATAAGTTCCTGTTTCGCGATCTGTACATTACGGGAACCACGGATGATACGGATCACTTCATCGATATTATCAAGTGCTTTCAGGAGGCCTTCTAAAATGTGGGCTCTCTCCTGGGCTTTATTCAGATCGTACTGTGTTCTTCTGCGAACAACATTCTCCTGATGTTCCAGATAATACTCCAGCATCTCTTTCAGGTTCAGAACTTTCGGTTCCATGCTTCCATGATTCGGAACAAGGGAAAGCATGATCACGCCAAAAGTATCCTGCAGCTGTGTATGTTTGTAGAGCAGGTTCAGGATCACATTGGCATTGGCATCTTTACGGAGATCGATGCAGATACGCATACCTTCACGGCTGGAATGGTCATTCAGGTCTGTGATTCCATCGATCTTTTTATCACGGACAAGCTCTGCGATCTTCTCGATAAGGCGTGCCTTATTTACAAGGTATGGAAGCTCTGTGACTACGATACGGGATTTACCATTGGGCAAAGTCTCGATATTTGTCACAGCGCGGACACGGATCTTGCCACGACCTGTACGATAAGCTTCCTCGATTCCTCTTGTTCCGAGGATGGTTGCTCCTGTAGGGAAGTCCGGTCCCTTGACGATCTCAAGAAGTTCTTCCATTGCTGTCTCGCGGTCTTCTTCCACAATGTTATCAATGATCTTAACAACGGCATTAACTGTCTCACGAAGATTATGAGGTGGAATATTGGTCGCCATACCTACAGCGATACCTGTTGTACCGTTTACCAGCAGATTCGGAAAACGTGCCGGAAGTACAACCGGCTCACGTTCTGTCTCATCAAAGTTCGGCTGGAAATCAACGGTATCTTTGTTGATGTCTGCAAGCATCTCCATGGAAATCTTGCTGAGACGTGCCTCTGTGTATCGCATGGCAGCCGCACCGTCACCATCCACGGAACCAAAGTTTCCATGTCCGTCAACCAACGGATATCTTGTTGACCATTCCTGAGCCATATTAACCAGCGCACCGTAGATGGAACTGTCACCATGAGGGTGATATTTACCCATGGTATCACCGACAATACGCGCACATTTTCTGTGTGGTTTGTCAGGACCATTGTTCAGCTCGATCATGGAATACAGCACTCGGCGCTGTACCGGTTTCAGGCCGTCTCTTACATCCGGCAGAGCTCGTGAGGCGATAACACTCATGGCATAGTCGATGTAAGATTCTTTCATAGTTTTTTCCAAATCCACTTCGTGGACTTTGTCAAAAATATTATCTTCCATTCTTCTTTATTCTCCTAGATATCAAGATTCTTGACGAATCTTGCATTTTCTTCGATAAATTCACGTCTTGGCTCTACCTTGTCTCCCATAAGAGTGGTAAATGTCAGATCAATCTCAGATGTGGCAGCCTCGTCCATGGTCACACGGAGAAGAATTCTCTTCTCAGGGTCCATAGTAGTCTCCCAGAGCTGTTCCGCATCCATCTCACCCAGACCTTTATAACGCTGGATCTTATTGTTTCCGTCACGTCCGATCTCGGTAAGGATATTGTTCAGTTCATCATCATCGTATGCGTACCATACTTTCTTGTTTTTCTCGACTTTATAAAGAGGCGGCTGTGCCAGGTATACATATCCCTGCTTGATCAGCTCCGGCATAAAACGATACAGGAATGTCAGAAGCAGTGTTGCGATGTGCGCACCGTCAACATCGGCATCGGTCATAATGATGATCTTATGGTAACGAAGTTTGGAGATATCAAAATCCTCATGGATTCCGGTTCCGAAAGCAGTGATCATGGCCTTGATCTCTTTGTTTCCATAGATCTTGTCCAGACGTGCTTTTTCAACGTTCAGGATCTTACCACGAAGTGGAAGGATCGCCTGTGTGGCACGGTTTCTCGCTGTCTTGGCGGAACCGCCCGCGGAATCTCCCTCTACGATATAGATCTCGCAGTTCTCCGGATTCTTGTCCGAACAGTCTGCAAGTTTTCCAGGAAGAGACATGCTGTCCAGTGCGGATTTTCTTCTTGTAAGGTCACGGGCCTTTCTGGCTGCTTCTCTGGCTCTCTGTGCAAGAACAGATTTCTCAACAGTAGCCTTGGCAACTGCCGGATTCTGCTCCAGGAAAATCTCCAGCTGCTTGCTTACAACGCTGTCTACCGCACCTCTTGCCTCGCTGTTTCCAAGTTTCTGCTTGGTCTGTCCCTCAAACTGCGGATTCTCGATCTTAACGCTGACGATCGCGGTCAGACCTTCACGGATATCATCACCGCTTAAGTTCGGCTCGCTGTCCTTAAGAAGCTTATTCTTACGTGCGTAATCATTGAATGTATTGGTGATCGCATTACGGAAACCGGTAATGTGTGTACCGCCCTCCGGTGTATTGATATTATTTACAAAACCATAGGTATTCTCTGTATAGGAATCATTATGCTGCAGAGCAACCTCTACAGATACACCATCCTTCTCACCTTCACAGTAAATGATCTCCGGGTAAAGTGCCTCTTTACTTCTGTTCAGGTAGCTTACAAACTCACGGATACCACCCTCATAGTGGAATACCTTCTCGCGCTCCTGGCCCTCTCTCTTATCTTCCAGCACAATGCGAAGACCCTTGGTCAGGAAAGCCATCTCACGAAGTCTCTGTTTCAGGATATCGTAATCATAAACGGTCTCCTCAAAGATCTCCTTGTCCGGAAGGAAATAAACCTTCGTTCCGGAAAGCTCCGGATCACAGTCGCCTACAACCTTCAGCGGATACATGGTCTTGCCACGCTCATATCTCTGTTTATATTCTTTACCCTCGTGGTAGATAGTAACCTCCAGCCACTCGGAAAGTGCATTTACAACCGATGCACCAACACCGTGAAGACCACCGGAAACCTTATATCCTCCACCGCCGAACTTACCACCTGCGTGAAGAATGGTAAATACAACCTCAACTGCCGGAATACCAGCCTTATGATTGATGCCAACCGGGATACCACGGCCATTATCTGTAACGGTAATGGAATTATCCGGATTGATATCTACATGAATCTCCGTACAAAAACCAGCCAGTGCTTCATCGACTGCATTATCCACGATCTCATATACGAGATGATGAAGTCCACGGCTGGAGGTACTTCCGATATACATTCCAGGCCTCTTACGTACGGCTTCCAGTCCCTCCAGGATCTGGATCTGATCTGCGCCGTATTCTGTATTCTCTGCGCCCATGTCATTCCTCCTGTTCTTGTCTGTCCGGACGTGTTTGAAAATTCATTTCTGCAGAACCACAGCAATTTCAGAAATTACTGCACCATACCCTGATCCATTAATTTCAGTAACTACTGTATTTTCAAATTTTGCAGAAAGCAATTCTCAAACCCGCTCCAGAAGTGTCATTTATACCTGTAAAATAAACGTTTTTTACATACGAATACAGAGTTTATTATAGCACAAAAAAGCCTGTATTTCCACGCAAAATCATAGGAAATACAGGCAAAAAAGTATCTTATTAAATGCAATCCAAAAGTCCAGCACAATATGCTCTTAAAATGTATAAAATATTCAGCTACTCTTGTAAAAGCCCGAATTCCTTTAATAAACTCTTCTGGTATTCCGGATCTGATGCAGATTTTATAATATCAGATGTCCTTCCCAATTTCGCAAGACAGAGGATCAAACTGTTAATACTATGTTCTCCCTGCTGCATCCCCTGTTGCATCCCCTGCTGCATCCCCATTCCATAGTCCTCATCATAACCAGCCTGTAAACTGTTTCTTATCTTCTCTTCAATCTGATCCTGTATGATCCGATTTAACGCTTCGCACATACAATCCGCCTCCTTGAATTTTTCTTCATTAGCCCTTACGATCATCTGCATAACTGATTCGTATAAAGGATTTTTCTGCTTTTCTCTGTATTCATTGAGAAGCCGTTTCATATCTTCCTTATCTTTTATTCTGTCCGTCAGACTTCTCAGCCACAGATTTTTCTCTTTGGATAACTGCTGTGTTACAATGACCTGGATTGGAATTTTAGGTCCTGATACATAGTAAATCCGCTCTGCCTCCAGTTCTATCTGAATATCAGCAAAAAATGCAGGGTGCCACTGCATTGGTTTAGAGCTGTTTGTTCTGTTTTCGTTTACAATCATACACGACTCCTCTGTTCTGATTTCAAGGAGTCTCATCTGAAAACTCCTGCTGAAAAATGGAAAAAAGCATGAATTTTCTGAGATGACAGGCTCTCTGCCTGATATATGAAATGTAATAGAAAAATAAGATTGTTTTTAGAAAAATATGCTTTCAAGTTTTGATAATCTCAGCTTACCACAATATGGTCTATACTGCAAGCAAATCATTTCGACAAAATCCGCACAGTACGTTTTATGTCACTGTTCACTGGAATATTCCTCGTGGCATTTTTTTTGCAGGCAAAGATCACAAAAAAGCTGCATATGTTTCCCCGCTCTCGGGTCACAACATGCAGCTTTTCGTTTGTTTATAAATATGTTTCCTATGCTCCCTGCCTCAATTTTCGTCCGGTCATTCACTGGAATCCTCTCCATCCAGCAGAGCCTTATAAATATCCCTCTTGGAAACACCACGATCCCTAGCGGCAAGCTTCATAGCATCCTTTCTGGAATTCCCCTGCTGCTCATACATCGCCACATGCTCCGCAATGGAAACCTCCTCCCAGGAAGCACGCTTCTCCGCTTCCATTTCACTGCGGCTTCTGCCCTCGATCACAAGGACACACTCACCCAGTGGCTTCTCATCTTTATAAAAATCCATCAGATCATCGATCGTCGTCCGAAACGCCGTCTCATGTTTCTTGGTCAGCTCCCTGCAAAGAGTCATCCTGCGGTTACCAAGTGCCTCTCTGAGCTCGCCAAGGGTCCGTACAAGCCTGTGAGGCGCCTCATACAGGATAATAGTCCTCGTCTCGCTGGAAAGCTCTTCCAGAATCGTTTTTCGCTCTTTCTTATCCGCCGGAAGAAACGCCTCGAAGGCAAAACGCCTGGTATGCAGACCTGACAAAGTCAGAGCAGTAATACAGGCAGCAGGCCCCGGCAATGAAGTCACCTCAATACCAGCTTCGTAACACATAGCTGCAAGTTCTTCTCCAGGATCTGAGATACCTGGAGTTCCTGCATCTGTGATCAACGCAATGTTTGTGCCTGAGAGCATTTTTTCCACAAGAACGTGACCTTTGTCGATCTTGTTGTATTCGTGGTAACTGGTCATGGGGGTTTTTATGTCAAAATGATTTAAAAGTTTAATACTGTTGCGGGTGTCTTCCGCAGCGATTAAGTCCACTTCCCGAAGGGTTCTTAGGACTCGAAGGGTGATGTCTTCGAGGTTTCCTATGGGGGTGGCGCATAAGTATAGTTTTCCGTTTTGTTTCATATTTTCCTCTTTTCTCGCTTGACCGCGGGGAGTTGTTTTCCACTTGGCCGTGTGGGAGTTGTTTTGCTTAACCGTGGGGGATATTCCGCTTGACCGCGGGGGGGTGTTTAAGTTTGGGAACTTTGAAAACCGCAAAGGGGCCGCAAAGCCGCGCCCCCTCTGCACACCCCTTGGGCTTTTTTAAGTAGTGCAAGGGATTCGTTGTTCTTATTTGTTGACTTGTGTCTGTATGCTTCGGTATTCAGCGCACTAT
>NZ_QTYB01000018.1:1295-22412 GCF_003461955.1 Ruminococcus sp. AM36-2AA | reverse complement strand
AGTCCACTTCCCGAAGGGTTCTTAGGACTCGAAGGGTGATGTCTTCGAGGTTTCCTATGGGGGTGGCGCATAAGTATAGTTTTCCGTTTTGTTTCATATTTTCCTCTTTTCTCGCTTGACCGCGGGGAGTTGTTTTCCACTTGGCCGTGTGGGAGTTGTTTTGCTTAACCGTGGGGGATATTCCGCTTGACCGCGGGGGGGTGTTTAAGTTTGGGAACTTTGAAAACCGCAAAGGGGCCGCAAAGCCGCGCCCCCTCTGCACACCCCTTGGGCTTTTTTAAGTAGTGCAAGGGATTCGTTGTTCTTATTTGTTGACTTGTGTCTGTATGCTTCGGTATTCAGCGCACTATGCTGTGCCGATGTTGTTTTATTTCTTCACTTTCTCTGTGGTTCTCTTCTGGCAAGGTGTCTGTATTCTTCGATACTCAGCGCGCTACGCTGTGCCGATGTTGTTTTATTTCTTCACTTTCTCTGTGGTTCTCTTCTGGCAAGGTGTCTGTATTCTTCGATACTCAGCGCGCTACGCTGTGCCGATGTTGTTTTATTTCTTCACTTTCTCTGTGGTTCTCTTCTGGCAAGGTGTCTGTATTCTTCGATACTCAGCGCGCTACGCTGTGCCGATGTTGTTTTATTTCTTCACTTTCTCAGTGATTCACTTCTGGCAAGGTGTCTGTATTCTTCGATATTCAATGCGCTACGCGTTGCGATCTCTCGCTTTGAATCTCAGGCGAGGGGAGGCAGGCTGCTGGTGGTGACGTTAGCGGAGCCCCCGTCAGCGAGGTGAGGATAGCTGCTGCCACCGAGCGCACTGTTTGAGCGAAGCGAGTTTGCGCGAATGGCAGCAAACCGGCGCCGCAGCCGAGCAGGGGGCGCAGCGTGTCACCACCAGCAGCCTGCCTCCCCTCGCCGTCCCTTCACCAACCGAAGTTCCACAGCCACCATCACCTCCCAGCCATCCAGCGCAGCGCCGATGGCCCAAAACCTCCCGAGCAGCCACCCTAAGCCACAACATCACAACATTCACACCATCCGATACAACTCCAAAACATCCTCCGTATAAACCCCAGGCCTCTCATAAACCACCAGCGGCCGTTCAACCTGGATCCTGGAATTCCCGCCCTTACAGGCCTCGATCAACACCATATTCGGCTCCTTATCAATAAAAGGATACACCAGCTGCATCCTCTTAGGCTCTAGCTTATACTTCGTCAAAGTCGCCATCAGCTCCACCAGTCTGAAAGGCCTGTGCACCAGAAAAAACCTCCCCCGGTCCTTCAGAACCCGGGCAGCCTGACAGGCCACATCATCAAAAGTACAAAGAATCTCATGCCTCGCAATCGCCTTGGGAACATGCGGATTCGTTAACCCATGCTGTCCGATCATATACGGCGGATTACACGTCACCACATCAAAAGAAGCCGCCCCAAAAATCCCGGCAGCCTCCTTGATATCACCTTCAACGATCCGAACCCTGTCCTCAAGACCATTATATCTCACACTACGGTCAGCCATCTCCGCACACTCATGCTGGATCTCCAGCCCCGTAAAATGCTCCCCATCCGTACGGTCAGAAAGCAAAATCGGAATAATTCCCGTGCCAGTCCCCATATCCAGTGCAACCTCACCCTTCTTCACCCGGGCAAAACCAGACAACAGAACCGCATCCATCCCGAAACAGAACTTCTTCGGATCCTGGATCACAAACAACCCATTCTGAAGATCATCCACACGCTCACCGCATTTAACAAGATCACTTCTCATTCGGTTTTGAATCTCCCTTTTTAGCCTCTTTCTCATCGTGGTCAGCAGAACCTGCACCACCCTTACCTTTTTTCTTCTTGGGGCGGAACTTCAGATCACGAACCGGAAACTCCTGGATCTCCTTCTCATCGTTAACATCCACAACAATCTTAACCATCTGACGGAGAACATTCACACTCTGAACTGTACCGGTAATACCCTGCGGTGTAGTCACTATATCACCAATTCCCGGAAGATTCCGGTTCAACTCCTCATAAGTTTCCTGCTCATTCTTAAGACAGCACATCAGACGTCCACAAACACCTGAAATCTTCGTCTGGTTCAGAGAAAGATTCTGCTCTTTCGCCATCTTAATGGAAACCGGTGCAAATTCGGAAAGATACGTATGGCAGCAAAGCGTCCTTCCACAGATACCAATACCACCAAGGATCTTCGTCTCATCACGGACACCGATCTGACGAAGCTCAATCCTTGTCTTAAACACAGACGCCAGATCCTTAACAAGCTGACGGAAATCAATCCGTCCGTCCGCTGTAAAATAAAACAGCACCTTGTTATTATCAAACGTATACTCCGCATCGATCAGCTTCATCTCAAGCCCATGTTCACGGATCTTCTTCTTGCAGATCTTAAAAGCCTCTTTCTCCTTCAGACGGTTCTCAGCCTCATGCTCCTCGTCCTCTTTTGTCGCAACACGGAGAACTTCCTTCAGCGGATGCACCACCTCGTCCTCCTTCACACTGCGCGGCTCCAGAACAACACGGCCATACTCCACACCACGGGCAGTCTCCACGATCACATGATCGCCGACCTTCACCTTATAGTTCTTCGGATTAAAATAATAAATCTTACCAACGTTACGAAATCTAACTCCAACTACCATTTCCATTCTATTTCTCCCTAATTGTCAGGAACAGGAGCTCCAGGGCAAGTTCGAGATTAACATTGGCACGGAGACGCACCTTGGTCTTCTCCAGTGCTTCAAGGATCTTTTCGATATTCTCATAAGAACGCTCGCTGGCCTGCTCTCTGATAAAATTAATCTCCTGTTTAAAAACCAGGTTGTCAATTTCCCTTGTTGCCTTAAACATCAGAACATCGCGGAACCAGAACTGAAAAATATCCAGGTAATCATTGATATTATTCTTATCAGCAGTCAGAGTCTTAATTGCCTCTGTCAGCTCATAAACTTCCATGGAATTGGCATATTTCAAAATCTTCAGTGCATTGGCCGTCATATCCGCAAACTCCTGGGAAGTAGCGGCCTCCTTCGCCTTGCCAATGCTGCCCTGTGCATAGGACGCATCGATCTCAGCCTGATAATCCGGCACCTGAAGATGCTCCATCAGATATTTTTTCACAAGACCATCATCCACTACTTTCAGATCCAGACGCACGCACCTGGAACGGATGGTAGGAAGAAGGCTGTCGATATTGCTGGTCAGCAACAAGATTACCGCATATTCCGGCGGCTCCTCGATTGTTTTCAAAAGGGCATTCTGCGCCTGTACTGTCATCATCTCCGCATCCGGAATGATATAGATCTTATACGGACTGCAGTACGGCTTGATATCCACATCATGGACAACCTGCTCACGCACCTCATCAATACTGATACTGCCAGGTTTCTCATGTGTCACTGTGATAATATCCGGATGATTCTTGCCGATCACCTTCTTACAGGAATCACAGGTCATACACGGTTCAGATTCTCCTGATTCACACTGCAGTGCTGCCGCAAAAGTCCCCGCAAGAAGTTTCTTGCCGGAGCCCGGTTCTCCCGTAAAAATATAAGAGTGGGACACCTTCCCTGTCTCTATCGCATTCTTCAAATGCCTGATTATATCGTCATGGCCGATGATGTCATGAAATCCTGCCATAAGAATCACCTCTTTCTGCCTTTTGTGTCCTCCGTCATACCCGGCGGACATCTTTCATCTAATTATAACATAATCTTCTGTATAAAAAAAACTATTTTTCCCTATTGTACAGATTTTATATAATTTCCAATTTCCTTCACACATTCATCCAGATTATGATTCTGAAAGCGCTTCCATATACCAGCTTTCAGAATATTTTCTTCTGAAAAATCATTCTGGTCCGCCAGAAAACGCCTGCACATCTCCTCATACTTCGGCACTTCCTGAGTTCTCTCACGGGCAAGGGCACGCTCCAGACGCTCCCCGTCCTCCACTTCTATATAAACAGGACGCATCACATCATCCCCATAATACTCCCGAAGTTTCACAAAAGACTCCAGCGTACCGATTCCCAGATAGCTGTCATTTCCCACGGAAACCTGCCCGTCATCCGCTGTAAAATATGTCCACGGACCATAAACCGTCTGATAAGTCCTGGCCTCGATCAGCTTCCCGTTTCTCCGGAACTCCTTCAGTTTATTTTCATCCACAAAAAAATATTCTCTTCCGTTCTCTTCTCCATCACGGATCGGCCGGGTGGTATAGATCACAAGCCGCCTCAGTCCCAGCTCCTGGTCCGCCTCCAGCTGCCTGTAAATACTATCCTTACCGGAAGAACTTTTTCCCATAATGTAAAAAATCTTTCCCACTCTGTCTCCTCTGCTTTCCGCGCATTACTGCTCACACTTCAGCCCAATCCAATATATCCCATAGCCAAAGCAGACAATCCGTTTGCTGCCTTCCCACAGATCAGCAATACACAGAATTTTCACTGTCAGTTATCACTGTCATACATCTCATGTTTCATTCTTCACAACGCACACAGTCTCACTTGTCTGGTCACTCAGGCCCTGTACCTCAAAGCCCTGTTCCAGGTATCTTCTCACATTTTTTACGAAATGTCCAGAAATCTGTTCCCCCGGAACGATCAGCGGGATTCCCGGAGGATAAAGATATGCAAACTCCACAGAAGTGCGCCCGATACATTCCTCAAGGGCACAACGCTCAGATTCCGCATCCATCGCCTGAGAAATTCGCATCATCTGCTTCATTTTTCCATTCTTCAATGGTTCTTCTTCCTCCGCCTCCTTTTTACATTTTAACGATTCACGCCTGTCGATCTCTTCAACGGCTTCGCAAAGTCTTCGAAATCCCTCAGCCGTATCTCCAACTGCTGCCAGCGCCAGAACATAATTCTCCGCCTCCATCTCCATTTCCAGATGGAACTCCTCCCTGAGGATCTGATGCAGCTGTCTTCCATTCAATGAGCTGTTCACTGTCGACAGCAATATCTTGGATCTGTCGAAATCAAAAACTCTCTGGCATTCACAAACTTCCGGAGTGACCAGCCGGATATATTTACACTTTCCAAGACGCTCCCTGGCTTTTTCCAGATTGTCCGTAAATACCTGGAACATTTCATCCCCTTCCCGCTCCAGCTTATCCATACACGCATCAATACTACTCATAAGAATGTAAGAAGGGCTGCTGCTCTGATAAATTCTCAGAAAACGCTTCAGTTTTTCTCTGCTTATCCGCTCGCTGCACAGATGGATCACCCCCGTCTGCGTCAGACACGGCAATGTTTTATGTACGCTGTTGATCACCACATCCGCACCAAGCTGCGCCGCAGACACCGGAAAATAATCCGAAAAACGAAAATGTGCCCCATGAGCCTCGTCCACGATCAGCGGCACACCATAATGATGAGCAACCTCCGCGATCTTCGCCACATCTGACACGATCCCGTCATAAGTCGGGGAAGTGATCAGAACCGCCTCGATTTCCGGATTCTCTGCCAGATACATTTCCACACAGCTCGGTGAGATTCCTCCGTTTATCCCCAGTTTTGGATCTTCATGTGGATAAATATACGTAGCACCCAGATCTCTGAGGTAGATTGCGTGGTAAACTGCTTTATGGCAATTCCTTGCCAACAGGATCTGACCACCCTTATCTACAGCCGCAGACACCGCCGCCAGAATCGCCCCGGAACTTCCGTTAATACTGTAAAAACTCTCCGGCACACCATAAAGCCGTGCAACATCCTCCTGGGCCCTTTTCAGAATATCCTCTGCATGATGCAGGTTATCGAACCCGTTGATTTCCGTAATATCCCTCTCTACCGGAAAATCTCCATCCACAGCCAGTGGATTTCTCTTATGCCCGGGCATATGAAATGGGTAAAAATCACTTCTGCCGTATGCCTCCAGTTTTTTATATAATCTGTCTTCCATAATTCTCCCTTTCGTCCAGATAATAATAAAGAGGGGCTATCATCAAAACGATATTCCCCTCTGTTTTATCACATCTCAGTAAAGTCAATCCTCAGATCCTCATAAATTCCAACCTTAACCGAATCCTGAAATGTATACTGTTCCGTATCTTCATTCTCAAAATCATATACCATTATCTGATTCTTCGTCGGATCCACGATCCAGTATTCTCTCACACCGGCAGTCCTGTATTTAAACAGCTTCGTGTAGTAGTCCATACGCCTGCTTGAAGGAGAAACGATCTCAATGATCCAGTCCGGAGCTCCTTTACAACCTCTGTCATCCAGTTTATCAGAATCACAGATAACGGAAACATCCGGTTCCACGTAAGTATTTGTTTTCTCATCCAGATACACTGCAAACGGTGCAGCAAATACTTCACATTTCCCTTTATTGTCATCTATATAGTTGCCTATTTTTCTGGACAAAATGCTCGAGATCCTCTGATGTCTCGTATTCGGTGGCGACATATAATAAATTTGTCCATCGATCAGTTCCGCTCTTTCGCCCTCCGGCAGAGCATAAATATCCTCTATCGTATAAACTTTTTCTTTCAACAGCGGCATATTTCCACTCCTCTCAAAAACACCTGGTAAAATGTACACCTTTATTTCGCTCTGCATTCATACGCGCATACAGCAGCTCCATCTGAAGATTTCCCGATACACTCACACCTTAAACCGGTATCCCACACCCCAGATTGTCTCAATATACTGAGGCTTGGCCGTATTAAACTCGATCTTCTCACGGATCTTCTTGATATGAACCGTAACCGTGGCGATATCACCCACAGACTCCATATCCCAGATTTCCCGGAAAAGCTCTTCCTTCGTAAATACCCTGTTTGGATTCTCCGCCAGGAAAGTCAGAAGATCAAACTCCTTGGTAGTAAATGTCGTCTCCTCGCCATTGACCCATACACGTCTGGCTGTCTTATCAATCTTAATGCCACGGATCTCGATCACATCATTCTTATGCACATTGGAACCAACCAGACGGTTATAACGCTCCATATGAGCCTTCACACGGGCAACCAGCTCACTTGGGCTGAACGGCTTGGTCATATAATCGTCTGCACCAAGTCCAAGTCCGCGGATCTTATCGATGTCATCCTTCTTCGCGGAAACCATGATGATCGGCGTATTTTTCTCCTCACGGACCTGTCGGCAAATATCGAAACCGTCCACCTCCGGAAGCATCAGATCCAGAATGATCAGATCAAAATCCTCCTTCATGGCACGTACAAGACCTGTATCACCACGGTTCTCGATCTCCACTTCAAACCCCGAAAGCTCCAGATAATCCTTCTCAAGATCCGCAATCGCTTCCTCATCCTCTATGATCAAAATTCTACTCATTAATCGGTACCTCCTGATATTTTCTAAGAACAAAATACATGATCGTTCCAATTCCCAGCCTGCTTGTAGCCCAGACCTTTCCTCCATGATCCTCCATGATCTTCTTTACGATGGAAAGTCCGATACCGCTTCCTCCTTTGGAAGAATTTCTGGAAACATCGGTACGGTAAAAACGGTCAAAAATATACGGCAGATCCTTGGCGGCAATTCCTTTACCATTATCCTCGATCTCCACCTGGATAAAATCACCCACATCCTTCACACGAAGCTGGATGATCCCCTTGGGCTTCTCCATATATTTAATGGCATTGCTCACAATATTATGGATCACACGGCGGATCTGCTCTCCATCTGCGATCACCTGGACATCTTTCTCCACATAATTGGCATACACAAGCTCAATTCCCTTGGTTTCCATCTCAAGTCCAAGTTCCTCCGCACAGTCCGAAAAATAATCCTCCACATTCAGCTTGCTGAACGTATACGGAATACGGTTGGTATCGATCTTGGAATAAAACGTCAGCTCATTGATCAGGTGATCCATCTCATTGGTCTTATTATAAATAGTACGCACATACCGGTTCATCTTCTCCGGTGTATCTGCCACACCATCCATAATCCCCTCCACATAACCCTTCACCGCAGTGATCGGTGTCTTCAGGTCATGGGAAATATTACTGATCAGTTCCTTGTTCTCCTTATCCATCAGGATCTTCTCTTCCGTGGACTCCTTCAGCCGTTTACGCATCTCCTCAAAATCCTGGCAAAGCTGGGAAAATTCATCCTTCCCCTCAACCTCCAGCACAAAATCCAGATTACCCTCTTTGATGTTCTGGGTTGCCTTACGAAGCTTCACCAGCGGAACCGCAATACTCCTGTAGATCCAGAGACCTACAGACAGCGCTGTAAAAACAAGAATGATCGTTGCCGTCAGAATCATATCCTTGGCCATCAGCTTCACCTGACTGCTGGAAGACTGCGCCAGAGAAATATCATAGACCATCTCATTGGAATCAGCAGCCTGACTGCTGCTCTCCTGTACATGTTTCACCTGAGTCCGGCTGAAACCGTAAAGACTTGCTGAAAAAAGAAGCAGCGGCAGCAGGATCACTGCGATAAAGCCCACAATAATACGTGTTTTTAACTTCATCTATATCTCCGTCCTTTATTAATCAAGCGGATATTTGCAATCCACATTTACACACGTATTATAACATAAACTATATTACCCATCTCTAAATTTTCTATAAAAAAGCCCCCGGTAGTGCGAATACCGGGGGCTTCAATCTTTGTTCTTTTGGAACTATTATTATCTCTTACAGATATTTCTTCAGAGTCTCAACCTTGTCCAGATGCTCCCATGGAAGGTCAACATCTGTACGGCCAAAGTGACCATAAGCAGCAGTCTGTTTGTAGATCGGACGGCGAAGATCAAGCATCTTGATGATACCAGCCGGACGAAGGTCAAAATTCTCACGAACGATCTCAACAAGCTTGGTCTCAGAAAGCTTACCAGTTCCGAAAGTATTCACACTGACAGATGTCGGATGTGCAACACCGATCGCATAGGAAAGCTGGATCTCACACTTGTCAGCAAGACCTGCTGCAACAATATTCTTAGCAACGTAACGAGCTGCATAAGCTGCAGAACGGTCTACCTTTGTGCAGTCCTTACCAGAGAAAGCACCGCCGCCGTGACGTCCTGTTCCACCGTAGGTATCAACGATGATCTTACGTCCTGTCAGACCACTGTCACCGTGAGGTCCGCCGATAACAAAACGGCCTGTCGGGTTGATGAAATATTTGGTATCCGCGTCAACCATATCAGCCGGGATGATCGCATCAAAAACATATTTCTTAATGTCCTCATGGATCTGCTCCTGAGTAACATCCGGATCATGCTGTGTAGAGCATACAACCGCATCGATTCTCTTCGGCTTTCCAGCCTCATCATACTCAACAGTAACCTGTGTCTTACCATCCGGTCTTAAGTATTTCAGAGTACCATCTTTACGAACCTTTGTGAGCTGCTGAGCAAGCTTATGAGCCATGTTGATGGCATAAGGCATATACTCCTCAGTCTCGTTGGAAGCATAACCAAACTGAAGTCCCTGGTCACCGGCACCAATGGAATCCAGCTCATCCTCGTTCATGTTATCCTCTTTCTGCTCAAGCGCCTTGTCAACACCCATAGCGATATCTGTGGACTGTTTGTCAAGAGCTGTGATAACTGCACAGGTATCTGCATCAAAACCATAATCAGCATTGTCATATCCGATCTCGCGGATCGTATCACGAACGATCTTCTGGATATCAACATTTGCCTTTGTTGTGATCTCACCCATAACAAGTACAAGACCTGTAGTAGTAGCTGTCTCGCATGCAACACGGCTCATTGGGTCCTGTGCCATCATAGCGTCAAGGATCGCGTCAGAAATAGAGTCGCAGACTTTGTCAGGATGTCCTTCAGTTACAGATTCAGAAGTAAATAAAATTTTCTCCATGTTTTTCTCCTTTTGTACTTATACAATGGTTATAAATCACATAAAAAACAGCCCGTACAATCGGACTGTTTAAATTCTGTAAACAATCCTCTTATTGTTCGATTGCTCGCTCAGGTTGGCACCTTCCTGGATTTCCGGGGTTGCCGTGGCTTCTCAGATCCTTTGTATCTCCACCACTCTGAATAAAAGGCTATCTTTTATGAAATTACTGCAACACATACAATATACTTCTCCTTACCAAATGTCAAGAAATTTTTTATGTAAAACTCTCTTTTGATAAAAAAAAGACAATATTCCCATTCCCTGTTGTTTATCTCTCATCCGCCGTTACAGTAAAAATATTCGTAAAACGGTTCTCCATATCCAGCGAAAGACCAGACATCTCTGTCTGGCCTTTCTGATGATCATTCTTTACAATGATTCATTTTATTATTTTTTCTTTTTTCTTTTTACTGCAAAACCTGCTGCACCGCCAACTACGATCGCTGCTGCAAGGATGCCAACCCATACACCGATCGGTGTATTATCGCCGGTCTTTACAGAAGTACGTCCTGTTGTTCCGCCTCCATCATTATTGGTTGATGTAGAACCTCCAGGTACTGGTGTACTTGTTCTCTCAGAAGGTGTTACTGTTGGCTGTCCGCTCGGTACCGGTGTATTCGTTACCGTCGGCTCCGGTGTTGTATTCTTACTGTTAGTGATATCCATGGAGTTTTCATAACTCTCACTTTCGTTCAGAATGATATCACCTTCACCGTCGATCTCATATGCGAAAGAATCATGATCAACCGGATTTCCATCCTTATCAGTCTCCATAACTGTATAGGTAACTGACTCAGGTTCTGTATTCTCCGGGAAAGAAACCTCTATATCGACAGAACCGTTCTGATTCAGTTCTCTGATCGTACCCTCAACAAGATTCAGAGAGTCATCTGCTCCTGTCTCAAATACAGCTGCATAGAAAGTATCCGGTACCGTTGTCTCCTGTCCGTCAACAAGAACCTTCTTATTGATCGTAATATGTCCTTTCAACGCAAATCCAGTCGGAATGAAAGAATAATAGTTATTTACATATGATACCGATTCTGTAGAACCATTCTGGCTGATCTCTGCCTCATTGGTCGCATTTTCATTGGAATCAGTTACATCATAGTAATAGGACTTTCCTTCATCTATAATGATCGAATCATTAATAGTCATCGGATCGCCGTTCTCATCCAGCTCAAATATATAATAGGTTCCGTCCGGTACATTGGCCCACTCTGCAGTTCCCCTGCTGGCATTTACCAGATGGATCTCTTTCATATAATCACTTCGGAACGGAATCGTTCCCTGCTCATCCAGGAAAAGACCAACTTTATAAGTGGCATCATTAGCCTGCATTTCAATGATATCAAAAGTATCCTGGTTAACATAATAAACTCTCTTTGTAACCTGGATCTTTGTTTCTTTCTCTCCGTCACGGGTTACAGCCTTAGGATAAGCCTGCACATCATAAGTCCAGCCCGTACCCTCTTCCACAAAAGGAACGGTCAGGACCATCGGAGAAACCGATACATTCGGGTCATCCGGGTTGCTCTGTACGATCAGATATACGCCCTCAGCCATATTGCTGTAGACGATCTTTCCGTTTGCGTCTGACTGCATCTCGCTTCCGCTAAGTCCGGCCTTCTTCACTGCCGCGGAAAGCGTATCTGCTGTTTTATACCACTCATCTGCTGTTTTCAGATTTTCAAAATCAATTCCCGTAAACTGCAGTGCGCTGTCAACCACAAAATGCACATTCCTGTCAAACGTCACACTTCCCACTTTATAAAGGGTCAGATTCACGTTAGGAATCGGTTTCACGGTTCCGTCCTCTCCGGTCTCCTGGATCGTCAGATTGATATTTCCGGTTTTCCCGGCTACATAATCATCTGCAAAAACTGCCTGCGCCATACTGCCGATCAGCATCACAGCCATTACCAGAATTGCCAGAAAGCTGCTTAAAAAATTTTTCCGCTTAGTTCTCTTTTCCACTTTTTTCCGCCTCCTCTTTTTCTCCTGATACCCGCTTCTTTCCACTGCGGCGGATGACAAGATAAACCAGCAGTATCAAGATAACAAGCACTATTACTCCCGCAGCCAGTACCTTCACAGGATCTGTCTGTGCAAGCTTCTGCGGAATTGTCTCATTACTTTCTTCTTCCTCCACATATTCTGTACGGCTTCCCCGCACGAGAAGTCTGTGTGTATTTACTCCATACGGAGTACAGGTTACAAGCGTTACCAGATCCTCGCCCTCCACGATATCCAGCTCGCTGGTCTCTTCCGGAAGAACCGTTTTGATCTGATCTACTTTATATGCCAGATTCTTTCCCAGAATGTGCAGGATAAAAATATCTCCGATCTCCATCTGGTCAAGATCTGTAAAAAGCTTTGCATTGGGAAGTCCACGGTGTGCCGCCAGCACGGCATGTGTGCTCTCGCCTCCAATCGGAAGACTGGTGCCCTCCACATGGCCCACACCTTTTTCCAGAACGTTTTTACTCAGTCCGTGATAGATTGCCAGCTTCGCCTGGATCTTCGGAATCTCAATACTTCCCATCAATCCATCGCCATTCGGATCCAGAACCTCATCATAAGGATGGGTCGGTTCATAATCCTCCTCATCGTCAAAAGCATCTACAATCGCATTTACCGTATGCTCCGCATTGTACTCTTCTGCTTCTTTCCAAAGCTTCTCATAATTATCATCAGAAAGTCCTGTGACTGCCTGATCATAATCACTGATCAGCTGCGCGTTTCTGTACTGGTTCCACATATCACTGATCGTAGGATAAAGAAAAATTCCTGCCCCTGCCAAAAAAGCTACTGCAATAAAAACATTCAGGACGACATTGCTCTTTTTCTTTTTTTTCTTTTTAGCCATAAATTATTTCCTGCGTCGTTTTTTGTTCTGAACAAAATTGACAACTGCTACCAGCACACCTGCGATCGCAAAACCGATCACAACACAAAGGATCAGCATCGGAAGTGTCGGATTGGAAACTCCGGTAGCTTTCTTCTCTGTCTTCTGCGCTTCTTTCGCAGCTTTTACAGTTGTTCTGTGTCCTCTTACAAGGATTCTGTGCGTGTTTACCGCATATGGTGTACACGTAACAAGTGTCACATAATCCTTACCCTCTGTGATTGCCAGCGATTCCGTCTGTTCCGGAAGAACTGTCTGAACCTGATCTACTTCATAGGCAAGTGTTTTATCCAGAATATGCAGGTAAAAAACATCTCCCTTTTCAACAAGATTCAGATCTGTAAACAGCTTTGCACTGGGAAGTCCCCTGTGTGCGGAAAGAATCGCATGTGTACTTTCACCGCCAACTGGAAGACTGCTGCCGAACAAATGTCCCGCGCCCTTCTCCAGTGTTTCATCTGTTGTGTAATGATAGATCGGGATCTTTACATCGATCACAGGAATCTCCACATATCCCATCATACCATCACCATTCAGATTCAGAAGTGACTCATATGTACTGTCTGTCTCTCCATCCCTCACAGAAAAAGCATCCGGCACGCTTTCCTGTTTGATCTGCTCGTTATATTCCTCTGCTGCCTTCCACATGCTGTCAAGTTCCTCCGAATTATTATTCGAAGAAACACTGCTGCTATATTTACTGATCAGAAGATTATCCCTGTGCTTATTCCAGGCATCGCTGATCATTGGATACAGCAGTATGGACAATCCTATCAGAAACAGCAACCCAAGTCCAATATAATTTTTCTTTTTATTCTTTCTCATAGGTTTCTCCATACTGTTGTATTACCAGTCCCGGCCTCCGAAGAGGCCGGGCGGTAACTGATTTACTTAATGATTACTTTGGTTCTGTTGTTTATAAATATTTAGAAAAATCTGACCAAATAATCTGTCTGGATTACTCCTCAGATCCTTTTCTGCGGCTCATGAAGAATGCGCCAGCAGCACCAGCCATAACTACAACACCGATGATAGTGAAGAGGTATGTTCCCATTCCACCTGTGGTTGGAAGAGATCCAAGCTTGGTATCATTCATACTAGTTGTCTGTGTAAGAACGCCACTTGCAATTCCATTATCGTTCTCAACTTCCAGTGTTGCACTAACGTCATTTGTATTTACAGAATATCCCTGTGGTGCTGTAACCTCTTTAAATTTATATGTTCCAACATCAAGTCCCTGTACTTTAACCTTACCATTTGCATCTGTTACAACTTCTGTCACAGCACCTTCCGTATCAGCTGGAACATATTTATATACGCCATCAGAAAGTTTTACAAATGTTAATGCATCTGCTGCACCATCTTTTCTTACTTCAAATCCTGCGTTTGCAAGTGTAACATTGTTCTCACCATATTTTGTTAATGTGATGTTACCTTCATAAATTTTACTTTCTTTGTTTCCATACTCATTACCATCTTCATGTCCGGCTGTTGCTGTATTGGTGATGGTGTCATTTTCTGATGTAACTTTTACCTGATAAGTAATTACTACCTGTTCTCCAGCATGGCTGTTTGCATCATTAATCATGGCACTTAAATCAACGCTGAATTTATTATTTACGCTATCAAAGCTAATTGGATAAGACTCTGTTACATCCTCTCCATTTAATGTGATTGTTGCCTGTTCTGTATTTACATATTCAGCACCTGTCAGTTTATCATATGCCCAGAAAGATTTATCTTTATCTGTAGGATTGATGTATGGTACATTTGTGCTTACTGTGTAAGTAAGGACATCTCCTGTTTTTGTTACATTGTCAGTATCAAGAACTTGCTTGTTTACCTGCATAGGTGTTTTCTTTGCGTATACAGTTGTATTTGCTAAATTCGGAGCTTCACCAAATCCAACATATGCAGACATAATATTATAGGTATATCCTTCTTCTGTTGCCTTTACTAAGTACACACCTGCTTCATGGACTGTCTGTGGATTACTCATCTTTACAAAAGAAACTTTTCCTGCTGCTAATGCCTGAGCTTTTCCTAATTTCTCAGCATCCGTATTTGCAATTAATGCCTCAATTGCTGCCTGTGCATCATTATCAGCCACTTCATATGCCTTAATATATGCATCTTTCACATCATCATTTACAAAAGTCCAACCTGTTCTCGTTGTCTGATCTGCTTTAATAACCTGTGCATAAGTTAAAGTTGCCTTGCCAGCATTATTCACTGTAATTGTTGCAGTAGGTCCATCCGCGAACGCGGTAGATGCCATTGCCAGCACCATAATCGCTGCCACTAATAATGCACCAATCTTTTTAAATAAATTTTTCATAAGGTTTGCTCCTTTCTTTCTCTGCATTTTTCTTTTTCGCCCTTCATCGGCCATTTACAATTAATGTGTTACGATCTCTTTGCTTCTTCCTCCCTTCGTTTATTATTTATAAACAACAGGAGTGCAGTTGCAAGAATCGCTACACCACTGATCGTAAATCCATAAGTTCCCGGACCACCGGATTCTGGCAAGGAATAAAGTTTAGCATTTTTGATTGTTAAAACTTTATTCTCCAGTGACCACATATTACTTTTCTGTGCCGGATCGCCATTTTCGTCAACAAGTGTTACACTTCCTGTTGCAACTTTGAAGCAGATACTGCTGCCTAATAATGAATATCCTTTTGGAGCAGTTGTTTCTGTCAGCTTGTAGATACCTGACTTCAGATTATTCAGTTCAATCTCTGAAGTACCATTCTTTACTTCCATGTCATTCTCAAGAGATTTCCAGATGTCACCATCTTTCATCTCTAATTTGAATTTAGCACCTGTTAAAGAATGATTATCTGTATCTGTTTTCTTCAGATCCAGACTGATTACTGCTTCGTTTGTGTAAGATGCAACACCTTTTACACCACCAGATGTATACGTGTAATCTGTTGTAATAACATTTGCTTTTTTTACATCATTACCAAGTGTAAACTTAAGTGATTTATCTGCATCTGATTTAACGTTTTCACAATCTGTCTGGCCATCACCTGTAACAATATCGAATGCCTGAATGAAATATCCATCTGCATTGTCTTCTGTTACCGTATACTCTCCTCTTGAAAGATCCGACAGCGTAACTGTTCCGCTTGTTTCATTAGCCTTAACTGTTACACTTACCTGGCTGTCTGAAACATTCTGACCATTCTTCGCATTCACATTAAATGTAAATGTTCTATCTGTGTCAGATGTTTCCGTTACATTCTTTGTGATCTGAATCTGACCTTTGATGACATGAATCTTATAAATACCATATGGATTGTTGCTATTATCTGGATTATAAGCCTTCTCAGCAGCTCCTACGACATGCTGTTCCCCATCACTTGTGGTGGTGTTCGTTTTACTCTCATCCGTTGATGTCGTCTTTGGATCATAAGTTACTTCCAGATAATACTCTGTATCATCATCCGGTGTTGTTGCCATATTCTCTTTACTGATATTGGTTTGAGTTCCATCTTTCCACTGCAGAGTAATATGATCTTTCGCATCGGCGGCACTTATTGTACCTTTTGAATAAGATGTTTCTGACTCATTAAACAACTGATTCAGAATTGTCTCATCTGTCGGTACTGTATCACCTTTGTAAATCCAAACGTCTTTGTCCTTGACTACTAAGTTAACTTTAACATTAACTGTCGGCTGTGGCAACTCAACATCGCCATATCCTGTAGAAATCTTGGATCCCGGAGATATGTTGGTTGTGACATTGTTTCCACCAACGAAATTGTCTTTGGCTTTTACTTTAATTGTTTTGTTCCATTCGCCATTTTTCTTGTTTGGTATTGTCTGATCTGTCCACTGGATCTGATAATTTCCGTTGACCAGAGATACTGTACCATCATTTACTTTAACACCATCATTCAAGTCATCCTGTGTATATAACGTTCCATCATCTTTCAGAAGTTCAAAGCTCGGCTCAATAATATCTGTGATTGTTGCTCCTGTAATGGAAATGTCCTGAGTAATCGTATCCTGAATATCTTTGAATATGTCTCCCAGCTGCGTTGCATTTTCAGCATTAAATGCACAGTTTTTAGATGCAATTCCTGGATAAGTAGTCCTGCCATATGTTCCACCTTCAAGAAATGCCTTTGCTTTATCTCGAAGTCCAAACCCAATTGTATATACAGTATATCCTTCTTGCTTTATACCTTTTATACTTTCAGTACCATTTGTAATGTTTTCTGCATTCTGCTGCGCAGTAGTGTCCCAACTATTACCAGATCCTGTTGGTTCACCATCAGTAAACAATAATACATACTTAGGTTTTGTATCCCCGCTCATTGTAGCTGCATCCAATTTACTTTTTGCATTTTTAAGACCTACATATGGATCTGTTCCTCCATTTGCTACTAAAGAATCTACAAACCTTGTCAGGTTTTCTTTATTATCTCCCGCTTTCTGTAAATCTTCAGTTTTTCCATGGCTACCATATCCAGCACTACTAAATGCTGTAATACCAATTTTACTATCTGGTGATTTATTCGCTGTATCTGTTATAAACTGTTTTACCGCATTTTGTAATGCTGTAAGTTTCTTTTCTGTTTTTTTCAGATATATTTTGCATCCATTATAAGTTGAATCATCTGCTTTAGTTTGCGACCACCGATCATCACCAATATACCAACCCGTTCTCCCGTAGTAGTTATTATAATATTGCAATTTCACATAGGATTCATCTTTTTTCACATAGTAAAGTGTGCCTGTATTTAATCCAGCTCTACCATCAGTTGTATTTTCTGCAACATAACTATATGAAACAGTTGTTTCATCCATAGAACCAGATACATCCAATACCAGCATAATATCCGCTACTGCTTTTTCAGTAGTGGTTATTGTACTTGTACTTGTAGATGCTGCCGTAATATTGATGTCATAAGTTCTCTTATCCCAGTCGTTTACAGTTGCAGTCTTACTGTAATCCATACTGGCTTTAATAATCTCCTCCTGTGTGTAATTCATAATATGATACAACGAATCTGTATTTTTTTCTATCTTTGTCTTGCCATCTGCTTTATAAAGAGTTGCCACTGCTTTATTATCCTCAGATAACGTAACCTTTACAATCCAAGATTCATTTGATGCTTCATAGCCCTCAGGTGCAATATCCTCTGTTAATGTATATGTTCCAGGTCTTAATCTTGTAAAATTAACAAGTCCTGTTTCATCTACGGATGTAGCAATCTGTGATTCATTGGTTTCTGAATTTACAAGAGTAAATCGAGCACCACTTAACGCTTCCTGTTTTTTATTTACTTTTTTTAATACAAGATCTGTTGTAGGTACATTCGTAACTTCAGAAATTCGCGCGGAAGGAAGGGTAAAGTCCATCTGGCAGTTTGATAAATACGCACCTCGTTCCATATACAGAATAGTCAGAGTATGCTCTTTTTCTTTATCTATTATTTCTCCATCCTCACCTTTAACATAATCCCATAGATCTACTGTCTTTGTAGCTGCATCATGAATTCCACCTAAATCGATTACAATTTGCTTTCCATCCAAAACAACCCATAAATCATCATCACCTGTAAAGGTATAATTTAATGGACCTACGTAATCTCCAATTTTAAAAGTTACATCATATCTCATTCCAAAAAAGTAATTGTGATTATTATCACTCTTTTCACTTCTGGATACTTTGTCCAATGGGAAGAAATCATTTCCTGCTGCTGCAAGCTGCTCTCCATTCTTATTAATTACTTTTGTAAGTTTATAGGAATCTCCTTTCTGATCAAAAACTAGTTTGTAATCCTTAATGACTTTTCTTAAATAAGTTTTAGTACTATTAATATTGACAGTTGCATCTTGATCTACAAAAAATCCTGGCTCGGGGTACTTGAATTTTACTGCTCCCTTTCCATCATTCTCTACCTCTTTTAATAATCCTTCTGTCCTTCTGACATCTTTATTATATCCATTTACAGTGGCTGTAATTTTGCCTCCGTCTTCTTTATAACCAGAATCAACTGTGAAACCATATTTATAAGAATCATAATTATGACCCTGTGTACCTGCTGTTATTTTCTGATTACCATTTTTTGCAGCATCTCCTAACATATTAAATGAATAATATGTCTGCTTTCCAGTATTCCTGTCGTAACTTTCACCAGCCTTAACTGTATAATCATAGAAAGATGTCGGTCCCTGGAAGTTAGCATTATGCTTTGGTGTATAATACACTTCTATCGTACTATTCTGTGCAACTTCAATCTTTTTGTCCTTATTAACTTCAGCACCGTTTACTTTTACTTTTGAAACCTCCCAGTTCTGTGCCTTGGTATAATCATTTATCTTTCCGCCAACTAAGATTGTTCTCTTATCCTCTGAATAAATCGCCTTACCATCCGCCGCATTCAGATGCCGAATTGTTACTTCAACTGCATTTCCGCCTTTCTGCACAATTACATAAGTAGAAAAATGCGTCGTCTCGAACTCAACATCACCATTCTTGGCAACGCTGCCATCCATATTTTCAACGTTATCATTCTCGTCTACGTGATATACATCCGCATCTTTGATCTTCTTCTCATCATTCAGAGATACAGATACCTTCACTGAAGCACCCGGCTGAACCTCTTCGCCGTCCACCAGGAATTTGATATCGTAGGAATGGATCTTCTCGATGGCTTTCTTTTCTTTGATCGCTTCTTCGGTGATCTGGTCTTCGGCTTCCTGGCTGAGCTCTACCGGTGTTACGGAAAGCTCTGCGTTGTCCGGAAGGTCTGCCGGATCGGTAAGAGTAACCTTGACATTGACCTCGTCACTCTTGTAATCATATCTGGTAATCTCAGGCTGAATTTCTTCTTCCTGCACATCCTCAGGCTCTTCTGCCTCATCATTGCTATCAACAACCTGTGCCATATCACTTCTTATGTAAGCCTCGGTTCCTTCCCATGAAACCTTGTACCAGGTTGCTCCGTCCTCTGCTGTTACGGTATCCAGAAGTGTGAGCTGTGTTCCTGCGTTTACAGTTGCCAGAACCTCTGCCTCGATAGATGGGCTGACACGAAGATTCGTATCGTCTCCCAGAACCTCGATCAGGCTTGTCTCACCATTCTCATCTGCTGCCGTAACCTCATCCGGGCTCTCAATATCCTCTGCCGGTTCTTCCACCACATCCGGATCCTCTGCCGGCGCTTCGGTAGGTTCAGCATCCGGATTCTCCGCCGGAGCCTCAGAAGGCTCTGCATCAGGAGTTACCTCCGGATTCTCTGCTGCCGGTGTCTCAGCTGCATCCTGCTCAGGCTCGTCCGAAATATCCATTCCGTCCGTAAGCTCCTCTGATGCGATAGACACCTCGTCCTCATTACCGGAAACAGCTTCCGCCTCGACATCTGCTGTCTCAGGAGAATCCCACATAACGGCAAAAACAGCTGCGTTGCCAGTCTCAACCTGAAGTGTCTGGATCTGTTTGCCCTCGTTGACATTCAGAACCTTCAGATCCTCGTTGGCCTGTAAGGTGTTAACATCAGTATCACCGGTACTGCTGTTATAATGAAGCTTCTCAACGGTTACACTCGTGCTGGCTGCATCGGTAAGCTCCGGTGCTGCCGGTGTCTTGTACTCAAAAGTTACTCTGACTCTGCCGTTCGGCTCGACTCTGTTTCCGTCGCCATCAGCAAAATACACATCATACGCAAAAAAACCTCTCAGGCTGCTGTCCTTGTCTGTAGCTGCTGCTGAAAGCTTCTGAGAAACTGTATCATAAGATACGGATGAATTCTCGTTTACGCCGTCAGCCTTCAATGCTGTATTCTGCGGAAGAGCTCCGTCCTCCAGTGCCTCCGCTGTTACTTTAACAGAATCATTTTCATATGTAAGCGTCGATTGCTGCGCCTGTTCCGTTTCCTCCTGGTCAGCGCTGCTTACATCCGGTGTCGATTCTTCGGCCGCTGGTTCAGATGTAATTTCGCCATCTGTAAATATATCCTCCGTTCCATCTCCGAACGCCTCACTCGCGGAGATCGTATATGCACTCGGCATACAGGATACCATCAACGCCAAAGCCACCATAAATGCCAGGAGTTTTCTGATCTTATTATTCCTTAATTTTTTCATACCTTTCCCGCTTTCCTATGTGTGCATTAACGTGTACTGTATTTCTTATTACTTTACTTCTGTTTATATTCCTTTCTCTTAAAAAAGCTTCATGTTTTTAGCCGGTGAGTAAACAGGTTACACCTTTTCAATATTTTACCCTTATGTGATTGTAGTGTCAATATACCAGGCATTTTTGGCACGACAAACGCATGAATGGTTAGCAACTGCAAATTTTATTTTTTCTACTTTTTAAGCTTCTAA
>NZ_QTYB01000018.1:0-1157 GCF_003461955.1 Ruminococcus sp. AM36-2AA | reverse complement strand
CTTCTAAAAGCTCTTCTAAATACTTAATTGGACGCAAACTTACTACGAACCTTTTCTTTCTCATTGACAACTTATGTCTTGATAGTTCTGCTGGTTTCAAAATACTCAGGCTCCATTTTCTTATAATGTTCAAATTTTGTGCCGCCATTTTATCGATTGTCGTATTTGCATCCTCCCGAAATGTTACATCCAAATGCCAATGCATACTTTCTATACTCCAATGACCTCGCACCGCTCGGCTGACTTCGTTGATATCCGTTTTTAAACTGCTTATAAAATATCGATATTCATACGTTATCTTTCCTGCTTTTTCTATTCGTTTCTTCTCCATTACAATGCTTCTCAGGCCTTTCCAATTCTTCTTTTGGCTCAGCCACCGGATATCTTCCGTCTGATAATACTCTCGGATCTCAATTTGCCCATGGGCTTTCTCACGGGTCTTCTTATATGCCCCCTTTTCGCGCATTTCTTTTTGAAACTCCTCATTCGAAAAGTATTCTTTTACATCTTCGTACATTGTGTATTGATTTTTCTTCAATGCCAGAACATAATCCGCTCGTTTCTGCCTGATTTTTCCTGCGATCGCTGTCTGCGTTCCCATTGCATCAATCGTAATGATCTGACCCTTTATCTGGATTTTTTCCAACAGCTCTGGAATCGCTGTTATTTCATTGCTTTTTTCTTTGACTGCTTTCTGTCCCAGACAAAATCCATCTTCCTTACTCCATGCAGAAACAATGTGACTTGCTTTTTCTTCTCCACGTTTATTCGAACACATCGTTTTTCCATCTATGCAGATGATCTTCTTCAACAGTTCTCCATCATTTTTATCCAGCCGCTCCTGCCATTTTCCATAGAGCTGCTGCAGAATTTCGGGCGATATCATCCCCATGACACGCCGGATCGTATCATGAGAGGGGATTCCGTTTTTTAGTTCAATATACTTTCGAAGATAATCCTGATAGCTTTCTGCAAACAATGCCATCTCAACCCAGTCATCCGCATTCGCAAGAGTTGCAAACAACACAATGACAAGAATATCCTTCAACGTATGACGAACCTTTGTCTGCTGACGAGTATCTTCAATGTATTCCATCCACTCTAATAATTCCTGCATAAATAACACCCCTTTTTCTTTTATTTTACTAGAAAAGGGG
>NZ_QTYB01000017.1:3041-69647 GCF_003461955.1 Ruminococcus sp. AM36-2AA | reverse complement strand
AGTGCGAGGGAAGGCGATCTCAAAGTTCCGAAGCCCGAACGCCCTCCCTCGCGCTCCCACCCCGTTGGGCACGGAAAGAGTGTTACATCTTCGATGTGTAACACGGTTGACTTTTGTCTGTATGCTGCGGTATCCAGAGTGGGACGCTGTGCCGATCTGGGTTCCTGGATTCTTCGGCATTTATAGTGGAATGTTATACTGAGCTGGTTTCCGAATTCTTCAATATTTACAGTGGAACGTTATACTGAGCTGGTTTCCGAACTCTTCAATATTTACAATAGAGCGTTATACTGACCTGGTTTCCGAATTTTTCAATATTTACTGTGGAACGTTATACTGACCTGATTTCCAAACTCTTCAATATTTATAATGAATCGTTATGCCAATCCTTCTTCTGGGCTCTTCGGTATTTCAGCTAAGACGCTACGCCGATACAGCTACACTCCCACAATCCCAGGACAGGACGCCCCGCGTCCGCTTCCGTCCCCTGCCCGGGTTTTATCTTTTTTCCTGCCGGCTGGAAGTGTCAGCCAGAGGGAGAGGATATCGGTTCGGGCTGTTGCGGAGGAGGGGTGATACAACTTAGGTCCCGGGAGAGGGCGTTATTGCGGCAGGGTCAGCTGTTTGAGCCAGCGGCGAGTTCTGGCCCTGCCGCAATGGTTTTAGCCATCTCACGGAACCTTAGTTGTATCACCCGACGGAGTCCTTGCCCGGGCCGATATCTTCTTCCTCTGGCGTCCGCCTTTCCATCCACCTCACGGAGCCATAGCTGTATCCCCCGACGGAGTCCCTGCCCAAGCCGATATCCTCTCCCTCCTGGCGTCCGCCTTTCCATCCACCTCACAAAGTCCCAGTACTCCTCCGACAAACCCCAAACAAAAAAGCTCCAGGCCATGTCCCAAACAGCCTGAAGCTTCCATCAATCCCAATTTACTTTTTCTTAGCACTCGCCTTCCCAGTACCCGAATCCTTCGCAGAATCCTTCCCCGACTCCGCCGCTGTCTTATCCACACTAGAAGAAGCATCCCCCTGCATAATCTTATTCAACTCCTGGATCATCTCCTCATCCTTCAAACGGAACTTCACCTCCACGCGCCTGGAAGCATCTTTGTCTACTTTTCCATCCGCATCCAGAACCGGATCCGACATGGAATGCCCATTAACCGTCAGACAATCCTGCAATTCCTGAACCTGTACATCCTTCAAAAACTCGCTTTTGATATCCAGAAGATATTGAGCTACTGCCAGAGACCTTTTCTGAGACAGTTCCAGATTATAACTGTAATCTCCGTCAGTATCCGTATATCCATCAATAATAATCTCACCCAGATACTTTTTATAAGAATCATTCAGCAGCACTTTACAGTATGTAGGAAGCACCATAGACAACGTCCGTTTACCGGAATCTGTCAGTTCCGCCTGATCATAATCAAACATAACACTGGCATTCAATGTCAGTGCACCTGTCTGAGAATCAATATCCACATTCAGATTCTTTTTTGCAAATTCCTTCTGTAAAGCCTCCACGACCTCAGCCTTCACACCAATAATTTTATCGATCTTTTCCTGCTGCGTATTCAGGAGTTCTGTTTTTTCATCCAACGCAGACTGCTGTTCTTCCAGAGTATCCTGCTGTTTTGCAAGTTTTTTCTTCTGGGAATCCAGCTTTTTCTCCTGTTCTGTAAGCTTCTTTTGCTGCTCCTCAAGTGTTTTCTGCTGCTCCTCAAGTTTCTCTGCCAGAGAAGTCAGCTCCTTATCCTGAGACTTGATCTGTTCATCTTTGGACTTGATCTGCTCATCCTGGCTCTTTAACGTCCCCGCCTGCTTATCCAGCGCACTCTGTTTTTCAAGAAGCTCCTCCGTATACTTTTCCTGAAGAGCAATTTTTTCATCCCGCTCCTTCAGACTGTCATTATAACTCTTCTGTGCCTGAAAAAGAGTCACACACATGATCAGTACAAAAAGCAGTAAAACCCCCGCCATCATGTCTGAATAAGAGCGCCAGATATTAAACCCGTGATCCTCCGGCCTTCTTTTTTTGTGCATCAACAATTCCTCTCTTCTTATTTAAACAAGCCAAAACGCCCTTTCTGGGCTACTTTCGTCATTTCACGGATACTTCTCTCGATCTCATCAAGAAGAGCCTCCTGTCTCGCTCCCTGGCCATCCAGAAGATCTTCAAGACTGGTAAGTTTATCTTTCAGTTCCTGCACGCCTGCACTGCCACCATATCCCCATGGCTGTCCCGCAACAAGATGAATATCCCGGTTGTTCTTTGCAGTCTTGATCTCAGAAAGAAGCCTGCGAACTTCATCCAGAGTACTGTTTACCATTTTCTGGCTCTCTGTAAACTCGTTCAGTTTCGTCTCAAAGCTCTCGATCAGCTTTTTATCTTCCCGCAAAAGTTCTGCACTGATCTTATTGGAATCTGCGGCAGTCTTCATTCCCTCTGCGGCACTGTCCACATACTGGCGCATGGACTCATTACAGGATTTCCATAAATCTGCAGAAGCTTTTTCATTCTCATGCATATGCTCTGCCAGTTTCTCATAATCCCTTTTCTGGAGCTGCTGAATCATCTGGTTATCACGGATGATCCGATCTGCAGTCTTCATATATTTACTCTGCATCTCGTCAATTTCCGCAATCGCGTCACGCATGGCACGTTCCTGTTTTGAAAAAGTCTCACTTAACTGGCTGCTCATCGTCTTATACAGCTCTGACGTGTATTCTGTATTATCTTTCTGAGCCTTCTTAAGTTCAACCAGCGCATCATTGAAATCCTCAAACTGAAGCTGAAACGATCCATGCATCTCACTCAAAAATGAATCCAGGATTTCCCTGATCGCATCCTGCTGACCCTTCGTAACAGACGCGGTAAGTACATCCAGAGAATCATTCATCTTCTGGAATGTAGGTGTGATAACTTTTTCGAAGCTGTCCGCCATCTGTACAGAAAACTGTTCTGCCATCTGTTTCATAGCTTCTGTCTGAGTCTTCTGGCTGGAAACCAGAAGATTCCAGGATTCATTCTCCGCAGTCGGCAATACCAGAGCATGAAAACGGTCCAGAAAATCCTGCATTGCCTGAGACATAGACGAATAACCACTCTTCATACCAAATGTATACACAACCGAAAGTGCGACACCATAGATAGAAGTAAGAAAGGCAACTTTTATACCATCTACAAGAGCAGATACAGAATTTGTCATTACCTCATAATCTGTAGGCTGAAAATTTTTCAGTCCCCAGACAAGACCAATGAATGTTCCAAGGATACCAAGACTTGTAAAAATATCAGGTGCCATTTCCAGAAGTCTTTTGTGAATATGAACATCCACATCATCAATATTTACAAAGTCCTCAACCTCAGCGATTCCTTCTTCTGTCCGGCTGATGCTGTCCACAAAATCATCCATTTTTTTATCCAGATACCGGTCACCGAAGATTCCTCGTAACTGCCCGATTTCTTCCTTCTTCGCCCTTCCCGGAAGCTGGAATACATCGGTAATCTCACTGGCTCCATGTTTCAGCGCAGTCGTCAGGTTATCCATTCTGTACAGTCCGGCAAAAAGACCGACAGCATAAATGATCACCATAATTCCCAGAAATGCAAAATTATAAAACAGTACATTTCCGGAACCCTTTCCCACATAAGCGGTCAGAGTCGCTGCTGCCACTGCAACAAGCAGAAACAGCACTGTATTCATAAACTTTTTTCCCATAATCTGCCTCCCCGTATTTATTTTTGAAAAAAAGTTTTCTTTTTTATCATACTATCATAACCGCATTCCCAAAACAACCAAAAAGGACAATTCCCGCAAAAAGAATTGTCCTTTCAACATTTTTCTTATTTATACTTTTATACGACAGGCTGCATCATCACTGATCAGAATCCGATGTCCCTGAACGCCTACGATTACTCCACCGAGAATCCTGCTTATGATCTGCACGGTCTTTCCTTCACTGACATCATACCGCCTGATCTGTTCCATAGTTTCCGGCATTCCGGTCATCCACTTGATCGTGTAGCTTTCCCCTGCTTTTGTTTCATTTAATGACTGCATATACTCACCCCATTCCATATGTCACATCACTGTCAGCACTTATTCTCTCTCCGTCAAGTGGATCAAAGCATTCGCTGCTTGCTCATAACCGAATAACTGCTTCGCAGTTTAACTTCCTTGATTCGGCAAATAATTTCAACGCAATTCTGCATTTTATACAATTAGGAGATTTTAACTTTTATTTTTCTGAATCGTTTATTTCTTTTGTATATTTTATCTCAATTTATTACGATTAGTCAATTGTAACCTGTATATTTTTTACCAAAAAACGCAGAACAACCATTACAGTTATTCTGCGTTTTTCATTATTTTTTATGCATAAACTTTATCTTCTTCCAGAAGCGTTGTTTTTCCATTCTTCACTTCCACAAGATTGACACAGCAGTTTGGCGGGACACAACCGCGCCAGAAATTTTTCGGATCCGGATCCACATTCTGAAGAAGCGCCCGGACTGCACATCCATGGGAAGCAACCAGAATCGTTTTGTCCGCAAGCGCCGGATCTGATGTTTTTTCATCCCAGAAATCTTTTGTCCTGGCAATCACATCAAAAATATCCTCGCCGTTTTCCGGCCGTTTAAAATTTACCGGATCACGGAAAAAAGTCTCAATCTGCGGATCAATATAATTGCCAGCAGCATCTCTTACCTGGTCGCCTTCCAGCACGCCAAAGTTAATCTCCTGAATCCGCTTATCCGGTATGATCGGGACATCACGTTTCCCAAGTACACATTCTGCTGTCTGCCTTGCCCTTGAGAGCGGACTTGTAAAACAGATGTCAAACTTCACCCCCCGGAGAGCTTCTCCCGTTTTTTCAGCAAGGAGAATGCCTTCCTCTGCAAGGGGCACATCGGCAATACCCTGAAGTTTTTTTAATTTATTCCACTCTGTCAGGCCATGTCTTACAATGTAAATCAGCATCAGCTTCTCAGCTCGATTCCAAGTCCGTTGAGACCATTCATGATCTTCTTCATTGCTGCGGAAATCTCATTCTCACCAAGAGTCTTGTCATGGGCACGGAATACCAGAGAATAAGCCATGGATTTGAATCCCTTCTCGATCTGCGCTCCCTCGTAGATATCAAACAGCTGATAGCTTTCCAGGATATTTCCGCCTCTCTGATCAAAGATTTCCTCGATCTGGCCGGCAAGAACTGCATGAGGAACTACAAGACTTAAATCACGTGTTACAGCCGGATATTTGGCAATTCCTGTATATTTGTGGTTGAAGCCTGCAAATTCCAGAACATCCAGAATATCAATAACTGCGATATATGCCTTTTCTCCGATAGAATAATTGTCTGCAACAGATGGGTGAACCTCACCTAAGTATCCGACAACCTTACCCTCGTAGATCATATTTGCCTGTCTTCCAGGATGAAGGAATGGCTTCTCGCTGTTCGGATCGTAGGTAACTTTTTTCTTCATTCCGATCTTCTCGAAGAACTCCTCGCATACACCCTTCATATCGAAGAAATCGCCGTTTCCATACATTCCAAGTGTAAACATAGTACGCTCATCCGGAAGCTCTGTGACCGGAAGGGACTTCGGAAGATAGATATTTCCAAGCTCGTAAAGACGAACATCTTTATTACGTCTGTTATAGTTTGTGGAAAGGGATGCCAGCATACCGTTCAGTGTGCTTGTACGCATGATGCTGTAGTCCTCTCCAAGAGGATTACTGATGGTGATGACTTTTCGAAGATCACTGTCCTCAGGAATGCAGAGCTTGTCAAATACCTTCGGGCTTTCGAAAGAATAGGACATTCCCTCTGAGAATCCGCAGTACTCTGCAATATCTCTTGCGACTTCCTGGATACGAAGCTTGAATGGAAGCTTACCTGTGGTAGCCTCTCCGGTAGGAAGTGTCATCGGGATCTTATCATAGCCGTAGAATCTTGCAACCTCCTCTGCAACATCTGCATTGCAGTGGATATCCTGACGGAATGTCGGTGCAACGATCTCGTCTGTTTTCTCATCATAAGCCAGCTCTACACGTCCAAGATAACCGAGCATCTCTTCTTTTGTAAGGTTGGTTCCAAGAAGTTTGTTGATCTTCTCAGGCTCAAATTTTACTCTGGATGGCTCTCTTGTCTCGTTGCAGACATCAACCATACCACCTACAACCTCGCCGGCACCAAGCTCTTCCATCAGCTGGCATGCACGGTCGATGGCAGCCTGTGCGTTGTTCGGGTCAAGGCCTTTCTCAAATTTACCGGATGCATCTGTACGAAGGCCGATTCTCTTGGAAGAAAGACGGATGCTGGTTCCATCAAAGCATGCAGCCTCAAAAAGAACGGTTTTTACATCGTCTGTGATCATGGAGTTCTCGCCGCCCATGATACCAGCGATGCCGACCGCTTTTTCGCCGTCACAGATCATCAGAACGTTCTCATCCATGGTGCGCTCCTGGCCATCCAGTGTAACGAATTTCTCATCTTTTCCTGCGCGGCGCACAATGATCTCTCTGTTTGCGATGGTATCCAGGTCATAAGCATGCATTGGCTGGCCAAACTCTTCCATTACATAGTTTGTGATATCAACCAGGTTGTTGATCGGGCGGATTCCATTGGAAGCCAGGCATCTCTGCATCCACTTCGGGGACGGACCGATCTTGACATTTTTTACAACTCTTGCACAGTAACGCGGGCAAAGCTCCGGATCCTCTACAGTAACCTTTACATAATCGGAAGCTTTCTCATCATTTTCCTTAACCTCTACAACCGGCGGACAGAATTTCTTCTGGAAGGTTGCTGCTGCCTCTCTTGCGATTCCAAGAACGCCGTAGCAGTCTACACGGTTGGAAGTAATCTCGTACTCAAATACCACATCGTCAAGACCAAGTGCCTTAATCGCGCTCTCACCAACTACTGCATCCTCCGGAAAAATATAGATGCCGTACTCCGGTGCCTCCGGGTACATCTCTCTTGTACTTCCAAGCTCCTCAATAGAGCACATCATACCACAGGACTCAACTCCACGGAGTTTACCTTTTTTGATCTTGATTCCACCAGGAGTCATTTTTCCATCATGACCGCCTGCAACACGTCCACCGTCAAGAACAACCGGAACTTTGTCTCCCTCTTTTACATTGGGAGCACCTGTTACGATCTGTACGCTCTCTGTTCCGATATTTACCTGGCAGATGATCAGTTTATCTGCATCCGGATGTTTCTCAATCTTGTCGATCTGGCCGATCACGATCTTATCAAGATCTGCATCCAGTTCTGTAAAGCCCTCTACCTTTGTGCCTGTTAATGTCATGGCATCTGTATATTCCTGTGCCGTTACATCCAGATCCGGCACATATGTTTTAATCCAAGATAATGAAGTATTCATTTTGGTTGTCCCTTCTTTTTTCTATATTTACTGTCAGACGGATATTTACGATCCGCATTCGCTGTTTTAGAACTGTTTCAGGAATCTGCTGTCGTTCTCATAGAGAAGACGCATATCATCGATCTCATATTTCAGAAGTGCGATACGCTCCAGACCTACACCAAAAGCAAATCCTGTGTACTCATCCGGATCGATTCCGCACATACGGAGAACATTCGGATGAACCATACCGCAGCCAAGAATTTCAATCCAGCCGGAACCTTTACAGAAACGGCAGCCTTTTCCGCCACATTTGAAGCAGGAAACATCAACCTCAGCACTTGGCTCTGTGAACGGGAAATGATGCGGACGGAATTTTGTCTTTGTCTCCGGTCCGAACAGCTCTTTTGCAAACTCCTGAAGAGTTCCCTTAAGGTCTGCAAAAGTAACGTTCTTGTCAATAACAAGACCTTCGATCTGATGGAAAGAAGGAGAATGTGTCGCATCTACTTCATCAGAACGGAATACACGGCCAGGCGCGATCATACGGATCGGGAGTTTGCCTTTTTCCATCTCACGTGCCTGAACCGGTGATGTCTGGGAACGAAGCAGAATGGAATCGTTGATAAAGAAAGTATCCTGCTCGTCTCTTGCCGGATGGTTCTCCGGAATGTTCAGTTTTGTAAAGTTGTAATCCGCATACTCAACTTCCGGACCTTCTACAACCTCATATCCCATTCCGATGAAAATACGCTCAACTTCTTCCAGAGCGATGGTGTTCGGATGACGATGACCAATTTTTGCTTTCTTTGCAGGAAGTGTTACATCGATCACTTCGGCCTTCATTTTTTCCTCGCGGACTTTCTCCTCGAAATCTTTCTTGGAAGCTTCCAGAAGTTCCTCGATCTTGGCTCTTGTCTCATTGACAAGCTGACCAACTTTCGGACGCTCTTCCGGAGCAACATCTTTCATACCTTTTAAGATTGCTGTAAGCTCACCTTTTTTTCCAAGATATGCAACACGCACATCATTCAGCTTGTCCAGGCCCTCGGATTCCTCGATCCGTTTTCTGGCATTCTCAGCCAGTTCCTGAAGTCTTTCTTTCATATCCATGGTCTATTTCTCCTTTAATTAAAATAATCAAATGATACGCCGCCTGCCCCGAAAATTCAGATACAGGCAATAAAAAAACCGTCCCTTATAAAAGGGACGGAATATCCGCGGTACCACCCAGTTTCCCATGAAAAGATCACGGGCACCTCTTATCTGCTTAACGCGCAGCGCACGTCATCTCCTACTGTTACTTCAGAGAGGAAGCTCCGGTGGGAAATTCAAGAATCATCTGAACCCGGGGAAGCTTACAGCCGGCGACCTCCCTTCTCTGTGAGAAAATGATCCTCTATAAACACCTTCACAGCTTTTCTGTCTTTTAATACTATGCCACAAGGTCTGCTTTCTGTCAAGCGCAAAGTCAGGATTCTTTGGAGCTGTTTTTTTCATTTTCTTTCTTGGTAAGGAGAGTTTTTACGGATTTCTGGGCTTTTCGGAACTCATTTTCGAAGTATGCATTAATCTCTGCCCCGTAAAGAATCAGGTTCATACACACATACAGCCACAGCATTACCATGATCAGTGCAGTCAGGCTTCCATACATATTTCCGAAATTCGGAAAAAATTCAAAATACAGAGAAAATCCATAGGAAAAGATTAGCCATGCCATAGCAATGATAAACGCTCCGGGAAGCTGGCTTTTAAAGGTTGCCTTCCGGTTGGGCAGCACTTTATACAACACCAGAAATACCACAAACAGTACCGCAAACACCAGCAATGTCCTGGCTCCCATGATCCTGGCCATCAGTCTTCCCAGAATTGGAATCGTTTTTTGTACAGCCATCTGGATCCGGTTACCAAGGACCAGAACCAGAAGGGTAACAATGATCGCCAGAACAAACAGCAGCATATAAAAAACCGAATAGATCCGGTTCATCAGCCAGTTTCGTGTTTCCTTCACATGATAAATGGTATTCAGACCGTTAATAATAGCCTGCATTCCCTTTCCGGATGCCCAAAGCGCCATCAGCGCAGACAACGGGACGATCGCTGTGCTTCTTTTGTACACTTCCACTACAATGCTCAGCACAAAAGTCTGCAGATTTCCGGGCACAAAACCGACAATGGCGTCCCGGACTACATTATAGCTTAACGGTGTGTAACGGATCAGTGTTGTGAGAAAAAGGATAAACGGAATAAATGACATGATCAGAAAGTATGCTGCCTGCGCCGCATATGCACTGACATGATCTCCGTTTGCCCTTCGCACAAACCCCAGCATGAGCTGGATTATATTTTTCTTTTCCTCGTCCATGCTGACCCCCTCAAGTTTTTTTACCAGGAAAACCGTTCAAAGCCAATCTTATCCTGGATTTTCGGAAAAGCTTTTACTTCCGGCTGTACACTTTTATGTTCGCCAATCATCTTTTCCATCCATATCATATTATACCAGCGGTTAAACTTATATCCGCATCTGTGGAACTCTCCCACGCGTTTATATCCAAAATGTTTATGAAAGTCCACACTGGCATTAGTCAGATATTCATCTTCTTTCGGTGCCACCGCAATACACGCATTCAGGTTCAGCACTCCCATCTCCGCAAGAAGACTTTCCAGGGCACGGTAGAGTCTTCCGCCTGCACCGCTGCCTCTTCGATCATGTTTCACATAGATGGACATTTCGGCGCACCACCCATAAGCAGCTCTTGGATGAAAGGCAGAGCCATAGGCATAACCCAGGATTTCTCCGTTCTCTTCTGCCACAATATATGGATATTTTTCTTTTATGTTATGAATTCTTTCCGCAAATTCCTCTGTGGACGGTGTTTCATATTCAAATGTGATCGCCGTTTTTTCTACATAGTAGGAATAAATCTCTACCAGTGCTGCCGCATCTTTTTCTTCTGCCACACGTATCTGCATTGCTTTATTACACCTCTTTTATTTTTTGTTTCTTCCCTATTTCACCCAGAAACGGTAAACAGTCTCTGAACTGTATTCTTCACCGGGACGCAGGATCGGAGAGTGGAAATCGTCCACATTTACCGCATTTGGCTCCACCTGTGTTTCCAGGCAGAATCCATACCGTTCATGATAAACATGGTCGCTCTTACCCTTCTCATCCTTGACAAAATTACCTGCATAGAACTGTACACACGGGCAGTCAGAAGAAACTTCCATTCCAATCCCGGATTCCTTACAGTACGCACTGGCAATGGAACGGACATTACCCTTGGCATAATTGTCAGTTACATAGTTATGATCATAACCACCCGTAAACTTCAGCTGCTCAAAATCAGCCTCAATATCTCTGCCGATTGGTTTCGCAACATTAAAATCCATCGGCGTTCCTGCTACCGGCGCATATTCACCGGTAGGAATGGACTGACTGTCTTTCACAGGAGTAAAATATTTCGCATGAATGCATACTTCCTGGTCAAGTACATCTCCACTGCCCTCCCCTTTCAGATTAAAATAGGAATGGTTGGTCATATTGGCAACCGTTGCCGCATCGGAGCGTCCTCTGTAAAAGATCTTCAGTTCATTTTCCTCGGTGAATTCATATTTCACAACAATCGAAAATTCTCCCGGAAAACCATTTTCACCATCCGGACTGATGCGGAAGAAATCCACGCTGTTCTTATCCTGGGAAATTTCTTTTACCGCCCAGAGTTTTTTCTCGAAGCCATCAGGACCACTGTGCAGATTATTATGATTTTCATTCTCTGTAAGAATCACTTCTTTATCATCAATAAAAAATCTGGAATTTTCGATACGGTTTCCACTTCTTCCAATGATCGCACCAAAGAAGCAGCCATTCACTTCATAACTTTCCATATCGTCATATCCCAGAACCACATCCTTAAGTTCTCCATTCTTATCCGGCACGCATACTTTCACCAGGATAGCGCCATACTGAAGTACCTCGACATAGGCACCCTTTTTATTCTCAAGATGATAGATCTTTACTTCTTCCCCTGTAGGAAGTGTTCCAAATTTTCTCTCAGAAACACTCATGCTGTAATTCCTCCCATATATGAAAAAAGAGCCATCAACCGGCTCTATGTCTTTAACCGATTAATCCCGGGATGCCGTTCCCTTATTTTTGACGCCTAGCAGATGCTAGGTGGGTATCCTCAACAGTGTCTTCTGCCTACCACGACGTGAGGTCTGACATCCAACCTGCGATTTTGGATTCCCAAAATGTCAATGTAGGTTCAAAAAGAAAAGGGGGATCGAACATTCCAGGATTCGGTTTTCGTTGTTTTTATTATAAACCAGTATTTGTGCTTTTTCAACAGAAAATACACATTCTTACTGATTTTTATTATTTAATGTTAAGAATCTCTTTTACTGCTGCTGGCATATCCACTGCATCTACCACTTTATCATGAAGAACCGGTGCAGTACGGATCTCCTCAACAGCACGCGGAACCGGCACTTTTGAAAGCGCGGATAATGCATCTACCAGGCCAAAATCATCCAGATCTTTATGATCTTCCCCAAGCGCATCCATAACACTTCTTGTAAATTTATATGGACTGGCTGTAGAAGCAATAACAGTTGGAAGATGATCATCTGTCTCACTTACATATTTCTTATATACGCCTGCGGCAACTGCAGTATGTGTATCAATTACATAATTGCTGTCTTTATAGATTTCGCTGATGGTATTTGCAGTCTCTTCCTCACTGCAGAAATTACCATAGAAATCGCCGAGCTGTGCTTTCATCTCTTCTGTAATGGTATACTCTCCGCCCTCACTTAAAGATTTCATAAGCTCTGCACATTTCTCAGCATTCTCTCCTGTAAGGCGATAGATCAGACGCTCCAGGTTGCTGGAGATCAGGATATCCATGGAAGGAGAAGTCGTAAGAATGAAATCTCTCTTTCTGTCGTAGGTTCCTGTGCGGAAGAAATCATAGAGAACACGATTCTCATTGGATGCACAGATCAGTTTGTGGATCGGAAGTCCCATCTGTTTTGCATAGTATGCGGCAAGAATATTTCCAAAGTTTCCGGTAGGAACTACCACATTGATCTCCTGTCCGTCTTTGATCTTACCGTCACGTACCAGTGTTGCATAAGCGTATACATAATATACAATCTGCGGAACAAGTCGTCCGATATTGATAGAATTTGCGGATGAAAACTGGAAGCCTGCCTGATCCAGCTCTGCTGCCATCTCGTGATCATTAAACATCTTCTTAACTGCAGTCTGGGCATCGTCAAAGTTTCCGGTAATACCTACCACATAAGTATTGGCTCCCTTCTGGGTTACCATCTGTTTCTCCTGAATCGGGCTGACACCATGTTTCGGATAGAATACGATAATTTTGGTTCCCGGTACATCTGCAAAACCTGCCATGGCAGCTTTACCGGTATCTCCGGATGTTGCGGTAAGAATTACGATCTCATTTTTCACATGGTTCTTCTTCGCTGCTGTTGTCATCAGATGAGGAAGGATGGAAAGGGCCATATCCTTAAACGCAATAGTTGCGCCGTGGAACAGCTCCAGAAAATAAGCTCCACAGGATTCATGAAGAGGAGCGATCTTTTCTGTATCAAATTTGCTGTCATATGCCTTGCTGATACAGTTCTTAAGCTCTTCCTCTGTAAAATCTGTGAGAAAACGGCTCATTACCTCATATGCTGTTTCCTGATAAGTCATCTGAGCCAGTTTGTCCATTGGTACATCCAACTGTGGAATGCGCTCAGGCACGAACAGTCCGCCGTCCTCAGAAAGGCCTTTCAGTATGGCCATTGACGCTGTAACTGCCTGCTCTTTTCCTCTGGTGCTTTTGTACAATATCTGCATTGGTGTTCCGCCTTTCTATTGTAAAATATTCGTTTTCTTTCTAACGTTATCACATTATAGCATGGAATTATGGAAAATGCCACCACTTTAAAAAAAACCTGAAATTGTTTTTCTCCAAAAAAACAAAACGCCGGCTCTTTTTCTCTGCCGGCGTTCTGTCCAGTGCTGAATCAGCACTTTTTATTTGTATGTATAAAATTCATGGACTCCATACTTGAAAAGCTTTCTGAGATCTTTTTCAAACCATTTAATGTTATGAGCTTCCGCCGCGGATTTCTGGATAAAAAACAATGCCCCTTCTGAATAATCGGTGCCTTTTAGTGCCTGTTTCACAGCTTCCTTTGTTTCATTCGAGACCGTAACTTCATTGATTCTTCCATCATAGGTAGGTGAAAACTGTGGTACTCCATCGCTGTTATCCCATACAACTTCTGTCACTGTATTGGGAAAATCATCACTTTTCATGCGGTTCATGATCACATTTGCCACCAATACACGACCTTTGATGTCCTCACTGCCAGCTTCTGCCTCAACAATACGCAAAAGCGTATCATAATCCTCATCTGACATCAGCGTAGGATTCTCGGCAAGTGTAATCGACCTTGCATCCAGTTCATTCACTTTATTTTCCATGGAGGAGCTTACATTGAGATCTGCTGTGGTATTCTTTACAGTCTGTACTCTCTGACCTACGATCACCTGCTCACAGGAACTTCCAATCCTGGTTACTGTACTCCCCGACACAGGTGTGTCGGAAACTCCGGAAACGACTCCCGCAATTCCTGTAGGAACAGCTACCTCTTCATCCGAAGATCTCGTTCCACCATCCGAAGCAGCATAGACTTTACTGCCATTGCCGTTTTCTGCAAATCCTCTTGTTCCCAAAGAGATCACCATTGCAAAAACTGCACACACTGTCAGTACTGCAAAACTGCGCACGGAATTCCTTGCGGTTTTTCCATTTTTACGTTCATCCTGTATTTCTGCAGAATCCCGTAAATCTTTCTCAACTTTCATAATTTCATTCCCTGCGTTATATTTTCCTTTCTTTGTTTACATGTTTGTAACATTTCTGTAATGTATAAGAAAATTATATTTAATAAAGTGTGATATGTCAAGCTTTTTCAGCTATTTCTGTCCATAATAACAGCATTTATTTGTTATCCACATCCCTTCCACATTGATTCCACATACGAATCCGCAGTTATACACATAACTATCCACTTTTTGAAAACAAACAAGGACAGATAGTAAATACATTTTTTTGTAACAATTGTACTTTTGTACTGTAAAAAATGTATTTCTATCTGTCCTTGTTTCTGTCAGAACAGTTTTTTCTTTCCGGTTATTTATCATAGTGTTTCCAGAAACGCTATAATTGATTATAATATTGCGGCTTCATACAGTCAAGGATTTCCGTCCGATCATAATCGACAGATTCCTATAGCTGTTGCTGTTCACTTTATAATCAAAACAAGGTTAACCTGCTTATTTATACTGACAGAGAGCCTGTACAAAAAGTGTAGCATATACACACAGATCGATACTCCAGGCTCCCAGAAACAGTCCCCACGGAGTTCCGTTCGTACCTTCCGCAAATCTCTTTGGCTTCAATGCAAGCACTACCGGCAAAAGCAGCGGCAGGAAATAACGTCCCTGAACCCCCAGAATCTTATCATACCCATAGGCCGTCCACTGACCATAAAGAGTAACAAAAATCAGGCCGAAAACCAGAATACTGATACCTGCCAGCATTATTTTTGCAAAAGGATCCATACGAATTCCTTCCATATCGTTATTTCGTGAAACCTGCAGTAACATCATAACAAGATAACCCACTGCCAGAAGACTGCAGACTGGAATATTCAGCCAGCCAAGGGTACTTCCCACCATTTCTGTAAGATAAGCCAGTCCAAACGCATCCAGGCTACGTACAAAGGTAAGTATAAAAGCAACCGGATTTTTCAGGATTCCGATAAGCTGGGCAGCCGTATCTACTCCCGGCTGCGACTCGCAGAGATATCCGGACGCAATTGCAAGCCAGCCAAAGCTCAAGAGCAGGATCATTGTCCCCGCACACGCCACATGAAGCCAGTAGTTCTTTTTATTCCGGAACCGCTCCTTCGGAATCAGAAATAAAAAGAGACAAAATGGCATATAAACAACTTTACACAAACACAAAAATCCCGTCACTGCATACATTAACACAAGCTGTCCTTTTTTCATTACCCGTTTTTCTTTATAGCGCATGTACAGTACAAACACGATCATGGCTACTGTCAATGCCAGTGCCAGCGCATCTGCAGACATGGAATTTGCGGACTGGATATTCATGGGCACGAGTCCCAGCAATGCAATAAAGTTTTTACCCACAGGTGTAAAACGGATCGCCAGAAAGAAAATCAGACCAAAACATAACATATTGGCGACTCTTCCTCCATAGGCAAGAACAATCGGACGATCTGTGAAAAGATCTGCGATCCGAATCCCTATAGCCTGTGGCAGATAAGATGTAGGCGCATACAGAGCTGTATTTCCAAATCCGTAGAACTGTGTTTTTCCGGTATCGATCCGCTGATTAATATTGCCTCCGATATCCCAGAGTGAAACATGGTCTTTGGAGGAAAAATCAGGGATAAGGCCGCTGTTAAAAGTTCTCCCATATGAAAACAGATCATTCCCCCCATTCCCCTCTGAAGTCATATGACCTCTGGAAACTTCATAACTTCTCAGAAAATGGCTGTATTCATCCGGTGAATTAAAAGCAGGAACTGCTGCCAGAGTAGTAAAACTCATAAAAAGATAAATTACTGCAAATAATACTTCGGTCTTTACTTTTCTCCTTCTGAGAAACGCAAACACCAGCAGCATAATCACTGACGCCGCTGAAATAGCCATGAGCACAAGTCCCTTTGAAAATGGTCTGGAAATAGCACGGTAAGCAAGTGTCTGCGTGCCGTCTTTTTTATTTATCACACCGGCAGCCACACCTGTATCCCCTGTTGCTTCATCCAGGATGATCCGAAATTTCCGGCCTTTACAGTTTAGGATTCTCTGATCCAGTTGAAAATACGTAGTATCGCCTGCAGATATTGTCAGCCGATTTGTTTCCCAGTCCTGAATTTCTTTTTCTTCCTGATAAAGTGTTACATGAAAGCTTCCTGTGACAGACGCACTTTCCGTAGATAAAAAAAGTTCTACCCCGGAAAGCCGGTTTGTTTTGCAAAAGAAACTTGTTTCAAATTTTTCTCCGGATCCGATCATCACTGATGTTTCCGGTCTTTCCTGCTGTTTTACATTGCCAAGGACCTCTGCATCTGCCAGAAGATATACTCCAAAGACCAGGATCGTACCAAAAATCAGGATGTATTTTATTATATCCTTCAGATCAGATGACAGATGACAAGTTCTTCTGCTTTTTTTCTCATTTTTCATATTGTACCTCTTATGTTTCCTGTTATTCTCACATTCCGAACCATTATATCATCTGTACAATAAAAAAAGAAGCGGCTTTTTGCGACAGCTTCTTTTTTTATATCTGTTCTTATCGGTTATTGATTGCAGTTACCAGCGCATCGATAGACGCACGGATGATATCCGGATCAACGCCAGCTCCCCATGCAAGAGTACCATCCGGTTTGCGGATTCCCACATACGCAATCGCTTTGGATGTGGAACTGCGCTCCAGCGCATGCTCCTGATAAGTTTCCAGTGTATATTTCAGCTCATAAGCTTTCTTCAATGCATTACTTACTGCATCAAGACGACCATTGCCGGTAGCTTCTGTAACAATGGTTTTTCCACGGAATGTAGAAGTAACCTGAGTTACAATGCCACCGTCTTTCTGCTGGAAATGAACTTCGTTAATGCTGTATGGCTCAACCACATTTTCGAAGGTAGATTTGAACAGGCTGAAGATCTCGTCCGGATGAAGCTCTTTGTGTTTGTGATCGGACACTGCTTTCGCTGCATAACCCATAGCTTCGCGCATTTTCGGTGGAAGGTTCAGTCCGAATTTTGTTTCCAGGATATAACCTACGCCGCCTTTTCCGGACTGGCTGTTGATACGGATAACATCCGCATCGTAATTTCTTCCCACATCTGTCGGATCGATCGGCAGATACGGAACAGTCCAATGCTCCAGATCTCCATTCTCTCTCCAGTGCATACCTTTTGCGATAGCATCCTGATGAGATCCGGAAAATGCTGCAAATACAAGAGCTCCACTGTATGGGCTTCTCTCATAAATCTGCATTCCTGTACATTTCTCATAAACCTCACAGATATGTGGCATATCAGAAAAATCGATCTTCGGATCCACGCCCTGGGAATACATATTCATACCCAGTGTTACAATATCCACATTACCGGTACGCTCGCCATTTCCAAAGAGAGTACCCTCAATTCGGTCAGCGCCTGCCAGAAGGCCCATCTCGGAATCTGCAACACCGCATCCACGGTCATTGTGAGGATGAAGGGAAACGATTACGTTTTCACGGTATTTCAGATTGTCACACATGTATTCCACCTGGCTTGCATACACATGCGGCATGGAATGTTCAACAGTAACAGGCAGGTTGATGATTGCCTTGTTATCTTCCGTTGGCTGCCATACATCAAGAACTGCGTTGCAGACTTCCAGTGCATATTCCGGCTCTGTTCCTGTAAAACTCTCCGGGCTGTACTCAAACTGGAAGTTACCCTCTGTCTCATCTGCCAGTTTTTTCAGAAGAGCTGCGCCATCTACCGCAATCTTCAGGATCTCTTCTTTGGATTTCTTAAATACCTGCTCTCTCTGAGAAACAGATGTGGAATTGTATACATGAACGATCGCTTTCGGAGCACCCTTTACGGCCTCAAAAGTTTTGCGGATGATGTGCTCTCTTGCCTGAGTCAGTACCTGAATGGTAACATCCTCAGGAATCAGGTTCTGTTCGATCAGGGTACGAAGAAACTCATACTCTGTCTCTGAAGCTGCCGGAAAACCCACCTCAATCTCCTTAAAACCGATTTTTACAAGAAGCTTGAAAAATTCCACTTTCTGCTCCAGGCTCATAGGAATCACAAGTGCCTGGTTTCCGTCACGAAGGTCTACAGAGCACCAGATCGGAGCCTTATCCACATACTCTTTCTCCGCCCATTTCATACATTTCACCGGCGGCATGTAATACTGACGTTTGTACTTAGATGGTGTCATCATTTTCGTTTTCCTCCATTTTCTCTTCCATTAATTTTTTTGGTTTCTGTAATTTCATTTTGTATTAAGACATAAAAAAATCTTCCGGCTCTGCAGATTCTGCAAGAGACGAAAGACAACTGCTGTCCTACGCGGTACCACTCTTATTTCATGAATAAAAAATCACACACTTGACAGATACGGAATGTAAAAACATCCTTATATCCTCTCCGGGTAACGGCGGACACCGTCTGCGCCTACTCTCTTATAGGATTTCGGGCAGATGCTCCGAGGCGAGTTCCACAAATCCCTTCCACTGCTTCTCACCGGCCAGCAGCTCTCTGTGCTCCGCTCAATGTGTACTATTCCTCATCTATGCATTTCTCTTTTTGAAACTGGTATTAGGTTAACACGTTACGATAAATTTGTCAATGGTGTTTTCTCTTTGACATGTAAGATCCAAACCAGTAAATCAGGCCTCCAACGCCTCCACCCAGAGTATTGTAAAACAGATCTGAAAACTGAAAAGTTCCAAGACGCAGGAACAGCTGCAGAAATTCAATGGACAGAGAAAACAGAAATGTGATCTTAAGTCCCTTCCATATAGTACCGCAAAATGTCATTTTTTCCGTAACTTTATCACGAACAGTCCAGAAAAAAAGAACCGTAAACGGAATGAACAGCATCAGATTCTCAATGCACTCTGTTGTAAGCTGCCTGCTCCCATCTTCCGCATACTTCCAGATCCACCAGTTTCCAAAAACATCAGAAAGAGGATTCATCCACATATCACGGTTCAGCAAAGTACGGAACAGTATCATAGTCGTATAAAACGTAAGAAAAAACAGTTTCCGAAAAAACAGATCCTCACGAAAATATTTCCACCAGACAGAAAAAGCCGCCTTTAATCCCCTTCCACCAGTCTCGTTATGATAAGCAAACAGATAAAAAAACAAAGTCAGTACTGAAAGGGCTACAGAAAACCAGAAGGGCTGATACAGTGCAGTCAGTACATTCGCTGTAATATTCGCTATAATATCTTTCATTTGTATATCCTTTCCGGATACCTATCGCAATTCTCCGATATATTTATCCGGTCTTTATACTACTATATTTTCTTCATAAAATCCAGGATGCTTATCATCTGCATCCCGGATTTTTGTTTTTTCAGCCTGGTATTACAGAAACATATCCGCTGGCACTGACCGCCCTGCAGCAGTCTTTATAAACTTCAATAAACTCATATCCGCCACGCATGGCAATGGTACGTGCCTTTTCGAGGCCATCTGGAAGTGTTTCTCCTGTTTTATAATGTTCAATGATGCCACCTGTAAGATCCAGTGTATGCACTTCATAAGGCTTTCCGAGATAACAGATGGAAACATATCCAAGCAGGACGCCTCCAAGCTGAACTTCCGGAAACTCCTCCTGTATCGTGCGGATGATATCATTTACTTTATTCTGATTATGAACGTGTCCGCCCGCATCCAGTTTATGCAATGCTTCCATATATTCTTTTGATCTTTTTTTTCTCAGCAGCTGATCTAGTTTCATCTTATCCATTTGCTGTTGTTGCTGCTCATGCTCCTGATTTCTGGTTGCACTTAAGATATTATTATTTACAGTTTGTGACTGTGTCTGATTCTGTGGTGTTCTTAACATCGGTCTTGGCATGATCCACACTCCTTATACAAGAACTTTTCGCGTCTTTGGTCCACTTTTCTTCTGGATAAGTTCCTCTCCACCAATCGGCTTTCCGGAAGCCGGTACTGCTCTTTCCTTCCCCCAATCCCTGATCGCTTCGATTTTTTCCGGGCTTGTCTGAGAAAGTGGAACTACATTGTTAAATGCAGTTACTATATTCTCCTCACTTAAAATAAAGTTTGCATTTGCGATAGACCGGTACGCCAGATCTCTGACTGTAGACTCCAGATCTGCTCCTGTAAATCCATCACTGATCTCAACTACTTTATCTGCAAATTCACCGGAAAATTCCAGATTTAAATATTTTCTCATATATAAAGACAAAATATCTCTTCTTTCATCTGCGGTAGGAAGATCAACAAAAAACAGCTCATCAAATCTTCCGCGGCGGAGCAGTTCTGACGGCAGCATGGACACATCATTGGCTGTTGCTACAACAAACACCTGTTTTTTGCATTCCTGCATCCAGAACAGAAACTGTCCAACCATTCTGGTGGACACTCCTCCGTCTCCGGCGCCTCCGGTAGCTCCGGATAATCCTTTTTCAATCTCATCGATCCATAAGATGCAGGGAGATACATTTTCAGCTGTTGTCAGTGCATCTTTCAGCTGCTGTTCTGACTGTCCTACATAACTTCCCTGCACTGTGGCAAAATCCAGCCTGTAAAGAGGCAGTTTCCAGTTTGCGGATATGGATTTCGCAGATAAAGACTTTCCACATCCCGGAACTCCTACAAGCAAAATCCCTCTCGGTGGCTGCAGACCTTTGGAACGCAGCTCATCTTTCTTTTCCGGTGTGAGAAGTTCTTTTTTTTCATCCAGCCACTTCCGGAGTCCTTCCAGTCCACCTACATCCTTTACACTGTCGTCCACTTCGATCTTCTCAAGTCCGGAAATATCCGAAAAAAGACGGTCTTTCGCAAAACGTACTTCATCCATATCTGATTTCCGAATACGTTTGTTGGCGATCAGTGCGGCGATCACATTCTCCGCTTCAATTCGTGTAACTCCATTTAAGGTTGCAGCGGCCTCCCGTATATCTGTATTATCCCATTCAATAGGAATTTCATTTCGATAATCATCAATATATTCTTTGATTATGGAATACATTTCTTCTTCATTTGGGAGATCGATCTTGATCGTCATTCCCTGGCGCTGAAGCTGATTCCAGACTGGCGCGTTGGTAAATACAATGACAACTCCACCAGACTCATTAGCCAGATTTACCAGTGCCAGTATCTGTTTGGAATCGCTGTTTTCTGTGCTCAGGTCCGGAACTTCTGTCAGAATGATCGTTTCATACTGCTTGCGTTTCATCTGCTCCGTCATATAATCAATCGCACCATAAACGGATTTGTCATCACTGAGATTCTTATCCGTTGCCAGATCATAAACTCCCTTTGTCAGCGTATGTACATGAAACGGAAGCTGCAGATCCTCGGATATCTCTTTCAACATCTCCAGTGTTCTGCCAGGTTCTATGGTATTAATTGCAATAAAAGGAATTCTTGCTATAGAATACCGTGTCAAAAGTTCCTTGCTTTTAGCTGTATCACTCATCTGTCTTCTCTCCTAAAATGAATTCACCCTGTGATTTCTGACAATGCTGGACATTCTTCCGCTTCTGTCATTTTTCGCAGAATCTTCCAGCGATTTCTGCATATTATCCGCCTGTTCAATAACCAAAGCCAGATAATGCTTTCTTTCATCATCCGGTAAAGCAGGCAGATCGATTGCATTTGCAAGGAATGCCATTTCTTTTCTTAAGGATAATATTGCCTGAACAATGGCGCCTTCCTGTCCATGAGATCTGGACAGATCCTTCTGAAACTTATCCGAAGCAGCATTCATACGAAAATTCACTGCTTCGATCAGTTTCCGTGAAAACCTTTCTGCCACACCTGACTGCCACTGTATGGACCCTGCCTTCATTGCTCTTAAGACATCTTCATCATTTTTTTTATTTTTGAAATCGGTTAATACTGTAACCCATTCTGAGTATGTATTTGGTACTGCTGTCATTTTTTCTTCTTCCTCCTGACCATGATCTGCGGCGGAACTACATCCCAGGAAGGAAGTCCCTGTGCAAATACACTTACCGGCTCCTTATATTCTTCCACCTCCGGCTCCGCAAAGTTAAATGCCATTTTTTTCCGGACAGGCTTACTCTGGATCGGTGGATCTTTTCGGATTGGGGCAACTGCCGTTTTTTTTGCCGGTTCAAATGCCGGAGCAACCTGGGATGCATTTTTGCCCATATTTCTCTGTACGTCCTGAGCCGGAGCTGCCGGCTGCTGTCCTGCTGCCTTTGACTGTGCCGGAACTGCTGCCGGCTGTGGTGTAACCGGGTCACTGCTCGTTGTGCTTTCTGCCTCGTCTAATTTATTTCCACAGACCGTGCAAAAGCGAAATCCCTTTTTATTCGCATTCTGGCAAACCGGGCAGATTACCGTACCAGAATTTTCATCTTTTTTCTCTTCTTTCTTTAAAGAATGACCACAGGCAATACAGAAACTCCCATCTGGATCATTCAATGTATTGCAGACCGGGCAGGGAACTTTCTGTCCACTGGCCACGGAATTCACAAAATCAGCTCTCATTTTTGCGTCCATGTCTCTTCTCCTTTACATCTTGACTCTTCGATTGGAAGTTGCCAGTTTTCTTACATACTGATCCGGAGACAACTGTTCCAGAAAGTCAATGACCTGCTCGCTTTCGCTATCTTTATCCGCAAATTCAATACGGAAATCAACAACTTCTGCCAGTGTAGCACGAATGATCTCAGAACCACTGCTGCGTTTTTTCTCATAACGCTCTGCAATATTCTGTCGCTTGTTTTCTATATCTTTTTTCTTTGAAAAATGGTTAAGGACCATGCCTACACCTGCAATTACAGCAATAAGGCCCAGGAACTTATTTCCGAACAGAAGCATCACAAGTCCGATCACTCCGACTGCAATTCCGCCATACAGACAGAACTGCTCAAAACTGCTCATTACGCATGTTGCAAGTTCCGCATCTCTTTCTGAACTGACAAGTGTACTGAATCTTTCAAGAAGCTCATTCTCATTCTGACCATCGACAGTTGTATCATTAAATGTATCAACATTTATTTCTATTTCATTTGGAATCTTCATACGGTTCTGGGCAACAACATCATTATACGCATTCATCACCCAATCTCTTGACAAAGCAAATGCAAATTTCTGTGTTGACACACTGGAGTGGGCTGTTTCCGGCTTCATGGCAGCGTCTGTCAAAAGCTGCGTGAAATCCTTATGTGTCTCAAAAGCCGTCTGCTCTACATTCATATTCTGGCGGGCACGACTTTCATCGCCTCTGAAATCTACGATAAACTGTTCAAATTTTTCTTCTTTTCGAAGAGGCAGTTCTTCATCATCAAAATCCGTTACCAGACTGTCCAGAATATCATCCAGCTGTTCTCTCACAGTTGCTGTAGAGACTTTCTGTTCAAAAATCCCGATCAGATATTCAAGCATCTCCGCATGAAGATGTGCACCCTCCAGAATGTCCTCCAGTACCGGCCATGTTTTGCTGTATTTTCTCAGGTAGGTATAAGAAGAAGTATCTATCGGTTTTCTCTTAAGGTTGATCGCCTCTGACCACTGCTGTGTCTGTTTTTCTGTGAATCCCGGCTTCTCTTCCAGATGCTGCAGCCATTCATTCATCTGGCGGGAAATAACGCCCTCTGTATCTGCGCCAAACAGACCGCTGGCAAACGCATCCAGAACAATGATCGTCTTTCGGTCAAGGTTTTCCTCATCCTGGTTTGCAAGATATCTCTGCGTCCATTTCAGACACGCTTCTTTTCGATCCGCACGGCGACAGATCAGTGCAAAAAACAGTGATGTCTTTTCATCGTTGCGTTTGATGCCTTCTTTAATGGCTTTCTCTGCAAGTTCCGGCTGATCGTTAATCCATGCCGCAAGTGCAACAAGACAAGGTGCAAGCCAGTAACCTGGAGTGGAAATCATCAGTTCCTCTGTTGCATTACTGATCGTATCTTTCTTTACAATTCCAATATCATCTGCCTGCAGGATTCCGGTTGTTGTACGACGTACAATATCATAATGTCCATATTTCTTCTCCAATTCCTGCCTGATCTTTACAAGTCTCGTTTCTGCCTGATTAAGCCGGTTTGCTCTTTGCTGAACACTGACAAAATCATGAAATTCCTTTGCCAGACTCCCAATCTCATCATAGACAACCTTTATGTTGCTGTTGACTGCCCCTACATTGGAATCCAGTGTCTGAAGATCATTGTGGATCGCTCCAAGATTGTGTTCAATGGTTCTAAGATCCGCCTGTTCAATTACTCTATCCGACATCTTTTCTCCTCCTGTTTCCGGTTACATCACTTCTTACAGGAAATAAATTATAAATATTTATGCTTTCCCGATCTGTTTTTGTAACTTATTCATACGCGATGTCTTAATTTAAGCACGCTATTGTTATATTATATCTAATTTTTCTCCAAAAAACAACTATCCCCGACAAATCCTCCATTTTCCCCAATGTCTGAGGATACTCCCAAAGACTATCTTTCATCTGCAAAAAGCAGTTGCATTTGCATTGAATTTCTGTTATAATTTTCTTCGTTACGGGGTATGGCGTAGCTTGGTAGCGCGCACGGCTGGGGGCCGTGAGGTCGCAGGTTCAAATCCTGTTGCCCCGATTGAACATTATAAAATGCTGTAAAACCAGGGATTTCCGATGAATCGGAAATCTTTTTTATTATCCGGAAATGATTATTGTTGATTACTATTGTGATTACTATCTACCCCTTTTTGGAAAGGAAGGCTTCGTATGCAGGATAACCTGTCTCTCTATCATATTTTTTATACGGTTGCCCGTACCGGCAGCATCTCCCACAGCTCCAGAGAACTTTATATCAGCCAGCCGGCCATCAGTAAGGCAATCCAGAAACTGGAACAGAATCTGGACACCCTACTTTTTAAACGGAGTTCCCGGGGTGTAACTCTGACCCCTGACGGCGAACTTCTTTTTGAGAAGGTAAAAGAGGCTCTTTTCCTTCTGGATGAAGGCGAAAATTCCATCCGTCATAATCGATCCCGCGATATCCCAAAGCTGCGTCTGGGAGCCAGTTCCACTCTGACCAGATATGTGCTGCTCTCCCACCTTGAAAATTATATTGCACATTTTCCCCATGTACGCATCACCATTTCCTGCCAGTCCACCTATCAGACACTACATCTTCTGGATGAGGAAAAAATCGATCTGGGGCTCATCGGACGGCCACAGAAGCTTCGCGGATATTATTTTCATCCCCTCTTAAAAATCCGGGATACTTTTGTCTGTACGCGGCAATATCTGGAAAATCAGAAAAAACTCTATCCCGACGAACCACTGATCCAGGCGGCGACTTTTATGATGCTGGATGAGGATAATATCACCCGACAGACTGTGAACGCGCAGCTGAAAGAACATCATGTGGAGCTGAGTCATATCCTGGAAGTAACAACTATGGATCTTCTGATCCAGTTTGCGGAAATTGGTCTTGGAATTGCCTGCGTGATCCGGGATTTTGTAAAAAAAGAACTGGAAGAAGGGACACTGGTAGAAGTACCGGTAGGATTTTCTTTTCCTCCACGTGAGATCGGGTTTGTATGCAGACAGAAAGATGCGAATTTGGATTTGATTGTGCCGTTTTTTGGGGATGGACAAGGGAATTAAGTAAAAAATTCAAATAAATACTATAAAAAACCATCTGATCATAATGACCAGATGGTTTTCTTCATAGTAGCCAGTAACAAAAAAGTTTCATGCCACTTTATTCATGCGCCTATTTTTTGACTCAAACTCCGCTTCGCTTCGTTCGAGTAGCGCAAAATTTATTGCTTTGCAATAAATTTTGCTTAGTTGTTGATAAGCTTATCTTCGCCGTTCCAGCTGTAGAGTTTACGGATCTCCTCGCCGACTTTCTCGGACTGATGCTCAGCAGCTAATTTTCTCATCGCTTTGAAGTGAACCTGTGCACCTGCATCGGACATGTCGAGTAAGAACTCTTTTGCGAATGTACCATCCTGGATATCGGAAAGAATCTTCTTCATCGCTTTCTTTGTATCCTCTGTGATGATCTTCGGTCCTGTGATGTAATCGCCATACTCAGCTGTGTTGGAGATAGAATATCTCATTCCAGCGAATCCAGACTGATAGATCAGGTCAACGATCAGTTTCATCTCATGGATACACTCAAAGTATGCGTTTCTTGGGTCATAACCAGCCTCAACAAGTGTCTCGAAACCAGCCTGCATAAGTGCACAAACACCACCGCAAAGTACAGCCTGCTCACCGAAGAGGTCTGTCTCTGTCTCTACACGGAATGTTGTCTCAAGAAGACCAGCTCTTGCTCCGCCGATACCGAGACCATATGCAAGTGCAAGATCCTGAGCTTTTCCTGTGTAATCCTGCTCTACTGCGATAAGACAAGGTGTTCCTTTTCCAGCCTGATACTCACTTCTTACTGTATGGCCAGGTGCTTTAGGAGCGATCATTGTTACATCAACGTTCTTCGGTGGCTTGATGCATCCGAAATGGATATTGAAACCATGAGCAAACATAAGCATATTGCCTTCTTCAAGATTCGGCTCGATAGACTCTTTGTAAAGTTTAGCCTGTAACTCATCATTGATAAGAATCATGATGATATCTGCCTGTTTGGCAGCCTCTGCTGCTGTATATACCTTAAAGCCCTGCTCCTCGGCTCTTTTCCAAGATTTGCTGCCTTCGTACAGACCAATAATGACGTCACATCCGGAATCTTTTAAGTTCAGAGCATGTGCATGTCCCTGGCTTCCGTATCCAATAATTGCAATTTTTTTACCATCCAGTAAACTTAAATTACAATCTTCCTGATAAAAAATCTTATTAGCCATTTTGCTTTCCTCCTCTGATGTTCATCACATCTTCTTCATAAAAATTATTTATCGTTAAGAGAGTGGCTGCTCTCCTAGCAAACATATGTAAAAAATTTACAGGTAACGGACATCGTCGCTGCCTCGTGACAGACCTGTGATTCCTGTTCTTGCAAGCTCAAGGATCTCATAGTCAGCCATCAGCTCCACAAATGCCTTCAGCTTGTTCTGGCTTCCTGTCATCTCCATGATAAGAGAATCCTTACTCACATCCACTACCTTGGCACGGAAGATATCCGCAATGGAAAGTGCTCCCTGTCTCTGTTCCGGCTTCACAGCGACCTTGACGAGCATCAGCTCACGGGCAACGCTGTCATCCTGCTCAAGGATCTTGACATCCTGCACATCCTCCTGCTTCGCCAGCTGCTTGGTGATCTGCTGGAGCATCTGATCATCTCCCTCACAAACAACTGTCATGCGGGAATATCTCTGATCCGCGGTCACACCTGCGGTAATGCTGTCGATATTATATCCACGGCGGCTGAAAAGACCAGCCACACGGCTAAGGACTCCGGAAGTATTATCCACAAGGATGGATAGTATTCTCTTTTCCATAATACACCTGCTTTCAACACTTTTATGTATAGAAAACCGACTTCGTCAGTTAACGCTTTAATCTAATAAACATTTGCTTTGTTATCATTATAACAACTTCGAAAATTTTGTCAATCAAAATTTTCCGTAAAATTCCTTCAAATTAATAAGAAGTGTTTTTATCCTCAGATCAGATATTTTTTCTTAAGCTCTTCGGATGCTTTTGGTGTCAGATAAAGTTTTCTCCGCAGAAATCTCTCGATTCCTCCGTTTTCTTTTTCAATGACATCAAAAACCGTATTGATGTAAGATTCCTTCACCTGATAAAAAGCTTTCAGATCTGCAAGTTTCCGGCTGTTTTCCGGCCTGTCTGCACGGTAAAGCCTCCGCATGTATTTCAGTTCTTCCTCAAGACATGGATTCGACCGCATGTAATCCCTTCGTATTGTTTCCTTTGGCACTCCCAGTGCGAAGAGCAAAAGTGCCGTCCCGACTCCTGTCCTGTCTTCTCCCGTAGTACTGTGAAAAACAACGGCTCCATTTTTTACGTGAAGCAGTACATCCAGAAAGCGCGCATACTGTTTCAGGGAATATTCATCGGTAATAAGACTTCGATACCGTTCCTGTATATATCGTTCTCCTTCCCCGTAACAGGACATCACACGTTCAAAAAAACTGTTTCCGTTACTCTCCTCATCACGGATTGGAATATGGTAATACTCTACACCCGCCATAATGTCATCCGGTTTTTTCTTTACTTCCGCTGCAGAGCGGAAATCAATCACTGTTTTTACGTTATACTCTTCTGAAAGGATTCTGGTATCTGCTATGGATGCGTGATAGATTTCACCACTGCGCAGAAGTTTTCTGGGAAGAATATGCAAACCATCTTCGGTCATCAAAGCGCCAAGATCTCTTGTATTTGGAAGGTTTTGAAGCGGAAGCCTGCTTCCTTTTGGAAAACCCACCGCGAGATCCGGATTCAGTACTTTCAGAAGCCGGAGACAGTCCTGTACTTCCTGCTCTGTCATATCAAATTTATAACGTTTCTGACGCCTGGTTATAATTACCAGGTAATTGATGATCAGCTGTTTTTCGCTGGTTTTATCTGCTCCTTCCCGGCGCATATACGCCCAGAGGATATCTTTACAAGGAAGACTGTTGAGCATCATATGTCTGGTAAATACAAAAAAGCCATCTTCGATCCGTATTTTTCCGTATCTCATTTTTTCTTTCTCCTTCTCGACCCCTGTGCTGCTTTTTCGCAACACTTTTTATCATACCAGAATTTTACAGTTCCGTATACCTTGTTTGACAATTTTCGCAGATTCGATATAATGAATGAAGATATTTTACCTCAGGGAGGCTTTCTTTTATGGACAATCTTATTTTCTGTCTGAACGTTACCGTGCCTATCTTTCTTACTCTGCTCCTTGGATATTTTTTCCGGAGAATCGGACTTTTTGATGAGGCATTTGTCAACCGTATGAACAAATTCGTATTCGTCATCCCGCTGCCAGTTCTTCTGTTTCAGGATATCGCCAAGATCGATATTTACGAAGCATGGGATTCCAAAATGGTGATCTTCTGTTTTCTGATCACCTCAGTCAGTATCATAATTTCCGTACTCCTGTCCCGCCTCCTCCATCCATCCGATATCCGGGGCGAGTTTATCCAGGCATCCTACCGCAGCAGTGCCGCAATCCTTGGCATCGCTGTTATCCAGAATCTTTACGGAAACGCAGGCATGGCACCGCTGATGATCATTGCAAGTGTACCTCTTTATAATGTGATGGCCGTTGTAGTTCTCTCTGTCTTTAAACCGGATCAGGGAAGGCTGGATGGAACTGTTCTGAAGCGTACTTTAAAAGGCATTGTCACCAATCCCATCATTCTCGGTATTGTTGCCGGTACACTCTGGTCTCTTCTTCGCCTTCCCTTTCCGAAGATCCTGGACTCTACCGTAGGCAATCTTGCCAAAACTGCTACTCCTCTTGGTCTCATGGCCATGGGTGGATCTCTTCATTTTGGGAAAGCTTTTTCCAGGCTCAAAGCATCCGTCGCCTGTACCTTTATGAAACTGATCGGTTATGAAGCTCTTTTTCTGCCCCTTGCCATCCGATGCGGTTTTACAAAGGACAAGCTGGTTTCCATTATCATTATGCTGGGATCTGCCAGCACAGTTACCTGTTTTGTCATGGCGAAAAATATGGGACATGAAGGCTCTTTTTCTTCGGGAGTCGTGCTTCTCACTACATTGTTCAGTGCTTTTACCCTGACATTCTGGCTGTTTCTCTGTAAAAGCCTGGGTCTGATCTGAACACCATCATAATACAAAAATGCTGTGGAAAATGTTTTATGTACATCTCCACAGCATTTTTTATTTTCAGATCAGTTTCAGATATCTCAGCCCATCCCGGATTCCATAATGGAACATATCGGACGTAACATAATCTGCCAGTTCTTTGATCTTCGGGGAAGCATTTCCCATGGCAACTTTTGTTGCAGCGTATTCAAACATGGCAAGGTCATTGTTGCTGTCTCCAAAAACAATGGTATCTTCCCACGGAATATCAAACAGGCGGATCACTGCCGCGATTCCCACCGCCTTATTAAATCCTTTTGGCACAAGTTCAATGGTATTTCCCACAAATGAACTGCTGCCCTCATGACGGATGATATCATAATATTCTGACAAAATGGACAATGCAGCCTCTGCATCACACCCTGCAGTCATTTTTGCGCTGATCTTATTGATCCGCATGCAATCCTCATTTCCACGGATCGGTCTCCATTTATCACCCAGAGATTCCGTGATCAGGCTGGCATACCAGTTCACTTCATCGGTATATTCCTCTTTGTCATAGTACATGAAATCCGCACCTTCCATTACCGGAATCAGGCCGTATTTTCTTAAAACCTCCACGGAAAGTTTTGCAATTTCTGGTGTCATCTCTTTGTTAAAAAGTCTCTTCCCGTCTTTTTCAATGGTGGACCCGCAGGCACTGATCATTCCGGTAAAAGGAATCTGCTCCAGATACCAGGAAACAAAGGCGCGGCTTCTTCCTGTACAGAGCCATGCTTCGTGTCCATTATTTACCAGCGCACGGATGGCTTCAATGGCACTGTCCGGCACACCTTTTTTCATATCGCAGACAGTTCCGTCCGCATCAAAAAATACTGCTTTTCTGCTCATTTTCCTGTCCTCCGATGTCATCTGTAAAATACCTTTACCGCGCGGATCAGGCTTTCCGTATCTTTCACTCCGGCCGTCTCATAAGCGGAATGCATTGCCAGCTGAGGAAGGCCGATATCTACCGTATTCATGGCTGCCTGGGTGTTTGAAATATTTCCCAAAGTAGATCCACCGGCAATATCAGAGCGGTTTACAAATGTCTGATACGGCACATCCGCTTCTCTGCAGAGCTCCTTGAAAATCGCTGTGGAGATCCCATCCGTACAGTATTTCTGGTTCGCATTATATTTGATCACGATTCCACCATTCATCACCGGACGGTTTACAGGATCTGCCTTGTCTGTATAATTCGGATGAAGCGCATGTGCATTATCCGCAGAGATCATAAAGCTCTCCGCAAGGGCCATCAGATAACTTTCCTGATCTCCGCCAAGGGCCAGATTGATCCGGAACAGCACATCCTTAAGAAATGTGGATGCTGCTCCCTGTTTTGTGGTACTCCCCACCTCTTCGTTATCCAGTACACAGTGGACTGCAATATTTTTCTTTTTATCTGCCTGAAGAAAACCTTCCAGCGAAGCGAAAGCACACTGCAGATCATCCAGCCTTGGACTGGAAACAAACTCATTCCGGGAACCCCAGATCGTTCCGGGCATCCGGTTATAAAGAAACAGATCATGTCCCAGAATATCCTCCGGCCGAACCTCCGCCTCTTCTGCCATCATCCGCATGAAATTTCCTTTTTCACCACTGCCACTGTACAGTGGAAGCATATCTTTCTGAACATTGTAATGATAGCCTCCGTTGATATCCCGGTTCATATGGATGGCAAGGCTTGGGATCATGACCAGATCTCTGTCAATATTCACAAGTTTTTCCAGGATTTTTCCGTTCTTGCGGACGATCATCCGGCCTGCAACAGAAAGAGGACGGTCAAACCAGGTAGACAGGATCATTCCTCCATACCGCTCCACATTCAGTTTCACGTAAGCTCCGTTTACGGACATCTCAGGATTTTCTTTTATTTTAAAAGACGGAGAATCGCTGTGGCTTGCAATGATATGATATCTTCTGCAGTCATTGACAGGAATGGAAAATCCAATGATGGCGGAATGATTTCTCATGACAAAATATTTTCCGCCTTTTTCCAGGTTCCAGCTTTCCTCCTCTTTCAGTTCTGTAAAGCCCTCCTCCAGAAAACGTTTTCTTGTCTCTTCTGCCGCCTGAAAGGCTGTGGGGCTTTTGCTGATAAATTCCAGCAGTTTCTCTGTTGTCTCTTCGTACATAGTATTTCTCCTCTATCCGGCCCGTATCACCGGTCCGTTTTGCTATTGCCCATTATACGGCAAATTTTTTTTCAGAGCAATACTTTTACCCAAGCGCCTGAAAGATCCAGGATACCACAGGAAGTGTCAGGACTGAACATAACGTAGTAACCACAATTCCTCCCATTGCATAATCTCCATCTGATCCGGAGGCATTTGCCATCATTACCACCGACGACATCACAGGCATGGCAGAAGTCAGCGCCATAGTCATCCGGATATCTGCCGGAATAGGGACAAGCCTCAGCAGGATATAAAAAAGCACTGGAAATCCAATCATTTTTATCAATGTGATCCCATAATAATCCGGCTTCTTAACAAAGCTTAACACATCAATGCAGGCAAAAACACCTCCCAGATAGATCATTGCCAGTGGTGTTGCTGTCGCTCCCATCTTCTGAAGTGCCGTATTTAAAACCAGTGGGATCCTGATTCCTGTCAGTACACAGATCATTGCCAGAATAATGGCCACCGTTACAGGATTGATCAGTTTTTTCGGATTAAAAGTTCCGCTTTCTTTTTCTGAGGAAGTCAGTTTTACCCCCAGAGTCCACAACATCAGCTGATCAATAATCGTAAAAACAGCCATATACAGCATTCCTTTTTCCGGATATATGCTGACAACAATAGGAATTCCCATAAATCCCACGTTTCCGAATACAGTCATTGCACGATATAATTGCAGATGTTCTCCATGAAGATGAAATACTTTTCCGGATAAGGTGCCCAGGATCAGCAGACACACATACATCACTGCCGCAATTCCGAGGATGGACAATGAGGAAAAAAATGACTGCCGATCCACCCCGTTTACCGTATTGATAAAGATCATCACCGGCAGTGACAGTTTGATCACAACTTTTGAAATGATCTCCAGATTTTCCCGTGTCAGTACTTTTGTGCGGATCAGGATCACGCCTGTGATAATGTAGATCACGAACATTCCGATCTGTTGCAGTAAAACTGTTAATGTGTTCATTTTTTTAGAACCCCTCTCTTAAAAATATGTAGTGTAATCCCTGTTAAAGCAGACATTCACATTCATTTTTGCAATTTACATTCAAAAAAATAATGCACCCGGTTATCATAACCCTGCGATGCATTATTTCCTGTAAGATGTTTTCAAAAACACCCTGCGACTATTTCCTTCATATTATCATATCTGGCATATATTTACAATGCGGTTTCTCCTGATCTGCCATCAGATTTCCGCTTTTTTCCGTACCCACATATACTGCGCGAATTTATCTCCAAGCTTATTCAGGATCATGGTATAAGCTGCCCCGAACACATTGGCCCCGATACGCAACAGCACAGCTGCCGGCATTCCAAACAGTCCTGATGCGATGGACAGCGCTCCAAATGTATTAAATGCCGTCTGCCACGCATAGCCTGCGGAATATCCCACACCGATTCCTCCGATCATTCCGATGTAAGGGTACATGGACTTTGGAAGCACCAGATAAAGCACCACAAACAGCAGGCATCCCACAATGTTGAACATGCCTCTTTTTCCGGCTCTGACTTTACAGTCCTCAGTGAATGGCAGGCACACCGACATGCAGGCAATTCCGGCCCACATTGCTCTTGGAAGTCCAAGAAGTGACATGATCAGCATGGTGCTGGAAACGATCAGTGTCAGCCGCAGGTACCATCTGCCTCTTGCGGAATGCAGGTCAAATTCCCGGAACAGATCCAGAAATGTTCTGCGATACGGACGATTTTTCTGATTCTTATAAAAGATCACCATGCAAAGGAACATTCCCACAAGAAGGCCCTCCACGCGAAGCAGATACGCTTTTCCGGTTACGTCATATCCCATCAGAAGCAGATAACCGAGGACAAATGTGGAATGATTATACATAATTACATTGTGGCATCCCAGGATCATCAGCAAAAGGATACTTACAGCGTTTACAAAAAATGCCGGCACCGGTGAAACCATATTGGACAGTCGCGGTCCTATGATCAAAATACCAAAGATTCCGGCAATGGACAGCAAGCCATGTGTGGTCCGGATCCCGAAATCCGCCTGTCTCAAAACCAGCACTGCCAGAAGTACGGTTACTCCTACAACACTGTTATCATTGCCGGTTATCTTACTGTACAATGTCACAACCGCCACACAAAATGCCATGACAAGATATACTTTAAAATTATAGATCAGAATGTGCCTTCGTTTTTCTTTTTTGTCTGTGGTATTTCGAATCAGCTGTTTTGATCCGGTTGAGCTTAACTGTAGTTCCTGATAAAATGTCATTCTCATCGCTCCTTTTGTAAAACGGACATTCTCATTCCGCTTTATCATATGTTCATAAACGCAATTGTTTTACAACGCATTTAAAGATACAAACAGCCATTATACTTGGTTTATTCAGAAACGTCAAACACTTTTTTCAAATTAACGCAGTTCCGCGATCCTGGTCACTGCCACATAAATTTCCTGAATCTTATACCAGGTTGGATAATCCACCACTCCGGACGTGGGAAGTCCAAATACATTCTGAAATTTTTTCACAGATGCCGCAGTAGCCGGGCCATAAATACCGTCCACAGTTACTGTCGGAATGGCTGGATAGGCCTTTGCTATGGCATTGAGCTGTTCCTGGATCTGCTGTACTTTTTCTCCGGTGACTCCAATAGTCAGGTCATATCCAGGCCAGGATGCGGGAATCCCGGAAACTGCTTCCGCCACATTGATATACATATCGTTTCCATAGAAACTCCGCAGGATCTCAATCGCAGAATATCCCTGGTCTCCCAGCGCCTTGCTTCCCCACTGAGTCATCCATCCCCTATCCCTGCACTGCACCTGACGCCCGTCACAGTACTGGGTCAGGATTGGCTGACGCACATCCGGCCTTGAAAGATAATTTTCAAAAAGTTCGTCTACGATCCGGTCAATACTCTCAAAAATATTCCGGCCATTGATCCATTTGTGGTCGTATGCGGTAGAGGATGTGATGGTATAATCATAGCCTTTGTTCCGGTACCATTCCGTATACACCCGGTTTAATGTAAACGACATGATCGCCAGGACATTTGCGCGTATTGTATCATCCGGCCAGGTAGCGTAGATCTCGCTGCTGGCCACATTTTTGATATAATCTTTGTAACGTACATAATAGTTCTGCGCATTAGTATCTCCTACCGGTCCATCATGGACTACGATATACTCCGGGATCACCACCCGGCTTAAAACAATCTCTCCAGATTCATTTACCGGCTTGATCTCAGCCTCAGGATTTTTGGGCGGATACTTACCAAACAAGGTGTGAGGGCCGATCACAATGCGTTGATAATCCTCTCCTGCGCCTCTCTGTCTCATAAGAGATGCCGGCTGCTGTGCGATCACCTGGGGAAGAACTTCCGTTCCTGCCACTTCTTTTGGTTCAAAACCATCTGCACTGATCTGAACGGTATATTCCGCATAAGGCTGCTCTTCCACCGGCTTCATGCTGTATTCCAGAGGAGGAGCTGCCAGATCCAGCATCGGTGTTTTTCCGGAAGAATCGGTGCGGACTTCCTCGATCACATTATCCGGTACTCCCGTATAAGAAATCCGCACTCTGGCATTTTCCACAGGGCGGTTATTAGCTCCGTCCTGCACCGTCACCTGCAGCCGTCCCTGATCCGGGGTATCCTGCTGCATGGAAAGATAAGAATGATTTTTCATAAACAGAGACTCCTTTTTGTGCCTGAAAACACACTGACTCTCTGCCAGTATATGCACAAAATCGAAAAAATGCCATATATCTTACTGTGCTTCCTCCCAGTAATCTTCCGCATCCTGAATATCATCAAATTCATCTGCATGATCATAGTAAAAATCTTCCGGATTATCGTAGTCCTGCACATCATACATATCTTTTCTGGTATTATTCCTGCTGGTATTTCCACTGTAACTATTTTTTCTGGATGCTGTGGACGGAACAAACTCAACTACACTGCTGACCCGTCCGTTTCTGCAGACTGCCATGATTTTTTTTGTTCCGTTGCTGTTATACCACATATATCTGTACTGAATATCCTGTGTCCTTTTTCCCGGTGTATCCCGCCAGTAATGTTCTGTTCTTTTCTCTTTCGCCCTTCCCAGAAGCGTAATATTTATATATTTTTCTTTCATTCCTTTATATGGCTCATCTTTCTTCCTCATTTTTTCCTCTTCTTCTTTTTCTTTCTGTGCCATATATTTTTCATACTGTACTTCTGTATCTTCTTTAACCCTTTTCATTTCTTCTGCATATTTACCACTGTACTTATCCTCTTTCGGAAAATTCCATATGAGTTTATGCAGCTCCTCAATTCCTTCTTCGTTCTGAACAGCTTTGCAAAACTTTGCATACCGGATAATATATTCTGCATCCTCATAATTTCCCGGAAGTTTTTCAAGTAATTCTATCGCTTCATCATATTCACCTGCATCCATGCATTCTCCCGCTTTTTCATAACATACATTATTCTGTTTTTCCTTAAATTCTGCATTTTTTATCTGGATTGCCTCATCCGCTTTTATGATCAGAAAAGGTACCGCCAGAACAACTGCTATCAAAGCCGCCAGTATTAAAATATTCTTTTTCAAATTCCCATATCTCCTTCTCTTTTGCTCTGATATCTTCATTATATAATAAATATCTGCACAGAAAAAGTGCTGTATCATCTTCTCATAGATCATACAGCACTAAATATTTGCCTTATTTTGTCAGATATCAGAAAATCTTCAAAATATCATTATACATAACCACAACCATCAACGCCATCAGAAGCATCAGTCCCGCAAAATGGATCATGCCTTCTACCTGGCGATTTACCGGTTTTCTCCGAACTGCTTCTACCACCAGAAATACCAGCCTTCCCCCATCCAGTGCCGGAAGAGGAAGCAGGTTCATCACTCCCAGGTTGGCCGAAAGCAGAACTGCCATATTCAGCATGTTCATCCAGATCATCAGTGTTCCTTCGCTCTTGGACTGTTCGTAAGTATCACCGATGGCATCCACAACACCAACCGGGCCGCTTAAGTCTTTCATTCCAAGATGACCGGTCACAAGCTCTTTCAGACTTAAGATCGTAGTGCGGATCATGTATTTTACTTCCACCGCACCGTATTTCAGAACATTGAAACCGGAAGTCTTTTCGCTGTATGTGTTATATCCGAAACCGGAAACCGGTGTCCTGTATTCTCTTGGTGTAATCTCCGCCTCATATTCCAGCCCATTGCGTTCATAAGTGATCGTCACAGGTTCATCAGACAGTGGATGCTCCTCGATATATTTTTCATATGCATTTCCATCCGGGACTTCCACACCGTTGATCTTCGTGATCACATCGCCCGCTTCCAGACCTGCTTCTTCCAGTGGCATTCCCTTGATCAGAGATTCCACTGTCATGGAATTTACATCAGAACGGTTGAAACCAAGGAGATACCGTACATTCACATCCGGCTTATAAGAGATCTCCTGTTCATTTCCATCACGTTTTACCTTCAGATGGATGGTCTCTCCCTCTTTCAGTTCATTGAGATACGAATACACATAGAGATCTTTTCCCAGGTCAATGTGATATCCCTGGTACTCTGTGATCACATCGCCTTCTTTCAGGCCTGCCTTTTCTGCTGCGGAACCTTCTGTTACCTGCAATACAGTTGCAGGATCATAGCCAATACAGCCCACAATGATCACAGACAGGACAAAGGCCAGCAGAAAATTAAATACCGGACCAGCGGCAACCACCGCAATCCTGCCCCACACAGGAGCAGAATTAAAGGTTCCCGGACTGTCATCTTCCGCATCTTCTCCTGCCATGGCACAGGAACCGCCAAGAGGAAGCAGTTTCACAGAATAGCGGGTGCCACCTTTTACCGTACTTATGATCCTCGGACCCATGCCAAGAGAAAATTCCACCACCTCAATGTGGTTCTTTTTTGCCAGGAGAAAATGTCCCAGTTCATGGATCAGTATCACAACGCTGAAAATAATTACAGCAATCACAAATCTCAATTTACCACCTGCTTTCGATCCACTGGTAAGTATCCTGCTCTACAGAAAGGATCTCATCCAGATCCGGATGCGCGATTTTTTTATGTCGTTCCATAGACTGTGCAATAATCTCATAAATATCCAGAAAGCCAATCTTTTCTTCCAGAAATTTCTTTACCGCAAGCTCGTTGGCCGCATTAAAGACAGTCGGCATACTTCCCCCTTCCCGGGATGCCTGGATTGCCATAGGAAGTCCGCGGAATGTGTCCATATCCGGAACCTCAAATGTGATCTCACGGAGTTTCGTGAAATCAAGACGGTCTCCATCCAGATAACGTCTGTGTGGATAGTACAGAGCGTACTGGATCGGGAGTCTCATATCCGGAGTTCCAAGCTGTGCCATGATCGCGCCGTCTTTAAATTCCACCATGGAATGAATGATACTCTGCGGCTGCACCACCACCTGGATATGATCCAGATCCATATCAAACAGCCATCTGGCTTCCATAACTTCCAGGCCCTTGTTTACCAGGGTCGCGGAATCTACGGTGATCTTCCGTCCCATTACCCAGTTTGGATGTTTCAGAGTATCTGCAACCGTGACATTTCGAAGTTCTTCTGTAGTACGTCCGCGGAACGGGCCGCCGGATGCCGTGATCAGAAGTTTATGGATCTCTTTGTTTTCTTCTCCGTGGATAGCCTGGAAAATGGCGCTGTGTTCACTATCTACCGGAAGGATGGATACACCATATTCTCTTGCCATTGGCATGATTAGATGACCTGCCGTGACAAGAGTCTCTTTATTGGCCAGGGCAATATCCTTTCCGGCACGGATTCCCTCCATGGTAGGACGGATCCCGATCATTCCCACGATCGCAGTGACCAGGATATCGGATTCCGGCATGGACGCAAGTTCCAGAAGCCCTTCCATTCCGCTGACTACCTTTGTGTCAGTATCCGCAATACGTGTTTTCAGGTCCCGGGCTGCCTTTTCATCCCAGACCGCTGCCAAAATCGGGTGAAATTCCCGGATCTGCTCTTCCAGTTTCTCCACACTTTTTCCCGCACTGACTGCAACAACACGAAGGTCTTCGTTTTTTCTTGCCACATCCAGTGTCTGGGTTCCGATGGAGCCGGTAGAACCTAAGATTGCAATATTTTTCATTTCAATATCTCCTAAATTCCAAGAATGGTTTTTGCAAGATAGTAAATAACAGGAGCTGTGATGATCACGCTGTCAAAACGGTCCAGGATTCCTCCATGGCCCGGGATCAGCTTACCATAGTCCTTGATGTTCTGATTTCTCTTGATGGCAGATGCTGCCAGATCACCTACCATGGAGATCAGCGCTCCAACTGCACAGATCAGGGCATACTCTGCCATTTTTCCCTGTGTGGCCGCTGCATAGATCACTCCAAGAAGCGCCGCTCCCACAACACCGCCTACTGCTCCCTCGATAGATTTCTTAGGGCTTAAAACCGGAGCCATCTTATGTTTGCCAATGAGCATTCCCACACAGTAGGCACAGGTATCACAACCCCAGGAGCATAAAAATATCAGCCATACCAGGAATTTTCCATCCGGAAGGTTTCTGGTAAGATAGATAAAGGAAAGCATCACCGCAACATACACCATTCCGAAAAATGCTGCCATCACCTGTTCCGCACGGTATTTCGGATAACCGAATACATAAACAAACAGGATCAGGATCATACTGATGATGATCGCCATTGTTCCATAACTTCCAAAATCAAATCTCATGGCAATATAATAAAGCACTGCTCCAAGATATCCCACAAGTTCCAACACGGTAACGTGCTCATCACTTACCTTCATTACCTTGTAAAGCTCTCTCATTCCGATCAGTGAAACAGCCAGAAGTGTAAAAAACAGGATCCAGCTGCCGGAAATAATAGTTGCCAGGGCAATGATGACAAGGATGATACCGCTTATCAGTCTTGTCTTAAACATGATCTACTCCTCCTTGACACCGCCGTAGCGTCTGTCCCTCTGATTATATTTCTCGATGGCCTTGATCAGCTCTTTTTTATTAAAATCCGGCCATGCAACCGGTGTAAAATAAAACTCCGAATAAGCCAGCTGCCAGAGCAGGAAATTGGAAAGGCGCTGCTCTCCGCTCGTACGGATCATCAGATCCGGATCCGGTACACCGGCAGTGTCCAGATAGCTCTCAATAGTCTCTTCTGTAATGCTGTCCGGCTCGACTTTTCCGTCTTTTACATCCTGTGCCATCTTCTGCATACCACGACGGATCTCATCCCGGCTTCCGTAATTTAATGCCAGCTGAAAATAAATTCCGTCAAAATCTTTGGAATATTCCTCAAGTTCCCGGACACTCTGCTGGATATCCGGTGCAAAAGCAGTAATATCTCCGATAACTTTCATCCGCATATTATTTTTCTTGGAAATCTTGATACATTTCTTAAGGTAACTGCGGAACAGTTTCATCAGTGCCTCCACTTCCTCCCTGGAACGTTTCCAGTTTTCTGTGGAAAAAGCGTAAACGGTAAGGTATTTCACTCCCAGGTCTTTAATATCGTAACAGATATTTTCAAGATTGGCACATCCCTTTACATGTCCATAAGTTCTGGGCATTCCACGTTCTTTTGCCCACCGTCCGTTTCCATCCAGAATGATCGCAATATGATTTGGTACGTTCATAAATCTCCTCCATACAGAAAGAGAGCTTCTTCAAAGAAGCCCTCTTTATCCTCGTATCTCTTACAATTATACAGTCAGAATCTCTTTAGACTTGTTCTCAATCGCCTTGTCAACTTCCTTGATGTACTTATCTGTAAGTTTCTGGATCTGATCCTCAAGCTCTTTGATCTCGTCCTCAGAAACATCCTGTTTTGCAAGTTTTTTAAATGCATCGTTGGCATCACGACGGATATTTCTTACCGCAACCTTGGCACCTTCGCCTTTTTTCTTAACGTCTTTTACCAGCTCTTTACGACGCTCCTCGGTAAGCTCCGGGAAAACAAGACGGATCATTTTTCCATCGTTGTTCGGATTTAATCCCAGATCAGAGCAGAGAATTGCTTTCTCGATAGCTTTGATCATGCTGGATTCCCATGGCTGGATCTGGATCATACGTGCCTCCGGCACAGAAATGTTTGCAACCTGCTGGATCGGAGTCGGTGCTCCATAATAATCTACGGTAAGTTTGTCAAGAATATGCGGGTTTGCACGACCGGCTCTGATCGTTGTCAGCTCACTCTCCAAAGCATTCAGTGTTTTTCCCATTTTTGTTTCGTATACCTGAATTCTCTCATCCATTTCACATATCTCCCTGTATGGTTATTTTTTATTATTCCCTTCCGATTACACAGTTACCTTTGTTCCGGAGAACTTACCGTGTACGGTGTTGACGATGCTGTCTTTTTCATCAAGACCGAATACCAGCATCGGCATCTTCTGCTCCATGCACATGATGGAAGCGGTAAGATCCATAGCTGCCAGTTTCTTGGCAACCACTTCATCAATGGAAATCTCATCATACTTCTTGGCATCCGGATTTACCTTCGGATCGCTGTCATAAATTCCATCAACAGCCTTTGCAAGAAGAATGGCATCTGCACCGATCTCAACGGCACGAAGTACTGTAGCTGTATCTGTAGAAAAATACGGATGACCGGTACCACCTGCAAAGAATACAACTTTCCCTTCTGCGAAGCTTTCTTCTACAGCATCTTTGGAATAAAGAGTGGTAAATGCACCACATACAAACGGGGTAAACACCTCTGTCTTAAGTCCCACATATCTGCAGATGTCAGACACATAGATACAGTTCATGATAGTAGCAAGCATACCGATCTGATCCGCCTTGCTTCTGTCCATGGCTCCGCTGGTACGTCCTCTCCAGAAGTTTCCACCTCCGATCACGATACCAACCTGAAGTCCTTCATCCACGATTGTCTTGATCTGTTTGGCAACCTCTGTAACAGTTGCTTCATCAAAACCTCTCTTCTGCTCTCCTGCAAGAGCCTCTCCGCTTAATTTCAGTAACACTCTTTTCATATGTTTATTCTCCTTTACCATACGCCGGATACAACTTCATTGCCGTCATCGTCAAAAGTTGTGGATACCGTAAACGTATCATAATAATAATAACCTGTCTTACCGGACTCCGGCTCGTCCTCATAATCACTGCCATTTGGGCTGCCGCATGCATTCTCAAGTTCAGACATGGACCGACCGATATAGCCAGCAGCTACCGAAGCCGGATCATCATCACTGGATGGAGTTTCTGTTGGATTCGGAGTATCTGAAGATGAATCCGATCCTGAATCCGATGAAGATGAAGAATCACTGCCGTTACCGGAATCACTGCTGTCTGAATTATCTCCACTGTTATCCGTAGAAGAAGATGTGGAATCTGTACTGCTGGAATCTGTACTATCCGTGCTGTCAGTACTGTCTGTAGAATCCGTGCTGTCGCTGGAATCGCTCTCTTCACTGTCATCTTCAATACCAAGTCTTGCCTTTACATCTTTCAACGTAGAAACCTCCTTGGTGCTTCCACTTGTCAGATATGTAGCATATGGGATTCCATCTTCGCCTTCACCATCCATGCACAGATTCAGCTGTGAAATTGTCAGAAGCGGCAGCTGACGGAAAAAGCAATCATTCTGATCTTCGTCCGAAAATGTCACACGCACATCAAAGCTTGTAACTGCATTACCATCGTCATCTTTCTGGCTCTTTTCCATATAATAAACAGCCTTGTCATTGGAAGCCAGTGTAAACTTACCATTTACAAGATCACTGCCCCATGTCTCATCACTGTCATCTCCGTCATCTCTCGTAGGGCGGACATAAATCGCAGAGATTGTAGAATCTATTTTATTTGTGAACACAATACTTGTGGTTGTCTCGCTCTTGGTTCCCATCACATTCTTGATATTTGCTGTATCGTCTGTAGATGTCTGCATTTCTACCACATCAGACTTCGCTGCTTCTGTCACAGTCGGTGTCACCGTTGCTTCCACTTTCTGCTCAGGTGCCACAGAACTCTTCTTACCGCATCCGGCCGCAAGCATACTTGCCGCAAGAATTCCTGCAAGAATCAAATAACGTTTTTTCATTATATCTCCTCCATATAAAATGGTTCTATTTGCTGTCAGCTTACCTCTTTCTATTATTACAGAGTATCACTTTCTTGTCAACCTGACCGGTTTGAATTTCACAGAATCTTTAGATTTTTCAGACTATGTCAAAAATTAAAACATCTGCGGTCAGAAGCCGTTTTCTCTTCTTTTTTTCCGCATGTCGCGGCGCATTTTTGCAGCTTCATTCCGGGCTTTTTCTGCTTCTGTGGTAATGATCAGTTCAGGTACCTGGATCGGCTTCTGATTTTCATCTACAGCTACCATTACAAAGAATGCCCGGTTTACAGTACGGCGCATACCATCCGGCTGCTCCACATACGTATCGATCTCGACTTCCATGGAGGTTCTTCCAACATCCGTCACATATCCCTTAAGTACTACGATCTCACCCTCATAGATCGCATGCTTGAACTGAAGATTGTCCACCGCGGCAGTTACCACACGATAGGTTTCCGCATGCCGCATGGCCACCACACCGGCAACCTCATCCAGCCACTGCATCAGCGCTCCGCCAAAAAGCCTTCCGCCTCCGTTCAGATGCTGCTGCATGATCAGATGAACCTGTTCTGTCATGGACGCTTCCACCGTTTTTTTACGTCTTTCCTGTACCTCTGCCATTTTTCATTCCCCACTTTTTATCATACTTTTTTCCAGCAGAAACCGGTCGGTTAATAAAGATTTTTCACTTTAAACTCTCTCTCTGCTTCTCTTCTCTGATCTTTCTTGGCAATATCCTGGCGCTTATCATAAAGCTTTTTGCCACGTGCCATGCCGATCTCTATTTTTACCAGACTGTCCTTGAAATAAACCTTCAGAGGTACCAGGGTCAGTCCTTTTTCCTTTAATTTGGCTTCGATCTTATTGATCTCGTAACGGTGCAGAAGCAGTTTCCGCACACGAAGGGGATCTTTGTTAAAAATATTTCCTTTTTCATAAGGAGTGATATGCATTCCATATACATAAACCTCCCCGTTTTCCACCCGGACAAAAGCCTCCTTGATGCTGCATTTGCCGGAACGTAAAGATTTTACCTCGGTTCCCGCCAGTGCGATCCCGGCCTCATAGGTGTCCTCGATAAAATAGTCATGAAAAGCCTTTTTATTATTTGCGATCAGTTTCATTCCTGTTTTTTTTGCCATTTCGCGCTCCTTCAGTCTTCTTCGGCCAGAACAAAATCCACGGTTTTCAGCATTTTATCCGCATCTGCCACACGGACACGGACTTTCTGCCCAAGGCGGAAAATCTTTCCTGTCATGTCTCCCCGCAGTTCATATGCATCCTGGTCAAATACATAATAATCATCCCGTAATGTGTTGATATGGATCAGTCCTTCCACAGTATTTGGAAGTTCCACATAAATGCCCCATCCTGTAACACCGGAGATGATTCCCTCATACTCCTCACCCAGATGATAGGACATATACTCTGCTTTCTTCAGCTTGTCAGATTCTCTTTCCGCCTCATCTGCACGCCGTTCACACACACTGGACTGGCGTGCCACTTCATCCAGGATCTCCTTGTAATGCTCGGTACGTCCTTCTCTTACCAGTCTGCCTCTCAGGCGGTCATGGATGATCCTGTGGATCTGAAGATCCGGATATCTTCGGATCGGAGAAGTAAAATGGCAGTAATATTTTGCCGCAAGGCCAAAATGTCCGCTGCATTCGGTGGTATATTTCGCCTGTTTCATGGTACGCAGTGTCAGACGGCTGATCTGTGCCTCATTTGGCATTCCCTCGATGCTTTCCAGGATCTCCTGGATCTCACCTGGTGTGATCTCCTGCCCGGATTTCTGTATATTAACTCCTTCATTATGAAGAAGCATCAGAAGACTTTCGATCTTTTCCGGATCCGGGTTCTCATGAGTTCTGTATACAAACGGATAATCTCCGGTACAGTATTCCTGCGCCACGGTTTCATTGGCAAGAAGCATAAAATCCTCAATGATCCTGGTTGCCACATTGGCTTCATATGGCTGTACGTCAATAGCTTTCCCTGCAGCATTGAGAATGATCTTGCTTTCCGGAAAGTCAAAATCAATGGAACCTCTTGTATGACGGCGGCTGCGTAAGATCCCGGAAAGTTCCTTCATCAGAAAGAACATGGGAATCAGGGATTCATAACGTTTCTTCGCCACATCGTCAGTATCTTCCAGAATATTTTTTACATCGGTGTAGCACATACGCTGATCTACGCGGATCACTGTTTCCGCGATCTTATGGGAAATTACCTTACCTTTTTCATTGACATCCATCAGACAGCTTAAAGTAAGACGATCCTGTCCCTGGTTCAGAGAACAGATTCCATTGGAAAGCCGTTCCGGAAGCATAGGAATCACACGATCCGCAAGATAAACCGAAGTTCCTCTCTTCAGTGCTTCCCGATCAAGGGCACTGCCACCCTGGACATAATTGCTGACGTCTGCAATGTGTACCCCCAGATGATAGATCCCGTCTTCTTTTGTAAGGGAAATGGCATCATCCAGATCCTTTGCATCCTCGCCGTCAATGGTAACTGTGACAAGATCCCGAAGATCCAGTCTTCCGTCCATATCTGCTTCCTGCACATGATCCGGCACACGGTCTGCCTGACGGAGTACCTTATCCGGAAATACACTTGGAATGTTAAAACTCTTCACAATAGCAAGGATATCTGTTCCCGGTGAACGTAAATTTCCCAGCACTTCTGTGATCTTTCCTTCCGGCTTCCGGTTTCTGGAACCATAGTCCACGATTTCCGCAACTACCTTATCGCCATCTTTTGCCCCCATGGAATTTTTCCTGGTAATAAAGATATCTTTGGAAAATTTGGGGTTATCACTGATCACAAAGCCGTAATCACGGCTGCTCTGGTATGTTCCAACAATCGAAGGCATTCCCCTCTCCAGAACCTTCAGAACAACGCCTTCCGGACGCTTGCCCTCTTTATGGCCATTCCGTACAAGGATCTGTACCTTATCCTGATGCATGGCACTTCCCGTGTCATTTTCTGGAATAAAAATATCCTGTTCCTGGTCTTCCACTTCCACGAATCCAAAACCCTTGTAATGGCCGATGAACGTTCCTTCCATGATAGTTCCGTCCTTCTCGGAAAAATGACATTCCTCATTCTCATGTTCCTTACGTTCTCTTCCCTTACGGCCACGCTCCTGCTTCTCTGCCTTCAGAGCATCTTTTTTCTTCCGTCTGTCTCGGCGCTTGCCGGAAACCTTGCTGTATCTTCCTTTATTATCCACTTCCGCCTTTCCCTGGGCACAAAGCTCGTCCAGCACATCAAAAAGCTCTTTTTTCTCACTCTTATCCAGCTGGAGGAGAGATGCTATCTCCCGCAGCCGCATAGGTTTATACAGCGGATCTCCCAGAAGCTCCATTATAAACTTTTTTCTTTTTTCAAAATTTTTCGATCTTTTCACATTTTCTCCTGTTTCTATTTCATTTTTACCCTGTTATCATTCCAGAGGAAGTCTCACCCGTGACCCTGTATCAACGCAAAAACACTCCTGCTGATTAACAAAAGAAGTCTCCATCCGAGGTTCTTCTGCATGCTAACGCAGCAAGAGTGTTCCCAACTTCTGTTCTGCTCCTGGCAGATCAGATAATGTTCAGTACGATTGACAGTACAAAGAAAATAACTCCCATGATAATGGTACCTCTTACGAGACCACCTTCCATGGAACGGCCCTTATTCTTACCCCAGTAAGTATCAGCTACTCCGGCGATAGAGCCAAGACCCTGCTGCTTGCCCTCCTGCATCAGTACGACAACAGTCAGAGCGATACAATCTATTGCATAAATTACAGTCAGAATAATCTTCAAAATGTTCACGCGGTTACACCTCCTAATCAACTAGAGGTTATTTTACCATAGCTAAACCGGGATTTCAACCATTTTCCGTTTATTTTATGCAGGGCTTTTTCTGAGATCTTTTTGCAAAAGGATCGGCATATCTTCCAAGGGTCCCAAGCTGTTCATGGATCCGCAGAAGCTGATTATACTTGGCATTCCGGTCCGAACGGCAGGGCGCACCTGTTTTGATCTGTCCGGCTCCGCAAGCTACCGCCAGATCTGCGATAAAGGAATCCTCGGTCTCGCCGGATCTGTGGGAGATCACCGCGCGATATCCCGCATGCTGGGCCATCTCCACTGCATCCAGGGTTTCCGTGAGGGTTCCGATCTGATTTACCTTGATGAGGATGGCATTGGCGACTTCAAGCTGAATACCGCAGCGCAGACGTTTGATATTGGTGACAAACAGATCATCTCCCACAAGCTGGACCTTTTTTCCCAGATGTTCCGTCAGGTATTTCCAGCCTTCCCAGTCATCCTCCCAGAGCCCATCCTCAATGGAAACAATGGGAAATTTTCCCACCAGTTTCTCGTAGTACTCTGTCATCTCCCTGGCATCCCGGTAGATCTTTTCCCCTTTCATGCGGCTCTCCCCTGGGAAAAAGTACACGCCTTTTTCCTCATCATAAAGTTCACTGGAGGCTGCATCGATGGCAATGGTGATCTCTTCACCAGGTTTGTATCCTGCTTTTTCCACTGCATGGACGATCAGGGTCAGCACTTCCTCTGAATCCGGAAGATCCGGGGCAAAGCCTCCTTCATCACCAACTGCTGTGGAAAGTCCTTTTTCCCGGAGAAGGAGCTTTAAGTGCTGGTAAACTTCCGCACACATACGGATACCTTTTTCCAGACACCCTGCCCCGGTTGGCATGATCATAAATTCCTGAAGATCTACGGTGTTGTCCGCATGCTTTCCCCCATTTAAAATATTCATCATCGGCACCGGAAGCTGCATGGTATGACAACCTCCAAGGTACTGATAAAGAGGAAGCCGGAGTGCACCGGCTGCAGCACGGGCCGTTGCCAGGGATACTGCCAGTGTGGCATTGGCTCCTGCACTGCTTTTGTTTTCCGTTCCGTCCGTTTCGATCAGAAGATGATCGATCCATGCCTGGTTCAGGGCATTTTCTCCGATGATGGCATCCGCCAGACGGGTATTGATGTTCTCCACCGCTTTTTTCACACTCTGGCCCAGATATTCCTCACGGTTTCCGTCCCGCAGCTCCACAGCCTCAAATTTCCCCGTGGATGCTCCGGACGGCACCATGGCTCTTCCCGTAAATCCGTTGATCCCTATGATTCCTTCTCCTACTGTTACTTCCGCTTCCACCGTAGGATTCCCCCTGGAATCCAGGACCTGTCTAGCGTGAACTTTTCGAACAGGCAGATAACGTAGCATAAGTTTTCCCTCCTTGAAAATAATAATACTGTTTATGATCTCCTGCGCTTTTTTGTTCTCTTCTTATGTTCATAAGGGTAGCTTGTCCGAAAAGGTTTTGGTCTATACGTATTCTCCGGCGTCAATATTATCTGAATATTTCAGATATTTTATTTTAGTTATTCTTCTCTTTTAATTTATTTTTATTATTTTTCAAATTTAGTGTTGACAATATCGTTTTTATCTGTTATAGTATAACCATCAAATAAAACAAACGGAAAACAAAAAAACAAATCAAAAAGGAGCGTGAACCCACCGAAAACATAACTTACTTCCCATAATCTAAGAAAGAGAGGTACAGTCCACCAGAAGATTTAAAGATTTCCCATCATAATTAAAACAAGGAGGTACGGACCACCGAGAACGTAAATTTTAATTCCGTATAAGTTTTAAATCTAAGAAATGAGAGGTATATTCCATTGGATAATGAAAATTGAAAGAGTCATCGGCAGAAGAAATGAATCGCTGATGACTCTTATTTTTTGCCTATTTTTGTCCTGTCTCTCCTGAATATCCTACTTTTTTACAATCTGCATGACTACATATTTTTCTCTGGTTGACCATCCCATTTTTATAAAGATCATTCCATCACAAAACTTTTCCGCTAAATGTACATTTATGTTCTCATCCATCATATTTTGCTGAACATAGTCTCATTATCATCTATATTCATATCTTCCTCTGTACGTTCATAAGCATATTAATAACTCCATTTTCTCCGAGGTTACCATGAAACGAAAACATATCTACCGTCTTATCTTTTGCTTTGTCATGGCTTTTGCTTTTGGCAGTCTTGTGGGAAAGATCTCTTCCCATTTTTCTTCCGGATCACGATCCGACCAGAATTTTATGAAAAAAAGCCAGCCCTCTTCTGCCTCTTTGTCCTCTCAGAGTGAAAACTGGGGGCTTGGTTTTCAGGAGAAGGGCACACGGCCTACAGGAAATGCTTCCATAGAGGAACTGAAAAAATACAATGCCTGGTACGCAGATGATACTGATGAGAAAAAAATATATCTCACTTTCGACGCAGGCTATGATAATGGAAACACACCTGCCATTCTGGATGCCTTACATAAACATCACGTACATGCCACATTTTTTGTTGTGGGAACTCTGATCCGGGAAAAACCGGAACTGATCCGGGAAATTGTGGATGCAGGCCATACCGTTGGCAATCACACCATGACCCACCCGGATATGTCCGGCATCTCCACAAAAGAGGCTTTTCAGAAACAGCTGGAAGATGTGGAGGCTCTTTATAAAGAAGCAACTGGAAAAGAAATGACAAAATTTTACCGTCCGCCACAGGGGATCTACAGTACAGAAAACCTCCAGATGGCAAAAGATCTGGGATATCACACGTTTTTCTGGAGCCTGGCTTATGTGGACTGGTATCAGGATAAACAGCCCTCAAAAGAAGAAGCCTTTGAAAAACTTCTGGGGCGGATCCATCCGGGCGCTATTGTACTGCTGCACAGCACTTCCTCTACAAACGCTTCCATCCTGGATGAACTGCTGACGAAATGGGAAGAGATGGGATACACTTTCGGAACGTTGGAAGAACTTGTAGAAGCCGCCTGAAAAAAATCGCACATACCCTGTGCATCCTCAGTACCACAAGCACTGATCTTCCAGCTTCTGGATCTTCCAGATAAACGTATAAAAAATCTGCCCCGGAACTATATTCTCATACGTCCCGGAGCAGATTTTTCTGTGCTATTGATTTAGAAGGTGTTCTTCTTATTTAATTGTCTTATTTACTGAACTGCTTTGAATGCCTCATCAAGATCCTGGATAATATCATCGATATTCTCAGTTCCGATAGAAAGACGGATTGTGTTTGGTTTGATTCCCTGATCAAGAAGCTCTTCCTCTGTGCACTGGCTGTGTGTTGTAGTAGCCGGATGGATAACCAGAGATTTTACATCTGCAACGTTTGCAAGAAGTGAGAACAGCTCAAGGTTGTCGATGAAATCTTTTGCCTTCTGTGCGTCTCCCTTGATCTCGAATGTAAAGATGGAACCACCGCCGTTCGGGAAGTATTTCTTGTAAAGTTCCTGCTGGCTTGGATCTGTGGATACAGACGGATGATGAACTTTCTCTACCTGCGGATGGTTGTTCAGGTACTGTACAACTTTCAGTGCATTCTCAACATGACGCTCTACACGGAGAGACAGTGTCTCAAGTCCCTGAAGGAAGATGAAGGAGCTTACTGGAGAAATGGTTGCTCCTGTGTCACGGAGAAGGATTGCACGGATCTTTGTAACAAATGCTGCTGGTCCGCAAGCTTTTGTGAAGCTTACACCATGGTAGCTTGGGTTTGGCTCTGTAAGAGATGCAAATTTGCCGGATGCCTCCCAGTCGAACTTACCACTCTCTACGATCACTCCACCGATTGTGGTTCCATGACCGCCGATGAATTTTGTTGCAGAATGAACAACGATATCTGCACCATACTCGATCGGTCTTACAAGGTAAGGTGTTGCAAATGTGTTATCTACAACAAGCGGGATTTTATGTTTGTGAGCGATGTTTGCAAGAGACTCGATATCTACAACATCGGAGTTCGGGTTTCCAAGAGTCTCGATGTAAACAGCTTTTGTGTTTTCCTGGATCGCATTTTCTACTTCCTCAAGGTTGAATACATCAACAAATGTTGTTGTGATTCCGTATGACGGAAGTGTGTGCTCCAGAAGGTTTGTTGTTCCGCCGTAGATGTTCTTTGCTGCTACGATATGGTCACCCTGCTGTGCAAGGTTCTCGATCGTATAAGTGATAGCTGCTGCACCGGATGCTACAGCAAGTGCTGCGGAACCACCTTCCAGTGCTGCGATTCTCTTCTCAAAAATATCTTCTGTCGGGTTTGTAAGACGTCCGTAAATATTACCTGCATCTGCAAGTCCGAAACGTGCTGCTGCATGATCGCAGTTGCGGAATACATAGGAAGATGTCTGGTAGATCGGTACTGCTCTTGCATCGGTAACCGGATCCGGTGTTTCCTGTCCTACGTGAAGCTGTAATGTCTCAAATTTGAATTTTCTCTGATCTCTTGTAATTTTGCTCATGTGTTTGTCCTCTTTTCTTTTATTCTTTATATTCGATATAGTGTATTAATTCTTCATGATCATCTGCTTATCAGCGACAACAACACATTCGCTTCTCTTCGATAAACACCCTGGTTGACTTCTGTAAAATCTTCATGATTTCCTCCTGATCATCACGTTGCTCACCTTGTTTTGTGTGCTCCGTTTTTTGATGATGCAATCATATCACCCTTTTCCTAGTATGTCAATGGGTTTTATCGTTTTAGGTTCTCACCTTTATTTATGACTGGCTATAGATTTTGTTTATAACGCCACCACCTACAACTTCGGCTCCGTCATACATTACCACAGCCTGGCCTTTTGTGATCGCTCTCTGCGGTTCATCAAACTTCACATGAAGGATGCCATCCGGTGTCTGCCATGCAGTGGCTGGCTGCTCTTTATGACGGTAACGGATCTTGGCGGTCACTCTCTTCGGCTCACTTAAATTATCCACGGAGATCAGGTTTACACTGTCTGCCTCCAGCTCACTGCTGAAAAGATCTGCGTTGTCACCGAGAACAACCGTATTGGTTTTCGGGGAGATCTCGCAGACATAAAGACGGCTGGCTGCCGGAATACCAAGGCCACGGCGCTGGCCGATGGTATAATGGATGATTCCTTTATGGCGTCCGATATAGTTTCCTTCTTTATCTACAAAATCACCTTCCGGTGTTTTTTTGCCTGTATATTTCTCGATAAATTTCGCATAGTCGCCATCCGGCACAAAACAGATATCCTGGCTGTCATGTTTTCTGGCATTGATAAAACCATGCTCTTCGGCAATCACACGGACCTGATCTTTCCGAAGGCCTCCAAGAGGAAGTTTTACATGTGCCAGCTGTTCCTGGGTCAGCATATAGAGCACATAGGACTGATCCTTGGTGTCGTCCACTGCTTTTTTCAGAAGATAGCGGCCTCTGTTCTCATCGTACTCCACTCTTGCGTAATGTCCGGTTACAATATAATCGTAGCCGATCTCCTGCATACGGTGGAACATTTTGTCAAATTTCAGATAACGGTTGCAGTCGATACATGGATTGGGTGTGCAGCCGTTTTCGTAAGCCTCCACAAAACGATCCATAACTTCTGTATGGAAATCTGCGGTAAAGTTAAATACGTAGTAAGGCATATCCATCTGATAAGCCACGCTTCTGGCATCCTCCACATCGTCCAGGGAACAGCAGGTCTTTTCCCTATGGACACCGATATCCTCGTTGTTGTAAAGTTTCATGGTTGCACCGATGCACTCGTCACCGGATTCCTTTGTCAAAAGAGCTGCCACGGAGCTGTCCACACCGCCGCTCATTGCTATGATCGCTTTTTTCATTTATATCTTAACCTTTCATTGATGATCTTTTTTCACACAGCAAAAGTACGGGATTTCTCATCCCACACAGCTGTAATTTCGCATTTATTATAATATGGCAGATATCCTTTGTCCACGATTTTTCACCCGGAACCTTTGCTTTGCTTCTTTCCCGCAGGCTCTCTTTGGTATATAATAGAAAATATTTTTCAGAAAAGGATGTGACTATATGAAGCTTTCCCTGTTTTCCACGCTGCGGGGATACCGGAAAGAATACCTTCTCAAAGATATTTTTTCCGGTATCATCATCGCCGCAGTTTCCATTCCTATCTCCATGGGATATGCCCAGATTTCCGGAATTCCGGCGGTATACGGACTGTATGGTTCTGTTCTGCCGATCCTGCTGTTTGCGCTCTTTTCCACTTCAAGGCAGTTTATCTTCGGAGTTGACGCGGCACCTGCTGCCATTGTAGGCGGCGCACTGTCTACCCTTGGCATTGCCGCGGAATCGGAAACCGCCATGGATTATGTCCCTGCCATTGCACTTTTTGCAGGCCTGTGGCTGTTTGTGTTCTTCCTGCTCCATGCGGATAAGATCGTGGATTTCATCTCCACACCGGTAATGGGTGGTTTTATCAGCGGTATCGCAGTCACCATCATCCTGATGCAGATCCCGAAACTGATGGGAAGCCCGGCAGGTTCCGGTGAACTTCTGGAGCTGGCAGAGCATATCTTCGCTGCCGCAAAAAATATCAGCTGGCTTTCCCTCTGCATGGGACTTGGTGCGCTGATACTGATCCGCATATTCAAAAAACTGGCGCCGAAATTCCCCATGGCCATCGCGATCATGGCCCTGGGTGTTCTCTCCACCGTTGTTTTTCATGTGGATGAAAAGGGCGTTGTGCTTTTGCAGTCTGTAGAACGTGGCCTTCCTTCCCTGGTGATCCCGGATTTCGGAAATGTTGATCTGACCCAGGCAGCAGGCCGCGGCCTTATGGTTGCCGTTGTCATTATGGCGGAAACCCTTCTTGCAGAAAACACTTTCGCCTTTCGCAATGACTACAAGCTGAACGACCGTCAGGAGATCCTGTCCTGTGCAGCGGGAAACATTGCGGCTGCCGCTGTTGGATGCTGCCCGGTAAACGGCAGTATTTCCCGTACCTCTCTCAATGAACAGTACGGAGGAAAATCTCAGGCAGTTTCCATCACTGCCGGGATCACCATGGCTCTGATCCTTCTTTTTGGCACCGGATTTATCGGATATCTTCCGGTTCCTGTGTTGACAGCCATTGTGATCTCTGCTCTGATGGATGTGGTGGAAACCCATCTGGCTGTACGTCTTTTCAAGGTGAGCCGCACAGAATTTTACATTTTTATGGCTGCCGGTTTCAGCGTGCTCTGCCTTGGAACCATCTATGGCGTTATCATCGGCATCCTGCTCTCTTTCGTAGCTGTGATCCTGAAAGCTACCAACCCGCCACGCTCTTTCCGTGGCATGATCCCGGGCAGAGATGTTTATTTTGATCTTTCCAGAAACCGTTACGCCTATCCCATCAAAGGCGTTGTCATCTACCGTTTCAGTGAGAACCTGTTTTTCGCAAATGTAAAGATCTTTCAGGAGGATATTGAAAACAGCATCCAGAAAGATACAAAAGTGGTGATCGTAGATGCCAGTGCCATTAACAGCATTGACGTTACTGCTGCCGACCGTCTGGATGCCATCTCTGCAAGCCTGAAAAAACGAGGGATCCGTTTTTACCTCACTGAACATTCCACTCAGATCAATGACCAGCTGCGTCAGTTCGGCATCGGCCATATGATCAAGGACGGTATGGTCCGCCGTACCATTCTTGCCGCCTTACATGACGCAGGGATCGAAGCTCCTTATGAACTGGATGTTCCAAAGGAGGACGAGGCAAAACTTCTCCGCCGCAGCATCGCCTTTCTCCCGGCAGAGGAAGAAGATACCCTGGAAGAGTTTGCCTGGGCTTTCGGAGATGATGCGGTAAAAGAGATCGAGGAATCTGTCCATCACATTATCGAACAGTTACATCAGATCCCGGATATTGAACGTCTCTCCGAAGAAGGTCTGGAAGAACTTCTGGATAACTGGCATGGCCTGGGGCTTCTGGATGAAGATGAACTTCTCCGAAGGATCGAGTTACATATGGACGAACTGCCGGAAGAGCTGACTTCCGACCGGAGACTGATCCTTCAGCTTCTGGAAAAACGCCGTGGCAAACTGAAAGAAAAGATCCTGGCCGAACACCCGGAAGTTCTGGAACGGCTGGAACAGCGCAGAAAGAAACTGGAAGAACGGCTGGAGAAACAGAATCCGGAAGCCGTTCAGAAGTGGAAACACTGGAAAGAGGAACATCTCAAAGACTGATTTCTTTATATTCCTCACAGATATTGATAAACTCCTGCATTACAGCGGAAGGCCTGCGGTCTTTTTTCCAGGCAAGAAGGATCCTAGTCGTAAGCTTCTCTTCTTCGATGATCCGGATCGGAAGATCTGTACAGAGGTCTTCCATGGATCTTGGAAAAACGGCAGTGGCAAGGCCTTCCTGCACCCAGAGCATAGCATCTCTGGGATCGTCGCAGACACAGAAAATATCCGGTTGGAGATTTTTTTCTCCAAAGGCTTTCATCAGAAATTCTTCATATCGCCGGTAAATAATAAGAGGGCGTCCGGTCAGTTTCTTAAGGCTGATGCCCTCTTTTTTTGTTCCGTTTTCCGGGAATGCCGGAGGAAGAACCGCGATCATGGGTTCTTCCGAAAGCTCCAGATAATTTAATCCCTCCAGCTTGATAGGTGTCCGCACCACAGAGACATCAATGATCCCATCCATAAGATAGTTCAGAAGTGTGAAGGTAATGGCATCCCGCACCTCAAAGTTTACATCGGAATTTTCCCTGGAAAATCTGGAAATATAAGGCATAATGGTGGTTACTGTGGTGGGCGTGATCCCGATACGTAAGACCTGCTTTTTCCCTGCCTTGGATACTTCCAGCTCTGTGGAACGGACATAATTTAAAATATTCTCCGTCCTGTCATAAAGAAGCTTTCCCGCTTCTGTCAGTGTCACCCCTGCCCTGGTCCGCTCAAAAAGCTTCACATTCAGCTCTGCTTCCAGCTGTTTGATCTGGTAGCTTAAGGGCGGCTGGGACATATTCAGTCTTCTTGCAGCTTCATGGATACTTCCCGTTGCCGCAATCTCATGAAAATATTCCAACTGTCTGATCTCCATATCCTTCTCCTTTTAATTGCATATAATAATTTCTGTAATTTCCGCATTCCGTTCCCGGATGATCCGCATCAAACACTCTCTGTCTTTGTGTCAAGCGGATATTCGCAATCTATATTCTTCTGTACTGCATACTAATGATTTTTTCATTTTTGCAGATACTATGATCATCTTCCCATAAACTCACGTTTTCTTCAATATAATTTTTATATTATAATACATTAAAAACAATATTATACGTATCATCCCTAAGGGAGTATAATAACAGAGGTTTATTGTAATAAAAAGGAAATGGAGGAAAGAAAAAGAAATGCGAACACTCGCAAAATATCTTCGAAACTACAAAAAAGAAAGCATTCTGGCTCCTTTTTTCAAGTTTCTGGAAGTTGTGTTTGACCTGCTGGTGCCTATCGTCATCGCCCAGATCATTGATGTGGGTATTGCCCATAACGATCACGGCTACATCGTACAGAAATTCTTTATCCTGATACTGATGGCAGCCGCAGGACTGGCAGTCAGCATCACAGCCCAGTTTTTTGCAGCAAAAGCCAGCGTAGGTTTTGCCACAGAAGTACGTCAGGCAGTTTTTGACCATATCCAGAAGCTTTCCTATACAGAGCTGGATACCCTTGGAACCGATACCCTGATCACCCGTCTGACCGATGACGTAAACCAGGTACAGAATGGTGTAAATATGGGCCTTCGTCTTCTTCTTCGAAGCCCGTTTATTGTTTTCGGTGCCATGGTGATGGCCTTTACTATCAACGTGCGCTGTGCGCTGATCTTCGTAGTTGCCATCCCGATCCTGTTCCTGGTTGTCTTTGTGATCATGTTCTTAAGTATCCCTCTTTTCAAAAAAGTACAGGGACGCCTGGATACTGTCACACGCCTTACCAGAGAAAACCTGACCGGTGTCCGTGTGATCCGTGCATTCTGCCGGGAAGATCACGCAGTTGCGGAGTTTGACGAAAGTAACCTTGCTCTCACAAAGCTGAATGAGTTTGTAGGAAAAATCTCCGCACTTTTAAATCCGGCCACCTATGTACTGATCAATATCGCAACCGTGATCCTGATCCAGACTGCAGGCGTACAGGTCAATCTTGGAAACATGCAACAGGGTGAAGTCGTTGCCCTTTACAACTACATGGCACAGATGATCGTGGAGCTGATCAAACTTGCTTCCCTGATCATCACCCTGAACAAATCCATGGCCTGTGCAGACCGTGTTGCCGGAATCCTGAAAGTAGATTCCACCATGACTTACCCGGAGAAAACTTCCGCACCGGCAGCTGCAAAGAACGACTGTGCCGTTGCTTTTGACCATGTGACCTTCTCCTATGCAGGAACCGGCGCACCCAGCCTTTCGGACATCACTTTTTCCGCAAAAAAAGGCTCTACCATTGGAATCATCGGCGGTACCGGAAGCGGTAAGTCCACCCTTGTGGATCTGATCGCACGTTTCTATGACGCAAGTTCCGGAACCGTTACCCTGGACGGCCAGAATGTACAGACCTATTCTCAGAATGAGCTCCGGGAAAAAATCGGCGTGGTTCCTCAGAAGGCAGCACTTTTTCAGGGAACCATCCGCGAGAACTTAAGCTGGGGACGGGAAGACGCCACAGATGAGGAAATGTGGGAGGCTCTTACCACTGCCCAGGCCCGTGAGATCGTGGAGAAAAAAGATGGCCAGCTGGATTTTAAGCTGGAACAGAACGGCCGGAACCTTTCCGGTGGCCAGCGCCAGAGACTTACCATTGCCCGCGCCCTTGTGAAAAAGCCGGAGATCCTGATCCTGGACGACAGTGCCAGTGCTCTTGACTTTGCCACAGATGCGGCACTTCGGAAATCTCTCCACCAGCTTGGCGGAAACACCACCACTTTCCTGGTATCCCAGAGAGCAGCCAGTATCCGTCAGGCCGATCTGATCCTGGTACTGGACGACGGCCAGCTCGCCGGAAAAGGAACCCACCAGGAGCTTGTTTCCACCTGTGAAACTTACCGTGAGATCTTTTTCTCACAGTTCCCGGAAGAACGGATCAAATATGAAAAAGCAACCGGAAAGGAGGTCCTGGCATGAGTAAAACATACAAAAAATCCCAGAACAAAAACAGCATGGCAACCTTCTTCAAGGTGCTCCGCTTTATCGGAAAATACCGTTTCCTTCTTGTCTTAAGTGTAATCCTTGCCGCAGTTACCGTAATTTTGCAGCTGTATGTTCCCGTACTTTTCGGCTATGCCATTGATGAGGTGGTTGCTGACCATGAAGTTGATTTTGGCAGAATGGGATTCTATCTTTCCCGTATTCTTGTCATGATCGTGCTTTCCGGTATTGCCACCTGGGTCATGAGCATTATCAATAACCGCATGACCTACCGCACAGTACAGGATATCCGTGCGAAATCCATCCGCCATATCCAGAAACTTCCGCTGTCCTACCTGGACGGACACAGCACCGGTGATATCATCAGCCGTGTCATTGCGGATACAGATATTCTTTCCGATGGTATGCTCCTTGGATTTACACAGCTGTTTTCCGGTATCATCACCATCATCGGAACTTTGATCTTCATGTTTTCCAAAAACGTGTGGATCACACTGATGGTCATTGCCCTGACACCGGTGAGCTTTTTTGTGGCAAAATTCATCTCCTCCCATTCCTTCCAGATGTTCCGTGCACAGAGTGATGCCCGTGGACGTCAGACTGCACTGATCGAGGAAATGATCGGAAATCAGAAAGTGGTTCAGGCATTTGGCTATGAGAACCGTTCTTCGGAGCGTTTCGCTTCGATCAACGAGGAGCTTCGAAATGCCAGCCAGAAAGCTGTTTTTTACAGCAGTCTCACCAACCCGTCCACACGATGTGTCAACAACATCATCTATGCAGGTGTAGCTCTTGTAGGTGCATTCCTGATCCCGGGCGGTCATCTGACAGTAGGTGGGCTTTCCGTCCTGTTGGCCTATGCTAACCAGTACATGAAACCATTTAATGATATCAGCTCTGTGATTACAGAGCTTCAGAACGCTCTGGCCTGCGCTACCAGGATCTTTGACCTTCTGGAAGAAGAACCGGAAAGCCCGGACCCGTCCGGAACTCTTGATGATGTAAAAGGTGCCGTAGATATCCAGAATGTTTCTTTCCGCTACGAAGAGGACAAACCTCTCATTGAAGGATTTAACCTTCACACAGAGCCTGGCCGACGAATCGCCATCGTAGGTCCCACCGGCTGTGGTAAGACAACTTTTATCAACCTGCTAATGCGTTTCTACGACGTCACCGGCGGAAGTATCTCCGTAGACGGAAAACCGATCACCGAAGTTTCCAGACATACCCTCCGCGGAAGCTATGGCATGGTTCTCCAGGATACCTGGATCAAACATGGAACTGTCCGCGACAACATCTGTATCGGAAAACCGGATGCTTCGGATGAGGAAGTGATCCAGGCAGCAAAAATGTCCCACAGCTGGGAATTTATCCGCCGTCTTCCAAATGGCCTGGATACCATTCTCTATGAAGACAGCTTAAGCCAGGGACAGAAACAGCTTCTCTGTATCACCCGTGTCATGTTGTGCCTGCCACCGATGCTGATCCTTGACGAGGCAACCTCCAGCATTGATACCCGTACTGAAATACTGATCCAGGAAGCCTTCGACCGGATGATGCAGGGCAGAACAAGCTTCATTGTTGCCCACCGTCTCTCTACTATCCGTAATGCGGATGAGATCCTTGTCATGAAAGACGGAAGCATCATTGAGCAGGGAAATCATGAGGAACTTATGGCAAAAGGCGGATTCTATCAGAATCTTTATAACAGCCAGTTTGTGAAAGTTTCTGAATAAAATATCGAATTTATAAAATTCAAAAATCTCCGGATCACAGTTTTTCTGTGCCGGAGATTTTTTTATACCATTTTGTTCTATTTATATTTTGACCGGAGAAGCCACTTCTGATCGATCACTTTCAATTCTTCTCCAAACCGGATATGAAGCCTTACTGAGCCTGGAAGCTGCTCCACATGTTCAATGTTTCCGGTTCCGAATTTCGGATGGCTCACATCCTCTCCGATCTCGTAGCGCACAATGCTGTTCCGGGTATTTTCATGCTGCTGTTTTCTCCGGTAAGTATCCCGTACTGTTACTGTCCGGTCATGGATCGGGCTTCGGAGTTTTTTCTCATAGTCATGTTTCATCAGGGCTTCCCCTGCCTTATAATATGGCGTTGGCGCCGCGCCGGTCAGGGAACAGCAGTATTTCCAGGCACTTCCGTGGGTTCCGTGCTGCCACTGATACTCTTGGGGAATGTGAAAATTATGCTGCATATAATGGGCATATTCATGTTTGTAAAGGTCCAGCCTATCCTCTTTTTTCAGAGGATTTTTTACCGCGTAGCCGATAAACAGCAGGGAAAAATGAAAATGCTCTTTTTCGTGGTAACTGCCTCTTGTATAGGATCCCAGAAGATCTGGCTCCATACCAAAGGTAATGGGAATCTTCGCTCCATTGAGATGAAATTTTTTATCAAATTCCGCATAAAGGCTGCGGATCTGGGCTGTAAGTATGGGAATTTCTTTTTGCAGAGCCTGTGCAAGTGCCTGGTCGATCATTGTTTATAACTCCTCTATATTTTAAAAATACAAACTCTAGTACTATAGCACTTTCTTTCGGAATTGTAAACATCTTCTGAACGTGTATTGCCGGCAGTCGCTAAGAACCGCCGGCAATACCCCTTATTAACCGATCAGGAGAAATCCGCACCATGGCAGGCACTGACTGAAATCCCCGTTTTCCAGAAGGATGCGGATCATTGCCGCAATGCTGAAATAAGCCAGCATGGTTCCTGCCACACCAAGTACAGCCAGAACTACAGAGCCATAAAATTTACTGTGATATTTTTCTGCCCATCCCCATACTACCGATATCGGAGAAGGTTCTTTTTTTTCCATATGTATCAACTCCTTTTTTTCATGATCCACGGATCCCCAGCAGCCGGAACCATCCGGCAGAATAAAATTCCCGCAGGCTGTTCATGTAGGAATTGGCTTTTTCCCTGGGCATGTCGTGGCGTACTGTCTCAAACATGCCGTTAAACATGCTGCTTGCTACCATGTGGATCAGATTTTCATCCAGTTCTTCCAGATGATAACCCGCTGCTTTCATTTTTTCCATAAGGACAATACTGGAATTGACTTCAATCTCCGTGAGGACATCCAGATAGTGTTCATAGCGGGTTCCTGTGGAACAGCATACGATCAGCTTAAATGCATCAAAATGATCATAAATGTATTCCACCATCCAGGAATAGCCTTCGTCAGACACCTCCGGAAGTGTCTGGACCTGGGCATCCACCGGCTGGTCTGCAAATCCCTTCTGGATAGCACGGTATCTCTCCTCCAGTACTCTGGCCGGTTCTTCTACCAGTACATCAAAGAGAGATTCCTTGTCTGTGTAATAGCGGTACAGTGCACCGGTTGTCACAGACAGTCTGGATGCAATCCCGCGCATGGAAGCTCCCTGAAAACCTTTTTCCAGAAATTCCTGCTTTCCCGCTTCCAGAAGATCTGCCGCCAGTTTCTCATTTACAGGTCTCATATGTTTGTCTCCTTTATTCAATAACGCCGTTATTTAATAACAATGTTATTTTAAAATAACTTTCTTTGTTTGCCAATCAGTTGAGTTAAATTAAACTATCTTTTTTCAAAATTTTTTCTGCTTTATAAATGAGTATGCAAAAAGCAGCTGCTCTCTGCACAGAAAATAAATTCTGTGCAAAAAACAGCTGCTTCATAAATTCAAAATATCTTTAAACATCCAGCTCTTTTCTTACATCCGGGAACATTTCCACACATCGTTTCAGGATTCCCTGCATGTAAGCAATGGCAATTCCATAATTGGTGATGGGGATTTCCTGGTCCAGGGCGCATTTCTGACGGTAGCGCATTTCCCGCTCGTTGAGCATACATCCGCCACAGTGCACGATCAGGCTGTATTTCGTTACATCCTCCGGGAACTCTCTTCCTGAGGAATACTCAAATTCCAGATCTTTCCCCGTATAATTTCGGATCCAGCGTGGAAGCTTGACTGTTCCGATATCATCACACTGTCTATGATGGGTGCATCCCTCAGAGATCAGGATCTTATCTCCGTCTTTCAGTCGGTCAATGGCTGCTGCACCGGCTGCCGCTGTTTTCAGATTTCCTTTAAATCTGGCAAACAGAATTGAAAATGAAGTGAGCCAGATATCCTTCGGTGTTTCTTTGCTGACCTTTGCAAAAACCTGGCTGTCTGTGATCACAATTTTGGGGCTCTTGCCCAGGGTTTTCAGTGTATTGGAAAGCTCGTTTTCTTTGATGACAATGGCTGCTGCTCCGGCTTCCAGCACATCACGGATGGTCTGCTGCTGCGGAAGGATCAGGCGGCCTTTTGGCGCGGCTTTATCAATCGGTACTACAAGAACCGCAAAGTCTGACGGCTCCAGGAGATCTCCTACCAGACGTAATTTCAGATCATCGGTTACTGCAAGAGATGCGATCTTTTCTTTCAGTTCATAGATGTTCTGACCTGTTGCCGCACTGGCGTAAATGAAGGGTTCCTGATTCCGATCCGGAGAATCCGCATTTATTTTCTGATTTTCCGAAAGAAGGTCGGATTTATTGTATACAACCAGGTACGGAATTTCCTTTTCTTTAAAAATGTGGATCAGCTCCTCATCCACATTGGTTTTTCCAAGGGTAGCATCCACAACAAGAACTGCCACATCCACACGGTTCAGTACCTGTTTTGCCTTTCGGACTCGAAGTTCTCCAAGATGTCCTTCATCATCAATACCCGGCGTATCAATAATTACAACCGGTCCCATTGGAAGCAGCTCCATGGCCTTGCTCACCGGATCCGTGGTAGTTCCTTTAACATCGGAAACCACAGCAAGTTCCTGACCTGTCACTTTATTTACAATACTGGATTTTCCTGCATTTCTTCTGCCAAAAAAACCGATATGTACACGGTCTGCTGACGGTGTTTCATTCATTCCCATAATTTTTCCTCTTTTCTTTCAGCATCAGACAGGTCCTCATCCATTCCTGTTCTCATCCACCTGTTTCATATTTCATAAGATCATTCGACCTTTGCTCCCGGCATTATCTGTTGATGTGCAAAAGCTTACGCCTCTGTTCCTGCCCTCTGCTTATTGCTTTTCGCAATTGAAGCAGGGGACTTACTTGATTTGGTTAAACGATCTCAGAATAATCAATTTTTCTGTCTTTAAAATAATATTCTTTATCCCGCTCATTCATTTCTCTCAGCACCCTGCATGGATTACCGACTGCAACCACATTGGAAGGCAGATCCTTCGTTACTATACTTCCGGCCCCAACTACAACATTATCACCAATAGTAACTCCCGGTAACACAACAACTCCAGATCCCAGCCAGCAGTTCTTACCGATATGAACTTCCATATTATACTGATATCCTTTTTCACGAAGCTCCGGTAAGATCGGGTGCCCCGCAGTTGCGATGGTCACATTTGGACCGATCATGGTATAATCGCCAACATAAATATGACCGTCATCTACCAGTGTCAGGTTAAAGTTGGCATAGACATTTTTTCCAAAATGGACATATGCACCTGCCATATTGGCGTGAAGCGGTGGCTCGATATAACAATCTTCACCAATCTCCGCAAACATCTCTTTCAGCATTTCTTTTATCCAGCTGTGTAGGGCGTGTCATATTGAAATCATAAAGCCTGTCCAGTTTCCTGATCTGATCCTGAAAGATTTCATCGTCATTAGGGAGATATAATTCTCCTGTATGCATTTTTTCTCTCATTGGGCGCATGGCAGCTCCTCCTTTTTGTATGTTTTTTACAAAAAATAATATATGGATTATGTTATCATATCGTATATTTACATACAAGCATGAAATTTCTGAATAATCCGAAGTTTTTTCGTGAATCTGTTATGTTCATATATGATCTGTAGCTTCATCTGCTGTTTCTTTTATAACAAAAAGTAATGATCAGGACGGGATTTTCCAGGCATGTCAAGCGGATATTCGCAATCCGCTTCGCTACGTGGCTCTACACCAAATAACTGCTCCGCAGTTTATCAGGAGGAGCTTGCACTCCTCCTGATACAAGCAAGTCCCCACCCACTGCTTATTGCTTTTCGCAACCCCGCAGGGGACCTACTTGATTTGGTTAAAGAGTTTGGAATATTATAAAAAAAGTCTCTTCCAAAAGGCAGGTTTTTCAATCCTTTCTTCTTAAAGAGACTTTTTTGTTTCCATAAATATTATTTATTTCAATGCAGCTCCAGCTTTAAAAGCATCGCCCACCTTTTCGCCAAGACGGATATATGCGTTGTTAAACGGATCAAACGTGATCGGTGCAGCTTTTACTACATCTACATTTCCGTTTTTGTCCAGAACACGTTCGTCCACGCTGACATTTACGATCTCACCAACCAGACGGCAGGTTTCTTTGTCGTAGCTTTTCAGTTTACATTCTACACAGATGGGAAGCTCTTTGATGATGGGGGCATCTACTTTTTCGGACTTTTCTGCTGTAAATCCGGCTTTTGCAAATTTATCCGGCTCTTTGTTTCCGGAAACAATTCCCACATAATCGCAGGCTGTCATATGATCCACATCCGCCATGCTTACTGTGAAAGTGCCTTTTTTCAGAATATTTTCGGTTGTTTTGTGACTCTCACTGACACAGATGGAAATTTCCTTATCATCACTGATTCCGCCCCAGGCAGCATTCATAACGTCCGGTTTGCCATCCTCGCCATATGTGGCGATCATTAATACTGGCTGTGGATAGGTATAAGGTTTTGCACCAAAATCTTTTCTCATGACTGTTTCTCTCCTTTATATTCGTTATTGTTGTTATTTTTTATGAATTCCCGCACAAGCTGCAGGCCTCCTAATGGAACACAGAATTTATCTCTGTGCTGTCTGCACTGCTGATACGTTTCTTCCAGATCAAACCACTGTACCTCTTCTACTTCTTCTTTCTGAAGTGTAAGACGATCGATCTCTACCGGATGATCGTAGATATAAACAAAGGCAATCTCTTCATCCCGGAACATTTTTCCATGAAATTCTTTGGCAAAAGATATCGGGAATTTTCCTGCAAACTGCAGATCTTCTGGCACTGCATGTATCCCCAGTTCTTCCTTTAGTTCCCGCAATGCTGATTCCAACGGTTCATCCCCTGCCTGTATGTGGCCTGCAGATGAAGTATCAAATTTTCCTGGAAAAGAATCCTTGTTTCTGGATCTTTTTTGAAGAAGGATCTCTGTTCTTCCATTTTTCCGGCGGATGATCCAGATATGCGCAGTGCGATGGCGGATTCCCTCTGCATGGGCAATGCTCCGTTCTACGGTCTTTCCGGTGGGATTTCCGTTTTCATCTATGATATCAAATATTTCCATTCTTATCTGTCTGCTTCTTTCTCTTATAATTATTCTTAAGTGAATCAGATGATTTTTTATCTGATTACCAAAATGTCTGGGAACTGACAAAATTTACTATAGTATATATTTTAACATGATTTGAAAACAGTTTCCAGTCTGTTGTCGGAAAACCGGCATCTGTATTGCCTGTTTTTCTTTTCTTTGCTATGATATTTCTAACCACAATAATTATTTGACGGGAGGTTGATTTTATGTATTGTATTTCTTTTAATGATATCATTGAACTAAATGGACTACTTAAAGATCAGGGACTTCATTTTCGCATTCATCTTCGTGATGCTTGTGGAAAACAATCCTGTTGGATCGAACCGCTTGGGAATTGTGCATGTGAAGGACATTTTGATGAAATGTATCAGGTTCTGGAGAATTTTTTTGCAGGAAAAAGAGCCTCGATCGAGTATGATGAGAGTAAACTGAATTTCTGGATTTTGTCTGCAGATTGAGGATTCGCCATCCCGCAGGAGACTTGCCCGATTCAGTTAAAACAGATATTATGTGAAAATATAAATATGCCTGTAAACAGCACTCTGTTTACAGGCATAAAAAAACTCCCCCTGTTGGACTCGAACCAACGACACTGCGGTTAACAGCCGCATGCTCTACCGACTGAGCTAAGGAGGATTATTTATTAAGGTTTGTACCTTAAAAACTACATACATGTGTTTGTTGATGGTTAATCATTTTTGTTGAATCAATTTTTAACCTGCGTGCCGATTTGCCTTTTTTCACGGGCTTGCAGCTAAAGCTGCATCGCCTGTTCTTTTAGGCTACTCCAGCGGGGGTCATCTCACGACTCCGTCGTTCGATGTCATTTGCTTCGCAAATGTTCAAGTCAGCTAATGCTCATACGTCCACAAGCAAGCTTGCTCCCGTATGACCCTTACCTGCCTTGCCCGCTTCCTCGGCTGGTTGGTCAAGCCCTCACCCGATTAGTAACAGTCAGCTCCATGTGTTAC
>NZ_QTYB01000017.1:0-3031 GCF_003461955.1 Ruminococcus sp. AM36-2AA | reverse complement strand
CTTAACCTGCGTTTCTTGGTCAAGCCCTCACCCGATTAGTAACAGTCAGCTCCATGTGTTACCACACTTCCACCTCTGCCCTATCTACCTCGTCGTCTTCAAGGGGGTTTACTTCTTAAAGAATGGGATATCTCATCTTGAGGGGGGCTTCACGCTTAGATGCCTTCAGCGTTTATCCCTTCCGGACTTGGCTACCCGGCCATGGCTTTGGCAAGCCAACCGGTCCACCAGCGGTCCGTCCATCCCGGTCCTCTCGTACTAAGGACAGCTCCTCTCAGATATCCTGCGCCCACGCCGGATAGGGACCGAACTGTCTCACGACGTTCTGAACCCAGCTCGCGTACCGCTTTAATGGGCGAACAGCCCAACCCTTGGGACCTACTACAGCCCCAGGATGCGATGAGCCGACATCGAGGTGCCAAACCACTCCGTCGATGTGAACTCTTGGGAGTGATAAGCCTGTTATCCCCAGGGTAGCTTTTATCCGTTGAGCGATGGCATTCCCACTTAATACCACCGGATCACTAAGCCCTACTTTCGTACCTGCTCCACCCGTCGGTGTCGCAGTCAAGCTCCCTTCTGCCTTTGCACTCTTCGAATGGTTTCCGTCCATTCTGAGGGAACCTTTGGGCGCCTCCGATACCCTTTCGGAGGCGACCGCCCCAGTCAAACTCCCCGCCTGGCATTGTCCCACCGCCGGTTCACGGCGGCTGGTTAGAAGCCCAATATCACAAGGGTGGTATCCCAACAGCGGCTCCATAGCAACTGACGTCACTATCTCTCAGCCTCCCACCTATCCTGTACATGCAACACCGGACCCCAGTGCCAAACTGGAGTAAAGCTCCATGGGGTCTTTCCGTCCTGGCGCGGGTAGCCAGCATCTTCACTGGCACTTCAATTTCACCGGATGTATTGCCGAGACAGCGCTCAAATCATTACGCCTTTCGTGCGGGTCGGAACTTACCCGACAAGGAATTTCGCTACCTTAGGACCGTTATAGTTACGGCCGCCGTTTACTGGGGCTTAAATTCAAAGCTTCGACTTGCGTCTAACCTCTCCTCTTAACCTTCCAGCACCGGGCAGGCGTCAGCCCATATACCTCACCTTTCGGTTTCGCATAGACCTGTGTTTTTGCTAAACAGTTGCTTGAGCCTATTCTCTGCGGCCTGCTCTCGCAGGCACCCCTTCTCCCTAAGTTACGGGGCCATTTTGCCGAGTTCCTTGGCAATACTTCTTCCGCCGGCCTTAGGATTCTCTCCTCATCCACCTGTGTCGGTTTACGGTACGGGTACAATATAAACAATAGCGGCTTTTCTTGACGCATGGCTCACGGGCTTCGTTACTATATTTCACTCCACATCACGTCTTCCCATTGCATGGCGGTTTTTCCTACCATACTGGTACCTCGCTTGTACCGGGCTTTCCATTCCCGGCTCCCGCTCTCCTTACGTGTCCCCACAGTTCTGTTATACTGCAGTACAGGAATATCAACCTGTTGTCCATCGGCTACGGCTCTCGCCCTCACCTTAGGTCCCGACTCACCCAGGGCAGATCAGCTTTACCCTGGAAACCTTGGATATTCGGCCTAGAGGATTCCCACCTCTATCTCGCTACTCATTCCGGCATTCTCTCTTCCATATAGTCCACAGCTCCTTACGGTACTGCTTCTTCCCATATGCAATGCTCCTCTACCAATCCTTACGGATTCCTTAGTTTCGGTGGCGCGTTTCAGCCCCGGACATTTTCGGCGCAGGACCTCTCGACCAGTGAGCTATTACGCACTCTTTGAATGTATGGCTGCTTCTGAGCCAACATCCTGGTTGTCTTCGAAATCCCACATCCTTTTCCACTTAACGCGCACTTTGGGACCTTAACTGTAGGTCTGGGCTCTTTCCCTTTTGACCGCCCAACTTATCTCGTGCAGTCTGACTCCCGGTGATATCTACACGGCATTCGGAGTTTGATATTCTTCGGTAGGCTTTGACGCCCCCTAGGAAATTCAGTGCTCTACCTCCGCAAGACTCACACCGAGGCTAGCCCTAAAGCTATTTCGAGGAGAACCAGCTATCTCCGGGTTCGATTGGAATTTCTCCCCTATCCACACCTCATCCCCACCCTTTTCAACGGATGTGGGTTCGGTCCTCCACTACCTCTTACGGCAGCTTCAACCTGGACATGGATAGATCACCCGGTTTCGGGTCTACTCCTACTGACTCTGGCCCTGTTAAGACTTGGTTTCCCTTCGGCTCCATCCCTTGAGGACTTAACCTTGCCAGTAAGCGTAACTCGCCGGACCGTTCTACAAAAAGTACGCGGTTGTGCTCATATGGCACTTCCACAGCTTGTAGACACAGGGTTTCAGGTTCTCTTTCACTCCCCTCCCGGGGTCCTTTTCACCTTTCCTTCACAGTACTATGCGCTATCGGTCACTAAGTAGTATTTAGCCTTAGGGGGTGGTCCCCCTTACTTCCCACAAGGTTCCTCGTGTCTCGTGGTACTCCGGATCCTGCTCAGTCAGCTTGGTTTTCACGTACGGGGCTTTCACCCTCTCTGGCCGGCTTTCCCAAAACCGTTCTGTTAACCTTACTGAATCTTAAATGCAGTCCATGACCCCGGCATGCACGCACACCGGTTTAGGCTCCTCCGCGTTCGCTCGCCGCTACTTACGGAATCGATGTTTCTTTCTTCTCCTCCGGGTACTTAGATGTTTCAGTTCCCCGGGTTCCCTGCCATACGTTATGGATTGGCGTATGGATGCATGAGGGCTTCTCATGCGGGTTTCCCCATTCAGACATCTCCGGATCACGGGATATTTGCTCCTCCCCGAAGCTTTTCGCAGCTTATCACGTCTTTCATCGGCTCTTAGTTCCAAGGCATCCGCCCTGTGCCCTTATTGCTTGACCTTTCGCTTCATCACCCTAGCGTAGGTGATGCGGTCTCTTGATTCTCTGTTGTATCACGCTCTCGCGTTTTACAACGGTGTTTGATTACTCTGTTCAATAACAGATAAATCGATGTCTTCCTATCTTTG
>NZ_QTYB01000016.1:22148-76108 GCF_003461955.1 Ruminococcus sp. AM36-2AA | reverse complement strand
CGCCTTAATTCAGATGCTCTGGTAACTCAGTTGCCGAGTAGTTCACAAAAACGCTGTATAAGGAAGATGAACAAAAGCGTTTTGCGTCAAGCGGATATTCGCAATCCGCTTCGCTGCGTAGCTCTACACCAAATAACTGCAGGAGGGTGAAAACATGGAAAAGGGAACAGTAAAAAGAAGGATTTTTCTTTCAAATGCACTGATGGTGCTGGTGACGCTTCTGATCTTTCTGGCTATTAATCTGGCAGTGGTGAAGATTTATGCGGAATCAGTGGAAAAAGAACTGAAGACATCTATAGAAGACCTTATTGATGGAAGTGGCACATCGAATTTTTCGGATTCTGACAATGTAAAATACCAACATAAGGATGGCCGGGAACTTCTCGGAGATCTGGATGATTTTCTGGAAAGCTGGACAATCCACAGAAATGAGTTTATCCTTTTATTTGGAGCAGATGGAATTATCTGTATCCTTGTACTTTTACTGATCAGCCAGATTTTCACACGGAATCTGGAGAAAAATATTATGGAGCCTCTGGACCTTCTGGCACAGGGTGCAGACCGCATCCGGCACAACGATCTGACAACGGAGATCCGGTATGTGGGAGATGCGGAATTTGAGGATGTGTGCATCACCTTTAATCATATGCAGGAGCACATTTTGCGGGAGCAGGAGAAGAACCGGAAATATGAGAAAGCCAGAACAGATATGATCGCCGGAATCTCCCATGACCTGCGTACGCCGCTGACTGCCATCCGGGGAACGATCAAAGGACTTATGGACGGCATTGCGGCAACTCCGGAAATGCAGGAGAAGTTTTGCAGGCTGCATACCGTCGGACCGGAGATATGGACGGACTTCTGAACCAGTTGTTCTATGTTTCAAAGATCGAAACCGGAAATATGCCCCTTTCTGTTCAGAAAATAGAGATTGCTGATTTTATCCGGAATTATGTGAACGGAAAGCAGGAACTTCTGGATAAGGAAAAAGAGCAGATGCAGGCAGAAACAGGGGATATTCACCTGGATGTCGATGCAGATCCGGAACAGCTGCAGCGTATTTTTGACAATCTTCTGGAAAACAGCCGGAAGTATGCAGAACGTGATGTGCTGAAAACAGAACTTTCCTTGAAAAGAACAGAAGGTGGCGTGGAGATCTGTTTCCGTGACAATGGTGTAGGTGTTCCGGAGGAAAAACTGCCCTATGTATTTGATGAATTTTACAGAGGCGATGAGTCCAGAAACAAAAAAGAAGGAAACGGCCTTGGACTGGGAGCCGATGATTATATTTCGAAGCCTTTTGACCCGGCGGAGCTGGTGGCAAGAGTGAATGCAAATCTGCGCCAGTACCAGCGGATGGTGGAGAAATTTGCCAACAAAGGACCGGATGCGTCCGAGGAGATCCAGGTGCAGGATCTCCGGATCCGGGCAGGATGGGACAGGAACATCCGGAAATGTTGTAAATTCGGATGGAACAGAACTTACACAGACAAGAAAGGTCCTCAGTACCCAGGACTGGCATAAGAAATTTGCGGACAAATTTACCGATACAGTGGTTTCTACAGATACATCATACACAAGTCCCAATCTGTCCATTCAGATTTCTCATCATCAGTACGATTCCGGAACTGTGGATAACACACACGGTGGCAGTTATGCAAAATACGGAAGTAAAATTTCCTATGTGCTGGCGGATATTTATATTGGTGATATTACCTGCTTCCAGACTGCGTTTGCACAGGATACCTATGGAATTGGCTATACGGAAAAACTTACGGATATGTCTGCAAGAATGAAATCCATATTGTCGGTCAACGGAGATTCCTACAGCAACAACCGTCATAAGAATAATGGTACGATCATACGAAACGGTGTGATCTACCGCAGCCAGCAGTCCGGTGAGGAAACCTGTGTTCTCAACTGGGACGGAACAATGGATATCTATCAGCCGGGGCAGCTGGATGAGCAAAAACTGATCGGCAGAGGTGCTTATCAGAGCTGGATCTTTGGGCCAAGTCTGCTGGATGCAAATGGAAAGGCGAATGATAAATTCTGGATCTGGACTTACATTCGCCGGTCTCATCCGCGGACTGCCATCGGGTATTTTGAACCGGGACATTACTGCCTGCTTCTTGTGGACGGGCGGCAGCAGAACTCCAGGGGAATGTTCCTGGATGAGATGGCAAAGGTGTTTGAGGATCTTGGCTGTAAGGTGGCTTATAATCTTGACGGCGGCCACTGTTCTTTTATGGAAATGAACGGAAAAGTGGTCAATGATCCTTACAAACCGGAGCATGAGATCGAAGATGGAATTTTTATTACGGAGGGATCTTTATGAAGATATTAAGCACAATAAGAAAAATTCTCCTGCATGTCTGTGTTGTATGCAGCCTGGTTTCCATAACAGCAAAAATCCTGGACTGGTATAATCCGTATATGGATTTTTACGGACATGTGGGAGGGCTTCAGATGGTGTTATATTTTGTGGTGATAGTGCTGGCAGTGACAGAAGGCGGAAGTATCATTTCAGGAAGAAAATCCCGCAGACATGTTGAAGAAAGAAGGTTGCATAATCATTCCGAAAGATTTATCATAAATCCTATGTAGAGTATCAGGGCAAAATTTCGTCCCCGGTATTCCTGTGATTATAAATACAAAGAAGATCAGGTTTCAGTTTCTCTGACATTTTCCTGTATGTCAGAAATCGGGGCCTGATTTTTGGCGTATGAGGATGATGGAGTGTAGCAAAATGTATTATGATCTGACAAAAGGCAGGATCGGCAAATGTCTGATCCTGTTTGCGCTGCCTATGATCGCGGGTAATCTTCTGCAGCAGTTTTATAATATTGCGGATACCCTGATCGTAGGACGTGTGCTTGGAAAAAATGCGCTGGCAGCCGTTGGTTCTGCCTATACTTTGATGACGTTTCTGACATCTGTTTTTCTGGGACTGAGTATGGGTTCTGGTGCTCTTTTTTCGATTTATAAGGGAAAGGGCAGTGACCGGGAGCTGCGGCTTTCTGTTGTCCATGCTTTTGGACTGATCATGGGTGTAACGGTGCTGTTAAATGTGCTGGTGTACCTTTTTACGGACCCGATCCTCTGGTTCCTGCGGGTGCCGGAAGAAGTGTACGATGGGATGAAAACATATCTGCTTGTGATCTTTGCAGGGCTTGTGGCAACATCCCTTTATAACTTTTTTTCCTGCCTTTTAAGGGCTCTTGGTAATTCCACGGTGCCTCTTGTTTTTCTGGCGGTTTCCGCTGTCCTGAATATTGGACTGGATCTTTTGTTTGTGGCGGTTCTTCCCTGGGGGATTGCAGGTGCGGCCTTTGCTACGGTGATCGCTCAGTATGTGTCAGGAATCGGGATTACCATTTATGTGCTGCATTCCTGCAAAGATCTTCTGCCTGGAAAAGAGGAGCTTTGTTTTGACCGGGGGATTCTTGGTGAGATCGTGAATCTTTCTTCTCTGACCTGTCTGCAGCAGTCAGTGATGAATTTTGGTATTCTGATGGTCCAGGGATTGGTGAACAGTTTCGGGGCTACGGTGATGGCTGCTTTTGCGGCTGCTGTGAAGATTGATACTTTTGCCTATCTTCCGGTTCAGGATTTTGGAAATGCCTTTTCTACATTTGTGGCGCAGAATTATGGTGCCGGGAATCAGGAGCGTATCCGCAAGGGTACCAGGGTGGCTTTTGCCATGAGTATCGGGTTTAGTGTGATGATCTCAGTGCTGGTGTGTCTGTTTGCCGGGCCGCTGATGAAGATTTTTGTCAGTGGGAAAGAGGTGGCCGTGATTGCTGCGGGGGTGAAGTATCTCCGGATCGAGGGTGCGTTTTATCTTGGGATTGGCTGTCTGTTTCTGCTGTATGGTTATTACCGGGCGATCAAGCGGGCGGAGATGTCGGTTGTGCTGACGGTGATCTCCCTGGGACTTCGTGTTCTGCTGGCTTATGTTCTTTCTGTTGTGTTCGGTGAGGTGGGAATCTGGGTGGCGATTCCCATTGGCTGGGTGATGGCAGATGTTACGGGGATTGTTTATATGCGGCGGACGTGGTAGTTATTTGTGGCCGTTGTCGTATAGCTGCTGGATGTCTTTCGGGAGGTTGTCCGGGAGCATCTGGCGGATCTTGTCTTCGTTTCCTTCTTTCATGGCCTGGTCGTAGTACCAGCATTTGTATTTGAGCATATCGAGGGTTTTATTGAGTCGTAGGATTTCCTGTTCTACGGCTTTTTTTCTTGTCTCGAAGAGTTCTTTGCGGTTCTGGTAGGTGCTGCTTCCCTGGTTGCACCATTCGAAGAATTGTTTGATGCCTTTGATTTCCAGGCCGGAGGCTTTGAGGCATTCGATCATGCGGAGGGCTTCCAGTTCGTGGTCGTTGAATTTGCGGATGCCGGATTCGCGTTTGAGGTTGGGGAAGAGGCCTTCTTTGTCGTAGTAGCGTAGGGTGGAGACGGGGAGATGGAACATCTCGGATACCTGGCCGATGGTGTACATGGGGATTCCTCCTTTGGGTTTTTGTTTTTATTTTATGATAAATGGTGGGGGGATGCAAGTATAGGACGTGAATAGGACGCCGTGGAGTGTGCATCGGTTCTGGCTGGGGCTTCGTCGGGGGCTGGCTTCTAGGCTGCCGGGAATCTGCTAAAAGCGTTTTACAAAAGTCCGAACTCGCGTCGTGCAGCCGCTCAAACAGCGAACTTTTGTAAAACAACGCAGATTTCCGCCAGCCAAGAATCAGCTCCCCTCCTGCAGAGTCAGCCAGAACCGATGCACACTCCACGGCTGGTTATTCAGGGCGGGAGGGTTGGGTGGCTTTCGCGGTTGGGTGTTCAGGTTGGGAGATTTAGGGTGGCTGCTCGGGGGTTGGATGAGGCATCAGCGCTGCGCTGGATGCCTGGGTGGAAAGGCTGAGTTTCCTTGTGGTTTGGCGGGAGTGGATGTCGGATTATGGGATAATTTTTGGAATAGTTTTGGATGATTTTTGGGGTGATGCGTGGTATGGTTATTATATCTTATAAGATCTTTGTCTGTATGGACATTCTTGGAGCTTCATGTTCTGGAGCGTTTTCCATTTGGAGTTACTGTAGAGTTTGTGAAAATCCGTTTTATGGGGTTTTTATGTTTGGGTGATGTGGTATAATTTTATATACCAGTAGGAGTGTTAATGACCAACAATACTATATTCGATGATGTTTTCCGGACAATGGTGGAGAAGATGACTTATCTGGTGGTTCCGCTTATTAATGAGGTGTTCCATACCGCATATCCGGAGGATGTTAAGATTGTTCAGCTTCGTAATGAACATCAGTTGGAAGATGGGGAGATTATTACCGACTCCTGTCTGAGGATTGGCGATATGTTGTATCATATTGAATGCCAGAGCCTGGATGATGAAACAATGGCGGTCAGGATGGTTGAGTATGACTTTGCGATTGCATTGGAACACAGAAAAAAGTTGATGGGAGATATTGCGTAGAATTTCCCAGATCTTGCGTACTATATTTGAGAAGCGGAAAAAGGACACCGGATTTTCTGGAGGTAGAGTTAATCCTTCCGGATTCTCAGATGTGTGTATATCGGGTTCCAACTGTGAAAGTGGAGCATTATACAAAAGATAGTATTTTTGAGAAAAAGCTTCTGATGCTGCTTCCATTTTATATTATGAGATATGAGAAGTCTGCGGATATAATAGAGAAAGATTCGGAAAAACTTCAGAGATTATTAAGTGAATATGAAGATATACGTAATAAACTGGGGAAGGAAATTTCGATTTCCGGGAGGTCAGAGTTGTATACAGATCTGAACAGGCTGATTATCAGAATATCGGATTATGTTTTCAGGAATAAAGAAAAAGTTCGGAAAGGAGTTGGCGAGGTTATGGGTGGAAAAGTTTTGCAGTTGGAATCTGAGAGGCTTCGCGAGGAAGGAATGGCGATTGGAAAAGCGGAAGGAAAAGCAGAGGGTGAAGCAAGATTGAGTGCACTGATCAATCGATTGTTTCTGGAGGGGCGGTCGGATGAAGTGCAGCGTGTGGTGACGGATGTAAAATGGCGTCAGAAGCTGTATGGTGAGTATAATCTGTAATAAGTGATGTGTGAGCTATAAACAAAAAGTTAAGGGGATATTTTATGTGGATTTGTGCCAATGATGAGAGGATTCGATATACAGGGAGGATTGACTGTAGGGTGGAGGCGGAGCCGGTCTGGGTGTTTCCGGGGTCTTCGGCGGAGTTTTGGTTTTCAGGGGAGGTGCTGAGGATTCATGTGGAGAATTTTAATGAGTACTGGCAGAATTATCTGGGGTGTATTCTGGATCAGGTGCAGTCGGCGTTTTATTTGAAAAAGTCCGGTGAGACGGTTATTGAGGTTAGGGTGCCGGAGAATGAGTCTGGGGTGCATCATGTGTTGTTTTTTAAGAGGCAGGATGGGTGTCATGAGCTGAAGATTCTGGGGTTTGAGATTGGGGATGGTGAGAGATTGATTGAGCTGCCTCCGGTTTCGGAGCGTAGGATTGAGGTTTATGGGGATTCGGTTTCTGCCGGGGAGTCGGTGGAGGCGATTGATTTTATTGGTAAAACGGATATGGAGCATGAAGGGGGTTTTTCTAATTGCTGGTTTTCTTTTCCTTGGATGACGGCGAGGATGCTTGGGGCGCGACTTCATGATATTGCTCAGGGCGGGATCGCGCTGATGGATGGTCATGGGTGGTTTCACAGGCCAGAGCAGACTGGAATGGAGACTGCGTGGGATAAGATTCATTATAACACCATGCTTGGGGAGATGACGGAGTGGGATTTTTCGAAATTTGTTCCCCAGGTGGTGATCGTGGCTCTGGGCCAGAATGATAATTATCCGGTGGATTATATGAAAGTGGAGGCTGAGAAGAAAGCACAGGGTGTCTGTGTTCACGAACAGGAACCGGATCAGGAGCAGGTGACGCAGGTGGAGAAGAGTTATTCATATTGTTGTGAGATGGCTGACAGGTGGCGGAGTCACTATGGGGATTTTCTGAAAAAGCTCCGTGGTGTTTATCCGGAGGCGTGGATCGTCTGCTGTACGACTGTTTTGCAGCATGATAAGAGCTGGGATGATGCTATTGACCGGGTTGTAAATTCTGTGAAAGATGAGAAGATCTCACATTTTCTGTTCAGCAGAAACGGTGTGGCTACGCCGGGGCATCCCCGTATTCCGGAGCAGTTTGAGATGGCGCAGGAAATGGCAGATTATATTGAAAATGTGCTGGGTGTATATAAAAATAAATGAGATACGTAATGTGCAGCTGCAGACAAAAGAGATTATATTTTTGAAACTGAATTGCGTAAGATCAAGGTTGACGTAAAAAATCGCATATAGTATACTGTGGATGTTCATCGGAGGGTTGATTGTTCGACGGAAACAATGGCTGGATAAGATGACAGGCTGAGATGTCTGTTGCTTATCCAGCTTTTTTAACGTTTATTAAGAAGAGGAGGATAAGAATGGAAAAAAACAACACTTTTACACAGGGCAAGATCCTGATGACGCTTACCAATCTTGTGAGCAGTTTTGCCATGGGAACGACAGTGCTCCTGGGACAGCAGATTGGCTGTGGAGAGCGGAAACAGGGAGGACGGACAGTAGGAACGGCTATTGTGATGTTTACGGTGATCGCACTGGTCATGACTGCGGTGCTTGTGATTTTTGCACCACAGGTAAGCAGCATTATGAATGCGCCGGAGGAAGCTTTTGACAAAACAGTTGCTTATGTGCGGATCTGTGGCGGCGGTATGCTGGTGATCGTGGCGTACAATCTGATCGGCTGTATTTTTAGGGGGATCGGAGATTCCAGAACGCCGCTGTTTACGGTTGCCGTTGCATGTGTATTCAATATTGCAGAGGATCTGATCCTCTGTGCGGGATTTAAGATGGGAACGTCAGGAGCTGCTTTTGCAACTGTATTTGCACAGATCATCAGTGTGATCGTTTCCTTTGGCGTTATCCGCAAAAAAGAGCTGCCTTTTGAAATGCATAAAACGGATATCGGGGTCCACGGCCGGACTCTCCGGAAAATGGTGGGGCGGTTTCTTTTGCCATTGGTGTTGGAATGTTTTTCCTGTCATTTTTCCATGGAAATGTGCTGGCGGGAATTTTTTCCTCCGATGCAATGGTCATCGAGGCAGCGGCAGATTACCTGAAAGCTTATGCCATTGACTGTCTGTTTACGGCAATCTTTTTCTGCTATATCGGATTTTATAATGGAATCGGTATGACGAAGTTTGTAATGATCCAGGGAATCATAGGTGCTTTCTGTGTGAGAGTTCCGGTGTCATGGTTTATGAGCCGCAGAGCCGGTGCGACGCTGTTTGATATCGGGCTGGCAACACCGTTTTCTTCGATCCTGCAGCTGGTGCTGTGCCTGGGATGTATGTTATATCTGAGAAAGAAAAAATGGGTATAGGATACCGTGTAAACGTTTTCAGGAATGTGGTCTGTCCGTCTGCAAAAAACTGTGCTAAAATGAGCAAAGAGGATTTTGTCAGAGAAGGATATGATTAAAGAGACAGAATGTGGAAGTCCCACTGACAAAATAAAACCAGAAAAGTAATGTAGATCATAAAGACGAGGAGGAAATATCATGGAGAATATTTTTCACAGAGTAAGTATCCGTAAATATGAAGATAAACCCGTGGAGAAAGAGAAAATCCTTCAGATCCTGAAAGCCGGTATGCAGGCGCCAAGTGCATGTAATCAGCAGCCGTGGGAGTTTTATGTTGTGACAGATAAGGAGAAGATCAGGGAACTTTCCAAAGCGACTCCTTATTCCGGATGTGCGGCAGGTGCGCCGGTTGTGATCGTTCCGGTATATCGGAAAGAGGGACTGGTTGTGCAGGACATGGCGCAGATCGACATGTCTATCGCCCAGGAAAATATCTGGCTGGAAACGGATGCGCTGGGACTTGGCGGCGTTTGGATCGGAATCGCGCCGATGCAGGATCGCATGGATCTGGTCCATGATATTCTGAAACTTCCGGAGAATGTGGAAGTTTTTTCCCTCTTTGCCCTGGGATATCCGGCAGAGAGCAGGAAGCAGCAGGATCGTTTTGACGAGAGCAGGATCTACTTTGTAGAATAATGTATGCATCGGGCTGTGTCAGAATACAATGAAGAATGGCAGAACATATGGTTTTCTGGTACAGCAAGACAGATGTGATAGATAGTAGAACAGAATTGAGGACAGAAAAATGGAACATATAGCAAGAGACGAAGCATTTGCATTATTAAAAAAATACAATAAAGATCCTTTTCACATCCAGCATGCACTGACTGTGGAGGCAGTGATGAAATGGTATGCAAAAGAGCTGGGCTATGGCGATGACGCAGAATACTGGGGCATTGTAGGTCTGCTCCATGATATTGATTTTGAACTTTACCCGGAAGAACACTGCCTGAAAGCACCGGAACTTCTCCGTGAGGCAGGTGTGGGAGAAGATATCATTCATGCGGTGGTTTCTCATGGATATGGAATTACTGTTGGCTGTGGAGCTACCATTGAGACTGCGCCGGAGCATGAGATGGAAAAAGTCCTTTTTGCAGCGGATGAGCTCACCGGTTTGATCTGGGCAGCGGCGCTGATGCGTCCGTCCAAGAGTACCAAGGATATGGAGCTGAAATCCCTGAAAAAGAAATATAAAAGCAAAGGTTTCGCGGCAGGCTGTTCCAGAGAAGTGATCCAGCGAGGCGCAGATCAGCTGGGCTGGGATCTTGCGAAACTTCTTACTATGACACTTCAGGCTATGGCAGAAAGCGAAGATGAGATTCAAAAAGAGATGGATGCGGAAGAAGCCTGAATATAGTGAAAGACACCAATAAATCTTCTGATATTTTGTGCAAAATACATTTTGCAGAGCCGGGATTTTTGCGATAAAATATAAGTATAGGAACCGAAAAACTGCATTATGAAAGAGGTGAAGGGTATGAAGGAATACGAGATCATTATTGAAACTATTAATCCCTGTGGTGGTGATCGCCATTCTCAGCAAGAGATCGTTGAAGCAAAGATTGAGAGCCCGGAAGCTTATGTCAAAGAAAAAGGAAGATTTCCAATCATTGATAAGATTGAGAATCCCGACGGCGGGGTTGTGATCGTGACCGGTGATGGAAAAGGATACATGGTAAGATATACATTTTCTGAATAATGGGTAATGCGGCGTATGTGACGGAAAACGGATCATAAAGTGGAGTATGGATCTGTTTTACATATATGCCGCATTTTTATTGCTTTTTCGTGATCGGGCCAAAAAATCCTTGACCTAAAGCAAGGAGCTTGGAGTTGGTTTTAACACCCCATCCATTATCCGTTTTCCATTTGAAAAAATGGTGCGGGAGAATAAGAATGTAAATCTGGTGCGGCTGAACCTGGATGAGGCAGTGATACCGGAGAGCTTTGGTAAAAGGGGAATCGGGATCAACCGGGATCTTTGTGAGAGCTTGGATGATATCAGGAAGAATATGTAATAGGAGGGGAGAATCTTATGGAGCAGAAACAACGTCTCGATTATCTTGTAGAAAAATTTAAAGAGGATTCTGGAGAATACAGTGATCTTGCAGTACCGGATTCCGAGCCGGAGAAACGAAGGATCCTCCGGTCTTTAATGAATATCCGCATGCCCCGTCATCTGGATGCTGAGGTGCAGGAAGTACAGGATGCATTTCTTCAGGAAGATGCCCGGGAAAAAGGAATCGTGACTCTGGACCAGATTCCCACAGTAAAAGACAGCTGCAACAGCAGAGATGTTTTTGCAGAAAAAATCTCTATCTGGCAGGGAGACATTACCAGACTTCAGGTGGGAGCTATTGTCAATGCTGCAAACTCCCAGATGCTGGGGTGTTTTGTTTTTGGCATGATGAGCCCTCCTTGTTTATTGAATGAAAGTATGAAATAGGATTTCAGCACAAAAAAAGACACCAAATATGCCCCGGCCATCAGACATCAGCCAAAGCGATATTTAGTGTCAGAAAAATCCATATTCAATTTGCGCGAGGATTATTATAGCAGATTTTTTCAGGAAAAGTAAAGAGAAAAATTCTGCGAGAAATAGATGCCTTTTATTTTTGAAATTGAAATCTGCACAAAAAAACGTATGCAAATTTATAAAATATGTATAAATTATTTGTTGAAATTTTATAAAAAAAGGAGTAAAACATTAGATAAATAAAAAAGAGAAATGCATGGAACAGGACAGACCACAAAAAGCATGCCGGATTACAGAGAGCCGCAGGCTGATGAGAAGCGGCAGAAGGTATTTTGTGATATCACCTGGGAGCATCCCGCTGAATAGAAAGGTTAAGTAAGCCGGGACGTAGTCTTCACGTTACAGAAGAGGCTGTTTGATATGACAGTAATAAGTGGTCGCATTTAGCAATAAATACGATAATACAAAGTGGTACCACGGAACATTCCGCCTTTGTTATCCGAAAGGATAGCAAGGGCGTTTTTTGATGCAATAACTGTTTTACGGTCATTGTATCATGTATAAAAAACACAAAGGAAAGAGAGTTGATATTATGAACGGAATAACAATGATGATCATAGCCATTGTAGTTCTCGGAGGCGCATATCTTCTGTATGGCCGTTATCTCCAGAACAAATGGGGTATTGATCCGAAAGCAAAAACTCCTGCTTATGAGCTGGAGGACGGAGTTGATTATGTACCGGCTGATACAAATGTAGTATTTGGCCATCAGTTTGCATCCATAGCAGGTGCAGGCCCGATCAACGGACCTATCCAGGCCGCAATTTTCGGCTGGCTGCCGGTTCTGCTCTGGATCCTCATCGGTGGTGTATTTTTCGGAGCTGTGCAGGATTTTGCATCCATGTACGCATCTGTAAAGAATAAAGGACGTACCATCGGATATATCATCGAAGCGTATATCGGAAAGCTTGGAAAAAAATTATTCCTTTTATTCTGCTGGCTGTTCTGTATCCTGGTCGTTGCAGCATTTGCAGATGTTGTAGCAGGAACCTTTAACGGATTTGTCGCAAATGATGCAGGAGCTGTTACAAAGGTAGCGGCAAACGGAGCTGTTGCAACCACTTCCATGTTATTTATATTTGAGGCTGTTGCACTTGGATTTTTCCTTAAATATACAAAGTTCAATAAATGGATCAACACTGCAGTTGCAATTTTACTTCTGGTAGCAGCAATTGTACTGGGACTTAATTTCCCGATGTATGTAAGCCTTGGAACCTGGCATATCATCATTTTTGTATACATCCTGATCGCCAGTGTCGCTCCTGTATGGGCACTGCTTCAGCCACGTGATTATCTGAACAGTTATCTTCTGATCTTTATGATCGTTGGTGCGGTTATCGGTGTATTTGTAGCCAATCCTTCCTGTAACCTGAAGGCATTTACAAGCTTTAACGTAGACGGACAGTATATGTTCCCGATCCTGTTTGTAACCATCGCCTGTGGTGCTGTTTCCGGTTTCCATTCACTGGTATCCTCCGGTACTGCATCCAAGCAGATCAAAAATGAGAAAAATATGCTTCCTGTTTCCTTTGGAGCAATGCTGATGGAAAGTATGCTTGCCATCATCGCACTGATCGCAGTTGCATCCTTTGCAGACGGTGAGGCAGCAGCACAGGGGCTTACAACACAGCCGCAGATTTTTGCAGGTGCTATCGCAAACTTCCTTTCTGTAGTTGGCCTTCCACATTCACTGGTATTTACCCTGATCAACCTTGCAGTATCTGCATTTGCACTGACCTCTCTTGACTCTGTAGCCAGAGTCGGACGTCTGTCATTCCAGGAATTTTTCCTTGATTCTGATACAGATGAGGAAAACATGAGCCCGTTCCTGAAGGTGGTAACAAATAAATATTTTGCAACAGTTATCACACTGGTACTTGCCTACATGCTTACAAAAGTAGGCTATGCGGAGATCTGGCCGCTGTTCGGTTCCGCAAACCAGCTGTTATCTGTACTCGCTCTTGTAGCCTGCGCGGTATTCTTAAAGAAAACAAAACGTCAGGGCTGCATGCTCTGGATCCCGATGGTATTCATGATGGCAGTTACCTTCACAGCACTTGGCATGACCATCACAAAGCTTTCAAAGGCACTGGTAACAACAGGGCTGGATCTTGGAAACACCTTACAGCTTGTATTTGCAGTATTACTGCTGATCCTTGGTGTACTGGTAGCGATTCAGGGTGTGAAGAAGTTGCTTGAGAAGACAGATGATAAAAAAGCAACAGCATAATATTATCGGATGAGATCACGGATATCTGTTTAGCTGAAGAGGCATGAGTCATATAAAAGGCTCATGCCTTTTTGCATCCATGGAACCTTGAGATATCTAGAGACGATTTATGACCTCATGTGCCTGCATTCATTGGGAGTCATTCCGAATTGCTTCTTAAAAGCAGTCTGAAAGTGGCTTTGGCTGGAGAAACATAAAAAGGTGCTGATCGTACTGATGGATTTGTTGGTATATTGCAGCAATTCTTTACCTTCTTCCAGCTTACAGCGCAAAATAAATGCGCTGACAGAAAAACCAAGGGTCTTTTTAAAATAAGCAGAGAAATAGGATCTGCTGAATCCGACATAGGCTGCAACATCACCTACCGTAAGATGCTGGTTTGTGTTTTGCTGAATGTAACGGATCGCTTTCTGAATGCATTCGTCTGTGGAGACGGGTGCTTTTGAATTTGCTACTTTTTCCGCAAAAGAATATCCGATTTTTGACAGAAGGTCATACAGTCTCTCAATGCTGTTCAGCCTCTCTGAGGACTGGATAAAATAATCGGAAAGCTTATAAGCGCTGTCATAATCCAGGCCACCCTCTATTGCAGCCCTGGTGCAGATGGTAGTGGTAATGATTATGTCATTCCTAAGCTGACGAAGCGCAGTAGAGCCGGTAATACCGAGATGATAATTGCTGTCACTGAATTCAATATTTTTAAATCCCCGGTAGTTACCGGTCCGTACAAGTCGCAAGATCTGTTCTTCAATTGCATAAGTCTGATTATGCTGTTCGTTCTCCTTGGTCTGGTAGGTTTCCTCCAGTAAGGAAGCATCTGTCAGCGATATCTGCATAGAAGTGTCCGACTCTGAAGCTGTCAGATGCTCAAGAGTCAGTAATTCTTCATGGATACAATAATTAAGGAACAGACATTTTTTTAATAAGGAATTCATGGAAAGACAGGGAATCTGGCGGAGAAAGCTGTTAAAGTCCCTGCGCTCACTGTTTGGAACTGTGTAATCCCTGTATAATTGCTGCAGGTCAGATTCTGTGTATGGAATATTAGTTACCGGTCCGAAAATAAGGGCTCCGTTTTTCAGATGATCTATCTTCAATGAACAGAAAAAAATGCCATATTTCGTGGTGCAGTATGAAATTCTTTTTCCTGAATCCAGAAGCTCCTCTGTATATTTCTCCGGGGGATAGGTCAGGTCCGTCTGTTTCGGCATACAGAAGATACAGTTTCCACCTTCAAAAAGATACATCGGAATGTTGGAATCCAGATAATACATTTTAATAAAATCTATCAGATTATATGAATCTTTCATAACAACCCCCCATATCATGCATTTTATATGTTCCATCGTAATTAATTTTTCCATATAAGTCAATAAAAAAACGCTCAATAAAAGTATAAAAATATAAAAAATAGTTTAAATATGAAATAAATATATGCTGCTTCAGGCTATTATAAAATCACGATAAAGATAAGACCGGACAGAACGAAATCATACATATAGCATCGTAATAAACGGAGGTAATAGCATGAAGAAAGAGAAAATCCAGGAGCTGATCTCCCGGATGACATTGGAAGAAAAAGCAGGAATGTGTTCCGGAGCCGACTTCTGGCATCTTAAGGGGATCGAACGCCTTGGAATTCCCCAGGTGATGGTAACAGACGGACCTCACGGAATCAGAAAACAGGCAGAAGAAGCCGATCATCTTGGAATCAATGAGAGCGAGAAGGCAGTCTGCTTCCCGGCCGGCTGTGCAACTGCATCCAGCTTTGACCGAGATCTGATCCGCAGACAGGGAGAAATCCTTGGCCAGGAATGCCAGGCAATGAATGTCAGCACGATCCTGGGACCGGCAATGAACATCAAACGTTCCCCATTATGCGGAAGAAATTTCGAGTATTATTCAGAGGATCCATTTGTGTCTGCAGAAATGGCAGCAGCAATGATCGAAGGTGTGCAGAGTAAGCATGTGGGAACAAGCGCAAAACACTTTGTGGCAAACAATCAGGAAAAACGACGGATGACAAATTCCTCTGATATGGATGAGCGGACATTAAGAGAAATCTATCTGGCATCCTTTGAGGGGGCTATGAAAAAATCAAAGCCATGGACTGTCATGAGCTCCTATAACCGCATCAATGGAAAATTTGTCGGAGACAGCAAGGAATACCTGACAGATATCCTCAGAGAGGAATGGGGATTTGACGGATATGTGGTTTCCGACTGGGGTGCGGTCAACGACAGGGTTTCTTCACTGTCAGCAGGACTGGATCTGGAGATGCCTCCGGGGGATTACGAAAATGACAGACTGATCGTAAAGGCTGTTCAGGAAGGTAAGCTTGATGAAAAGACTGTGGATCTGGCATGCGAGAGAATCCTGGATGTGATTTTCCGTTATACAGAGAACCGTGATGAAAACGCTGTATTCGAATATGAAAAGGATCACAAGGCAGCAGCCGATATCGCAGCGGAATGTATGGTACTCCTGAAAAATGATAACCATATCCTTCCTCTGAATGCAGAAAAAAAGATCGCTTTTATCGGAAAATATGCCAGAGAACCGAGATATCAGGGCGGCGGAAGCTCTCATATCAACAGCTGGAAGGTGGAATCCGCACTGGAAGCTGCAAAAGCAATTCCGGAGCTTGCAAATGTAACCTTTGCAGAAGGCTATCAGGATGAAAAAGATGAGGTTGTAAAAGATCTTCAGGATGAAGCAGTCAGAACAGCGGCGGATGCTGACGTTGCAGTTCTGTTCCTGGGGCTTCCGGACAACTTCGAATCAGAAGGCTATGACAGAAAGCATATGGAGCTTCCGAACTGCCAGAATGAACTTGTACAGAAGATCCTTGAAGTGCAGAAGCATGTGGTAGTTGTCCTTCACAACGGTTCTGCTGTACTTATGCCATGGAAGGATCAGGTAGAGGGTATCCTTGAGGCATATCTTGGAGGAGAGGCAGTTGGAAGAGCAACGGCAGAGATCCTCGCAGGCAAAAAAAATCCATGCGGACGCCTGGCTGAAACCTTCCCTCTTCGTCTGGAAGATACCCCTTGCTATCTGACTTACGGAAAAGGCTTTGACAATGCTGATTATCAGGAAGGTGTGTTTGTAGGCTATCGCTATTACACCTCCAGAAAAATGAAAACAGCATTCCCGTTTGGTTACGGATTATCCTACACAACCTTTGAATACAGTGATTTTCAGCTTGATAAAAAAGAAATGTCTGATAAAGATACTTTAGAAGTAAGCGTCAAGGTAAAGAATACCGGAAACCGTGCAGGTAAAACAGTAGTTCAGCTTTATGTAGAAGCACCGGAGACAGAAGTTGTCCGTCCGGTCAGAGAACTGAAAGGATTCGAAAAGATTTTCCTGGAAGCAGGAGAAGAGAAGACAGTTACATTTACACTGGATGAGAGAGCATTCGCTTACTGGAATACATTGATCCATGACTGGTATGCAGAGGAAGGAACTTATAAAGTGATGATCGGTGAAAATGCAGATCAGATGTGCAAAGGTGAAGAGATCACAGTACATACTACGAAAGAACTTCCAAAGACCTATTCATTAAATACCTGTCTTGGAGAGCTGATGCGTGATCCGAAAGCACAGGCTGTGATGGGACCTTTCATGCAGGGAATGGCACAGAATGATGCAGCAAAAGATATGGCAGAAGCACAGGAGAACGATACATCCGGAGCCGTAAATCAGGAAATGATGGCTGCGATGATGGAAGGAATGCCCCTTCGTCAGTTGTTAAGCTTCGTTCCCGGAATCAAAAGAGAAATGCTGGAACAGATGGTTGATGCTTTAAACGCTTAAGGAGAGAAAGAATGGGAAGGACAAAGAAGGAACTTGGTCTGGATTCCATGGGAATCCAGAAGTCAATGAGATTAACGGATTATCTTGGAGATGGTATCGGACAGCTGCCGCTGAATATCATGAGCAGCCTTGTGGGACAGCTGACTTACTTTTATACCGAAAAGGTAGGCCTTGCAGCAGGAATGGTTGCCACCATGCTTCTGATCGCAAAGATCTTTGATGCATTTTCAGATCTTGCAATGGGAAAGATCATGGATGCAGGCAGATCACCAAAGGGAAAATGTCGTCCGTGGTTTTCGAGAATGGCAATTCCTGCACTTGTAGCTATTATTTTACTGTTTACTGTACCTAAAAATATAGGAAGTGGTTTTCAGGCTGCCTATGTACTGATCACGAACGTACTGATCACAGCGATCGTATATACAGCAGTAGCGATCCCTTATGGTGCCCTGATGGCTATCCGTACTGAAAGCTTTGAAGAGCGTGGTAAAATGGGAATCTTCCGTACAGCATTCGGATACATTGCAGGAATGGTAATTGCCATCCTTCTTATCCCTATCACAAATATGCTTGGCGGAACACAGAGTGCATGGATCAAGGTAGCAGTGATCTTTGGTCTCATCTCCCTGCTTTCATTGATGATTCTTTATAAAGTAACAAGAGAAAACGTGCAGATCGTAGAAAAAAGTGAAGACGATGATGTACCGTTTGTGGAAGCTATCAAAATGCTTTTCAAAAATAAGTACTGGGTTATCATGCTTGCACTTCAGTTTATGATAAATATTTCTTACAGCTTAACTACATCCGGTGGAACATACTATGCAAAATACATTCTTGGAAATGACAATATCGTAGCACTTCTGGGAGCAGTGGGACTGGTTCCTACATTCCTTGGATTTATTTTGACAGGTCCTCTGACTTCCAAGTTTGGAATGACAAAAACATGTAAGATTTCCTGTGTGCTTGGAGCAGCAGCCTGCCTGGTAAGAGTTTTTACACCGTACAGCATTGCAACCTGTATTGCAGGTGGAGTTGTAACTACATTTGCCAACATCCCTATGATGTGTCTGTTTGGAGCAATGGTAAATAACTGTGTGGAATATAATGATTACAAATTCGGAAAACGCATCGTAGGTATGACAAACAGTGCCAACTCTTTCGGAATGAAGATCGGATCCGGTATCGGAGCATCTCTGATCGGATGGCTGCTGGCAGCTGCAGGATATAAAGCATCTCTGGCAACTCAGCCAGGCTCCGTTGATATTGCAATCTTTGCATTTTCCATCTATATCCCGCTTGCGATCTTTGTGATCATGTTTATCTGTCTTATGAAGAATGACCTTGAGAAGAGATATCCTGAGATCATGGCAGAGCTGCAGAAAAGAGAAAAGGCAAACTAAATACTGAGACTAAAGGACGGGGCTTATAATAAGGTTCTGTCCTTTTGTGGATTTATTAATTGGAGGAAATGAAATGAGATTATATGATTTAAGAACCGAATATCGGATAAACCCTATTGGATTAACTGCTAAAGCACCCAGATTTTCATGGAAAATGGAATCACAGGAAAAGGATACCTTACAAACTGCATATGAAATTAATGTGACAGATGAGGATGGAAAAATTGTCTGGAACAGTGGAAAAAGAGCGTCTGATCAGTCGGTTCTGATTCCTTATGAAGGTACAACACTGGCAGATGAAAAGCTCTACAAAGTAAAGGTAAATGCAGCAGATAATCACGGAAATATATCAGAGATTACAGGAAGCTTTGAGACTGGTGTGCTGGACAATACAGAATTTAAAGCGCAGATGATCACAAGTGATTTCCCTGAAGAGGAGACTGCCTGCCCGATATTTGGAAAGACATTTGCACTGGATAAAAAGGTAAAGAAAGCCCGTCTGTATGCAACTGCACACGGAGTATACGAGGCGACCCTGAACGGACAGACTGTAGGAGACTACCGTATGGCACCGGGCTGGACAAGCTATCACAACCGTCTTCAGTATCAGATCTATGATGTGACAGAACTGCTTGATACAGAAAACAAAATTGAGATCACAGTTGGAAATGGCTGGTATAAAGGAATCCTTGGCTTCTATTGTATGCCAAATCAGTATGGCACACAGGTGGGAACATTTGCAGAGCTTCATGTGGAATATGAAGATGGAAGTAAGGATGTGATCGCTACCGATGAAACATGGTCTGTAAAGACAGGAGAGATCCGTTACAGCGAAATCTATATGGGAGAGACCATCGACACAGATGCACCGGAGATCACAGAAGGAAACGTTGTTGTCAAAGAGTTTGACAAAGCAGTTCTGACTGCACAGGAAAATGAGCCTGTCCGTATCACAGAGAAAATTGCCGGCAAAGAGCTGATTGTGACACCAAAGGGTGAAAGACTGGTTGATTTCGGACAGATCATCACAGGTGTTGTCGAGCTGCATGTGAAAGGGGAAAAGGGACAGAAGATCGTGATCCGTCATGCAGAGGTTCTGGATAAAGACGGAAACTTTTACCCGGAGACACTTCGCCAGGCAAAATCCATTGATACATTTATCTGCAACGGAGAAGAGCAGATCTTCCGTCCGCATTTCACATTCCACGGATTCCGCTATATCTGCGTGGAAGGACTGGAAGAATTTACGGCAGATCAGTTTGTTGCCTGTGTGACACATTCTGATATGGAAAAAACAGGAGATTTTACCTGCTCTGATCAGAAGGTAAATCAGTTACAGAGCAATATTACATGGAGCCAGAGAGATAACTTCCTGGATATCCCCACGGATTGCCCGCAGAGAGATGAGCGTCTTGGATGGACCGGAGACGCGCAGGTATTTTCATGGACAGCAGCATTTAACAGAAATACAGCATTATTCTACACAAAATGGATGCGTGATGTGGCAGCAGAATCTTCACTGGAAAAAGGAGTGCCCCATGTTGTGCCGGATATCCTGGGACAGTACAGTGCTTCTGCATGGAGTGATGTAGCAGTTATCGTTCCGTGGGTTGTCTATCAGATCTATGGCGATAAAGGTATCCTGGAAGAGAACTGGAAATGTATGCATGAATGGGTAGACTATATCAAAAACAACTGTGAAGAGAGCGGTCTCTGGCAGAGTGGTTTCCAGTATGGAGACTGGCTTGCTCTGGATAAAGAAGAGAGTGCAGACAGAACCGGAGCAACAGATAAGTATATGATCGCAAACGCATACTATCTGTATGTGACAGATCTTGTAAAGAAAACAGCAGAGGTGCTTGGTAAGTCAGAAGAAGCAAAAGAATATGCGGATCTGTACGAAAAAACCTTGGATGCATTCCAGAGAGAATATTATACAGAGACAGGCCGTATTGTAAGTGAGACACAGACAGGAGCGATCCTTTCCCTGTATTTTGATCTTGCAAGAGAAAAAGACAGAAAACGTATTTTAAATACACTGCTTACGAATATTGCAAACCACAAAAATCATCTGGCTACAGGCTTTGTGGGAACACCATATATCTGCCATACACTTTCTGAAAACGGAGAGCACGAGATGGCGGCAACTCTCTTCATGAAGGAAGATTATCCATCATGGCTCTACGCAGTAAATATGGGAGCAACGACTATCTGGGAGCGCTGGAATTCCATCAAACCGGACGGAACCTTTGATGAATCCGGTATGAACTCCCTGAACCATTACGCATATGGTTCCATCGGAGACTGGATGTATCGCAAGGTTGCCGGTTTATCCCAGTTAGAGCCGGGATATAAGAAATTCCAGGTAAAACCCATGTTTGTGAAAGGCATTGAAGAGTGGGGGACGGAATTTGAATCCGTTTACGGAAAGATCGTGGCAAAGACATCCTGCAAAAATGGAAAGATCCATGTGCATGTAGAAGTACCGGCAAACACTACAGCTGTGATCGTACTTCCGGAGAAAGAGGAAGTACAGGAAGTTGGTTCCGGAATTTATGATTATGAGTATGAAACAGAGACATGCCTTGCGGTAGAGAGATTCAATATGGACAGCACCCTTGGTGAGATCGTGGCAGAACCGCTGGCAGTAGAACTGTTCAACCAGATGGCACCAGGAATGCTGGAGGGACCGATGATCCAGTTTGCCAATGGAATGACACTGGCAGAGCTGCTTGGGGCTGCACCGCAGGCGAAACCGCTTTATGAGGCAGTTGTGAATGCACTGAATCAGAAGGAAGCAGAAGCTGGTTCTTTAATTGAAAGCTATGCATATAATAAATAAAATGTATCAATGGAAATGAAAGCCTTATGCCAGACCAGAAATTAGAGAATCTTCTTAATCTTGCCATGAATGCCCTGCCACATGAGCGGGAGAAATCGGAAAATCTGAATGTGGGGTATGATCCCACCACCAGGCTGTGGGATGTGATCGTGAAGTACAGTGGCCCGGAAAGCGGACTTGGTGGTGAGAGGATTCAGGTGGTCCCGCTGCTTGGCAGCTATGCAGTAGTGACATTGCCGGAATCGGAAATTGCTGCATACTCAGGCAGAGAGCAGATCGAGTTTATAGAAAAGCCCAAGAGACTCTACTTTGAGACCTTTGAAGAGCGGGAAGCAAGCTGCATTTTGCCGGTGCAGAATGGAGTCGATGGCTTAACCGGCGAAGGGATTTTGGTGGGCATTGTGGATTCCGGAGTGGACTATTTCCATCCGGATTTCAGAAACGAGGATGGCAGTACCCGGATCCTGCGACTGTGGGATCAGAGTGTAGCTGGAAATCCACCGGAAAACTATGTATCAGGAACTGAATATACGAAGGAAGAAATTGATGAGGCGCTTGCACTCGGGGAAACCGAAGGCAGGCGCCTTGTTCCGTCTGGAGATTTCAGCGGACATGGAACAGCAGTTCTTGGAATAGCAGCAGGAAACGGGAGAGCATCGGATGGAGTGAATCGAGGCGTTGCGTATAGAAGTGATCTTCTGGTGGTAAAAATGGGAAATCCACGGGAAAATTCATTTCCGCGGACAACGGAGCTGATGGAGGGTATTGATTACCTGATACGGCAGGCAGTGAAGATGAGAAAACCGATGGTCATAAACATCAGCTTTGGGAATAATTATGGTTCACATGAACCTTATAATTAAGGGAAAACATAAGAAAACACTGATATTTCCTGTGTTTTCAGGCAATTCAGTGTTTTACTCGGATTCATGTTTGGTTGTTGTTTGAGTCTTATAATACTCGGTCAGGATCATGTTAATCTGCTGGGAACGTGTACGATAGTTCGCTTTTGCATCCTTATCAATCTCAGCAACCAGTTCTTTGGACAAAGTAGTATAGACCTGAATATTGTTGGAACTGATAGCCATGTGGCACCTCCGATTCAATTTAATAGAATTATTCTATCATACTTCTTCGGGAGGGGCAATGTGAACTGAAAATTGAAGAATTATTGTTACTGTAAAATTGGAACGGTCGTAAAGAAAATCTATGAATAGAGAACGATAAGAAAGGTAGAACAGACAATGAAGAAAACAATTTTTGAAGAGATGGGCGGTACTTATATCAGACATGGGGATTATCTTATCCCTGCTCTTACCTTACCGAAGGAAGAAGAACAAAGGGTTGTCGGTGTATGGGGACAAAGACATTTGCGGTATTTGAAGGAATACCGCAGATTGCTATATCTGAATATGCTTACAAGCGGCAGGCTGAATGGTTATTTGGCTGATATAGAAGAACAGGCACAGGAACGCTTTGAAAGACTTGTAGAACAGATGAAACAGGCACAAGGCATTACAGAACAGCTAAAGGTGGAAAATGTCTTGGAATGGATAGGAAGAATGAACAATATACAAGTATGTGCGAGGGAGATTGTGGATAAAGAGATAATTTATCAAGAATGAAATGTAAGATAAATAGTGTATAAAATGTAGCAGGGCATCATAAGATAAAATTGTAATTGCATTTTCCACATAGTTCGTGTAAAATGTAATTAGAAAAGCTGTGCATCAGCGGTGGGTTGACACCTAAAATCTGATACGTTTTCCGAACGAAGGTGTCGGAGGTTGGCAGGCAACGGAAAAACCTGATATTTTCCAGACGAAGGTGCTGGAGGTTGGCAGACAACGGAAAAATCAACCATGAGAAGGGAATGTTTAGTGCTGCGGCGTGAACATTCCCTTCTCTAAATTTTATGGGATAAGGATTAAGTTATGGACAAAAGACGTGCAATTCAGATTATGACAAAAGCGGCACAACTATATAAAGAACATCTTGAGGATCAGAAGGTTTTGTTCCTATATGGCTTACCGAAAGAGGTGAATAAGCAATTACAGGAAAGTAATAAGATTTTGTCATCTGTACAGGGATATGAAGTTGTTTTCCATAGATACAATTTTTTACATTTGACAGGAGTTCGATTGAATAAAAAAGAGACAGCTTCTGCAATTCATTTTTACCAGAAATGCCTGGATAAGCGATTAACAGAAAATGATTTTGTTTTTGCAAAAGATGGCTCTACGGGGCAAAAATTGGATATATTGGAACGTATGATGCTTATTAAGAAAAACGTAACAATGATAGGAGAATTTACAGATCGAGGACCGAAATTATATACAGAAAAAGCTGCCGGGAATATATGTGGTTGTATTGGCTTCGTAAAAGATAAAAATACGAAATTAAATGTACCGAACACATTGCTGAAAAAGGACATCAGAGATGTAACAGCACAGCCTACATATAAAGTATTTGCTGTAATATCAAAACACTATACAGATGAGAAATATACAAATCTTGTGAAGATGGACAAAAGTATTGATTTGAAAGAGTGTTGTTTCTCAGAAACAATAGAAAATATGATAGATAGAGAAAATCTATAATGAAATATAAAGAAACCATGCTACTGCTTTTTGTAACAGTATCATGGTTTTATTGTTTGTCGTCTATATTTTAAGTTGATTATTACTTTACAAAATTGGCAATGTTATAATTATCATTGATTTTAGAAGAAGGGAGTATCGAGGGAAATTAGTGGAACTGGTTTTGCAAGCATAGCGTTTGGATATCCAAACGCACTTTGGGAGCCCCCCAAACCCCATTTGTTGGCTTTACAAAGTAGGAATTTTTTGCTCAAGATAAAAAGAGAGTGCGTAAGCGGAAAGAAATCAAATTATGCTTACGCACTTTGTGCCTCACTTTTGCTCGGTGGTTAGCAGTTTGTGAATTATTGGGATGAAGCAATATAACTGTTTTGAGAAAACGGGATATTTTTTATATTAGTAGTTTAAACATTATAGTTCTGTGTTGTGCGATTTTTGCCTGGATTGAACAGGATGTTTTTTTTGCAATTCCTGTTTCCTCTGATATTCAAGTTCCCAGGTACGATGAGAGAAGCTATAGGGATCTTCCATATTGAGATCATCCACTTCATGGGTTGCGATATCACGATAGTGATAGTCATAATATTCACCAAAAGTACCTTTGAGCTGCTCAATCAGTTTCTCTCGGAAAGTAGGTCGTATCTGGATTCTGGCATCCAGTAATTCTGTATATTGCTCTGGTTTAGGCCGGAGTTTTTCCTCTTGGAAAGCGACAGCATCTTTTTCAAGCTGCTCTTTGAGAGCCATATCCTGAGAATCGAGAATATCCAGATTCTTATCCATCTGGTCGTATTTTCTGGAAAGGCTCGCCATATCTTTCTCTGTGGAGCATTCAGCCTGAAACAGCAGCTGTTCTTTGGCAGATTTCAGTTCCTCGATTTCTTCTGTTACGGTTGTAAGCTGCTGGTTTAACTTTATATGCTGGAAAGGATTTAGAATACTGGTTTTACTTTTTTGCACATTTAGTTCTTTCTTTTCAGTAACTTTCGCTTTGAGCTTTTTCTTAATGGTATCATATTTATTTAGGATAGGACGAAAATGCTGCATCCAGTCATGGATCACTTCTTTTTGCATTTCATTATGAAGTAAATGATATTGTGTAAAAATCATATGATTGCGGATTGCTTCTAATGTTTCTGCAATTACCGGAATAGATTTTTCGACAGCTTGAACCAATTTTTTTATCTGTGTTTTTAATTCCCGTAGTATTCTGTTATCCGCACGAACCCGACGGTTGATTTCACACCGGTCTGCTATCATGCCTTTCTTTTCCATATTCTGGGCAATGTAGCCTTCGTGGATGGTTGGCTGTTCAGTGATTCCCTGAGCTGCAAAACTGCGGTGATCAATGGCGGCATTTATCTGATTAAGGGCAAGCATTTTATTTACGGCATCTGCCCAGTTTGCTCTCCAGAGGCAGAGCTGTTCCTCACTGTTCCATTGTTCGGAAATCGGGTTTTGTCTGCCATACCGGGTGCTTTTTGGATGTTTGTCGATACGTTCATAACCTTTCTCCTGTGCTGCCGAGGGAGTCAGATATACTTTCTTTTTCCCAGCTTTATAACGATACTGTTTTTCCCAGCCCTCTTTCTGAGCATCCTTAAATTCAGAAGCAGTAAATCCCTTTTCCTCTCCATCTTTGATGCATAGATATTCTTTTTCGGTTTTATACTGCCATGTTCCGTTTTCGTTTAATGGACGGACAGTAAGTAGAATGTGTGCATGGGGATTGTGACCATCTGTATCGTGAATGGCGAAATCGGCACACATTCCCATATCTACAAAATTCTTTTGAATAAAATTCTGAAGAAGAGAAATATTGCTGTCTTTATCCAACTCAATAGGGAGTGCGACAACAAATTCTCTTGCCAGTCGGCTGTCTTTTGTTTTTTCAGCAGCTTCTACAGCATTCCAGAGTTGCTCCCGGTTTTTCCATTTAGGCGGAGCCATAGGGGGAAGCATTACTTCCTGATAGATCAGTCCATGTTTTCGGGTGTAGTCATGCTGGATGCCATCGTAATCATTGTATATGCGGCTACAGCTCATATAAGCAGATGCAGCGACAGCAGACCGCCCGGAACCACGGCTGACGACCTTGGCTTGCATATGATAAATTGCCATATCTGGCACCTCCTTTCGATGTTGCCTGCAACAGCGGATAGCCCTCGGCAGAGCGCACGAGCCCCGTAGGGGATACCACCGCCCGATTTATCGGGTGGTGAGTAAGTGCGCCCTTCGGGAGTAGAACTTGTGTATTTACATTCCTCTTAGCCGGAGCATCAGCTCCCGCTTTAGGGTATCTAAATCCATTTCTTTAATATGTGGAGCAATGCTTTCCAGAATCGCTCCTTCTTGAATCAATCTGCGTGTTCTGGCATTACGTTCCTTTTTACGGTTTCTTGCTTCGATTTCTTCCAGTCTGTGTTTTGCCTGTAAAAGCACTTTTTCTTCTGGTGTCATAATTCTTTTATTTGCCATATCTGGCACCTCCTTTTTATGCCCGTATCCGGGCGATTTAGTTTTAAAATCTTGTGGTTTAGTACTATAGTTTTAGATAACTGACAGTGGCATGTCTCTGGTGATAAATAAGAAAAGAAAGTAGTACTACTGTCAGTGAAAAATAGTTATTGTGCGATGCTGCTTTGTTTCAACTCTGGTTTGAAGTGTGATTATCTAACAGAATTTTTTTCGTTTTTTTTAAATTAGCTGTTGCATTGTCCTGACGGATATTCCGGTTATTGATACGGATGGGAACACATCTCTCCAGAATCCGGTCATAAATTCGCTTGTGTGCGATATCAGCGGCGTTATTCAGCTCTGATAAAGTGAGATTGGTTGTTATGATCAGGGGCTTTTTACTGCGGTAACGGCTGTCAATCACATTGAATACCTGTTCCAGTGCAAAGTCAGAGTTCCGTTCAATTCCGAGGTCATCAATGATCAGAAGGCTGTAGCGGTTTAAGCTGTGGATGAACTGATTCCTGTCTTCAAAATGCATTCCGGTAAGGGTATTCAGAATCCGGGAAAAGTTGGTCATCAGTACCGGGACGCCTTTTTCCAGAAGGGCATTGGCAATGCAGCCTGCAAAGAAAGATTTTCCAGTACCGACATCGCCCCAGATGAGAAGTCCGGAAGCGTTTGCTTTCATCTCTTCCCAGTTACTTACATAATTGTGTGCAAGTTTCATTTCCGGATTGCTGCCGTTATCTTTGGCAAAGGTGTAGTCATAAAGTGATTTGTCCTGTAAGCCGCTGGTTTTGAGATGCTCTATTTCCATTTGCTTTTCATGAAGTTTTCTCTGGGCTTCCTCCTGTTCAAAGATCTCCTGCTGGCACTTACAGCGGATGGAAGGAATAAGAACCTTTCCCTGTAATTCATGCCTGCACTGTCTTGGCGTATTGCATTTGGAACAGTAGATCAGGTGATTTGTTTCGTTAAAATATTCATCAGACTGAAGCTCTCTGTTTGGTGTGATAGCTGTTGGTTTTTCTGTAAATGTTGTCATAATGTTTCGTATTCCTCACTTTCATAATTTCGTTGCCGGGAAACAGGATGATCCTGTCTTGCCCAACGGATGATGGTAGCTGCATGGTTTTGGTATTGCTTTCCGGTAGAAGCCATATAACCGGATAAGCGTTCCATATAGTCCTGCCAGTCAGGGATTGTCTGCCGGATATTTTCCAGCTCCGTCTCTGACAGAAAAACATTTTGAAATGTTCCATAGGGTGAGCGTGGCTCTTTACTCCCTCTTATTGTTAAATGGTTCTTTTTTATCTCTTTCTTATTACTGGACAGTTTTCTGTCTGTATCAGGGAAAGAATCCTGTCTGTCAATAGGACAGTTTTCTGTCTGTCTTGAGGAAAGAATTCTGTCTGTATTGCTGAGGGTTTCTTTCGGGATTTTTACATAGATCCGATTAGGGTGTCCGGGTCCCTGCCGTTTTCGGAAGATAAGCTCTTGTTTTTCCAGTACTGCCAGAGCAGTTTTCACCGTCATCTGGCTTTTGTGGAGAACTTCTGCCAGTGCTTCAATCGTAAAGTAGAGGAACACATGACCATTTGTATCTGACCAGCCCTCATTTTTCTGGGAAAGCCTTGCACGGTCGAGCAGGATCATATAAAGCATTTTGGCAGTTTCGTTTATTTCCATGTCCAGAAGAAAACGGGGAAACATCATATAAGATGGCAGGCTTGTGTCTGCTGTCAGAAAGTCCGTCATGTGTTCACCTCCAATCACAATGGTTTATTCTCCAAGAAAATCCCAGTCTATATCACGATCCGGCTGTTCTTTTTCAGGAGCTGGAAAGGGCATCCTGATGGGGGATTCCCTTTCCAACATGCCTGCAGTCAGCCCGGACAGAAAAATCGGCAATGACTGTTTCAGGCTGTGTTCTACTGCTTCTACAATCTGTTTCACAAAAAGTTCTTCCCGTTCCCTTGTTTCCAGATAGGGATCAGCCTGAGTGCGGTAGTAGCGGTCAAAATAATCGACCAGTGCAAGGGAGATTACCTGGCTGTAAGATTTAAAATTCTGTTTGTCCATCGTCTGTAAATATTCCCAGGCTCTCCGCTGCTGGTCTTTGTCCAGATTAAATCGCAGGTTTGTGTTGCGGATATGGTTCTGCATGGCTTATCCCCTCCTTTTCAGGCTCATATAAGCCAGAGATTCATAACCTTTGGCAGTGGCACAGATATCATCAAGGATGGTAACTCGTGATTTGTCATACGCTCCAAAGTTACGGATCAGGCATCCACCGCCTCCGACCACATACAGGCGCATCAGGCCAGGATTGTATTCATATTTGCGGAGCGTGGCAAAAATATCTGTGACATACTGTCTGGCAACAGCAGTAATACAATCCAGATAAGACGCTGAAATGTCAGCGGTTCCAAACCGCAGAATCTGCTCTACGGTAGATTCTTCAATCTTTACTCCGAAGTTGTCCAGAACAGCGTTTTTAGCGGCAATCATGCATTGGTTTACGCCAAACTTTTCTGTCCAGCACCGGCTTTCCTGTGCTTTCTTATTATTGATATACAGAATGTTCATGGTTCCGTTGCCGATATCTGCAAGAAGATTTGTCCCCTTGAAATCTCCAAGTCGGTTTACGATAGCCGGATATCCCTGCGGGTAAAGGCTGCATCCCACAAAACGGAGATGATACTCTTTGCTGTTAAATCGGTAATGGACTTCTGGATTCTGGAGCAGATAGGAACGGAAATCTTCTCTCTGGTTTCTGATCCATGTCAGAGGAAGCCCGGCAGCCAGATGAACGTCTGCTTCACGGATGGAAAAGACATTCAGTTCCCTTGCAATCGCCATGAGAGTTAGAAGATAATATTCTTCGTCCATAGCTTTATCTGGGATAAATTCTTTGTGTCCTTCGCCAATCCGGTAGTAAATGCCGTTATATTCCAGAATATTCCCGGTGAAGATGGGTTCTGTTTCATAGGCTTTGATTCCGGTTGGTGTGACGGTATTTGCTGTTTTCATGTTGCCGTAGCCGTGATCTACAGCAATGATTTTTGTGTTTCTGAGTTCTCGCATAAAAAACACCTCCATTTTCGTATTGATTAATTCAGCAGGCTGTACCGGTGTGGTACTGCTTTGCTGTGAGATAAGCATACGAAAGTTGGAGGAAAAAGACATTGAGGGAAAATTGAGTTGGAATTGAAAAATAGGATATAATTTTGTAAAATAGAGCAATTTCTTTAGTTTTTTATAGCCCTGCATTTTTTTGTTATAAACGTTCATTAAATGTTGACATGTTATTATATAAATGGTAAAATTGTACAATAAAATGTGGAAAGTTGGATGGAATTTATTGAATTATAATAAAACTAATCGTACTTAACTGGCGGCTTATGTATTTGTAGAACTTAGAATAATAGAAAATTTAAAATATTATCAATTTTTACAGCTGTTGCAATGCTTTCAGTAGGAACAACAGTTTTTGCAAGTCCTTAACTGTTGTTTGATAAGGAGTGTAGTTTTATACAAATAGTGATATTATTGCAAAAAACTAGGATTTTATAAAAATAAAAAAATCAAGTCTATAGCTGTTTGAAGTGAGGAGAAAAGCGTATGAGAAATGTGTTGGCAACGGACATAAAAAACAATATTCGAAGCATTCGCTTTATTTTGGGGATTTTTCTAATCGTTTCGGCTACCCTGATGTCTGAGCATGAGATGTTGCAGAAGATCATAAATGCAGGCGGATCTGCAGAAGGACCAGGCTGGTTCGTAGCATACACCTATTGTATGAACAGCGTTAATATGCTTCTGTTTGTTCCCATTGCCGTTGCTTTTGCGGGTGGAGAGAATACGGAGGCTGAGCTGCACAGTCGTTTTTTTCTGTTCAGTTATATCCGTTCAGGGAGAAAACAGTATCTCGTAGGAAAAGCAGCAGGATTGTTGGTCTCCGGAGGTTTGACAGCTTTTTTAGCCATGGTGTTCCTTCTTGTAATCTGTATACTGAGGTTCGGTCAGTATCCTTCTCTGATTGACGGAAATTATGAGATGGCAGTGCTTGTGGGCAGAACGGCGGTAAGCTTTCTGAGATTGTTTTTAAATGGCGCTTTTTGGGCGCTAATTGGCGGTACGTCGGCTGTCATAACAAAAAATCGCTATATGTCCTATGCCGTTCCTTTTATTCTTTATTATGTCCTGACCGTATTTCAGGAGCGTTACTATCAAAAAGCATTCTTTCTGAGTCCCCGCTATTGGGCGGCGTCTATTTACTACAATGATATCTTCTGCATTGCTATATTAGCGGTTGGAAGTTTTTTAACGGCACTGATCTTTATGTGCGCAATAGAAAGAAGGTTGCGGTATGCGTGATATTAAACAGGCTTTTTGGATTGCAGGCCAGAATTTCTATGGATGGAAAAAAAGTCCGAGGATCTGGATGACCTTTATTTTGGCAGCTATATTATGTCTGATGCTGTCGGATCAGATTATTTCCCATGCGATAAAATATGAGACAATCCTTCAGGTATTCGAGCCGTTTATTTGGACATATGGGGATGCATCCTCTGTTATGCTGTCCTCCCTGCTTTTAATCCTGCTCTTTGCGGACATGCCATTTATCAGTCAGGCAACTCCGTATTGGCTTGTACGCACAAAACGGAAGATATGGCTTGCGGGTCAGATTATCTATGTGATCCTGGCGACTGTGATCTATAATATTTTTTTGGCTGTGATGCTTGGAATTATGGGAGCTCCCTTTTCCTTTACGGGAAATGTGTGGAGCGAAACAGCGGCAATGTTGGGCTATGGCGGTGGGGAGAGCATAACCGTTCCTGTTTCCATAAAAACAATGGAAAGCTCAACTCCTTATATGTGCGCAGCAATAGTGTTTGGACTTGTACTTTTATATACTCTTTTTATCGCAGTTCTCATGTTGTTTTTAAATCTGGCTGCGGGAAATATGGCAGGGGTGATCGGTGCTTTTGCAGTCAGTCTGTATGGGCTCCTGCTGAACCCAGATGTTTTCCGGAAACTGTTTCATTTTACAGAAAGTCAGGAATATAGGGCGAACGTGTTCTGCGGCTGGCTGTCTCCGTTGAACCAAGCTACCTTTCCCATGCACAGCTTTGGTTATGATTACCTGCCAGGGATCGGGATGAGCATGTTCATATTTGCAATATTAATCATAGCGCTGATCGGCTTGTCAGCCGTCCGAATTAAGGGCTATAATTTCTCTTTTACGCAGACAAACGAATAAATGGAGGGCAAAATGGAATATGCAATCAGGTTGAAGGGACTGACAAAATCCTTTCAAAAAGAAAAAGTATTAAAGAACATTACCCATGATTTTGAAAAAGGGAAGATTCATGGGATTATGGGGTTTAACGGTTCAGGGAAAACCGTAATGTTTAAATGCATCTGTGGATTTTTACAACCTGAGAGCGGCACAGTGCTCGTAGGGGGAAAACAGATCGGGAAGGAGCTGGACTTTCCAGATTCCGTAGGCATTATCATTGAAAACCCTGGCTTCTTTCTGGATCTCAGCGGTTTTGCGAATTTAAAGAGACTGGCGTCTCTGAAACACCGTATTTCCGATGACGATGTGAGGGCGACGATGCGTGCCCTAGGGCTTGATCCTCTGTCTAAAAAGAAGGTAGGACAGTATTCTCTTGGAATGCGTGAACGTCTTGGTATCGCACAGGCAATCATGGAAGATCCGGAGCTTTTGATATTGGACGAGCCTTTTAATGGTCTGGACAAGCAGGGGGCAGGAGAGGTCTGCGAGCTTTTGCGGGGATTAAAGGAACGAGGGAAGACTATTCTTATCGCAGCACATAACATGCTGGAGATCGAATGGCTCTGCGATACGATCTGTGAGATGGATGCAGGTGTCCTGACGCAGATAAAATAAAAATACGGGGGAAAGAATATGGGAAAGGTATTAATTAAATGCATTCAAACACCAATGCAGAAATATTTTTATGATCGTTCTTTGGATTCTGTAGTTATGGTGAATGATGAAGAATATCAGATATTAAAAACTGTGGAAAAGACAAAATTGGTTCCTGATGGAGTGTTAAGACGGTTTGTGAAAAGCGGATTATTGCGTGAGACTGCGATAGAAGAAATTGAGCATCCTGAGACAGAAAACTTACATTTGTTGGCAGAACATTATATGGGCAATCTGATTTTGCAGGTAACTCAGCAGTGTAATTTGAGATGCAAATATTGTGCATATTCTGGAAACTACTATAATCGTTCCCATACGTCAAATAGGATGGATTTCGAGACAGCCAAAAAAGCAATAGACTTTTATTTGAAAAGAAGCGAAAAAGCGGATCAACTTGCATTATCATTTTATGGGGGTGAGCCTCTTCTGGAATTTGAATTGATTAAGAAATGTGTTTCCTATATTTTACAACGTAAAGGGGATAAAAAAATTCTTTTTACTATGACGACTAATGGGACTTTAATGACAGAAGATGTCATAGAATTTTTGGTAAAATATGAGTTTAATCTTATGATTAGCCTTGATGGTGATAAGAAAAGTCACGATATAAATCGAAGATTTAAAACAGGAAAAGGTTCATTTGACATTATTTTAGAAAATTTGAGTAGACTGAAAGCTTACAATGAAGAGTACTATTCAAAAGTTTTGTTTAATTGTGTTATTAGTTCTTCATCAGATCTTGAAAATATATATCGATTTTATTCGGAAGAAGAGCTGTTTGAAGCAGGGACAGTGAATTTCAATTATGTAAATCCAGTTGGTTTAAAAGATGAGACATTGTCGCGCATAACACAAAAAAATTTCAGAGTACATCGACTAGCATATATAAAGATGATTTTATCTGTATTAGAGAAGCGAAAATGGGATGCACAAAGTCGATTGTTGCGAAGAGAACTGCAAGATATTGAGTTATTATATGAACAGCTACATAGTCATGTTGCTGAAGGCAAAAAAACACATCATGGTGGTCCATGCATTCCTGCAGTTAGAAGACTATTTGTGGATACAAAAGGTGAATTTTTTCCATGTGAAAGAGTTTCGGAAGAAGATTCAGAAATGTGCATCGGAAGTTTGGATTCGGGATTTGATTTTGATAAAATGAGTTTCCTACTTAACCATGGTAAGATGATTAAAGAAAAATGTTTAGGATGTTGGAATTTGAGAATGTGTGCATATTGTTTGGCGCAAATTCCAAAAGATAATCAGATATTAACAGAAAATATGTTGCTACAGCAATGTGAAAACTCAAAAGAAAGTACACTTTTATTGCTATATAAATTGTGTATACTTGTTGAGTTTGGATATAAAGGAAATGAAAATTTGCAAGTATTAAAATAAAGGAGTGCATATGGAAAAATTAGTTGTGTTTCCATTAAATAATGACACAGAAATACTTATCAAGGGATTGAAAGAAAACAAATTATATCAGGTGGTTGCGGTATCCAGCTATATAGAAGATAGGAGTAGGCTTGAACTATTACAAAAGAAGAGTTCGATATATTGTAGTACAGAATTTGAAGAATGTCTTACTCGAGCTGATGCTATTGTTTTTTCAGAAAATACAATGGGATATAGTTATGACGGATACCAAAAAAGAGTGCAAATGGCATTAGACTCAGGGAAAAAGATTTATGCTGGTTTAGCACTGCTAGATAAGATTCAAATTGACAGAGATAAAGTATGTATATTACAGGAAAGTGAATTGTCAGATGAAGTTGTTTCGCCAAATAAAAAAGAAATAGATATTCCGGTAATATCAGTCATGGGATTGGGCGAAAATTGCGATAAATTCCAATTGCAAGTGAAGATTAAAAAGGTGATTGAAAAACAGGGGTATCGTGTACTGGCACTTTGCTCTAACGTTCTCGGTGGATTTTTAGGAATGGAAAATCTTCCTGGCTTTCTATATTCAAAATTCATGTCTTATCCAGAAAAGATTATTGCTTTAAATCATTGGATACATACAAAAGTAAAACAACAGGAGTACGATGTGATTCTTGTGGGTTGCCCTGGTGGTGTTTCGGAATTTGAAAAATATGAAACAAATTATTTTGGCGAGTTACCTCTGATTATTTCAAACGCATTGGATGTAGATATAGGCTTTTTGGCTTTGTATAGGTATACTGATTTGAATTATACTGTATTAAAAAATATAAGCGATTTTGTTCTAAGAAAATATAATACACCAGTGAAAGAATATATTCTTTCACGACAATTTTATAAGGCGGATCATGAATGGAAAAAGATACGGTATTATACCATGGAGGATATGAATGAAAAACCAGCGATACCTGAAAATTCTGAATATCAAGTCCTTGATATATTTGATGATACTAAAATTGAAAAAGAAATTTTGAAAATTTTGGAAGAACTTGCAAATAATATTTTTGTAATATAAGTGAGGAGATAGGATGGAAGAGCTAATTAAAAATGTGATATTGAAATACACAATGATAAAAGTAGAAAATTCAGAACAGAATCTATTGGATTTGCCTGTAGTAGAAGAGTGCTGGATATATGTGATAATGGAATTAGAGAATACATATAATTTGCCGATTATAAAATTGCTGGATGATATAAAAGTGGATGAGTTTAATTTGCAAACAATATGCGATAAATTAAATCACATACGAAAAGTAGCATTTTGAATTAGTTTATTCTATATCCGGAAATTATAATATGAAATATCATATATCTGTTTCTCTTGGCACCAATGAAGCGGAAATATTGATATTATTTTAACAGAAAGGAGGAGAACCGTATGAAGAAACTCAACAAAAATATGAAGAAAAACAGGAACACGATTGAGTCTTTTGGGTGCGTTTGTGGATGTGGTTGCCCATGTTCATATTGTGCTGCGACTTGGTTATCTCAGCATAATGCGGATGCTTCAAGAGTGGTTATTAGTAATGACAATAGCGTAATGTACTAACAAGTTATAGTTACTAGTACATAGAACAGACTGCCTTATACATTAAAATAAATAAGGTAGTCTGTTTCTAAAAAATATACGAAAACGTTAATAGTGTCAGGAAGGTATTTATAAGTTAAAGAGTTTATAATTGAAGTTTCGTGAAAAAGCGACAATTCTATAAGATATATGGAGGAAAAATGAAAAAAAGTGTTCTAGCAATTATGGTAGGTGCGTTGTGTATTATTCTTTCCAGCTGTCAGGAAACACCAGAGGAGAGTTCGGTAGTCAGCAAAGTGGATGGGATTAGCGAGGCGGCTGTCTGTGAACCTCTTAAAAAAGGAGAAAAGAGAGAGACAAATGTTCCAACGCATTGGAAATTTGAAGAAAAGAAAAGCAACGACCGTGTGGTTATCCAGGCAGATATTAAGTTGGGCGAACAAAGCATTGGCAATCTTCCAGTCATAGAGATGCAAAATCACGAGTTAACGCAGGAAGAACTGAATGGATTGATTGATTATTTTACGGACGGTGAGGAACTATATATGCCACAGATGGTGACAAAGGATGCGTATCAGGAAGTGTTAGACAGGATTTCCAGCAAGGAAGGAAGTTACTTGCAATCAGCATATTCTACATCGATTGCAGGGATTCAAAACGCAACCCGAGAGGGGATGGAGCTTGCACCGGATGAAGCGTCTGCACCGGAAAAGATGGAGATAAAATTTCAAAAAAAAACAGAGGATCACGGTGTGGAAGCGGCACGGAGTTGGATGAGTACTGAATTGGAAAACACAGATACAGAGGATTATTTTACTGCAGATGTGGGCGAGGACAGGAAGGCATATATAGAAGCAGAGCGGTATAATCAGGAAATTGACAATGACAGTAGTTTTCTCTGGATGGAGGGTTCTAATTTTATAGAAGAAGAAACAATAGAAACTGAGGAAATGCAGAGTGAGTATTACAGTAGCTTTGGCATGGATACCAACGGCTATACAGAGAAATTTCATGAACTGGCAGATGCGTATCGAAAGTGCATGGACAAGATCACCTTTACAGAGGAAGATGGAAAGGAACAGGCAGAACAAGTTTTAGAGGATTTAGGTATCGATGGAATGGGCCTTGTAGATTCTGATCGTACCGTGTGGTTCCCGAATGGCGCATGTTCAGAGCGCAATGGTCTGGGACTTGGTAGTGATGCTTTGTGGCAGGGAGATCTGGATAGAGGATTACCGGGATATCTGTATTGTTTTTCGAAAAGTGTAGAGGGTATTACTTCAGTTCCTGATGGCGTGGTTGCGGAAGAAACAGTGGATAGTTATGTGCCTCCGTTCCAGGTAGAAACAATCTCTATTCTGATAACAGAGGAAGGAATTAAATATTTTAAATGGGATGGGATATCGGAAGAAGTCTGTACGGTGACGGAAAATACAAAGCTTCTGCCTTTTGAAAAAATACAGGCAAAGCTGACAGATCAGATTTTTTATTGGTATTCCGGAAAAGGCCAGTCTGCCAACGACACTACCGCACTGGAGTATGATGTGGTAAACGCAAAATTGCAGTATACTTATACCACAGCCTATCAGGAGCCGAAACACGCATGGTTGGTTCCAGCATGGATTTTTACTGTCAGGGAAAGTATTGGTGGAAATTCTCTACAGGAGCTTTCTTATGTGATCAATGCTTATGATGGCAGTGTGATTGGAGAAGCATATTAGGGTTCAGCGACACTTGAATTTTTATTGACCATAGAATTACAAGGTTTATCATGAGAATAATAAATATGCGATATTTGGCTTGGATATATAACAGGTAAGAATAGGAATAGTGCAAATGATTAAGCTCGCATTGATTGATAACGGTATACCTTATCATATGAGAAATAACAGGAGTCAAAGGATTGTTCATAAATCTTTTTTGGCTTCTAAATGCGATCCAAGTGAGTATAAAGACGATAAATCATTCCATGGCGCTGTATGCGTCGGAATTATCACAAGCATATGTAGTGATATAGAATTATGGGACTTGAATGTGACTGACTCTGCAGGAACAACACAGATCACAGTTTTGCTGGAAGCTTTGGAATGGTGTATTCAAAATAAAATAAAGTTAATTCACATGAGTCTTGGAACAATCAATTATTTTGATATTAAACCCTTATGGATTCAAATAAAAAGATTACTTGATGCTGATGCGATTATAGTAGCAGCATATCATAACAGAAATATAAAGACTTATCCAGCTGCATATCCAGGTGTTTTTGGTGTCAGGCAGGATCGTTATGGTCTTTTGGGAAATGGTCAAATTCTGTTTCAAGAACAAAAAGGTTATAATATTGAGAATTCTATTATAGCAAATTTTTCGTGGAATGGGATCGTAAATCAAGCCAATAGTTATGCGGCTCCTGTTGTCACTGGACATATTGCTACATATTTAAACAGAAAGCCCACAGCAGGATTTGATGATGTTATGGACTTTTTGATGACTATAGCAACGCATAAATCTGATTATCCGGATATACTAGAAAATGTAATAAGGGATAAAACCAATATAGAGATACCGGTAATTGCCGGTATTGATTTAGATTACGAGGAAATGATACAGCTAAAAGTGATGTTTAGTCAGAACGGTTATTACGCAATAAATCTGCAGAAAAATCCTTTAGATGAAAATGTAATTCCTTTAGAATATTATGACGATTCCAATGAGTCATTGAACGATATCCTTTATACAGTATATATAGCTTATGAACCTGATATTATTCTTTTGAATCAAGAGGAAGAAATATTTGAAAGTAGTAAGGCATCAGATATAGATATGTATATTGTGCGTAAAAATAATATGTATGAATTGTATGCAGAAGATCGAATAGGAATAACTTACAATATAGAGGATATATATGAGCTTGTTTGTCAATATTTTGCTTAACGAATAGTGAGGATGGCAATTGGATATGAGAGAAAATGGGAAAACATGGTATCGAATTTGTAAAATGTTGTGTGAATATAAAAAGTATTTTCCAGGGATTATCTGTTGCCTTTTGGGTTCATCATTCATAACGTTTATACACCCACTGCTTATAAGACAAATAACAGATTGTGGTATATTGCAGAAAAACATGAAATACATTCTTTTATTTTCTGTTATATTAATAATAATTTCTTTAACCCAGCAAGAGTTAAATATAATCCAAACAAAATTATTTTCAAATGTACATAATCAGTTTACACATTCTCTCTATAAAAAGACTTACTGGAAAATCAATAGGATGAAAATACAGTATTTTGCTGAAAGAGGAAGTGCAGAGATTATAAATACAATTGGTATGGATATTGATAATGTGTCATCTGTTGTGGATCAGATTACTCAGTTTTCTATATCATCAATTCTCCAAATAATAGGAGGAGTAGTTGGGCTGTCCTTATTAGACTGGAAATTAGCAATATTGATAGAAGCAATTATTCCACTGAAATTTATAATAGTGTCCTATTGTGCAAACAAGAAACGGGAAGTGTTTGAACAGTGGATTGAGGATAAACGAAAGTTTATGAGTTGGTTTGCCGAGTGTATAAATGGAATTCATGAAATGAAGCTCTGGAATCTGTTTCAGGTAAAAAAATCTCAATTTGAAGGTCTGCAAAAAGATTTGATGGATTCATATAAAAAGAACGCAATGCTAGATGAATATAGTACTGTCAGTGTTGTAGTAATAGACACGGTTGTAAATGCGTTATTATATATATTAAGTGGGCTTTTTATAATAAAAGGAGAATTCACTATAGGCGGAGCATTTGCTTTTATTACATATAGTGCATATGTTGTAAATCCAATTTCAGCATTGATAAACATTAAATATTATTTTGCGCAAATTGAGCCATCGGCAAAACGTCTTTTTGAGTTATGGGGACAACCGGAAGAATTGGAAATGAAATTATGTGAAATGAAACCTGAGAAAATTTATCAAGATAGGGATATGGTTTTTGAAGTAAAAAATCTTGTCTTTGGTTATGAACCAGGACACCCTATTTTAAATGGTATTTCACTATGTGTAAAAAAAGGGGAACGAATTGCGATCGTAGGAGAAAATGGAAGTGGCAAATCAACACTTTTGAACCTTTTGGCGGGATTCTACCGGCCACAAAAAGGAATAATAAAATTGTATGGAGCTCCTGTGGAATTGATGGATATACAAGATATGAGAAATAGAATTGCGGTTATAAGCCAAAGACCATATCTATTCCAAGGGACTATAGAGGAGAATGTTAATATCGATGGAAAGGCGTCAAGAGATGCAGTTGTTGAAGCATGTAGAAAAAGTGGTGCTTTAGGTTTTATTGAAAAATTGGATCATGGATTTGGACAAAAAATTGGACAAGATGGTGCAAAACTTTCTGGAGGAGAAAGACAAAAGATAGCTGTAGCTAGGGCTCTGCTGAAAAATGCAGACATTTTACTTATGGATGAGGCTACAGAAGGATTTGATGTTGAATCAAATGAAGCTTTACGTGAGTTATTACATAGTGAATTAAAAAATAAGACTATCGTTTTTATTACGCATAAGTATAAAGAACTGGAAAGTGTTGATAAAGTATATCGCCTTTCAAAAGGAATTTTAGAATTGGTGCGGAGTTAGAGATATAAATTTCTAATAGAACTGAGCCACTATGCATTTGACATATTGTATCAAACAGTAGGTTGATGACGAGATGATTGTAATGTATCGCAGATTGAACAAGCAGAGGAGCATATTTACAAGTTCTCAGGCATTGATGAAGGCAATATACCTAGACTATAAAAAATTTGAGATAGGAGGAGCGAAAAGTGTCAAAAAAAGAAAAGTGATCCTTATGTAAACGCTCCATGTCTAAGAAAAAATGGAAATGGACAAGCGCCTAGTCTTGGAGTGTATCTCAAAACTAGGCGTTTACATTATTGAGGCAATATATTTTACAAGTGTTTGTAGGAACCGTTAGTGCTTGGTGAGAAGAATACTTTTTGCCAGAGCAATTCCAGCTTGTGGATACAATTCTTGAATTGCTTGATATTTTTCTTCAATCAATTCGGGTTCGTCTGCCCATATATCCTCATAAATTTTCAAGGCTTTTTTAAAATGGGTTTTCGCTTGCGAAATATTTGCAGTGATCAGGCAGATACTTCCAAGGGATTCCTGTACCTGGGCATAATCCAAACAGTGGTTTGAATTATATTCTTTGATAATCTGTGCTAATTTCTGAAGAGCAGACAGGGCAAGGTCAGGTTCTTGTATTTCAATTAAGAGGACAGCATAATTATTAATCTGAGGAATACTGTCATTAGTATAAAGAAGCTGGTATTGTTGTAAAAGAGAGATACCCATTTTCATGTGCCTTTTAGCGAGATCAAGTTGTCCGTTGATTCGGTAAAGCCCTCCAAGATTGGAATGGAGGTTGGAAACCAGGTGGGCATTTTCTTTTGTGGTTTCTTTTATTTGAGCAAGTGCTTCTTTTTCTAATTTTATCGCTTTTTCTGTTTTGGGTTCCAGAGTTGCCTGATAATCCAATAGTAAGGCACGGTCAGATGCAGTCCCGTAAGTATTTGCTTTTATAAAATGCTGTAGTTCCTGGATGATTTTTTTCATACCCTTTTGATAGTGGTACTTCTCCATATATGGAAAAACATCTTCTAAAAATAACAGGTATTGGGGAATATCGTCCTTTTCAATGAAAAGCATGATGTTTTCTACTGTTTGAAATAATTTTTTATAATAGCTAACTTCAATGCCATGCATCAAACATATTTTTTGCAGAGAATCCAATAACGTGTGGCAGCTTGTAACAGAAGGTGCGGTCTCGGAAACTGCAATTTCCTGAATCATTGGATGCAGAGAAATAGTATGCCGGAGACTTGACTGTACAAAACCTGTCTCGATCAGATCATTCACGTCATTTAAAGTAGGCAGCTCCAGCCATTTGGAAAATATACGGGCAGAAATACCAGATGAAGGCATAAAACACATATTGCACATAATATCCTGCTGTTTCCGTGATAAGGAGTATAACGAAAACAGGGTATGGATATGGTTGTAATAGGTGGCTTTTTTGCTCTGACCATCTTTCATTACTTTAATCTTATCTTCATTATGAAGAGAAGCCTTTTCCTCTTGAAGTTTTATCAATAATTGCTCTGGAGTTAAAATTCCATTTTCCAGAAGTTTGGCTGCCAGTTCGACAGCAAAAGTATGGTAGTGTACAGTTTCTATGATTTTTTCTACGATTGCCCGGTTTTCCTCTGCTTCTGAATAAAATACAGATGTCAGTTGAAAAAGAGTGGGTATATCTTTCAGTTCTTTTAATTGAAAACTACAGTATTCAGACAGTTGGCTTCTGGTTGTAAATAAAACCCGGCAACGGTATTTTAATACGACTGACAGGCAACTGTCCTGTGTGGATGTGACATTAAAATTGTCTATGATCAGCAGTGTATCAGATTTCAAAGAGCGTAAGAAACGGTTATGTCTTTGAAAACGTTCCTGCTCACTGATTTCTGGTGGATCATCAATAAAATCCATGTCTACAATATCTTGATATAGATTACCGGTGTATTCCATATAGAGAATATTGGTGTACTGTTTTCTGTATTGCTTTGCATAGGCTTTAGCAAGCTCGCTTTTTCCAATTCCGGCAATTCCATAAAGAAATATATGTCGGTTCTCTTCAAACAAAGTATGGAGTTCATCCAGTTCTTCTTCTCTTCCTAGAAAATGACGGCATGGTTTTGGGACTTCGCTGTCCATAATGTAATCCAGAACAATCGGAGATAGAACACCTCCTGCAATCAGTTTTTGATTTCTTGTATCACGTTTAATAAATTGCCGTTCCATACCAAAAGAAAGTACTTTTGCTAAAAACAACAGCCTTGAATCAGAAGGTTTATATAGAGATACAAGTTCCTGCTTTTTTGTATCCGAAATCGTATCGTCCTGTATGAATAACGTGTAAATGTCCTGTATAACCATGTTGCAGTCTGCCATTAAGGGAAGTAAGTTCCGCTGAATGGTTGTTGCCAGTTTTTTCTGATTGCTGGGTTTTGCATAATATGAGGTTATTTTGGGACTGATTTTTGCTTGTCCGGTTATCCAGCGGCAAATTAGACCATTATCCATAGAAAAATCTTCATTTATCGGATCATTCATAAAATCTTCAAATAATTCGTATAAAAAATCAGGTTGGTTCATCTGATTGCTTTCACTGATTTGATTTTTTAGGCATGTGCTAATAGAAGAAAAATCACATCGTTCCAACAGAAATCCCTCCTTTGGTTTTCGTGTTTTATATTCTTAAAGTCTTTTTATTATAACACGAACAAATGTTCCGGACAATAGGAATTGATACTGTATAGGAAGAAAATGAATCTTAAAAACTCAATCTGCGGTCAATTTCAATTCAATGTGATTGGTGCAGAATAATTTTAGAATGTAATCAGGCTTTCGAAAGCCGAATTCAATTCATACAGAACTTTTGTACAATCCTGCCGGCATAGGATGTAGAGAGAACTGTATGCTGAAGGAGGCATATAGCATGAATACGTTATTTGATTCTGTAGAAGTTCTGGATACAAAAAAAGAAATCCAAAAAGAGAATGTAAGCTATGAACATGCAGGATATCAGATTCGAGTGCATTTTAATGGGGAAAAGACATTGATCCAGTGCATTCAGAATCTTACTGAACGAAAAATTGCAGGTTGATTTTCTTAAGTTCTTGTTGTAAAATAAAGACAATTAAAGACAATGACTACGCAAGACCGATGAAAAGAGGGATAGAATGTATCAGGCAGGAATTTATTGCCGAATTTCCATTGAAGAGCAAAATAAAGAGGGTGAATACAGCAATAGTATTCACTCTCAGATTCAGATGGCAAGAGATTATATTGCAGAGAATAAAGATATTGCAGAGAAAAAAGTTTATGTAGACGATGGGGCTTCTGGAAGTAATTTTGAAAGAACTGAATTTCGGAGGATGCTGGCAGATATTGAGCTTGGTGTTATCAATATGGTGATTTTTAAGGACGTATCTCGACTTGGAAGAGAACATATTGATACCAACTATTATCTAGGCAAATATTTCCCGGAGAAACAGATTCGGATTGTTTCGATTCTGGATAATTATGATTCAGCCGTTGGAACTTATGATGAAATGTTAGAAATAAAAACTTTGCTGAATGATATGTATTTGAGAGATACATCCAGAAAGATTAAGACAACGATTCAGACCAAAAGAAGTATGGGCGAATATACTCCGAAACAGCCCCCCTTTGGATATGTGAAAAGTAAAACAATTCATAATCATCTGGAAATTGATCCTTATGCAGCCGAGGTTGTTCGAAGAATTTACAGAATGTATCAAAATGGATTTGGCTGTACGGTTATTTGCAGGACTTTGAATGAAGATGAAATCCCTTGTCCCGCAAAATATAAAAAGGAAGTTTTAAAAACCAATTATGTATGGGATTCGGGAAAAGGTCTGTGGACATCGTCTACTGTAAGTGGAATTTTAAAGAATCCGGTCTATACTGGGGCGGTTGTGATTCGGAAACATGAAAGACCGTCTTATAAGCTGAAATACAAAAAGGCAATTCCCCTGGAAGAAATGGAGCTGGTGCCGGATGCACATGAGGCAATCATTTCTAAAGAAGAGTTTGATAGGGTTCAGCAAATAAGAAAGGGGCGCAGAGTTTCCTATTTTGATAAAAACAATGAACCACATAAATATGTGGGACTGCTCTTTTGTGGGAAATGTAAAACAGCCATGCGAAAACGTTATCTGGCATCTCATAAAGACTATGACGGATATATGTGTGGTTTTCATCAGAAGCAGGGGCAGAATTACTGTGAGCTGAATCATATTACATTTGAAAAGCTGGATGAACTGGTTGTATTTGCAATCAACCAGCAATTGAAACAGATGAAGATGGATATGAAGAATCTGGAAACTCAGATCAGACAGAAACAGCCGGAACTGGATGGTAAAATTGCAAAATTGCAGGCAAAAATAGAAAGAAATCTGGAATACCGGAAACGAGCATATGAACAGTTTATGGATGAAGTACTTTCCAAAGAGGAATATCTGGAATTAAAACAGATGTATGAAACAGAGAATCAGAAATATCAAAAAGAATTATCAGAACTGAACCATGAAGAGCAAAGGCAGCGGGCGGCGGTCAATGAAACAAAGATATGGTTGGAGCACTTTAATCGCAGAAGAATAACGGTAAAGCAGCTTACCAGAGAAGCGCTTGTGGAGTTAGTTGATAAAATTTATGTATATCCAGAGCAGAAAATAGATATATATTTTAAGTTTGCTTCAGTAGAGAGTTCACCAGATAGAATACTTGAGAAAGATGGGGTGATATGATGTATCAGATGGGTGTATATTGTCGTCTGTCGAAGGATGATGGAGAGAATAAAGTTAGTGAGAGTATTGAAAATCAGATGAAACTGATTCGTGAGTATGTGACTAAATCAGAGGATCTGGAAATCGCAGATATTTATATTGATGACGGTTATTCGGGGCTTTATTTTGCGAATAGACCGGAATTTCAGCGGATGATGGAGGATATCTACAAAGGGAAAATTCAAGGCGTTATTACGAAAGATATTTCCCGGCTTGGGCGTGAACATATTGAAACCAGTAACTATATTGAGCGTGTTTTTCCATCTTTGGGTGTGCGTTATATTGCAATTTTGGATGGCGTGGATTCTGTTCATCACAGTAATGAAGAATTGGCACAGTTTAAGACGTTGTTTAATGATATGTATAGTCGTGATATATCTAAGAAAATCAGAGGTGCATTGACCGCCCAGAAGAAACGGGGACAGTTTATGTCTGGGTTTGCCCCATATGGATATGTAAAAGATCCGGCAGATAAGCATCATTTTCTTGTAGATGAAGAAGCAGCTAAAGTGGTACGGAGAATCTTTTATATGAGTTTGGAAGGATATTCCAGGGATGGTATTGCAAAGAAACTGAATCAGGAAGGAATTCTGACACCGTCAGAGTATAAGAGAAAGGTGCAGGGATTGAAATATGCCAATGCATTAGAAAAAGCGGGTGCAAAGGGCTGGGCATATCCTACGATCAATGTAATTTTGCGAAACAGAGTTTATACAGGGGCTATGGTACAGCATAAATCAGAAAAGATATCCTATAAAGTGGAAAAGTATCAATATATTCCAGAGGAACAGCAGTATATTGTGGAAGGAATGCACGAAGCAATTATTAGCAAAGATACTTTTGAGCAGGTACAGGAACTTATGAAGAAAAGAACACGGACACCGGGATTTAATAGCGAAGTGAGAAAGGTAAATCCATACGCAGGAATTATTGTTTGTGGAGATTGCGGATATAATTTCCAGAGGGTTACTTGTCGGGACGGTTATGAGTGCGGTACCTATCACAAAAAAGGAAACACAGTTTGTTATTCTCATTTCATTAAAAAAGAAGTATTGGATTCTATTGTAAAAAATGAAATCCAAAGACAAGCGGAACTGGCACTGAAAGAAAGTGATAAGGATGAAATATTAAAAGTAGCAGATAGGAAGAAGGAGGTGCAGAGACGATGTGCAGAAGCAGACCAGCAGATTGAACGGTTACAAAAAGAACTTGCGGCTGTCCAAAAGTATAAAAAGAAAACTTACGAAAATTATGTAGATGGTGTTCTGGATAAAGAAGAATATCTCTCCTATAAGGCAGAATATGAAAAGCAGGATAAAGATATCAGGGCGAAGATTCAGTTGGCAGAACAAGAGAAAGACAGCTTTGGAGAGGCAGAAGAATCTTATGAAAACTGGATAGAGAAATTTATCAAGTATGGAACATTATCCGAAGTGACAAGAGAAATTGTGACAGAATTGATTGAAAAAATTGTTGTGAATGGAGATAAGAGCATTGATATTGTATTTAAGTATCAGTCGCCTTATCCGGTAGAAAAACAGGCAGTGTAAAGACTGCAAATTTTTTTACAGTAATTTTCCCCTAGTTATAATGAACACACAGAGGGGATTCCCTTCTGGAAAACTATATTGATACAGTTGCGGCCATGGGGCGGACTGTGATCGTTACAGGAACCGGAAATAACGGCAGCCAGCCCTGGCATGCAGGAGGAATCCTGCAGCAGGGGAAAACAGAAGAGATCCAGTTGGCGGTGGGAGCTTTTGAGCCCACATTAAATGTACAGTTATGGAAGGATTATGAAGATGAGATGGAAATTTATCTGGAAAGTCCGTCCGGAGAACGGATCGGTCCATTATATGAAAGGCTGGGGCCACAGCGGCATCTGCTGGAAAATACAGAGCTTCTGATCTATTATGGAAAACCCGGTCCCTATCAGCTGTCCCAGGAAATCTACATAGATTTCATTTCTGAGGGTAATTATGTGGACAGCGGTGTGTGGAAAGTTCTTTTAAGTGGAAAACGTGTGCGCTCCGGACAGTATTTCCTCTGGCTGCCGGGTGGAAATGTACTGAATCGCGGAACCGGGTTTTATTCTCCGCGGGCTGTGGGAACTTTGACGATTCCTTCCACTGCCGGAAAAGTTATTTCTGTTGGAGCTTATGATTCCAGACAGAATGCCTACGCAGATTTTTCCGGAAGGGGAAGTCAGTTCCTGCCGATCCGGAAGCCTGACCTCGCAGCTCCCGGTGTATCCATCTCCGCCCCGGTTCCCGGCGGAGGCTACGCCACTGTCACTGGTACCTCCTTTGCGGCACCCTTTGTCAGCGGAAGCGCAGCTCTGCTTATGGAGTGGGGAATCGTGAAAGGAAATGATCCGTTTCTTTACGGAGAAAAGGTAAAGGCATACCTGCGGAAAGGTGCACAGCGTGTGGGCGGGTATGAGGAATATCCGAATGTGGAGGTGGGATGGGGACGACTCTGTTTGGAAAGTAGTCTGCCAGATTAAAATATTGTATTTATAGAAAAATATGCTATGATATATACACCATGTGTGTATGTAGAGGCAGAATAAATATGGAAATAAAAGAATTACGCGAAAGCACAGGAATGAACAGAAAAGAATTTTGTGAGTACTTTGAAATTCCCTACAGAATTGTAACAGAATGGGAAAGGGGAACAAGAAAAATGCCAGGATTCTTATTCTAAAATGTGGACTGCGGGGAAATCGTGATGAAGAAAAAATTAATTAAGCCATTTGCAATACTGCTGGCTGTCTTTCTGGGATCACTGGAGGTGGGATGGCGTTTTTTTAATATGGTGGTCTGCTGCAAAAGAGGAGAGCACAAAAAGGAAAGAAAGAAATGGTTTGAACTGTCTCATATCAGGGAAAATCATCCCAGGAATGGTTATGCAAGAGAATATAATGAGAGTAAGGCCTGGTGCCTTGAACAGAAGATGCAGAACTGTTATATCAAAAGCATTGACGGATTAAAACTGCATGCATTATACCTGCCGACAGAATATGCAAAACGGATTGTCATATTAAGCCATGGATATCGTGGCAGCCGTTTTGGCACATTGTCATTCATGGCAAAATATCTGCATGAACATCAGTGTGATGTCCTGTTTATAGAACATCGCTGCTGCGGCGACAGCGAGGGAAAATATATTACCTTTGGAGCAAAAGAACAATGGGATGTGCAGCAATGGGCAGTCTATGTATCTGAACGAAACAAAGAGAAGCTTCCAATTTATCTGTATGGACAGTCCATGGGGGCGGCTGCTGTACTGATGGCAGCAGGACATACACTCCCGGCGGAGGTAAAAGGCCTGATCGCGGACTGTGGTTTTCAGTCTATGGAAGGACAGATGCGTGATATGGCAGCTAACTGGTTCCATTTGCATCATATTCCACTGCTTCTGATGGAACTGGACTGGTTCTGTTCTCTTCTGGCAGGATTTCATATGAAAGATGCAGATACTGCCGAAGCTATGAAAAAAAATACAAGACCGGTTCTCTTTTTCCATGGAGAAAAGGACACCTATGTGTATCCGAATAACTCTTTTCAGAATTATATGCTCTGCAGGGCAGAGAAGGAACTGGTGATCATACCGGGAGCACGGCATCTGTGCAGTGCCTATGTGGATCCGGAACTGTATCAGCGCAAGATGATGGAATTCTTTGAGAAATACGATTAAACGGACATAAAAAATCCTGACCGGGATTTATCAGACATAGTACATAGCAGAAATACACCTTTGAACTGTTATGTTAAATGTATGATAAGTCCCGGTCATTTTTTTGTAAAGTGTTCATTAAGTCCTGGGGGTACTGGTATTTCCTGAGAAGATATGATATTTTTTCACCTGAAGCATATATACAATGTTTTCTGTCTCGGATAAAGAAGAAAAACGGGACAATGGAGGTTATCTATTATATGAGAAATTATTATCCTTTGACGGCAGCTCAGAAGATGCATCATAACTGGATCATGGATTATGGTACACAGCAGGTATCCGGTGTAAGTGTTGTGGCTTCTGTACAGGCAGAACTGGATTTTGGATTATTAAAAAAATGTATTCAGATGGAAACAGAGCGTTCAGGCTGTACCAGAGTCCGTTTTACAAAGCCGGATAAAGATGGAAATGTAAAACAGTATATAGAGAAGCAGGATTCGCGAGATATTGAGCTGAAGGATCTGTCGGGAATGGAAAGTCTGGCAAAGGCAGATGAGCTGATGCAGCAGTGGGCTTATGAAACATTTGACGGAGATAATATCCCGATGTGTGAATTTATTATGTTGAAGCTTCCGGAAGGATACAATGGTTTCTTTTTACATATGGATCACAGACTGATCGATTCCTGTGGGCTTGTAGTTATGATTGAAGACCTGTTCCAATTATATACGCATTACAGATATGGAACAGCCTGCCCACAGGAACTGGTTGATTTTGAGACGGTCCTGAAAAAAGATCTTGCAAAAGCGGGCAATGAAAAGCGTTTTGCAAAAGACAAAAAATTCTGGGATGACCAGCTGGATGCACTGGGTGAGCCGTTATATTCTGATATACAGGGACCGTCTGTACTGGAGGGAGCAAGAAAACGTCATGGAGATCCAAAGCTTCGTGCTTCTGATATTGAAATGAACGAGCTGTTTGTTGCAGTAAAGGATTATCATCTGGAACCGTATGCGACACAGAACCTGATGGATTTCTGTATGAATCATCAACTTTCCATGACGAATCTGCTTCTGCTTGGTATTCGTACTTATCTGTCAAAAGTAAATAACGGACAGGAAGATATTACGATCCAGAATTTTATATCCAGACGTTCTACCCATGACGAATGGACTTCAGGGGGAAGCAGAACCATTATGTTTCCGTGCAGAACAGTGATCTCACCGGAGACAGATTTTCTTTCGGCAGCTTATGAAATCCAGAATATGCAGAATCGAATTTATATGCACAGCAATTACGATCCGACACTTATCGTGGATGAGATGAGAAAGAGATACCATACACCGGAGCATACCAGCTATGAAAGCTGCTATCTGACCTATCAGCCAATGCCGGTGAAGGTGGAGAATGAAATGCTTGGGACTGTTCGTCAGCATGCCAAATGGTTTGCAAATGGTGCCGCAACCAAAAAAATGTATCTGACCGTATCTCATACTGAGGATGGCGGCATGAACTTCTCCTATCATTATCAGACTGCTCATCTGGAAGAGCATGACATGGAACTGCTTTATTATTATATGATGCGTATTCTTTTTAAGGGGATCGCAGAGCCGGATATGAGCATCGGAGAGATTATGGAACAGGTATAGAAATCAAAAATACGAGGAGGAAATGGAATGAATCAGGAAATGGAATTTAAAAATATTGTAGCGCAGTACAGCAAAGTGAAACCGGAGGAGATGACGGGGAAAATGAGATTCCGTGAGGATCTGGGATTCACTTCTCTGGATTTCATGTCTTTTCTGGGAGAGCTTGAGGATACCTTTGACATTGAACTTGAGGAAACCGAAGTGACCCAAATTACAACTCTTGAAGAGGCGCTTAAGCTTCTGGAGGAGCTTCAGTAAGAATGAAGCTGTTGTCCGCAGAAAAGTGAAGGAGGAGAAAAACATGCTGATCAGGGATATATTAGAAGAAAGTGTACAGAAATTTGGCGAAGTCAAAGCAGTAAAATGGCTTAACAGGAAAGAAGTTCTGGAGAGAAGTTACAGCGAAATATTGAGAAACGTGATTTCCACCAGAAAAGGACTTCTTGCAGAAGACTTTGCAGGAAAGCATATTGCATTGATCGGAACCAGTTCTGTAGAATGGATCGAAAGTTATCTGGGAATTATTACAGGATGTATTACAGCGGTGCCGCTGGACGCAGCACTCCCATGTGAAGAACTGATCGATCTGATAAACCGATCCGATTCTGAAGCACTCTTCTTAAGTCCGAAACACAGACCTTATCTGGAAGCGTTCCTTGCAAACTGTCCGAAACTCCAGAAAGTATGGATGCTTCAGGAAGAGGTGGAGGATGTACCTTCAGGCGTGTACAGTATCAATGAGCTGAGAAACACAGGAATTAACGCATCAGCAGATGCTTCCTGCCCGTCAGCAGAAGATATTGCGACGATTATCTTTACGTCCGGAACGACAGGAAAGAGCAAAGGGGTTATGCTGACACAGAATAATCTGGCATCTAATGTTGAGGCAGTTAAGATTTCAGCAGAACCCGGAACTGCCATGCTCAGTGTACTTCCAATCCATCATGCATTCTGTCTTGTCATGGACTGGCTGAAAGGTTTTTCTCAGGGAGCAACTATCTGTATTAATGACTCTCTGCTTCATATGGTCAGAAATATGAGCATTTTTAAACCCGATATCATGCTCATGGTTCCGATGATGATTGAAACAATTTATAAGAGACTGGCAGCAGCTGATCCACAAATCCCGAAGGCAGTTCTTGCAGAAAAAGTTTTCGGTGGAAAACTGCAGACGATTTTTACCGGTGGCGCACATCTGGATCCGTACTATATTGATCGTTTTGCAGAGTATGGTGTTCAGATTCTGGAAGGATATGGCATGTCGGAATGTTCTCCTGTTATCAGTAATAATACGCCGGAAAATCATAAGCCGGGTTCTATTGGAAGACCACTTGAGAATGTGGAGATAAGATTTGAAAATGGTGAGATTCTGGTAAAAGGCACAAGTGTTATGAAAGGGTATTATCAGATGCCGGACGAGACAGCTGAAACACTGAAAGATGGCTGGCTGCATACTGGCGACAAGGGTTATATGGATGAAGATGGATATCTCTTTATTAATGGCCGGGTGAAAAATCTGATCATTCTATCCAATGGAGAAAATGTATCTCCGGAAGAAATCGAGAACAAGCTTGCACTGAATCCGCTTGTGGGTGAAGTTATTGTAACAGGTGAGGACAATGGTCTTACAGCCCGAATTTATCCGGAACAGGCAGTTGTGGAGGCAAAGGCACTGGATACGGAGATGATTCGTTCACAGCTTCAGGAATTTCTGGATGAATACAATAAAAATCAGCCGACCTACCGTCGTATTACAGGTCTGGTGATCCGGAAAAATCCGTTTATACGCAGCACGACAAAGAAAATCAGGAGACAGGATGTCCTGATCGATGAGCCACAGGCATAATAAAAACCCGTTTGAGTGAATTGCTCAGACGGGTTTTGCTATGCTGTTTATATGCAGGACACTCAGGATAAAAGAGGCAGCATGCCAGACAGGAAAATCTGAGTCAGAATTCCTGCAATTACTTCTGGTGCAAGATCAAAATTATCCCTTGTCCATTTGTGAAGGACACCGATCGTACTGCCGATCGCACAGGTGATCACGTAAGATATTTCCTCTTTTGTATGTCTGCCGGGTCTGGCACTGGAGGTAGTAGCGGTGACATAGTGATGAAGCATAGTCAGCATTTTTTCGAATAGATCATTCCCGTGAGGTGTACTCAGAAGACTGGAAAGAAAAGGATTTTCCATTGTATAGCGGCAGATCGTCAAAAAATAGGACTGACAGATATCGCGGTCATTTTCAGGATGAAATTTTTCCATTATGGAGAAAACATCATGGATCGTCTTTTCTTCAACAGCAGATACAAGAGAGGGGATGTCCTGATAATGATTATAAAAAGTGCTTCTCGCGATACCAGCTGTTTTTGTGATATCGGATACAGTGATCTGGTCAGGAGTTTTTTTCTTTATTAGTTTAAAAAAAGCGCCCAGGATGGCTTCATCTGCCACAGAATATCTTTCGTCAGGAACTGGATTTTGCATAGTCGCTTCCCTCCCATAGCTTATCAGCATTCTTGAATAAAGTATAACACAAATCCATTTCTTTATATAGTAAAGAAAAAGCGGAATGTGAAAAGCGATTGGAGCAAATAAAAACTCAGAACCTTCAGGGGTATGAAGAATATCGAAATGGGGAAATTACTCGAGATCAGTTCGCTTCAACCAAAACTCAACTGGAAAAAGAGAAACTAAATTTACAGAAACGTATTCAAGAAGTTGAAAATCTAATCGGTGATGAGAAAGAAATATTGTTGAAGAAAAACATACCGGTTGATCAGATGATTGAATTTATGGGATTTGAAAAGTTGACACCGGAAGTGCTTCAAAAATATGTAAAAGCCATTTATATGCATGATGATGGAAGGATAGAGATGTGTTGGAAAGAATTGAAATAATAGATTTTGTAGTCTTTATACAACATCCACTATATGAAAGTCTATAGCATTTATATAACGTCCACCCCTGTATTTTTGTAACCTTAATGAAACGTCCTCTGTATGAAAACAACGGTTTTATGGGAAAAAAACGCAAAAAAAATAGTAAAAACTTTGTGGTTTTTACTTGACATCCTCGGGACGGTTGTGTCTGGCAGAGAGTATCCCATACGGTATATCCTGAACATATAGAAATGGACAGGATTTTTAGATACGATCCTGAGATCCTGCCATTGATGTGGAGATGAATTCAGTTACTGTCAGAGATGCTAGTGCAAATGGCGAAGCATTCACGCATAATGTAGATAAACAAAAACACAAATATAAAAAGAAGGAGGATTGGGTATGGGATTATTTGATAAGAAGATCTGTGATATCTGCGGAGAGAAAATAGGTTTATTAGGCAACAGAAAACTGGATGACGGAAATCTGTGTAAGGATTGTGCAAAAAAATTGTCACCATGGTTTGAAGACCGGCGGCACAGTACGGTAGAGGATATAAAACGTCAACTGGAATATCGTGAAAAAAACAAAAAAGCCGTAATGGATTTTTGTATAACACGTCAGATCAATACCAGAAATTACAATGTTTTTATTGATGACAATAAGGGGAATTTTACTGTTGCACGGAAGCTGGATGTCAATGAAAATCCGGATATAGTTCCTTTATCCGCTGTTGTGCAGTGCAGAGTTGATGTAGAGCGACAGCAGAACGAGGAAACATATACAACAAAGGATGGAGAAACCGTAAGCTATCAGCCACCGGTATATAAGTATGAATTTGATTATACTATGCGTATTAAGGTAAAAAATCCATGGTTTGATGATATGGATTTTCGTTTGAATACTTTTTCCATAAGCAGCGATAACAGAGGTGAATTGATGGAAGTGGAGCAGACAGGTCATCAGATCATAGCCGCCCTGACACCAAATGCGGTTGGAATGCAGCAGCCTGGGATGAAT
>NZ_QTYB01000016.1:0-22138 GCF_003461955.1 Ruminococcus sp. AM36-2AA | reverse complement strand
AAATGCGGTTGGAATGCAGCAGCCTGGGATGAATATGAACAACGGAATGCAGCAATCTGGAATGCAGATGAACAACGGAATGCAGCAATCTGGAATGCAGATGAACAACGGAATGCAGCAGCCCGGCAGTTTATGGAAATGTCAGTGCGGTGCAGAGAATACCGGAAGGTTCTGCGAATACTGTGGCCATCCAAGACCATTTTGAGTGATGATAGACAGAGTGGACAGAATTGTTCACTCTGTTTGTGATAACAGGGTTGAGAATGGATGATTTCTCTGAAAACTATATAATAAAATAGAGTTTTATAGTATACTTGCCACAGGGATGTATTAATGAGAGAGGAATTTTCATGACATACAATAAAAAAAGGGCACTGTCGTATGGAGGAATCCTGATAAGTGTATTGCTGGCGTATTTCTGCAGGCTGGTAAGACCGGAAAATGTTTTTATGAGAAATCTGGCAGATCAGTGTCGTAACTGTATTTATCTGGGAATGTATTGTGCCTGGGTGATCTATCTGGAAAAGCATGTAGTGCATAGAAAAACGCGCAGATGCCTGACTGCAATTGGCTGTCTGATGGTATTCTGGTTCTTTGTGCGGACGGTAAAATTTCATATTCTTCATGATCCGCTTGGAGAACATATCTGCTGGTATCTGTATTATATCCCGATGATCCTGATACCGGTCCTTGGACTGGCAGCAGCGATGTTTCTTGGTGAAAAGGACGGCGAGAAAACGGGCAGAAAAATTATTGTTTTGCTGGTTTTTGCGGTGATTATGATCGTCTGTGTTTTTACAAATGACCTGCATCAGCTGGTGTTTCGGTTTTCCGGGCGGCCTCCGTTTTCGGACAGAGATTACAGCTATGGTATTCTTTTTATAGTGATCCAGGGATGGATCATATTTTGCCTGATATGGATGGAAATTATACTGATCAGAAAAAGCAGGATTCCGGGAAGGAAGCAATTTTGGCTGCCTGTCATTCCGGGAATATTGCTGCTGGGATGGAATATCGGGAATTTACTCCGTCTGCCCCTGATCAAAACAATTGCCGGGGATATGACAGCAGTATGCTGCCTTTTAATGGCGGCAATTTATCAGGGGTGTATATTATGCGGCCTGATACAGACAAATAATCGATATTTTGAATTATTCCAGACCTCCGGAGGACTGGATGCAGAGATTACGGATGATTCTTTTCAGCGTTATTATCATTCCGGTGACTTTCCGGAGCTGTCACCGGAACTGCGTAAAATTGTAATAAACAGATCAGCTGTACAGGAACAGGGAATCCGGATCAACCATATTCCTATAAGAGGAGGACATTTGTTCTGGTCAGAAGATATTTCGGTGCTTCTGGATCAGTATCAGGATATCAGGGAACAGCAGGAGGAGCTGACTGCCAGAAATCGTCTGCTGCAGAAAACCTATCAGAAAGAGGCTGAGCGGAAAAAAACAGAAGAACAGAACCGGCTGCTGAACATGATACAGAATCAGACAGCTGGGCAGCTGGAATTGCTGTCACAGCTGATGGATGAGCTGGAAAGAACGGAGTCAAGGGAACACTATGACCGGATCCTGGGAAAGATCGTGGTTGTTGGTACATATTTAAAGAGAAGAAAAAATCTGGTATTGACACAATATGCATCAGATGGAAATCTGCTTACGATGGAGGATCTCAGACAAAGTCTGGCGGAATCCTGTGACAGCTTAAAATTATGTAAGATCCGGGCGGCTTATTATGTCGAAAATGGTGAAGTGCAGCTGAATGCAGATGATATACTGAAATGCTATGATACCTTTGAATGGCTTGTGGAACGATTGTTTGATACAATGCAGTCTGTTTTTTATCGTGTGTCGCAGATCGATGATGCTCTGCGTATTTCAGTTCATATTGTAGCAGAAGAAGATCTGCGGGGATTAATGTCAGAAAGACCGGAATTAGATGTGCAGCAGGAAGATGAAAACGAATGGTTTATCGGATGTATCGTATGCAGAAAGAGAGGCGGAAGATGACTGATTTTGCGGAATGCAGTATGGCAATGCAGGATTTTCTGATGATCCTTCTTGAAATCTGCCTGATTCTGGAATTGATCCTTCTGTTGATAAGGATAACCTGTTTTTACGGGAAAAAGAAAATTATAACAGCAGTGACTGTTTTTGCAGTTTCTTTTATGCTTATGGGATCTCTGATGAATGATCACAGATATTGTCATGGGGAAAGCGCATATCAGCCAATGCTCCGGGGGTGTCCGGTCAGCGTTTTGATGGCAGCGATGGTGGTATTGGTGTTTTATCTTTTCAGAGCAATCTGGAGAGAGAGACGCAGATATCATCATTCTCTGTCTTACTGGTCTGTGAATGAAGCTGTTGATGATGTTCCCTGCGGGGTGTGTTTTTCGGATCCGCTTGGAAGGATCGTTTTGTGCAATACCAAGATGCAGGAGCTGAGCAGGATAATGACAGGCTCCTATCTGCAGGATTATGAGGTATTGCGGAAAGTAATAGATGGAGGATCCGAAGCAAAGAGACTTCGCAGATTAAGCAGCGACAGTAATGTATTTTATTTTCCGGATGCTTCCGTCTGGATGTTTCAGGAATATCGTCTGCAGGAGCCGGATTGTGCAGGATATCTGCAGACAGTGGCAGTTAATGTATCAGAAATTTATTACAATGGTGAAAAGATCAGAGCAAATAATGAAAAGCTGGAAATCCTGAATCATAAGCTGGAGGAAATGTATGAAAAAATAGGAGATAAAATAAGAGAGCAGGAGACACTTGCCATGAAAATGCAGGTTCATGACAATTTTGGCCGAAGCCTTCTGTCAATACGCAGGATATTGGAAAGAAAAGAAAAGCAGGATAAAATGGATAAACAGTTATCTGCATTAAAGCATCTGGTCTATATTCTTACAGATTCTTCTGTTGAGAATATGGAAGAATTATGCGCGGATACGATCAGGCATGCAGAAGAGCTTGGAATTTATGTTCAGATCAGCGGAAATTTACCTCAGCATCCCTCCTACAGGCTGCTGACAGACAGAGCGATCCGTGAATGTGTGACAAATTGTGCCAGACACGCCCATGGCAGTACGGTTCTGGTGAAGATAGACAAAGGTGCAAATGAATACAGCATCCGGATAACGAATGATGGAGATGCACCTGAAAAAAATGCAGAAGAAGGCGGTGGTCTGTCAGCACTGAGAAAAGCAGCGGAGTCAGAGAAATGTATTATGCAGGTTTCTTTTTCACCGGAGTTTTGTCTGGCGTTAAAAATGCCGCTGGCAGAAAGGATGGGAGTTTATGGTACGGATACTGATAGTAGAAGATCAGAGGATCATGCAGAAGTATTTTGAAAGTATTATTATGCGGGAACCGGGATTTCGACATGTCCAGACAGTTTCGGATGCCTGTGAAGCTGTAAAAATCTGCTCTTACTCGGCAATTGATCTTGTGCTTATGGATGTGCAGACATTTCATAATCATGATGGGCTGAGTGCCGGAAAGATCATCAAGGAAAAATATCCATATACAAAGGTATTGGTTGTTACTTCGCTGATCGATCCCAAGGTGCTGGAAAGAGCAAAGAGCGGGTGTGCAGACAGTCTATGGTATAAGGATCACGGTGAAGAGGAAATACGGAGTGTGATCTACAGAACGTTAAATGGGGAGCATGTATTTCCGGATGTGGCACCGGAGGTGGAACTTAACTGGATCACAAGCGGTGATATCAGTCCCAGACAGCTGGAGATGCTGCGCCTGTATATTCATGGGATGTCATATTCCGAGATCGCAAGGAAAATGGATTGTTCTGCTTCCGGGGTGAGATGGAATTTTCAGGAAATGATCGCCAAGGCGGGATACAGCTGCAAAGAGGATCTGATAGCAGCTGCACTGGAAAGTAAACTGATCGTAACCACACTGAAATAGAAGATCCACAGAATGCAGAAATATATTCAGACAGGGAGAGTCTGGCGTGAACTGACGGAGCATTCACAAATATATCATAAAATTTTGAATAACAGGAAAGAGGAAACAGACATGAGCGATTTTTTGACAGAAAAAAATAAAAAAACAGGAATACTGGGGAAACTGAAATGGGTTCTTTGTGGCTTTTTTATACTTTTTTCCCTGGGAGCTATTGGCGCATCGGAGAAGTATATTGGTGAAGGGCGCTGGGGAATGGCAGCAACAGAGATCATACTTGGATTGCTGTTTCTGTATCCAACCTTCCGGGAGATACAAAAAACATTAAAGAAGAAAAAAGCCGGAGAAATCGCCTGCTGGTTTGAATCCTATGCTCAGAATACCGTCTCATTTGAAAAGCTTGAGCAGGAACTGGGAAAAGGTGCAGTGAAAAAGCTGGAAAAATTTATTGCCGGGGGATATATCCGGAATATCCAGATAGACAGAGAAGGAAATTATATTATGATCACTGCACCGAACAGACGCGTAAATGAGAAGATCTATATTACAGTTACCTGCCCCAGCTGCGGTGCAAAGAATCAGGTAATAAAAGGTCGTCTGAGCACCTGTGAATATTGCGGACAGCGTCTTACTCCATGATAAAAGACACCTTTCGGATCTGTCCTGTTAAAGGTAAGATCCTTGTGCAATATGCTCAATGCATAAAAAGGATATTTTATAAACAAAATTATATAAGTTGCATATAACTAACGCATGTAACATAACAGAAGTTGTACAAATATCTGTACATCCATAGACGATTGGGATGAAATCATAGAATAAATTTATAAAAATAGCTAATAAAACTGGATAATATGTTCAAATTATGGTACATTTATTGTAGCAGTCAGAGGAAATATTGCGGCCTTTTTTAGGAACCGGGATTTTCGAAGGGCTGAACAAATAACATAGAACTTATTTATTTGGTTTTATTGTTTCTTTCCTGGGAGTGCAGAGAAGGAGGGAACGGATAAGAGCAGATAATCATAAGGATATAATCTTTATAAGGAAGGTGAGCAATTGGAAAACTATACTAAGTACAAGCTGAAAAGCAGTGATGAGCTTGCATCAGTGCTGAACGGCAGGGACAATCTGTTTGTAATCGCCTGTAACAAGTGTTTCAAGGAATTTGAGACCGTTGACGAACCGGATTGCAAAGAATTCCTGAAATTTGCTGCGGAGCAGGGAAAAACCGTCACAGGCAGTGCGAAATTCGATTTTCTGTGCAACAAGATGCACACAGAAAGAAAATTACAGGATCTGCTTCCGGAAGGTACAGAGAATGTAGTTGTGATCTCCTGTGGTCTTGGTATCCAGACAGTTGCGGATCTGGCAGGCAAGCCGGTGATTGCAGCAAGTAATACCCTTAACTACAGAGGACATCACGGCATGGCACTTACCAAGAAGAGCTGCGATGCATGTGCACAGTGCTATCTGAACATTACCGGAGGCGTCTGTCCTATCGTCGACTGTTCAAAGAGTCTTGTCAATGGACAGTGCGGCGGAGCAAAGAACGGTAAATGTGAAGTAGACCCGAATAAAGACTGTGCATGGGAAAAGATCTACCAGAGACTGGCAAAACAGGGCCGTCTGGAAGAGTTCCTGAACCAGCCGGTACAGGTACGTGATTACTCCAAGGTTAACTTCAAGGTGATCAACGATTACGTGAAGTCTATCAGAGAAGACAGACTGAACGGATACTATGGCGGCGTTCATCCGTCAGAGCACAAGGAATTCAGCGAGCATATCGCACTGAAGAAATTCCCGGATCCGAAGACTGTAGTGATCTCCATGTCCCAGCATCTTGGTGCACCTGCCAACCCGATCGTAGAGGTAGGCGACACTGTAAAAGTCGGACAGAAGATCGGCGAAGCTGCCGGATTTATCAGCGCACCGGTACACTCCAGTGTAAGCGGAACCGTAGTTGCCGTTGAGCCACGTATGCATGGCACAAGAGGCAGTGAAGTCATGGCTGTTGTCATTGAATCGGATGGAAAAAATACTCTGCACGAATCCGTACAGCCACATGGTGACCTGGATAATCTGACTCCGGATGAGATCATTGAGATTGTAAAAGAAGCAGGAATCGTTGGTATGGGTGGTGCAGGCTTCCCGACCTGTGTTAAACTGAAACCAGCCAAACCAGTTGATACTATTCTCCTCAATGGATGCGAATGCGAGCCATATTTAACAGCAGACCACAAGGTTCTCCTTGAGTTTGCAGATGACATTATTTTTGGCCTGAAAGCGATCCTGAAGACAACAGGTGCCGAGAAAGGTATCATTGTCATTGAGGATAACAAGCAGGATGCCATCGAATTAATGCAGGAAAAAGTTGCCGATATCGGAAATATGGAAGTTTTTGTTGCAAGAACCAAATACCCGCAGGGTGCTGAGAAAACTCTCATTAAGCGCGTTATGGGAAGAAAGGTTCCGAGCGGCGGTCTCCCGGCAGATGTTGGCGTTATCGTAGATAATATCAGTACTGTAAAAGCAATCTCCGATGCAATCCAGAAGGGTATGCCTCTGATCGAGCGTGTTACAACAATAACAGGCGAGAAGATCAAGAATCCTGGCAACTTTATCATCAAGATCGGTACCAGCGTAAAAGAACTGATCGATTACTGCGGCGGATTTACAGATGACGATGTTTTGGTCAAGATGGGCGGCCCGATGATGGGATTCCCTCTGAATACTCTGGAAGTACCTATGATGAAGGGCTCCAACGGTATCATCGCCATTGATACAGACGAGACCAAAGAGCAGCCATGTATCAAGTGCGGACGCTGCGTGGACGTATGTCCGATGGAACTTTCTCCTCTGTATTTCGTAAAATATGCGAAAGAAGAGAACTGGCAGGGCATGAAGGACATGAATGTCATGGACTGTGTTGAGTGCAGATGCTGTCAGTATATCTGTTCTTCCAAGATTCCGATCATTAACAGTATCAAAGCCGGAAAAAATGCAGTAAGGGGGATGAAGTGATATGTTGATTACCCAGTTAAAAGCAAAAGAAACTATCGTATCACTGGCAGCCGGAAAGAAAGTTTTTATCATCAACTGCCATGGATGCAAGGAAGTTCGTTTTCCGGAAAAAGAAGCTGTTGAACTTCAGAAGGAGCTTTCCGCTGAAGGAAATGTGACAGGGATCATGACAACGGATTATATCTGTAATCCGGAAAATATGCAGTTACGTCTTCAGAAACATATGGATAAGATCAGGAAAGCGGATCTGGTCCTGGTATTCTCCTGTGGTGTTGGTGTACAGACCATCGCAGAATATCTGGAAGACAAGATGGTATGCGCAGCCTGCGATACATACCCGGTACCTGGTTTCCAGGGTGTAACACCGTTAGAATATAAATGTGACCAGTGTGGTGAGTGTTATCTGAACCTTACCGGCGGGATCTGCCCGATCACAGCATGCTCCAAGAGTCTTGTCAACGGCCAGTGCGGCGGTTCCAAGAATGGTAAATGCGAAGTGGACAGTGATATGGAGTGTGGATGGGAGCGCATCTACAGACGTCTGAAAGAGATCGGACGCCTTGACGTACTGAAATGCCCGACACAGATCCACAATTTTGCTACAGATGATGAAGTGAAATAACAGGTTAATCCTAAATTTTTAATGATTGGAGCAAATATAATATGAAAATGAAAGAATTATTCGATCGTGGTGAATTTGCAGTTTCAGCAGAAGTAGGACCGCCGAAAGGAATCCATGTAGATGAGCTGGTAGAAGAAGCCAAAACATACCTTACAGGTGTTCATGCAGTTAACGTAACAGATAACCAGTCTTCTGTTATGCGTCTTGGATCTCTTGCAATGTGTAAGGTTCTTAAAGATGCAGGCATGAATCCCATTTTCCAGCTTGCATGCCGTGACAGAAACCGTATCGCTCTGGAGTCTGATCTTCTCAGCGCAGCTATGTTTGGTATTGACAATATTCTCTGTCTTACCGGTGATCATACTAAAATGGGCGATCATCCTCAGGCAAAACCGGTATTCGACCTTGATTCCGTATCTCTTCTTCACACAGTGAAGCTTCTGGAGTCTGGCGTAGATCTTGGTGGAAACCAGCTTGTTGGAGAGCCTCCGAAATTCTCCAAGGGTGCTGTTGTTTCTCCATGCAGTGATTCTGTTGATGCACAGCTTGCGAAGATGGAGAGAAAGGTTGCAGCAGGCGCTGACTATTTCCAGACACAGGCTGTATTCGAGCCGGAGAAATTTATCAAATTTATGGAAAAAGCAAAACAGTTCGGAAAACCTGTACAGGTTGGAATTATTATTCCGAAGTCCGCTGGAATGGCGAAATTCATGAATAACAATGTTGCCGGCATTCATGTTCCGGATGAGATGATCGAGGAGCTGAAGGCAGACAAAGAAAAGACAAAAGCTGGAATTACCGGTGTTGAGATCGCTGCACGTATTATCAAAGAGTGCAAGCCATACTGCCAGGGTGTTCATATCATGGCACTTGGCTGGGAGTCCAAGATTCCGGATCTGCTGAAATTAGCTGAAATCTAAAATTAAAATTACACGGGCCGTCTGAACCATGAATGCAGGAATCTGCGTTTGTGGAGGATGGCTCGTTTTTTGCTTACTATGAAAATAGTATTGTTTTAAACAGAAATAAACGATATAATTTTATTATTGGGAAGTGAACGGGAGGTACCGGGATGGAAAAGATTATCCCTTTGGAAATCTGTGCGGATATTAAGATCTATGATTATAAGAAAAAAGTAAAATATGATGAGAAATAGGCTAAGGGTAAATGAATTTATTTATCCTTAGCCTAAATTATTAGCTTTGTTGATAATAATTATGCCGGTAAAGATGATCGTCTACCTGCTGCGCCAGGTGGTCCATTTCCTTTTGTGCATCAGCACCCATGGCAACATTATAAAACGCATAGGAAAACTGCTTACTGAAGAAAGGATATGCGGGGGTCTGCGGTCTGGTAAAAGAGGTATTCCGTAATTGGGAAAATAAAATATTGCTGTTGCCGGAACCGGCCTGAAAGCTGTCCATTACGTCATAAATCTCTTTTAAAACGGGAATACCCGTTAACTGACTGATCTTCAACTGGTTCTGCAGACTGAAAACATAACGGATAAATTCACAACATTCTTTGGGATATTGTGTCTGTCTGGACATGCATAATCCCCAGCTTCCATGGGGCGAAGCTGCTTTTATACCATGGGGAAGAGGAATTATGCCGATATTGCTATTTCTTTTCCGCGATTGAAAATAAGCACTGGGCAGGGAAAGACTCATGGCAAAGTGTTCAGGGAAATGAGCACTGAGATTTTCCACATGGGTATAATGATATTTATGAAATAATTCGCCCAGCCAATTCATGGCAGCGACGGAGGCTGGAGAGTTAATATATCCAGAGGTTGCCGTCAGCGTATCGTTAAAAAAACTGCCATTGTTTTGCACGATAAATGGCAATCCTGCATAGCTGTTCCATTCTCCGGATTTTGGAGAAAGACCACGTCCGGAGTCCATAAGCAAAGGATAGGGAAAAGAGGTTTTGGCCTGTATTGTATGGCAGACATTCAGAAACTCATCCCAGCTCCAGGCATCTTCCGCAGAAGTCGGAATGCGGATACCAAGGGAATGGAACAACTCCTTGTTATACAGAATACATAAAGTGGATTCCGTATAACCCAGATGATATAGCTTTCCCTGATAGGTTCCCTGTGTCACAATGGGAGACAGAAAAGAGGATAGGAAAGACGAATCCATATATCCATCAAACGGCAGCAGAGAATTCATATATGCCCAATAGGGGACATCAGGACCGTCCAGAGACAGAATATCCGGGGCATTTCCACTAGTAAAGCTCTGCAATAGCGAGTCACGCAGAGGAACCTTATCGTTGGTGAGAAAAGTCGGTGTTACGGAAAATTCGGAAGAGGTCAGATTAAATTGTTCGATCAGAGAGACCCAAAAATGTTTCTCATTATCTTCCATAGGACATAAATAAATTGATAGGTTTATTTTATCTTTGGAGCGGTCTGTTACAAAAGTGCCTTTTCCTTGCTGACGTATAATATATCCTTCAGATTCCAGACATTTCAGGGCTTGTGTAACAGTGCTTTTACTTACATTTAAAGTACGCATTAATTCATTGTCGGAAGGGATGAGATCGCCGGGACGATAATATCCGCTTTCGATTTTCTGGACAAATTCATTTTTTATAAGCATGTATTTTGGTGTTCTGGTGTTCATAAAATCCCTCGCATTTTGAAAAAGTGATTGACAATATATTTTTGCTATGCTAATATCATAGCATAAGTTATTCGAACAAACAAGAACAAATAAAAAAACTCTCTGCAAAAGCGGAGAGTTAAAAAATAAAACTGGTTAGTCGAACAACCGAACAACCAAAAGGAGGAGAAGATGAAAAAAACATTTTCAAAAGAGATATTGTTTGACAGAACACCGCGGGTCTTTAAGCGGGATGCAACGGAAGTCCGTTTTTTGCTGGGCGGAATCGGAACAGGTAATTTCTCTGTAAATTCAAGAGGAAAGTTCCTTGACTGGGAAATCTTTAACTGGCCTTCGAAAAATACGAAATTTCCCCTTTCCTTTTTTGCAATCCGTACGGAAAACAAAGAACTGGAAAGACCTATATCGAAAATTCTGGAATCGAGAATGGTTCCGCCATATACCAGCTCGCACGGATACCTTCAGGCTGAATTAGTAAATCTGCCAAGAATGGAAGATTCGGAACTGATTTGTGAATATCCTTTTGCAAGAGTGAATTTCAAAGATTCCGAATTGCCCGTAAAAGTGTCAATGGAAGCATATACACCGTTTATTCCTTTAAATACAGATGATTCCAGTATTCCCTGTGCAATTATCCGATACACGGTGAAAAATATTGCAGACTGTCCGACCAAAGTAAGCCTGGTAGGCACACTTCCCAATGCATCTGGTTTTGAAGGATATGATGTTATTGAGAACCTGAAGCTGGCCGACAGCGTAAAAAATGAATATCGGGAATTTGATGATGTGAAGGGATTGTATTATTCACCCGAACATTTGAAAGAGGATCATCTACGGTATGGAAACATGGCGATTCTGACCAGTGGATCCAAAGTAACCTATAAAACACAATGGTTTGACGGCGAATGGGTGGATGGAATACAGGATTTCTGGGATGACTTTACCAGTGATGGACGATTGGAAAAAGAGACCGTATCTGACAGTGTGGGGTGTGAATTTGCACAATTTCATAATTTCAGTTTCCTGAAAAGAAGAGAAAAGATCGGATCCATCGGAGCCTGGGAAGAACTTCAGCCAGGAGAAGAAAGAACTTTTGAATTTGTCATTACATGGTATTTTCCTAACAGAGTAAAGGCATGGATTGAATTTGATGAGGACTACGAGAAATTCCAGCGCGGTGAATACGGAACAGTGAGAAATTACTATGCAACAAAATTTACAGATGCATGGGATGTAGCAAAATATGTATACCATAATAAGGAACGACTGGAATCCGACAGCAGAAAATTTGCCGATGCTATGTTCCATAAGACTACATTACCTTATTATGTGGTGGATGCTCTGACTGCAAACATTACGAATCTTCGAAGTAATTTATGTTTCCGGCTGGAAGATGGAACCTTTGCCGGATTTGAAGGGATACGAGACTATATAGGCTGCGGTTACGGTAGTGTGCCTCATGTATGGAATTATGCACAGACGGTTGCATTTCTGTTCCCGGATCTTGAAAAAACAATGCGTAATGTAGAATTTTTGAGAGAAACAGATGAGACAGGATGTATGTCTACACGAATGTTTTCCGTATTTGATCAGGAACGGTATGCAATGGTTCCGGCCTGTGATGGAGAACTTGGAAGTGTTGTTCGTGTCTACCGGGATTTCAAGAATCTCGGGGATGTGGAATTTTTAAAGACCATTTGGCCCAAAGTAGTGTTGGCAATGGAATATGCCCTGAAACAATGGGATCTGGATGGAGACGATGTACTGGATGGTCAGCAGAATACAACCTATGATATTGAATTCTACGGGCCGAATCCTATGACGGACAGTATCTTCCTGGCAGCACTGAAATGCTGTGAAGAAATGGCTGAGATCGTAGGGGATGAAGAACATCATCAGTTATACGCAGATGCTTACGCAAAAGGAGCTGCAAGAGCCGATGAACTGATGTTTGACGGGGAATATTATATTCAGGTACAGAAGGAGATTGATAAATATAAATATCAATTCGGAAAAGGCTGCCTGTCAGATCAGCTTCTCGGACAGTTTCTGGCATATATGGCCGGAATCGGGGAAATTTTACCGAAAGAGCATGTAAAATCTGCGATGGAATCCGTATTCAAGTATAATTACAAAACGGATTTTTATCATACGGACAGTGTGCACAGAGCATATGCAATCAATGAAGAGCATGGAATGGTAGTAGCTACCTGGCCGAAAGGCGGCAGGCCTAAATTCCCGTTATCCTATGCCGGAGAGGTGTGGACAGGAGTAGAGTATGAAGTAGCCGTTAATCTGATTTATTCAGGTTGTGTAGAAGAGGGTCTGACGGTGGTAAAGTCAATTCGGGATCGTTATGACGGATACAAGAGGAATCCGTTCAGCGAGATCGAGTCCGGTCATCATTATTGCAGGGCAATGGCAAGCTGGGGAGTGCTGAATGCATTATTGGGACTGCAAAGTGATATGTATCGCGGAACCTTGTCATTCCATCCTGCAATAGAAGGTGAAATGTCCAGCTTCTTCATTTGTGGAAAAGCATGGGGTATCTACAGTCAGAAGGAAGAGAATGGGAAAATGTGCAAACATATTGACATCCTATATGGGACGTTAGATGATATTCATCTACAAGAATAAGGGGGGGTACAATTATGATGAAAAGTATTTGGAGGAAAATGATGGCACTGACTTGTGCGGCCGCTACGCTGTTTACAATGGCAGGATGCGGAAATGCAGAAGGGACTGAAGGCGGTGCAGAGACGATGGAAAGCTCTACGACCGCAGATGAGTCCGGACAGATTACGATCGAGTTTGCAGAGCATGTTGCTGATATTCAGGCACAGGAGCCGCATCTGCAGAAGATTATCACCGCCTTTGAAGAAAGCCATCCGGGGATTAAAATTGATATTACGGGCAAAGAAGTGTCCGAGCATAAGACACAGATGACTTTACTGGCAGGAGAAAATAAGCTTCCGGATGTATTTTGGCTGGAGCAGGCAACCGCAAAGGAGTTTGCACAGAATGGGTATTTATATGATCTGACGGATGCATTGGATCAGTATGGTATCAATGACAGCCTTCTTCCCGGACTGGTGCATGCATGTACCGTTGATGGCAAAGATATGGGAATGCCCAGTGAAGTTATGATGGTAGGATTTTATTATAACAAAGATCTCTTCCAGCAGGCAGGAATCGAAAAAGCGCCTGTTACCTATGAAGAGTTCCTGGATGTGGTAGATAAGCTCAATGCAGCCGGAATCACACCGCTGACCGTGGGGGCGCAGGATAATTACAGTATCTGGGCATTTGAGACAATGCTGGCAAGATATGGATTCTTTGAAAAGCTTGACGGCCTGAGGGACGGAAGCATTTCCTGGAATAACGAAGATTTTATTCACTATTTTGAAAAAGTAGAAGAAATGCGTGAAAAGGGAACTTTCACAAAGGACATTTCCAATATGGGATATTTTGAAGCAAAAGAGCAGTTCCTGGGTGGAAATGCAGCAATGTTCAATTCCGGAGCATGGGATATCGGTGAATTTGAGAAAAGTGATATGGCTTCTAAAATCGGATTCTTCTGGGGACCTACCTTTTCCGACAGCCAGTATGAGCAGCAGATCGGAATCAAGGCATCCGGCGGTGTTTATGTAGTATCTTCAAAGGCAGCAGAAGATCCTGCGTTGTTAGATGCAATTATGCAGTTCTGGCAGTTCTATTACGGCGAAGAGGGAACCAGGATCATTGCTGAGGATACTGCGACATTACCGTGCTCTACATATAATGGACAGATTGATGAGAGCCAGCATCCTGTACTTTCCACGATGATCACGGCATTAAATGATGATTGGAAAGCAGTAACGGAGCCGTTTAATTCACTTTCATCCAATGTGGCATATGGATATTTTGATGCTACCTTCGGTGTTATGACCGGCGTTTACACACCGGAAGAAGCAGCTGATTATGTAGAAAATTTACAAAGTGCTGAAAGATAAAATCAAAGGAACGGTATGAAATTAAGTAATACCGTTCTTCTCTATAAAATGGAAAGGGAGAAAGCTATGTATTGGTTGAGTACAAAGAAAGCAAAAATCATTATGCTGCTTCCGACTCTTATGATTTATGCAGTATTTATTATTATTCCTGTGTTTATCGCAATTTATTATAGCTTTACGGACTACAGTGGTCTTGGAAAAGCATCCTTTGTGGGAATAAAAAACTATATTGCTATGTTCCATGATAAGCTATTTCTGATCGCATTGAAAAATACATTTTTGGTATTGTTGTTCAGTGTGATATTCCTGATCATTGGATCTTTTATGGCAGCATTATTGATGAACAAGAATTTTCATGGAAACGCATTTTTTAAAATGGTGATTTTTGCTCCCTACGTCATAGCACCTATTATCATAGGAATTATCTGGGGATATATCCTGAATCCTAATTATGGGCTGGTAAATAGTGTATTGCGTAAAATAGGACTGGATATGCTTGCGATTGAATGGATCGGTGGAACTAAATGGTCTCCATTGTCGTTGGCAATGGTATTCACATGGCAGGTACTGGGTTTCCATGGAACTATTTTTTTATCCGGAATCAAAGCAATACCGGGAGATATTTACGAAGCTTGTGATATGGATGGAGCCAATTTGTTACAACGCTTGTTTTATGTGACAATTCCTATGCTGAAAGAGACTTTTATTATTAATATTGTTCTGGCGGTAACAGGCGTATTTAAAATATATGAACTGGTATATCAGATGACAGGCGGAGGACCTGCTCATGAGTCGGAGCTGCTTACCTCATATATGTATTTTACAGTATTTACATCCAGAAGGTATGGATATGGAATGGCAATTGCGGTTGCAATTCTGTTGCTTTCAATTCTGGGCTCGTTTTCCTATATTAAGATCACAACGAGGAAGCAAAGGAGTTAAATATGAGAAACAAGAGAATATCGATAAAAAAAGTCATTTTTTACATATGTCTGCTGGGATTGATTATTCTTTTGGTCATGCCCATACTGTGGGCTATGTTGCTTTCATTAAAGACAAATAATGAGATTGTCAACAGCCCACTTTCTTTGCCGCAGACAATAAGATTTGAGAATTATCAGCGTGCGATTGATACTATTGATTTTTCCAGAATGTATTTTAACACGATTTTACTGGTAGTAGTATCTACTTTTTTCAGTATTTTATTTACTTTTATGAGTTCGTTCGCAATTTCCAGAATGGTTTTTCGAAACCACAAGACATCAGAAACATTGTATCTTTTCCTGCTGATCGGGATTGGCATCCCTATTTATGTACTGCTGTTTCCGGTATATCGGATTGATTCACTGATGGGAATCCTTGGAACACGGTTGGGACTGATCTTACCGTATGTTGCAGTGAATATCTCGTTCAATACCTTACTGTTTACCGGGTTTTTGAGAGATATCCCCGGAGAATTGGAAGAAGCAGCAATTATCGACGGCTGCAATCTATTTAACCTATGTACCAAAGTGGTGATTCCGGTTATGAAACCCACGTTCGTGACGATCATTATTTTTAATGCAGTTTATATTTACAATGAGTTCCCGTTTGCATCAACCTTTATTCAGAATAATGTCTTAAACACCGTGTCGTTAATGACATCTATGTTTAAAGGACAATATTCCATGGATTACAGTGGGATCATTGCAGCGAGTCTGATGATCATACTTCCTGAATTAGTATTTTATGTCATTTTGCAGAAGTATATTATAAGTGGTATGACTGCAGGAGCAGTGAAAGGATAAGAAAATGAGAGAAATCGTAAGACCATCCCTACATTTTACACCACAGAAAGGCTGGATCAATGACCCTAATGGATTAGTGTTTTTTAAAGGACAATATCATATATTTTATCAGTATAATCCGTACCATGATAGCTGGGACAGTATGCACTGGGGGCATGCGGTAAGCCGGGACCTGATACACTGGGACGAATTGGAACCGGCACTGGTCCCCGATATGCCCTATGATAACGATAAAAACGGTGGATGCTTTTCCGGATCGGTTGTTGTACAGGATAATCAGCTATTTTTATTCTATACAGGAAGAACGGAAGATGAAACCGGTATTTTTGAGACGCAAAATCTTGCGGTGTCAAAGGATGGGAGACATTTCGTAAAGATAGAAGAAAACCCGTTGATAAATGAAGTCCCGGAAAAGGGAGGAAGAGATTTTCGAGATCCCAAGGTGTTTTTCGCGCAAGGAAAATGGAGAATGATCTGCGGAGGATCCACCGGAAGAATTGAACATCCAGAGAGCCGCGGAAGAATTTATCTTTTCTCTTCTACCGATCTGTATCATTGGACGTATAGCGGAATTTTGTACGAAGCAGAGCCTGGTGAGGGCAGAATGTTTGAATGTCCGGATGCCTTCTGCCTTGACGATGTCTGGTTTTTGACAGCTTCGCCGATGTATGAAAAAGACAGTGCAACGACGCTATATCTGTCCGGACAGGTGGATTTTGACAAATGTGAATTCCATAAAAAGATAAGCGGAACCTTGGATCTTGGAACTCATTATTATGCAGCACAGACATATCCGGTATTGAATGGGGAAATTCGGTCTGTTGCCTGGCTGGGAGGCTGGTTGTGGATGCCCTGGATCCGGGATTTCGGTCCCAAGGAAGGGTATCGTGGAATACTGGATGTATCACGAGTATGGTATTTAGATGATAACAGGCGTTTGTGTGCAAAAGTGGCTGATAAAGTGAAAGATGAGATGAAGCTCTTCCGCAGAACATTGGAAAAACATTGGACCGGTGAAAACATACCACCGCAAAGTCAGCCAGTAATGGTGGAATTGAAGGGAAAGCTGCCGGGAGATGGAGAGTTATTGTGCATTGATCTATATGATACAGATAGACATACCGTGACAATATGCTTTGATTATTCAAAGAAAGAAATGACCGTGAATTATAACCGGGCAGACACAGCTTCCAGATATGGTATACGAACTGTTTCCTGTGAAATGATGGAAAAAGAAACAGATATTGATATCCTCATAGACGGAAATACATTTACATTATTGTGGGAGCATGGTCTGTATCGTTATACAGGAAAATTATACCCACAAGGAAATATAGGCGTAGATATAAAATATAGGGCAAAACGGCATTATGATATTACCTCTCTGGGAGAGATATTGATTGATTTTACCGGGAAAAAAGAGAGTGAAAGACAAACATTGTCTTATACACAAAATCCGGGAGGTGCACCTGCTAATGTTGTGGTCGCGGCACAACGGCTGGGTGCCCAAACAGCATTTATCGGAAAAGTAGGAGAAGATTTCCTGGGTGATTTCTTAAAGGAAACACTGGATAAATGCGGTGTATCAACCGAAGGATTAATAAGTGATGCTGACTATTTTACAACACTTGCTTTTGTTAAACTGGCAGATAACGGAGAACGAAATTTTGCGTTTGCCAGAAAACCCGGAGCAGATATCAGACTGAAGGCTGAGGAAGTACGGAAAGATATAATCTGCCAAAGCCGTATTTTTCATGTAGGATCTTTGTCGTTAACAGATGAACTATCCAGAAATGCAGAGTTTATTGCATTAAAAGCTGCGAAAAATAATGGAATAATTATTTCTTATGATCCGAATTACAGAGCCAGTTTGTGGGATTCACAGGAAGAAGCCTGTAAATGGATGAGAAGTATTTTAGAATATGCAGATATCGTTAAAGTATCAGAAGAAGAGATTGAGCTCTTAACAGGTTATACGGATGTTCGGAAAGCAGCAGAGAGCATAACAGAGTATGGTGCAAAAATAGTACTCATTACTTTAGGCGAAAAAGGATCGTTTGTATATCTGCAGGATCAGCAGGAAGCATATGTTTCAGGTTATTCCAGCAAAGTTGTGGATACCACCGGTGCCGGAGATTCTTTTATGGGAGGCTTTTTATATAAGATTTGTGAATCCGGTAAGCGTATAGAAGAATATTCTTTACAGGAAATGATAGAATGTGTCCGCTTTGGAAATGCGATGGCTTCCCTATGTGTTGAGAGAGAAGGAGCAATACCTGCGATGCCTGTAATGGAAGAAGTGATTAAGAGGATCAATAGCTAACATAATCCGATCGATTGACAGCAAGAAGGAGCAACTCTGCAGTACCGGGAGTTGCTCCTTTTTGATATAATGATGTCGGGGTCAAAAGCCCCTGGCTTTGATGAAAAAGTCAGCTGAAGGCAGGAGGAAAATCATATGGAAACAAACTATGCAAAAAGTGCATACAGAACCTTTTTATTCTGGGGAGTATGTTCTTCTCTTGGGGTTACCATATCCACCCTTGTGGATGCTACTCTGGTAGGAAATTTTATAGGCAGTACCGGCCTGGCTGTGGCGAACATTGCAACACCGGTATTTCTGCTTTATTTACTTATGGGAATCACCTTAGGCGGCGGTGCAGGCGTCTTAATTGGGAAAAAACTCGGCGAAGCAGATCTGAAAGGTGTAAATCGGGTTTTCGGCTCCGTATTAAGTGTAGGACTGATAACAGGTGTGCTTTTCGCAGCTGTATCTCTCGTATTTCGCAGCGCATTATGCAGTCTGCTTGGTGCCACACCGGAGCTTTTGCCACAGGCACTGCAGTATCTGAACGTGGTGTTTGCCTTTGCCCCGATCTATGTGTTATATAATATTCTCTCTATTGCAGTGCGGACAGACGGCGCGCCAAAGCTGGCTGCCATTTCTTCAGCTGGGGTTATTGTCACAAATTTAAGCCTGGATCTGCTGTTTATGAAAGTGCTGACGTGACAGAAACCGTATCGCACTGGAGTCTGATCTTTTAAGTGCTGCGATGCTTGGTATTGAGAACATCCTCTGTCTGACAGGTGACCATACGAAGATGGGCGATCATCCGCAGGCAAAACCGGTATTCGATCTTGATTCTGTATCTCTTCTTCATACAGTACAGCTTCTTGAGTCCGGTGTAGATCTTGGAGGAAACCAGCTGGTTGGAGAGCCTCCGAAATTCTCCAAGGGTGCCGTTGTATCTCCATGCAGCGATTCCGTTGACGCTCAGCTTGCAAAGATGGAAAGAAAGGTTGCTGCAGGTGCAGACTACTTCCAGACACAGGCTGTATTTGAGCCGGAGAAATTCATCAAATTTATGGAAAAAGCAAAACAGTTCGGAAAACCTGTACAGGTTGGTATCATCATTCCGAAATCTGCCGGAATGGCTAAGTTCATGAACAACAACGTAGCCGGCATCCATGTTCCGGATGAGATGATCGAGGAGCTGAAAGCAGACAAAGAGAAAACAAAAGCCGGTATCACTGGTGTTGAGATCGCTGCACGTATCATCAAAGAGTGCAAGCCATACTGCCAGGGTGTACATATCATGGCACTTGGATGGGAGTCCAAGATCCCGGCACTTCTGGAGCAGGCTGAGATCTGATCAGAACGATTGCTTTATAAAAAATAACCAGAAAAGCTGTCCGGAACCGGGTGCAGGAGATGCACACCGACCGGGCAGCTTTTGTGTAAGAAAAAGCTTCTCTATACGGAAAAACTCTTCGGGAAGCCTGCGGGATCCACAGCGGAAGAATTCTAGCTTAAGAGGTAAAGAGACGATGGAAAGTATTATTATCGGGATCGCCGGAGGATCAGGTTCCGGCAAATCTACATTTACAAACAGACTGAAGAAGCATTTCGGAGACGATGTGGTGGTGATCTATCATGATAATTACTACCGCAGACAGGACGGAATTCCTTTTGAAGAACGTGTGAAGGTGAATTACGATCACCCGGATTCACTGGAAACCGATCTTCTGGTCGAGCATCTCAAAGAACTCAAGGAGGGCAAAACTATCCAATGTCCGGTATACGATTACAGTCAGCACAACCGCTCCGACAAAGTGCTGAAGATCGAACCAAGACCGGTCATTCTGGTAGAGGGAATCCTGCTTCTTGCAGATCCCCGTATCCGAGATCTTCTGGATATCAAGGTTTATGTGGAAGCAGATGCAGATGAGAGGATCTTAAGACGGATCTCCAGAGATGTGGAGGAACGTGGACGGGATTTAAACGGAATCATCGATCAGTATCTTACCACAGTAAAACCGATGCATTATCTGTACGTGGAGCCTACACGGGCGAAAGCAGATATTGTGATCAACAGCGGTAAGAATAATGTGGCCTTTGATCTGTTTGTGTCAAAGATCGGGCAGCTGCTGAAAGAACTGAAAAAATAATAAGTAAAATAAAAAAAAGCATGTCATACCTTAGGACAGAGCGGATCAAGTTATATCCGTCTGGCTGTGTATGACATGCTTTTTTGAGCGGTTCAGGTGAAGCTGCCTGTATTCACACGCTCTGTATAAATTTTTCTACATAATATAAAGCTGCACCAATGGCAGGTGTATACTGTCCGTGGGTACCGACCAGAATCTGATCTTTATCCAGGGTAAAGGGTGCGCCTGTGTTGATGTGTTCCAGCAGATAAGTGATGTCTTCTTCCGTAAAATAAGGTGCCAGATATCCGCTGATGATGATCGGCGCATCGATGATCAGGTTCAGGTTTTTCATGGCAAAGGCCAGATGGTTCAGGTAATCTTCCCAGTGCTCAGCAAGCCGGGGAGATTTTTTTTTGCGGAGCAGCGGGAAAAATTCCTTCACAGGCATCCCGGCAGACTGTTCTAGAGCATTGGCAGAGCAGTAGGTCTCCAGACAGCCACGGTTTCCGCAGTAGCATAAAGGGCCGTCAGGGTTCACGCATATATGCTCAAGGGTTCCGCTGTGCATGGAGCTTCCCTGATGGATCTGATGATTGGTGATAATGGCACCGCCCAGATTCCGGTTCAGAAGGAACACGACAGCGCTGTCGAGCTCCGGGTGATTCCACAGCTCCAGAAAAGCGGCGGATTTGGAATCGTGTTCCAGATGACAGGGGTAAGGAAGATGCCGGGAAAAATCCTCCAGCTTCATGCCGGTATTGTTCATGATGTTTCCATAGATCACAGTGGAATTATCCGGAGAAGTGATCCCCTGTGTGGCAATGGAAATACCCAGGATCTTTTCTTCCGGATAGTGATTCTCTGCGATGAATTCCCGTACTTTATCGGTCAGCTGTCTGTAATACTCTTCTGTGTTGGAATAGGGAAGAGCAATGGTTTCTGTATAAAAAGCATTTCCATATAAGTCGATGGCTGTGATATGGAACATGTTTTTCAGGATCCCGATGCCAATGGAAATTCGAAAATCCGAGGCAATCTGGATGGCCTGTGCCTTCCTTCCGCCCGTGGAATCAAAATATCCGTTTCTGTCAATAAGCCCTTCTTTTTCCAGCAGGTTCAGGTTCTGGCTTACTGTGGAAAGCCCCATCTGAAGGTCCTGGACGATCTGCATTTTGGAAGTCTGGTGTGTTTGGTATATATATTGGTAAACCTTGGAGCGGTTTATTTTCTTTAAATTGATGGTGGTTAATCCTTTTTCATTCATGAGATTCTCCTGATAAAAGTAATTATAGATATGTTTAAGTCGTGACATGCTCCCACCACTTAAATCTTACGATTTTGAAGTGGGGGCTTCCTGCTCGATTACCCTTTAGGGCAAAGCTAAAACAGGCTATCCCCGCGTGTCCCGCGGTTTTGTTTTTTATGTTTATCCGGTTACGGATTTTTTTCTTGTGCCGTCAGGCACATTCTTTATAGATTCTTTTTCCTTCTTCACGGATGTTGACTGCTGCATTCACATCCCGGTCCATCCTGTTTCCACATTCACAAACATACATTCTATCCGACAATGCCAGTTCCTTTTTCTTATGTCCGCATAGACTGCAGATCTTGCTGGATGCAAAATAACGGTCTACTTTTATAAGATGTTTTCCACATTCTTCCAGCTTGTATCCCAGCATGAACAGAAACTGCCCGTACCCGTTATCCTGCACACCTTTCCCAA